>JAPKCK010000003.1 GCA_028822985.1 Aquiluna sp.
CTTCTCATCAAGAGCAGCGAGTGAAGGAGTCAAGAGATGTCCAGCGAAAGCGCCGGTGCTGAGCTCTCTAAACTTGTGGGGCTCGTGTTTGTCACCCGGGGCGCTCAGGGGGTATCGGTATTTGCTGATGGACAGTTCCTGGGCAATGTCGACGCCATGGTAGTCGATGCAATTGACGCGACCGGTGCGGGCGACACTTTTTGCGGCTATGCGGTGGCGGGACTAGCGCAGGGACTAACACCATTGGAGGCCGCGGAGCTAGGTACCGTTGCGGCAGGGATTTCTGTTCAATCCAGGGGAGCGTCCAATTCGATTCCAGCAAGGTATGAGGTCGACTCGCTACTGCTCAAAAGACGAAAAGGTTAGCCTTTTACAGGAGAGCATCCAGCAGCATGTAGAGACCCAAGAACATCAGGGCTAGGCCTCCGAGTCCGCGGAAATTTGCCAGGCGTTTTTCTGAACCACCAAGCCAGTGCCGGGCTTTACCTGCTGCAATCGCATAAACCGAATCACTTGTCACTCCAATGATTAGAAATAGCGCACCCAGAATAAGCATTTGTGCGCTGGGGTTGCCGCCAGAGGGGTCTACGAAACTTGGCAACGCCGCTATGAAGAACACCAAAGTTTTAGCATTCGTGATGCCAACAACAATTGATTCACTTAGGACTTTTTTACCCGAAGGTGAAACCGAGGCATTACCCGCATCAGCTTTTTTGCGTTGCCAGATCGCTTTCAGTCCCAAGTAGCCGATCATTAGTGCGCCAACTACCTTGATAACAAAAAATAGATCCGGAGATTGTTGGATAAGAACACCGAGGCCCAGAGCCACAATAAGAATCTGTAATCCAACACCTAGTGCGTTTCCAAAAACGCTAAAAAGCGCGGCTCTTGTTCCAAGCACCAGTGCTCGACCGATTGCAAACAACACGCTTGGCCCTGGTACCAGAATTATGACTATCGATAGCAGTAAGAAGCCGATTATATTTTGGGTTGTTGGCACCCCTAGATTTTACTCCAGTGGAACTATGGTTTCTTGCGCCTGAGCAGGCGATAGCCATTGGTGGAAATCAGTGCCCAACCAACCAGCGCCGGTTGAAAAAATAACCGCGTGAATCGAGCTTGGTCTGTGTCTAGGCCGAAAGCGCTGATTCCATTTATCCACTGCGAAAGATTACCCGGGAAAATCGCGATGAAAAACAGGGCGGCTCCCAACCCAATCAACTTTCTCGGGAGCTGTTTCCAGAGTATTAGGAGTCCAAGGCCTAAGGAGATTTCCACAATTCCGGATGCGATTACTACGAAGTCAGCATCTAGCGGAAGCCAAGTTGGAACTTGAGCCTGGAATTCAGCTCTTGCGGTGGTCAGGTGGGAAATACCAGCGGATAACAGACCGAACCCGAGGCCAATTTGAAGCAAAACTTTGACGTACTTCACCTGGAGGCTGCTAGCGCTATTTCGACCATATTTGCGAATCCGGATTCTCGTTCTTCTGAAGAAGTGTGACCAGAGCCATCCATCATGTCTGACACCGTGATAATGCTCAGCGCTTTTCGGCTAAACCTGGCTGCAAGAGTGTAGAGCTGGTTGGTTTCCATCTCTAAGGCCAGAATCCCCAGCTTTTTCCATTGCTCTAGCGAGTCCGTAGTGTCATAAAAAAGATCACCGGAGGCTATGCCGCCAACATGAAAGCTGATTTCAAGTTCTCTTGCCTTTGCAACTGCCTTTTCGAGAAGTTCGTAGTCTGCACTTGGCGCAAAATCTAGGCCGTTGGTGGCGCGTCGATTTATTTGAGAGTCGGTAGACGAGGTCATGGCAATTACTACATCGCGCAATTTAGTTGGCGCCAACCCACCTGAGGTTCCAACTCGGATTGCTTTTTGCACTCCAAAATCTTCGAAAAGCTCGTGAGCGTAGATTCCGATTGAAGGAGCGCCCATGCCAGTCCCCTGAACCGATACCCGCTGTCCGTTGAAGGTTCCTGTGAATCCAAACATGTTTCTCACGGAGTTGTACTGAACAGGGTTTTCTAAAAAGGTCTCCGCTATCCACTTTGCACGCAGTGGATCTCCGGGTAATAAAACCGTTTCCGCAATGTCTCCAGGCTCGGCCCCAATGTGGATGCTCACTAGGTCAGGTCACTCGCGTTATCAGAAAGCTGACCTTGGCCCTTATAAAGATCAAGCTTGGCTCTGGTGTCTTCGATGTCTAGGTTTCGCATTGTCAACTGGCCGATTCGATCGGTCGGGCCGAAGGCCTCTTCCTTATTGCGCTCCATCGACAGCTTTTCCGGGTGGTAGCTAAAGCCCGTACCTTCGGTGTTCATAATTGTGTAGTCATCGCCTCTGCGAAGTTTTAGCGTCACCGAACCAGTGACGGCACTGGCAACCCAGTTCATGAGGGATTCCTTGAGCATTAGGGTCTGCGGGTCCAACCAGCGACCTTCATACAGCAGTCGTCCCATCCTGCGGCCTTCTTGATGGTAGCTGGCGACGGTGTCTTCGTTGTGTATTGCACTCAGAAGTCTTTCGTAGCAAACATGTATCAGCGCCATGCCAGGAGCCTCATAGATGCCGCGAGATTTAGCTTCTATTATTCGGTTTTCAATCTGATCGCTCATGCCAAGTCCGTGTCGGCCACCAATTTCGTTGGCTTTAAAAATAATCTCAGCGGCGCTAGATAGCACCTCACCGTTTATCTTCACGGGTCGACCCTGCACGAATTCAACCGTAACTTCTTCGGTTTCAATCTTTACTGAGTCATCCCAATGCTTCACGCCCATTATTGGCTCGACTATTTCCAATGGTGTGTTCAAAAACTCCAAGCTCTTGGCCTCGTGAGTAGCTCCGAGCATGTTGGCGTCTGTTGAGTATGCCTTTTCAACAGAGGAGCGATAGGGAAGGTCTCGCTCAAGAAGCCACTGACTCATTTCTTCACGGCCCCCAAGTTCTGCCACAAAGCCAGCGTCCAGCCAGGGCTTGTAAATTTTCAAGTTTGGATTGGCTAGCAGACCGTAGCGATAAAACCGTTCTATGTCATTGCCCTTATAGGTCGAGCCATCTCCCCAGATTTCAACGCCGTCTTGTTTCATGGCTCGAACCAAAAGAGTTCCGGTGACTACTCGGCCTAACGGAGTGGTGTTGAAATAAACCTTCCCGCCAGTTCGAATGTGGAATGCACCACAAGCAAGAGCGATGAGCCCTTCTTCGGCCAGCGCTTCTCGGGCGTCCACAATTACGCCTGCCTCGGCACCATATTCTTTTGCTCGATCTGGAATTCCATCAATGTCGTCCTCGTCATACTGACCAAGGTTGGCTGTGTAGGCATAGGGAATTGCGCCTTTTTCACGCATCCACGCAACAGCGACCGAGGTATCGAGACCTCCGGAGAATGCGATACCGACCTTTTCCCCTATGGGGAGTGATGCTAGAACTTTAGACACGTTGCCAAGCTTAACCAAAAAGCGGGCGCTATGCCTGCGCCATTGCTTTTTGAAGGGTCGAAAGCCCAAGCCCGCCAAGATTTAGTGCAGTTTTGTGAAATAGCTTGATGTCAAAGTCATCACCCTTTTTCGTTGCGTAGTCATTCCGCACTTGCTCCCAGATGCGCTGCCCAATTTTGTAGCTTGGTGCTTGTCCTGGCCATCCGAAATATCTGGTCACTTCGAACTTTACAAATTCTTTACTCATGTTTACGTTCTTACCCATGAATTCAAGTGCGTACTCAAAATCCCAAGTTCCGCTGCCGTCGAGCCTCGGTTTGCCCAAGTGAACCCCGATATCCAGAACAACACGAGCAGCACGCATTCGCTGACCATCGAGCATCCCAAGTCGATCAGCTGGGTTATTTAGGTAACCAAGCTCGTCCATTAGGCGTTCGGCATACAGAGCCCAACCTTCTCCGTGACCAGAGGTCCAGGAAGCTAGGCGTCGCCAAGCATTAAGGGTTTCTTTCACATAGGTTGCCTGAGCCACTTGAAGGTGATGACCGGGAACCCCCTCGTGGTAGACAGTGGTGGTTTCACGCCAAGTGTCGAATTCAGTAACGCCGACTGGCACCGACCACCACATCCGCCCGGGTCTTGAAAAGTCATCTGATGGTCCTGTGTAGTAAATGCCACCGTGTTTAGTCGGCGCAATCATGCACTCGAGCTTTTTTATCGGCTCAGCGATCTCAAAGTGTGTTCCGGAAAGGGCCGCCACGGCAGCGTCCGAGAGCTGCTGCATCCATTCCTGAAGCGCCTTTGTGCCATGAAGCTTGGTGCTGGGGTCCTTTTCCAAGTAGGTTATCGCCTCTTCCACGCTCGCCCCGGGGAGGATTTTTTCGGCCACTAAGGCTTGCTCGGCGACTATCCTGGCAAGCTCTTCCTTGCCCCACTCGTAAGCTTCGTCTAGGTCCACTTTGGTTCCTAAGAACCTCATCGACAACAACTCGTAGCGCTCCCTGCCTATCGCATCCTCAACGGTCGCGCCTGGCAAGAGCTCTTGTTCTAAAAACGATCCAAATTTCGCATATCCTTGGGTCGCGGCTTCGGCAGCCTCGGCCAGATCTTTCATAAGTTCTTGCGAGAGCTCGCCCTCTTGTACCTTGGCGTCTCTTGCGAACTCACGAAAGAAGCCGTCGGTAGCTGTGATTTGTCGAACCTGATCAATGACAGCTTCGACCTGGCGCCTGGCTGGAGCGTCATTTGCATTCAGTCCGATTCTCAGTGTTTCGATGTATCCAGACAAGGATGCTTCTACTCTTCGCATTCTGGAAGCTAGGTTTTCCCAATCTTTTATTGTGGCCGTAGGTGAGTTATCAAAAATGTCTCGTACCCCTTGAGCCGGAGACGCAATGTTGTTGAGGTTTCTGAAGTGAAGGCCCGAATCATAGCTTTGGATTTCCTGACTCAGGGAAGCGGTCATCGCATCTTTAGTCACTTCGTCTATCTGATCTTGTGGCTTGAGCGATGCCAACTTGGCAAGAACCTCTTTGATGGCCAACTGCTCTTTGGCCAGAGCCTCGGGGGAGTGGTCATCCATCTCACTTTCGCCACCGGGGTAACCAATGTCGGTCGCGAAGGAGGGGTAGAGGGCGGCTAATTCCTCTACCCAATTGTTTGCGAGGACATCAATCTCACTGGAGGCTCTTTTTTTTGTCATTTATAACTCCTGCGCTTAGGGGATATCTCCATTTAGGAAATGGTTGCTTCCGGTTGCTGCTGCGTGATGCAATGGATTCCGCCGCCGCGAGCAAATAGCTCACGGGCATCAATCAAAATTACTTCTCTATTTGGGTAGCAGTCTCTCAAAATGGCCTGAGCCTCTTTGTCGTTTTGATCCTCAAAGCTTCCAAGTAGGACCGCGTCATTCATAACGTAATGATTGACGTAGCTGTAATCAACGAAACCTTCATCGTCCCTGAGGGTCGTTGGGGCGGGAAGCGATACGGCGGCAAGCTCAGCGCCTACAAGTTGTTTTCTGATGGATTCGCTCACCGGAAAGTCTGGGTGATTCTGATTCTTTTGGTCATGAAATATCACTCTTTGGTCGGGTAAGTAGCACGCCACAATATCAACATGGCCTCGAGTGCCGAATTCGTCATAATCTCTGGTGAGTCCTTGTTTCAGCCAGACAAAGTCACTCACGCCAATGGTTCTGGCAAGTTCTTCCTCAACCTGTTCCTTGGTCCAGTTTGGATTTCGATCCGGGTCTAGTTGCACCGTTTCGGTAAGTAGCACTTGACCTTGGCCGTTGACGTGAATACCGCCACCTTCGTTGACCATGTCACTGTCTATTCGCGGAGCCCCCAGAAAGCTCGCCACTTCCTGAGCAATCTTGCTGTCATTTCTATATTTCGCCCAGCTTTGAGCACCCCAGCCATTAAAGACCCAGTTAACGCAAGCCAGTTCGCCAGCCTCGTCTTTGACAAAGCTGGGACCACTGTCCCTTACCCAAGCATCGTCAATTACCAAGTCAAAGATTTCGACCTGTCTAGAAAGAAACTTCTTCGCGATGGCAAGGTCTTTGGGGTGAACGATGGCGGTCACTTTTTCAAAGTTGCTTGCCGTGTTAGCGACATTGGACCAGGTTTTTCGGGCCGCGTATTGTTCATCGGGAGTGTCGCCAAGCGTGTAACCATCGTGGGGAAATGCGATCCAGGTTCGTTCGTGCTTGTCCCATTCGGGAGGCATTATGTATGTCATGGAGTCAGCCCCGGAATGCCACCGTGCTCACCCTTGCCGCCGGGAACTCTCTTGTTGATGACTGCATCTGAGATAGAACCGTAAGTATCTGGTCGGCGCGTAGCGAAGAATGGAAACAGCTCTAGCCAATCTCTTCGTTGGTCTAAGTCGAGTTCGGCGACCAATACCTCATCACCGGACCGGCCGGCCTGAGCCAAAATACGGCCGTAGGGATCAACGACGAATGACGAACCGTAAAAATCCAATAGACCTTCGTTGCCCCAGCGGTTTGGAACAACAATAAATAAACCGTTAGCAATCGCGTGACCGATAATTACCTGACGCCAAAGCGGTTCGGTGTCAAAATCGGGATGGTCAGGCTCGGAGCCAATGGCGGTTGGGTAGCAAAGAATATCCGCTCCTGCCAACGCATAAGCCCTCGCAACTTCGGGAAACCACTCATCCCAGCAAGTTGGTAGACCAAGCCTTGGTTTTCCGACTAGGTCCATTTCGAACACGGGGTAGGGGTCATTGCTTTGACCCGGAGCGAAATACTTGTCTTCGAAGTAACCCTCGGTAACCGGAATGTGGAGCTTCGGTGTTGATCCCAGAAGCTCCCCGTGTGACCCAACGACGATCGCTGTGTTCAGCCCTCTTCCATCAGTCAGACCCGCCTCTTGATAAAGCGACGCGTGAATAACGACGCCGTATTTTTTGGCCTGCTGTGAAACCAGGCTGAACGTTGGCCCTGATTCCAGTTGCTCAGCATTTCGGTTAGGCGCCCCCGTGGGCAATTGGTCGGCCGGGTATCTTGAAAGCGTTAGCTCAGGAAGAAAAATTATTTGGGCGCCTGCGTCCACGGCAATCTCGATTGCCTCAAGAAGTTTCGCTGTGTGTGCAGCTGGATCAACATTGTGGTTGATTTGGACGGCGGCGACCTTGATGATTGAGCGCTCAGGCTCTCGAACGCGGCTGAGTGATTTCGGTGACGCAACCTGGGTTAGTTTCACGGCTAATCCATCGTGTCCAGGATTGCAACCAGATCTTCATACTTGGTTGTCGGGTTGACTATTGCGAACCTCGTGTTTGGCTTCCCTAGGTGGCTGGAGGGGACAACGAATGCGAACTGGGATTCAAGTAATTTTTTCGACCAGTCTTCATAGTCGTTGGCATCCCAGCCGACTCTTTCGAACACTACGACTGAGAGTTGGGGGTTGCGTACCAGCTTGAGGTTGGCACGGGTAGAAATCTCAACGCCAATTTTCTTTGCTAGGTCGACATTCGATTTGATTGCCGAGCGGTAAGCAGCAACCCCGTAGGTTGCGAGTGAAAACCAGAGAGGCAATCCTCTAACCCGTCTAGTGAGGTTGAAAGCAAAATCAGATGGGTTCCAGTCATGATTCTTATTTAGAGTCTCTAAATATTCACCGTGCTGGGTGTGCGTTTGGCGGGCAAGATCCGGGTCGCGGTACACAAGAGCGCAAGCGTCAAAGGGTGCAAATAACCACTTGTGCGGGTCGACAATAAATGAGTCAGCTCTTTCTAGCCCCACGTAGAGATGCTTCAGCTCGTCGACTAAGACTCCTGCCAAACCGTAGGCCCCATCAACGTGGAACCAAAGATCATTAGCGGCAGCGACATTCGCTAGTTCATTGAGCTTGTCAATGATGCCAAAATTAGTGGTGCCGCTTGTGCCCACCAGAGCGAAAGGAATCAGCCCCTGGGTCTTGGCTTCTTGAATTGCAGATTCGGCGGAGTCGCCTGTCAACGAGCCAGTCGCACTTGCGTCAGCAGAAATGACTGTTACGCCCATTACTTTCCCGACGGACTTGACTGATGAATGCGCCTCGGAGCTGCAGATTATTGCCCAATTTTGAAGCCCGTGCTTGGCTTCTGCGACATCGCGCGCAACCACAAGCGCGGATAGGTTTCCCAGAGTGCCGCCTTGAACAAATACTCCGCCGGCCCCCTTCGGAAGCCCCGCTTCGTCAGCCAGAAATTCAAGGACCTGATTTTCTGCGAAAACAGCCCCAGCACCTTCGGTCCATGAGCCACCGTAGATAGAGCTCGCGGAAACCACCAGATCGAAAAGAGTCGCGGCCTCCGTGGGTGCAGCGGGGATGAACGAAAGGAAATTCGGGTGATCGGTGGAGATGGTTGCGGGGGCTAAAACTTCTTCGAAGATGGATAGAGCTTTCTGCCCACCGATGCCAGCCTCGCTTATTGTGATCCCTGCGTGCGTTTCCAGCTCGATTCTTGAGCGCGGTCCGTCGAGTGGAACCGGGTCCATGGCCATGCGCTGGGCTGCATATTTATAGATGGCCTCGCGGAGCTCGCTGTCTGCTCCTGCTTGGTGCATTGACTCAGTCATTTTGACCCTCCAGATAAGCCCAACTCTAGCTAATTGGCCCCTTGTGAAAGTGGTCGAAGACGATGTTGGTTCTGGTCGTTGCCACTGATGCGTTATTGCTTAGTTGGTCCAGCACAAACTCTCTTGCTGCGTCTGAATCTGCGACCGCGATGTGCACAATGAAATCCTCTGCACCACCCAGGAAGAACACTTGAATCACCTGTGGGTGCTCACGCATTGCAGTCATGAAACTGGCAAGGTTTGCTCTCGCTCCCGCACGAAGTGACACCGAGATCAGAGCCTGGAGTTCTAACCCAAGAGCCTCTGGAGCGATGTCGGCGGCAAAAGATCTAATCACCTTGCGCTGAACCAGATTGCGAACTCTACCAAGGCAGGTCGAGGCTGCTATGCCAACTTGATTCGCTAGATCAGCATTAGAAATACGGCCATTTTTGCCGAGTATCGAAAGAATCGAGCGGTCGATTTCGTCGACCTCGTCGTTGACGCGAATATTCTGCGGCTTGAGCATTTTAAAAACCTCATTTTTCATTGAATATCATGCATCTTCCTGAAATAAGTGAAGATTCTTCGTATTTTATCCGCCTAAGCGAATTATTTGCAAGAATTCAAGTCACTTGCTCAAGGAGAATAAATGTTAGTTGGCGTCCCCAAGGAAATTAAGAACAACGAATTTCGAGTCGCGCTCACACCGGCCGGTGTGCACGAGTTAGTCACGCGGGGCCATGGGGTTCTAATCCAGTCAAGTGCGGGCGAAGGCTCGGGCTTTCGGGACGACGATTACGAAAAAGCCGGCGCGACCATTACTGCCACTGCCGAAGAGGTTTGGTCCAAGGCCGAATTACTTTGCAAGGTTAAAGAGCCGATAGCTATGGAGTACCCGCTGATGCGTAAGGGGCAAGTGCTCTTCACTTATCTGCATCTTGCAGCTTCTAGGGAATGTACAGATGCTCTTATCCAGTCCGGGACCACGGCAATCGCCTACGAGACTGTTCAGCTGGAGAATCGTTCCCTTCCTTTGCTGCAACCGATGAGTGAGGTCGCAGGCAGACTCTCGGCGCAGATAGGTGCTTACCAGCTGATGAAGACAAACGGCGGTGCCGGAATGCTTATGGGTGGAGTTCCTGGAACACCGCGTGCCAAGGTTGTAGTAATCGGTGGCGGTGTCGCCGGGACCGAAGCAGCCCTTGTTGCCAACGGCATGGGCGCAGATGTGACTGTTATTGACCTGTCGCTTCCAAGGCTCAGGGAGATTGACGAGCGTTTCAATTCTGAGGTGCAAACCAGAGCTTCGACCTCCTACGAGATTGCCGAGCAGCTAAAGGATGCAGATTTAGTCATCGGTTCGGTTCTTATTCCGGGCGAGAGGGCTCCAAAATTGGTGACCGACAAAATGGTGAGCGAGATGAAGTCCGGAGCTGTACTTGTTGACATCGCGATTGATCAGGGAGGTTGCTTTGAGCACTCCAGGCCGACTACCCACGATGAACCGACCTTTCAGGTTCACCAAACTATCTATTACTGCGTTGCAAACATGCCGGGAGCGGTGCCTTCGACTTCAACGCGGGCCCTAACCAACGCCACACTGCCTTATGTGCTGCAGCTGGCAACAAAAGGCTGGAAGGCCGCCCTAAAGAATGATCCCGCTTTGGCTCTGGGCCTAAACGTGCACGAGGGAATGATCACCCACCCCGCCGTCGCGCAAGCTTTTCCAGAATTGAAGTATGTGGAGACTCAAGAATTGATTTAGAGAGATTCTCTTGCGGCTCACCCAGAGAGTAAGTTGCCAAGAAAGTGGCTACTTCTTTTTTCGCTTTAGAACTGTCGTTATTAGAACGCCGGCGACAGTCACGCCAATCAGCGCATAAAGCGCGATAGTTCTCTGGTTGGCAATTTCCTCGCAGGAGGACCACCCCGCGACCTGAACATCGGGAGTACATGTCGTCGGGTCAAAAAATCCAATCAACCAGGCCAAAATCCCGATCCCAGCTATCGTCGCCAACATGGCGATTGAATTGTTTTTCAAGTTCGGTTGCTAGCTTGCTTCGGGATCAGATTGCTGCTTTGCGATTTCCGCGTGAACATCAGCCATGTTGAGGCCCTTAACTTTATCAATCAACTCGTTCAGTGCCGGAGCCGGCAGCGCGCCTGCTTGGCTGAAGAGCAAAATGCCATCTCTGAAAATCATCAGTGTCGGGATCGAAGAGATTCCAGCCATGCCGGAAAGTTCTTGTTCTGCCTCGGTGTCGACCTTGGCGAAAGTGATTTCTGGGTGGCCATTGGAGGCCTCCTCGAAAATTGGACCAAAGGTTTTACAGGGGCCGCACCATTCGGCCCAAAAGTCGACAAGCGTTATGCCATCACTGTTTACTGTTGCTTCGAAATCCGCTTGGACCAAGTTTATTGTTGCCAATCTAATCAACCACCTTTACTATCCTTTGCCGTTTGGACGTCTGTGCCAAAACGATACCTACGATTACCACCATACCTCCGAGGGCCTGGGTCAGGCTAATCAGCTCCCCAAGCCACAGTAAGGCGAACATCGCGGCCAGAATCGTCTCCGATGTAGCCACTACGCCCACCAAAGTCGCCCCCAGGTGACGTAGCGCAAGAAAAGTAAAAGCCATGGGCAGGAAGCTTCCGGCTACCCCTAGCAGGAGGAGCATGATCCACAACGGAACTGTTATTCCAGAAAGATTTCCACTCAGGTCTAAGCCGTCGGTCAGGCTTCCGTAGTCAAATTCGTTTAGCCTTGAAAAGGGCAGGTACAGCAGGGACGCAATACCCATTCCATACGCCATGGTGACGTTTGTGGGTAAGTGTCGCTGAATTCGCTCCCCGACTATCAGGTGAGTGGTTAGCGAGGCGGCCGCTCCAAGCGCATAAATAATACCTAGACCGCTAAGTTGACTGTCCCAAATTTGTGCAACGACCGCCAAGCCACCAAGCACCAGCGCAGCTCCAAACCAAATCTGTTTTTTTACTCGTTCCTTGAAAAAAAGCAACGCAATTATTGGCACCCAAAGTACGGCTGTGTACTCGATGAGCAGTGCGATTCCAACTGGCAGTAGCACTACCGCCTGCGAGTAGGCCCACTGAAGAGTCCCCACGCCCACAATTCCTAAAAGTAAAAGTCTCGGGATGAGCCGCTTTTCCACCCGTAGATCGGAACGATTTGCAATGAGCGCCCAGGCAAGTGCGATTAGGCCTGCGGTAACAGACCGAACTAAAACGGCTTGTTCAGGGGTAATACCCGATTGAATTATGACTTTGGTGGTGGAGGCATTTAGTCCAAATAAGATTGCGGCACTGGCCGCATAAAGCACGCCGAGCGTAGGGTGTTTTTGAGTCAATTAGGCTTGTGCCGTACCTTTCAAAATGCCAATTGGGAATCAATTGGATGACCTTCTAAGTTTAGGAACATTATGGAAACTTTTGTGCTTGCCGGTGGGTGTTTTTGGTGCCTAGATTCAGCTTATGTCCAATTCCGCGGTGTGGGAGAGGTGACCTGCGGTTACACGGGCGGCCACAAGCCCAACCCGAGCTATGAAGATATCTGTAATGGCAATACAGGTCACGCTGAAGTCGTGAATGTCACGTTCGATCCCGATGAGATTTCCTCCGAGCAGATACTGGATATTTTCTTCACTTTGCACGATCCAACTCAGCTGAATCGCCAGGGAGCTGACGTTGGAGATCAGTATCGATCAGCGATGTTTTATTCGAGCGAAGTCCAAAAGCAAGTTTTTAGCGACGCTGTCGAGAGAGCCAAGGAAATTTGGGGCGAAAATGTAGTCACCGAAGTCACTCCGTTAGCCGAAAACTTCGAGGCCGAGGATTATCACCAAGATTATTTCGATAAGAACCCCAACCAGGGCTATTGCCTTGCCGTGGTGGCTCCGAAGGTCTCTAAGGTCAGAGCGAAGTTCACAAGCCTTCTTCGGTAGAAAGTTTTCCACAGATTAGTTTTGGCATCACAATTCTGATTGATCTTTTGCCACACTTTCCAGAATCACAAGGAAAGGCTCATAAATGGCAGAAACTTATACGGCAGTCGGTTTGGTTGCCACCACTCCGAGAAGCATCGTCACATCCGAGGGGCTCTCAGTCACTTCATTTCGCTTGGCATCCGGCAGTCGACGATTCGATAAAGATTCGGGTGCATGGGCCGATGGCGACACTAATTGGTTCACGGTCGTGGCATTTAGGCAACTTGCCGTCAACGCTAGCGAATCTATTGCTAAGGGCGACCGAATCTTCGTTAGCGGTCGACTAAAGGTGCGCGATTGGGATAACGGCGAGCGCACTGGAACGACAGTTGAAATTGAGGCGGATTGTCTTGGGCACGACCTTTTGTTTGGCACCAGCACATTCGAAAGGGTCGCACGTCATAACCAGCAAACTGAAGATTCGGACTCTACGCTTCAGCCCGCATAGAGTTCGATGGGTCTGGCGCCCCCCAAAACCCAGACCCGAACCCCTCTTCGTCACTTGCAAATTCAAAGGGCAATGCGCTTTTTAGCACTGGGATAAACTCTTCCCAGAGCAAACGACGAAGAGGGGTCTCCCTCTTCCAAATTGGATGGGCATTTTTCTTGGCTGAATTTATTTACCAAATGAACAAGGCGCGTAAAGCGCACGGCGACAAAGTTATTCTTGACGATGTAACACTCGCGTTTTATCCGGGTGCGAAAATCGGGGTTGTTGGACCGAACGGTGCAGGTAAATCCTCTGTTCTAAAAATCATGGCTGGTTTGGACAACCCTTCGAACGGAGAAGCTCGACTGGCACCCGATGCGACTGTTGGCATCTTGATGCAGGAGCCGGCGCTAAACGAAGAGAAGACGGTCCTTGGAAACGTGCAGGAGGCCGCTGCCGAAACCATTGCTCAGATTGAGCGATTTAATGAAATTAGCGCTGAGCTTGCTAGCCCAGACGCCGACTACGACACCCTTTTGGCGGAAATGGGAACACTTCAGGAGCAGATAGACGCTTCCGATGGCTGGGATCTTGAGAATCAACTCGAGCAGGCCATGGATGCGCTTCGCTGCCCACCCGGGGACACTCCGGTAACTAACCTTTCGGGTGGCGAAAGGCGAAGAGTTGCTTTGTGCAAGCTTTTGCTGCAAAAGCCGGACCTGCTTCTACTTGATGAGCCGACGAACCACTTGGACGCTGAGAGTGTTTTGTGGCTCGAACAGCACCTAGCGCAATACGCGGGCGCAGTGCTCGCGGTCACCCACGATAGGTACTTCCTAGACAACGTTGCCCAATGGATTCTCGAGCTGGACCGCGGTCGCGCTTACCCGTATGAGGGTAATTATTCGACATATTTGGAAAAGAAGCAGGAGAGGCTGCAGGTTGCCGGCAAGAAGGACGCCAAATTGTCCAAGCGACTTGCCGACGAGCTTGAATGGGTTAGATCAAGCCCCAAGGCCAAGCAAACAAAGTCGAAGGCCAGGCTTTCAAGATATGAGGAAATGGCTGCAGAAGCGGACAAGACTAGAAAGCTAGATTTCGAGGAAATTCAAATTCCGCCGGGGCCAAGGCTTGGCGACATAGTCATTGAGTCCAAGAAAATCTCCAAGGGGTTCGAGGACAGGCCGCTTTTCAGCGACTTGAGCTTCACCTTGCCTAGAAATGGAATAGTTGGAATTATCGGCCCGAACGGTGTCGGTAAATCAACTTTGTTTAAGTGCATAACTGGCATGCATCAGATTGACGACGGGGATCTCAAGATTGGTGAGACCGTTTCGATCAGCTACGTAGACCAGTCTCGAGAAGGTATCGATCCGAATAAGTCACTCTGGGAGGTTGTATCCGGAGGGCTGGATTACATCCGGGTTGGACAAGTTGAAATGCCATCCAGGGCCTACGTTGCAGCTTTTGGGTTCAAGGGCGCCGACCAACAAAAGAAAGCCGGGGTCCTATCGGGTGGCGAGAGGAATCGACTGAACCTAGCCTTGACACTGAAGAAAGGTGGAAATCTCCTCCTCCTTGACGAGCCGACAAACGACCTCGATGTCGAAACTTTGTCATCTTTGGAAAATGCGCTTCTAGAATTCCCTGGTTGCGCCGTTGTGATCACTCACGATCGTTGGTTCCTGGACCGGGTGGCCACGCACATTTTGGCTCACGAGGGGACAGACGAAAAGCCAGATAATTGGCACTGGTTTGAGGGCAACTTCGACTCATACGAGGAAAACAAGATCAAGCGATTGGGCCCGGACGCTGCTAAGCCTCACCGATCCACCTATCGCAGGCTTACCAGAGACTAGGAAAGCTCTGGAATCCTCAGCATTCCTTCTTGCGCGACAGATGCAACTAGGCTCCCGCTTCTGTTGAAAATTTGCCCGAGTGCCAGCCCGCGGCTGTTTTGCGCAGCGGGAGAGTGCTGAACGTAAAGCAGCCAGTCACTGAAGTCTGGCTTCTCGTGAAACCACATTGCGTGATCCAGGCTTGCTGAACTAAGACCTTTGTGCGCCCAGCTAACGCCGTGGCGCCTCATTATTGACTCGAGTATCGAATAGTCGCTTGCATAAGCCAGGCTCGCCACTTCTATGCCTTCATCAGCGGGCAGCTCCGATATGGGCTTGAACCATACGCACTGCTTAGCTGACTGCTCTTTAGCTGCAGATAGATAAATTGGTTCACCTGCGTGCCGAAGGTCAAACGGCCGCGCTTTGGCCCAGTAATTCGTTATCGGGTGATCGAAGTTTGAAAGAATTGACGCTGCGGAAGGAAGAGTCTCCGGTGCGGGCAGGTTTTCGGGCATTGAGTCCGAGTGGGTCATACCGGCACTTGAATCCTGGAAAGACGCAATCATTGAAAATATGGCCTTACCCTCTTGGCTGGCCTGAACACGGCGGGCCGAAAAGCTGCGACCATCTCTAAGGATGTCAACTTCGAACTCAATCGGCTTTGTCACGTCCCCCGGGCGCAAGAAGTAACTGTGGAGGCTGTGGACCGGACGCCCAGGCTCAAGCGTCCTAGTGGCAGCGACTAGGGACTGTGATAAAACTTGTCCGCCAAAAACTCTGCCATGTGGCATCCATTGGGTTTGACCGAGAAAAGTAGTCGGGCTCTGCTGTTCAAGGTCCAAGATTCGAACTAAATCCGCCACTGGGTCCTGTGGAATAACTGAATCTTGCATAAAAACCTTCTCTCATTGACTAGTTTAGGAGTTGACCATGGATAAAAATCTCTCCTTTCAGGACCCGAATGACCTTGTCGATCTCGCAGGTTATCTAAAAAGAGCATTGCGTTTAGACAGCGCCGGCGCAGTTAGGCTGCGTGCCTTTGGGTCTGTGCTAGCAATTTACGTCAGCCCCATTTATGCCGGATCTTTGTTGGGCGACGGGCTCACGGTCATTGGACTCAGAACCCTCAACCTCACTTCCGAAAACGAGCTTGACTCACTTTTTACAATCGAAGACCTACTGGCAGCGGTGGAAAAGAGCATCGAGAACGAAGGGCTGTTTTTGGCGCCACCTAAAGCTGCTGCCAGGGTTGGCTGGGCCGGCATTTCTCCGCCACGCCAAGGCTGGGTGCGTGCGGGCGAAGTTGAACAAGTGAAAATTTCCGCTTGGGCAAAGGACGGCATTGCCGCCGTGGCCGAAGCTCTTCCTGAGAGTATCGGAAGCGCTATTGCCGCGAGGGTAAGACTTCAGATCTGGGGTAAAGCAGTAGGAATTGAGCACAATTTTCCAGCTGGCTCAGCCTTTGCTATGGCTGGGTTGGGATTCATGCAAAAAGGTATTCCCGTAAAGGTATACAGGGCCCATGGCTGGATCCGGCTCAGTAGCGACTTTGGTCACGTGATAGCCAAGGAAAGCTTCAGGTTTTCCTAGTCCTCGAACGTGTTTAGCATCGAGTGAGCGGCCCGCTCCAAATAGTCCCAGAGCTCGTCTCTATCCATCTCAGAAATCGAGAGCGCCTTCACTGCAAGTTCCATATGCATTAGCCAGGCATGTTTTGCAGCGGGGTTTATCTTGAAACCGTTGTGACGCATTCTCAGCCTCGGATGACCTCGGGTCTCTTGGTAGGTAGTCGGGCCTCCCCAGTACTGCTCCAAAAATAGTTGCAACCTGATTCGCGCGGGCTCCAGGTCTTCCTCTGGATACATGGGTTTAAGTATTGGATCGGTTGCGACCCCTTTGTAGAAGGCGCGGGTGAGCTGCTCAAAAATTGGCTGGCCGCCAACTCGCTGATAGAAATCTTGCAATTACTTCGCCAGATTTATTTTGCTTGCACGAAGTAGGCCGATATTTTGTTTATCAAAGGCTTGCTTACAACGCTTTCTCAGCTCTCTTGAAACCGCCCACTGACGATTAGGAAGAGTCCTTATTGAAACTCGGATAACAAACTGCTCACCGGAAACGTGCTGCATTCCCCACATGTCGGCATCTGCAATCATGTCGCTGCTCCACTGCTTAGACTTACGCATTTCGTCAGCGGTCGTTTGTATAATGCCCTGAACTTGATCAACATCATTGTCGTACGCAAATGGGAAGTCCAGAAGAGCGGCTGCCCACTCCTGTGAGGCGTTACCCACCTGAATAATCTCGCCATTTCTTACAAACCACAGTGTTCCGTGAATGTCTCGAACTTCGGTAACCCTCAGGCCCACACGTTCCACTTCTCCGGATACATCGCCAATTTCGACCCAGTCACCAACTCCATACTGATCTTCGAAGACTATGAAGATTCCGGAGAGGATGTCCTTCACTAACGACTGGGCACCAAAGCCAATAGCCGCACCTAAAACGGTCGATACGGCAATTAATGCCCCTACGTTAATTCCAAGTTCGCTAAGAATCATCACTAGCGCGGTGATCGCGATTGCCCAGGTTGTGAAGTTATCGAGGACTGTAGCGATGGTCCTAGTTCGCTGCGTGAGTCGTTGTTCCACCATCAGGTCGTCCAGGCGATCATTCTTCTTGACGCGCTGAACTCCCGAGATAATGGTCCTAACAATTCTCTTCGATGCCACCTTCAGCAGCACACGCAGCACGACAGCTGCCGCGAGGATAATCACGATGGATACCAGAGCGGACCATTCGGTCATGAATTCGGTAAAGGTCATTTAGTTCTCCTCTTGGTCTTTGGCTTGGGCTTTTATTCCACGTTCCAGACCAGCCAGATTTTCCACCAGCGTCCTTCTAAACGCGGGCTTTGACTGGGCGAAGCTTGAATCAATGAGTTCTTTGGTCTTGTCGGCGAGGCTTTTATTTGCCAGGGCGATTGGGTAGAGATTAGTCAACAAGTAAGAGGCAATCTGGTAACTCCGCTCCTCCCAGATTCTTTGGGCTATCAACATGTACTTGTCGGCGTATATTTCGAGCAACTTGGTGTCGGAGACTCGTCCGAAACTAGAAGAGGCGGAGCTAATCAGCGTATTCGAGTACTCGGTGCGCTCTGTCAGCTCCGTCCAAGCCTTTAGCTTCGCCTCTGGAGTTGAGATAGCTGCCAACGCTGCGGCTGCAAACTTTTTGCCGTTTGCCGTGTTGTCCTGGGCCAGTTCGGTCGCTATTCGGTCTGGGTCGGCGCGATTGCCGACCGCCAGTCCGAGCAGAATCTCCCATCGCAAGTCTCCGTTGACTATTAGGCCTGTGAGCGCTTTGTGTCCGGATACTAGACCCTCTAGCCAGTCGAGTTGTTTGGAATTGGTTGCGAACTGAGCGACGAATTTCGCAAACTGCAGCTGGTTATCGCTCCCGGCCTGTGCAGCCTCTGCCAGCGAGATCAGCGAGTCCGCTATGTGTTCAACTGTCTCTGCTCGTTTATCTTCCGAAACGTAAAGCGTCGCTGTTGTTACTAGTTGTCGCAGCAGTGTCGTGACGGTAGTGGACTCAGTTTCACTGCCAATGTGGTCTAGCACCAACTGAATGAAGTCTCTCGGCTTCGCCTCGGCGTCTCTGGTGGTGTCCCAAGCCGCCGACCAAATCATTGTTCTTGCAAGCGAGTCAGAGATCTCAGATAAGTTCTCGAGTGCTACTGCCCATGAGCCGTCGTCCAGTCGAATTTTTGCGTAGGCAAGGTCCTTGTCATTTATTAGTATCAGGGCCGGCCTTATCTCACCCAGTAACTGTGAGACGGATGTCACGGGACCCGCAACATCGATTTCAATCTCGCCACTACGCTCAAGTCGACCACCGACAAGCTGAAACATTCCGACTCCCAATCGGTGAGGACGAAGGTATGGGTAGTCAGCAATCGCCGTTTGGATGATGTCAAACTTGGTGAACTTGCCCTCTTTATCAACTTCGATGTCAGGACGAAGAGTGTTTACGCCGGCAGTTTCTAGCCAAAGCGATGACCATTCTGTTAGATCGCGGCCGCTCTCGGCCTCGAGCTCAAGGAGCAGGTCCTTTAATTCGGTGTTTTTCCACTGGTGTTTTTTGAAATAGTTACCAACACCACGCATGAACGAGTCTTGACCGACCCATGCGACGAGCTGCTTTAGAACCGAGGCTCCCTTTGCGTAGGTAATGCCATCAAAATTCACTTGAACGTCCTCGAGATCGTTTATCTCGGCGACAATCGGGTGAGTTGATGGCAGCTGGTCCTGCCGATATGCCCAGCTTTTTTCTAGGGACGCAAAAGTAGTCCAGGCTTCCGTCCACTCGGTTGCTTCTGCGGTTGCGAGGGTAGAGACATATTCGGCGAAGCTCTCGTTTAGCCACAGATCGTTCCACCAGACCATGGTCACCAGGTCTCCGAACCACATGTGGGCAAGCTCGTGCAAAATTGTGACTACCCGTCGCTCTCTGACCGCGTCGGTAACAGCGGATCTAAAAATGTAGCTCTCCGTGAAAGTAACTGCGCCAGCATTCTCCATCGCTCCGGCATTGAAATCTGGCACCCAAAGCTGGTCGTACTTGTCAAACGGGTAGGGATAATCAAAAAGGTTCTCGAAGTAAGTGAAGCCGGCTTTGGTCTTGTCGAAGATGTAGTCCGGATCCATAAACGTTGCCAGTGAACCTCGGCAGAAGACTCCAAGTGGAACCACCTGTCCGTTCGACGAAACTAGTTCGTCGCGCCAGACGGTGTACGGTCCAGCTACTAAGGCCGTAATGTAGCTGGAAATTCTCGGGGTAGGCGCGAATTCCCAGCGAGCCAGCCCCTCACCAATTGGCAGTGGTTCCGGAGTGGTGGAGTTTGAAATCATTTGCCAGTTTTGGCTACCGGTGACCCTGAATTCGAAACTAGCTTTTAGGTCCGGCTGCTCGAATACGGCGAACATACGACGAGAGTCAGGCACCTCAAATTGGGTGTAGAAATAAACCTCGTTGTCCACTGGATCGACGAACCGGTGCAAGCCTTCGCCGCTATTTGAATAGGTTCCGTGAGCTTTTACTGTGAGAAGGTTTTCGTGTTTCAGGTTCGGCAGGGTGATCCGGGTGCCATCGGAATACTTAGAAGGATCGAGATTTTGTCCATTTAGCTCTATTGATTCAACAGATGCAGTAATCGCATCAATAAATGTTTCTTCGCCCTCTTTGCTGCAACTAAATCGCACGATCGAGACATAGGAAAAGACCTCCGCATCCTCTGTCAAATTGACTTCAACGATGTAAGAGTCAACATCGAGCATCTTAGATCTTGCTTGCGCTTCTAGGCGAGTGAGATTTTCCCCTGGCATTTTTTCTCCATTAAGTCTTTGTTTCTAAACAGCCTAGATGCTTTTTTACCTCAAACTCTGGGCAATAATTGATTTATGAATCAGTTCCTGCAGGCGGCGGCAACACCCGAGACCTCAGCACAGCTTGCTGAGATTGGTGCGGCCCTGTTGGTCCTTGGTTTGGTTGCTTTTTTGGCCAACAAGATGAAGTTCTCGGTAGTGCCCCTTTATTTGATGATAGGACTTGCTCTTGGCAACGGAGGGTTCATTCCTCTTTCGCTAAGCGAAGAGTTTTTAGTTACCGGCGCTCAAATCGGAGCGATCATGCTCCTGTTGCTCCTGGGACTTGAGTATTCGGCGTATGACTTGGCCAAGTCATTCAAAGAGCGCAAAAGTGCCGGTGTGATTGACGTTGTCGCGAATGCCACTCCCGGTTTCCTGATTGGCTTTTTGTTGGGCTGGGGCATCCCTGGTGCACTAGCGCTCGCCGGAATTACTTATGTGTCTTCCTCGGGTATTGCAGCTCAGCTCATCAAAGAAATGGGCTTTAGGAAGTCGGAAGTTTCCAAGCGCGCCATCGGTGTATTGGTATTCGAGGATTTGGCTCTGGCCCCTTACCTCCCGCTGCTTTCCGCCGTTATTACTGGGGTCAGCGTCTGGAACGGCCTACTAACAGTCGGACTAGCCTTGGCTATCACCGGCCTGGTGATCCTCGTGAGCTTCAAGGGCTCTTCTAGATTTCAGAAGTTTCTCGACCCGAACGAGCCTGGCGGGTTGCTGCTCACAGTTTTTGGTACGGCACTTTTGGCGGCTGGCTTAGCCGATCTTGTTGGCTTTTCGGGAGTTGTTGCCGCTTTCTTGATCGGGCTGTTGTTGACCGGTGAAGTAGCTGAAGCAGCAAGGTCCAGACTGATGCCGCTTAGAGATATTTTCGCAGCGATTTTCTTTTTGTTTTTTGGCATCACAATCAACCCGGCGGAGTTGCCAGCGGTGCTGCCACTCGCGTTGGTGCTAACGGCGGTTGGCGTCGCGGGAAAATACGTTGTTGGGCGATGGGTGACGCGCGACCTGACGGACCGGTTGGCGGTCTGGCGCACAACTGCGTTCCTTATCCCGCGCGGCGAGTTCTCAATCGTGATAGCCGCTCTGGCGGCACCTGCGGTACTGAGCGTTAATCTCCCAGCGCTTACTCTCGCGTACGTCATTCTTACCGCTTTTACTGCATCTATGATTTTGCGGCTTACTCGCCCCAAGTTAAATGCCAAGTTGGGCAAGAAGTAGATTGAGAAACATGACCTCGACACGATTGGCAATCTATCTAATAGCCCCGGTTTTAACAATTGCATTTATTGTCGGAAGTTTTTCCCTGGGGTCAGCTGGATTACTCCCGGACCCCGTCGCGATCCACTGGGGCGTAAGCGGACAAGCTGATCAATTTTTGGACCTCAACAGCTATTTGTGGCTAGTTACGATCAGTTTTGTGTCCTATTTGTCTGGCCTTGTTGCACTCGAGACCTCAGGAGATACGGCAAAGTTACTCAAGCCTCTGATGAAGTCGCTTTTAGTCGGTCTGTTTTTCTTCATTCTTCTGGTTGTGACCGCTACCACCATGCTCCAGGCGGGCCTAGATACCAACGAAAGTCTGTTTATTGGTCAGTGGTTTCTCTTGGTTCTTATTCCAGTTGTGATCATGGTTTGGTTATTCTCGGCTAAGCCCAGTTTGAGAGTTCGTGAAAACCTGGAGATCGGACTTAGGGGGTTGGTTCTTCTGACAGTGCCTCTGAGCGCCATCGAGTCAGTCAGCCGGATAAACGTTCAAGCAAGAGACTATGGCGGCTGGGGCTTGCGTTACGCGTCAAACACTCTTGCCTTTATTCCAAGTTCGGGAGCTGCGATTTTGATAAAACTCGACTGGGGTGAGGCCATCGCGGTCAGAATGGATAACCCAGAGGACTTTGTTGCCAGTTACCAATTAGAGACAGCGGGATAGCATGAAAATACACATAGCAACCGACCACGCAGGCATGGAATTGAGCGGATTTTTAGTCGATTCACTGACTGAACTTGGGCACGAAGTTGTCGACCACGGGCCTAAGGTTTACGACGCTTTGGATGATTACCCGGGGTTTTGTATCCAAGCTGCTTTGGCGGTTGCCAAAGACCGAGTCACTGGTCTGGAGGCTCTCGGAATCGTAATTGGCGGCAGTGGAAACGGCGAGCAAATGGCTGCCAATAAAGTAAAGGGCATTCGGGCAGCACTCATTTGGAACCCGGAGACCGCGGAGCTTGCCAGGGACCATAATGACGCCAATGTTGCAGCAATTGGTGCCAGGCAGCACGACAACATTGAAGTTCTTGAGCTAATAAAGACATTCATCACCCAGCCATTTTCAAATGATGAGCGCCACGTGCGACGGATTGGCAAACTGATGCAGTTTGAAAATACCGGAGAGGTTATTTACTAATCCGATGCCAGAGGGACATACCGTTCACCGAACAGCAAGGCATTTTTCGAAACATTTCTTGGGGAAGCCGGTCGACCTGACTTCTCCGCAAGGTCGCTTTACTGACTCGAAACTAGTGTCGGGTCAAGCACTTTTGACCAGCGAGGCTTTTGGTAAGCAGCTTTATCTTGGCTTTGAGAGCGCAACCGTGAGAATTCACCTGGGTATTTATGGCAAGTGGCGTTTTCGAGGCTTTGAGGATACCCCGCCCGAACCAGTAGGGCAGGTCCGAGCGAGATTTCTGAACGCCGACCAGGTTGCAGACGTCGTGGGCCCGACATCGTGCGAAGTACTTGATCAACTTCAGGTGTTGGCTAAACAATCGAAGCTAGGTCCAGATCCTCTACGAATAGACCCGGGTGATCACGAGCTACAGCGCTTTCTCACAAGGGTGGCAGGCAGCAAAGTTGTAATCGGGCAATTGTTGATGGACCAAAGCGTAATTGCTGGGGTCGGCAACGTTTATCGAGCCGAGTTACTTTTTCGCGCTGGCTTGAACCCATACACTCCGGGCCATTTGGTCGCATCAGAATTGGTTGCAGGTATTTGGTTTGATGCGGTGACACTAATGAGAATTGGCGTCAAGACCGGAATCATGTTGACAAGAGATGGGTATCTCAAGGGAAGACCCGCGATCTTAGATCGATATTCTGTTTATAAACGCGAAGGCTTACCCTGTAGAAATTGCTCGACCCCTATTTCGATTCAGGTTCTGAATAGTAGGAAGCTGTACTGGTGTTCTCGTTGTCAAGGAGCCTAAGACGCGACTCCACAAGTGTCTTTGATTGGAGCGAGTGACGGGAATCGAACCCGCGTCATCAGTTTGGAAAACTGAGGCTCTACCATTGAGCTACACTCGCGCATCTTTGTTAGACGAGACATCATTCTATGGGGTAGAGTGGTCGAGTTCGTGGCCTTTGGTCAAGAATGTTCGGGATGTAGCGCAGCTTGGTAGCGCATCTGTTTTGGGAACAGAGGGTCGCAGGTTCAAATCCTGTCATCCCGACAAATTGCTTGAAGAAAAACCCCAACCATGGAGATAAGTTGAAGACGACCGTTGAAAAACTGAGCCCGACCCGAGTAAAACTGACCATCGAAGTTGATCAGGCGGGATTCAAGCCCACACTGGACAAGGCCTACAAGTCGGTGGCTACACAGGTCAACATCCCGGGCTTCCGAAAGGGGAAGGTTCCTTCTTCTGTTCTGGATCAGCGCGTGGGTAAGGATTCGATCATCGCCCAGGCCATCAACGATGGCATGGACACCTTTTACCGAGAAGCACTCGTATCTGAAAAGCTCAAGCCACTCGGTACCCCTGAGGCGGATGTCAGCTCAGCGCCGACCGCTGCTGAGATGGACAAACCCCTAATTATTTCTCTAGAGGTTGAAGTTCGCCCAGAGTTCAAGCTTCCTAGCTACAAAAACATTGCGGTGACTGTCGAGCCCGTCAAGGTTGCCAAAATGGACATCGAGACCGAGTTAGATGCGCTTCGCGCCCGGTTTGGGACCCTAAAGACAGTAGATAGGCCAGCTAAGTCTGGAGACTTCACCACAATCGACCTAACGGCGACGATGGACGGTAAGGACATCGACACTGCTCAGGACATTTCCTACGAAATAGGTTCCGGGCAGCTGCTTGACGGTATCGACGAGGCCCTAGAGACCCTCACGGCTGGCGAGACCACAACCTTTAGTTCAAAGCTTGTGGGCGGAGAAATGGCAGGACAGGCGGCCGAAGTATCCGTTACCCTAAAGGCCGTGAAGGAGCGAGAGCTGCCAAAAGCGGATGACGACTTCGCTCAGCTGGCCAGTGAGTTTGACACGTTAGCCGAACTTAAGAGGGACCTAGAAACCAAGCTTGCCGAGCAGCTTGGTCGCAAGCAAGTGCTACAAGCTAGGGACAAAATTGTTGAGGAACTTGTAGCCAAGGCTAAGATTCCGGTGTCCGATGTAGCTGTGAAGAAGGAAGTTGATTCTCACCTAGAAGGCGAAGGTCGTCTAGAAGACGAAGTTCACCGTAAGGAAGTCACCGCAGACTCTGAAAAAGGCTTCAAGACTCAGTTGCTACTAGATGCCATTGTCGATGCCGAGGAAATCAAGATTGAGGACCAGGAATTGATTGAGTACTTGGCGTTTACCTCCAGGAACTACCAGATGGAACCCAACCAGTTCATCGAACAGGTCGCTAGTTCTGGACAAGTCGCTTTTTACGCTGATGAGCTGAAAAGGCGCAAGGCCGTGGACTTCTTGGTTGCACAGGCCGACATTACTGACACCAAGGGTGCAAAAGTTACCTACGAGGTCTAACGCCTAAGGCGAACAAGGGCACGCTGTTACAACTTTGCTGGTTATCGTAGTCACTACGTAGCTAAAGGAGATTTTAATGGCAATGCCCCAAATGGAGCGAACAGGTGTTTTTGACAGACTGCTGAAAGACCGCATTGTGTGGTTGGGTAGTGAAGTTAGGGACGAGAACGCTAACGAGATTTGCGCCAAGATTTTGCTACTAGCGGCAGAAGATTCTGAAAAAGATATCTTTTTGTATATCAATTCTCCGGGCGGTTCAATCACCGCAGGCATGGCTATCTACGACACCATGCAGTACGTTCCAAACGACATTGTCACGGTCGGCATTGGAATGGCTGCGTCTATGGGCCAGTTCTTGCTCTCTTCGGGTGCGAAGGGCAAGAGATATGCCACTCCGAACACCAGGGTTTTGCTCCACCAGCCAGCTGGTGGCTTCGGTGGAACTGCCTCGGACATTCAGACCCAGGCAGAGCTAATAATGTCGATGAAGAGACAGCTTGCAGCGATCACGGCACAGCAAACCGGAAAAACCGTTGAACAGGTAATGCTTGATGGAGATCGCGACCGATGGTTCACAGCCGCAGAAGCTCTCGAGTACGGTTTTATTGACCAAATACAAGAATTTGCTAGTCGCTCAACCGGCGTTGGAAAGGCCTAATTATGAGTTTCATCGAGACATCTCAGGGCCGCGTCGCGGCACCCAGTGCCAGGTACATCCTTCCTGAGTTTGAAGAGCGAACTTCTTATGGAATAAAGCGTCACAATCCTTATACAAAGTTATTCGAGGACCGCATCGTATTCTTGGGTGTCCAAGTTGATGACGCTTCCGCCGATGACATCATGGCGCAACTTTTGGTTCTTGAGTCCCAAGACCCAGATAGAGACATCACCCTTTACATAAACTCTCCCGGTGGATCTTTCACAGCGTTGACCGCTATTTACGACACCATGCAGTACATAAAGCCTCAGATTCAAACAGTTTGCCTGGGTCAGGCAGCCTCTGCTGCAGCTGTCTTGCTTGCTGCCGGCGCCAACGGCAAGCGCCTTGCCTTGCCTAACGCCCGAATTCTGATTCACCAGCCTTCTTCTGGAGGCGGAGGACAGGGTCAAGCTTCTGACATAGAGATTCAAGCCAAGGAAATCATGCGCATGCGTGACTGGCTTGAATTTACGTTGAGCCATCACTCAGGAAAGAGCTTGGAGCAGGTCAACAAGGATATCGACCGAGACAAGATCTTAACTGCCCAGGAGGCAATGGAGTACGGCTTGATAGATCAGGTGCTGTCTTCTAGAAAGCTCTAGTGCTCTTTGGCGAGTGGCGCGGCAAAAATGTCGGCCATTCGCTATAGGGTTCTGTCATGACACTATCTGAGACCAGCGAGCTTCTGAAGTGCACATTTTGTGCCAAGAGCCAGAAGCAAGTGCGCAAATTAATCGCTGGCCCCGCTGTGTACATTTGCGATGAGTGTATTGAGCTTTGTAATGAAATCATTGAAGAGGAACTAGGGCATAACGTCTCCAATGACTTGGAGTCAATGGAGCTCCCCAACCCCAAGGAAATCAAGGGGTTCCTCGATGAATACGTTATCGGTCAAGATGGCGCCAAGAAGCAGCTGGCGGTAGCGGTCTATAACCACTACAAGCGGATTAGGTCAACGGGCACACTAACGGCTGCGGGCAAGCAGCACGACGACATAGAGATCGCCAAGTCCAACATTCTGATGATTGGTCCAACCGGTTGTGGAAAAACTTATCTTGCACAGACTCTCGCGAAGCGCCTGAACGTCCCGTTTGCGGTTGCTGACGCTACTGCGCTTACCGAGGCGGGTTACGTGGGCGAGGATGTCGAGAACATACTCTTGAAGCTGCTCCAAGCTGCGGATAACGATCCCAAACGGGCTGAAACTGGAATTATTTACATTGACGAAATTGATAAAATTTCAAGAAAATCTGAGAATCCATCCATCACTCGAGACGTCTCTGGAGAGGGTGTCCAGCAGGCCTTGCTGAAAATCCTTGAGGGTACAGTCGCTTCCATCCCGCCCCAGGGCGGAAGGAAGCATCCTCAACAGGAGTTCATCCAGCTCGATACCACCAACGTGCTATTTATAGTTGCGGGAGCTTTTTCCGGCCTCGAGACGATAGTTTCGGAGCGAACTGGCAAGAAGGGCATTGGCTTTGGTGCCGAGCTAAAACAGAAGAACGACGGTGTGGACATTTACAGGCAGGTTCAGCCAGAAGACCTTCGTAAATTTGGTCTGATCCCAGAATTTATTGGCAGGCTTCCGGTAATTGCGACCGTGGAGGAGCTTGACAAGTCCGCTCTCATTAAGATCCTTACCGAACCGAAGAACGCTCTCATAAAGCAGTACCAGCGAATGTTCGAGATTGATGGGTTCGACCTTGAATTCGAGGCCGGCGCTATTGAGCACATTGCCGAGTCCGCGCTTGAGCGCCAGACCGGTGCCAGGGGTCTAAGGGCAATTCTGGAAGAGCTGCTCGGTCCGATAATGTACGAGCTTCCCGGAAGCGACAGCACTGGCATCGTCATGATCACAGAGGAAGTCGCCAAGACAGGATCAATCCCGGAGATACAGCCACATCGGAAGCCACTTCAAGACAAGTCCGCTTAGCGAACACCCACCGCTCCCCATGAAAAACGCGGCAATCACGCCCTACCTTGCTGGCACAGTAGCCTCCACTACCGGATCAATCGCAACGTTCGGAATAGCAATTGCTGGCCTAAGTGCCATGGGAGCTAGCCAAAGCCAGACTGCAACCGCAATTGTGGCAATGCTTGTGGGTTACGGAGTGCTGTCGATTGGCCTAAGTATTTGGCTCAAAATGCCAATTAGCATTGTCTGGTCCACACCTGGTGCGGCATTTTTGGCCACCAGTTCGGGGCTCGGGGTTGAGTTCCAGACGGCTGTCGGAGCGTTTATTGTCAGCAGCTTGCTGGTCGTTCTTACCGGCGCGTGGCCCGCGCTTAGTCGGCTAATTGCCAAAATTCCCCCTCAGATATCGGCCGCGATGTTGGCGGGCGTTATTTTCCCGTTTGTCGCCGCCACAGTGCACTCAAGCGTTAATTTCCCGACATTGATAATTCCAGTAATCGTTATTTGGCTCATGCTCAATCGGCTGCTTCCGCTTTGGGCTTCACCGATTGCGATTGTTATCGGCTTTGCGTTGATTGCCGTGAGTCAAGAAGCCAAGAGCTTCGAGGTCTTATCATTCTGGCCAAGCCTAGAAATGATTTCTCCCGTATTTGATATCGGCGTAATAGTCGCAATTGGAATTCCGCTTTATTTGATCAGCATGGCCTCGCAGAATCTTCCGGGCTTAGCCATAATGAGCGCGTTAGGTTATCCGCTGCCGACCTCCAAAATCTTCGTTGCCACTGGTATTGGATCAGTCATGACTTCGTTATTTGGGGGCTTCGGGTTGAATCTAGCCGCCATCACCGCGGCGTTGAATGCCGACGAGGGAGCCGGCAAGGAGCCGTCAAAGCGCTGGAAGGCGGCGGCCTGGGGCGGGGTTGTTTATCTAATTTTCGCGCTTTTCGCTTCTGTCTTTGCAGCCTTTGTGTTGGCGGTTCCAAGGGAGCTACTTTTAGCGCTGGCCGGCCTCGCGCTGATAAAGACTTTTGCGTCGTCTCTGAGAACCGCGGTAAGCGATGAATCCACGAGGCTCGCGGGCGTCGTCACATTCGCAATAGGAGCAGCTGGAATATCTGTGTTTGGCATCGGCGGAGCCTTCTGGGCACTCGTCTCTGGGATTCTTGTTTGGTCTATCAGAACGCGCTAGTCCTGATTCGGCAGAAACCTTAGCTCCGTGACAGTCACTTCTTTAGCGTCTGCGAATCTCAGTTCGGCAATGTGACCAACGGCTGCTAGGTCCTTGGCCATACTCTGCATTGCAACTGGTCCGGAGACAAGTGCAGTCGCAATCTCAGCCTTCATCGATAGCTTGTTGTCCGATTTTGATTTTCTGATTTGCACCAGAGCGGCACTCGCCAAGATCATCAATCCAGAATCTTCACCTGAAATCTCATCGGGAGTTGGCCACGCGGACTTGTGCACGGTGCCGTCTTGCCACCAGCTCCAGACCTCTTCTGCAGCGAATGGAATGAACGGCGCAAATAGTCGAACCAGTACGCCAAGGGCCTGCCTTAGTGCAATAACTGCGCTCCCCTTTTCCTGTTCAGTGAAGTCACCTTGACCGTAGGCGCGTTCCTTGACTAGCTCGAGGTAATCGTCAGTGAAGGTCCAGAAAAAGGACTCGACTTTTTCAAGTGCTTTGGTGTGATCGTAGCCCTCGAAGGCCTGTGTGGATCCGGCAATTACTTCCTGAAGGCTTGCGAGCATGGACTTATCAATGGCTTCTGTGACCGTGGTGACGCCGGCTGGAAGCTCAAAGCTAAGTGCAAAGCGGGCTGCGTTTAGAAGCTTGATTGCCAGCCTTCTGCCGATTTTCATCTGGCCTTCGTCAAAGGCGGCATCGGTTCCTAGCCTCGCGCTAGCGGCCCAGTATCGAACCGCATCTGAACCGTGTGTCTCAAGTATTTCGTTCGGCACAACTACGTTGCCCTTGGATTTTGACATCTTCTTGCGATCTGGATCTAGAATCCACCCGGAAATAGCCGCGTGCTTCCAAGGAGCCTGGCCATGTTCGAGCTCAGAGCGAACCAAGGTTGAAAACAGCCAAGTCCTAATAATGTCCTGACCCTGGGGTCGCAGGTCATAAGGAAAGACCTTCTCGAATTTTTCGGGGTCAGATAGCCATCCGCCCGCCAACTGGGGAGTTAATGAGCTGGTGGCCCAGGTGTCCATGATGTCGAGTTCGCCAATAAATCCTGTTGGCTGCCCGCGCATTGACTCGTCATAGCCATCCGGTGTGTCGCTTGAGGGGTCGACAGGGAGCTGAGACTCATTGGGAACAATTGGGTTCTCATAATCTGGATTGCCTGCAGCATCCAGCGGATACCAAAGAGGCAACGGGACGCCAAAGAAGCGTTGGCGAGAGATTAGCCAGTCGCCGTTTAGTCCGTTGATCCAATCCTCGAGTCGAACCCTCATGAAATCTGGATGGAAGGCGACTTCCTTGCCGAGGTTGACTAGTCTTTCTCCAAGCTTCTTGTCGCTGCCACCATTTTTTATGTACCACTGTCTGGTGGAAACTATTTCGAGGGGCTTGTCGCCCTTCTCGAAGAATTTAACAGGATGAGTAATCGGCTTCGCTTCTCCAACCATGTCGCCAGAAGCCTGAAGGGATTTGACCAAAATTTCCTTGGCGCTAAATACGGTTTTTCCGGCGAGCTCCGCGTAGAGATCGGCACCCTTGCTGGAGGCTATCGCTTCGGGCGCATCTTGGAGTATTCGTCCATCAAACCCGATTATGGGCCGATTCGGAAGCTTTAGCTCGCGCCACCAGATAACGTCTGTGACATCTCCAAAGGTGCAAATCATCGCAATGCCCGAGCCCTTGTCAATTTGAGCCAGTCTGTGGGCCAAAATCGGAACCTCTACCCCAAATAGCGGAGTTTTGGCTGTCTTGCCAATGAGGTGTGCGTATCTTTCGTCGTCGGGGTGAGCAACCAGTGCAACACAGGCCGGAATTAGCTCTGGTCTAGTGGTTTCGATATAGATCTTGCCATCCGGACCATCGAACCCGATTCGGATGTATGCACTTGGTATCTCACGGTCTTCGAGCTCCGCCTGAGCCACCGCGGTCCTAAAGCTCACGTCCCACAGTGTTGGTGCCATCTGCGAGTAAGCCTCGTCGCGAGCTAGGTTGTTCAGAAATGCACGTTGGGAAACGAGTTGCGACTCTTTGGAGATAGTTCTATAGCTTTGCGCCCAGTCCACCGAGAGACCAAGATTTCGCCACAAATTTTCAAAAGTCTTCTCGTCCTCTTCGGTTAGTTGCTCACAAAGCGCGATGAAGTTTTGCCTCGAGATGGGTAGCTGGTCCTGCACTCTCGACGATTTGTTGTCTCCACCGGTTTGAGGCGGTTGGAAGTCTTTGTCAAAAGGCAGCTTGGGGTCGCATCTGACACCGTAATAGTTTTGAACTCTTCTTTCAGTTGGGAGGCCATTGTCATCCCAGCCCATTGGGTAATAGACAGCCTTGCCATTCATTCGCTTATAGCGAGCTACCACGTCAGTGTGGGTATAGCTGAAAACGTGGCCAACATGCAGAGAGCCGGAAGCCGTTGGAGGAGGGGTGTCTATCGAGTAGATATCGCCTTTTAGAGCTTGAGAATCGAACTCATAAACTTTATTTGCCTCCCAGGCAGGGGCCCACTTGGCCTCTAGGCCCTCTACGGAGGCTTTTTCTGGCACGTTGGCAGGCCGGAGTGGCTCGGGAATGTAGTTATTCAATAGGTATGACCTCTGTATATTCGTAGTCTCTAGATTAACATTGTTCTTGACCGTTACTTCTCCGAAAGCCGTGATGTATCCAAAGCACCGAAATTCCTCTCAAGGGCCAGTAGCCTCGCCCTCATTTCCTGAACTTGAAAAGGAGGTGCTGGCCTACTGGGATAAAGATGGAACTTTTCAAGAATCAATTGACCAGCGAGCTGCAACTGATGCTCCGGAGTTCGTTTTCTACGACGGCCCACCATTTGCTAATGGACTGCCGCACTACGGTCACCTTCTAACTGGGTATGCGAAGGACTTAGTGCCACGATACCAAACCATGCGTGGCAAGCGCGTTGAGCGCAGATTCGGCTGGGACACACACGGACTGCCGGCCGAAGTTGAGGCGGAGAGACTTTTAGGCATATCCGGCCGACCAGAAATCGAAAAGTATGGAGTTGCTAAGTTCAATGAATTCTGCAAGACCTCCGTACTGAAGTACACCGAGGACTGGCGCAGCTACATCACTCGCCAAGCACGTTGGGTCGACTTTGATAATGACTACAAGACTCTGGACCAGAACTACACCGAAAGTGTTATCTGGGCCTTTCAGCAGCTTTACAACAAAGGCCTAATCTACGAAGGCTTCAAGGTCTTGGCCTACTGCTGGCGTTGCGAGACCCCACTTTCAAATCACGAACTCAAAATGGACGAAGAGGTCTACCGGGATCGACAGGATCAGTCCGTAACTGTCACTTTCGGAATAACCAGTCAGGGTGAACTTGCAGGTGTAAAAATGCTTGCGTGGACGACAACGCCGTGGACACTGCCAACTAACTTCGCATTGGCCGTGGGACCAAAAATTGAGTATTCGCTCGTGCATGCCAAAAACAGCGACTTGGGCGATGAAAAGTTTCTAATCGCGTCGGCACTTCTGCCTAACTATGTAAAAGAACTCGGCTTTGAAGATGCGGAGAGTGCGGTAGCCGCAGTATCCAAGACGTACCTTGGTTCGGAACTTGCTGGCTTGAGGTACGAGCCAATTTTTGACTTTTACACTGATGCCAATAAGTTCAGCATCGAAAATGCGTGGCAGGTGCTAGTCGGCGACTACGTAACCGCGGAGGACGGCACGGGAATTGTTCATCAGGCACCGGCCTACGGTGAAGATGATCAGATTCTCTGCAATGCGGCCGGCATTCCGACTTACGTTTCAGTCAATGAAAGAGGAGAGTTCATTTCATTGATCGCCCCGTATGAAGGGCAGCATGTTTTTGAGGCCAATAAGCCAATCACTCAGGACTTGAAAGCGAAGAATCGACTTCTCAGGCAAGCGTCCTATGACCACAGCTACCCGCATTGCTACCGTTGCAAAAACCCGCTGATTTACAAGGCGGTTTCCTCCTGGTTTGTTGAGACCACAAAAGTCAAAGACCGGATGCTTGAGCTAAACCAGGAGATCAACTGGGTTCCCGATCACACCAAAAATGGTGGCTTTGGAAAATGGCTTGAGAACGTTCGCGACTGGGCTATCTCAAGAAACCGGTTCTGGGGAGCACCGATACCAGTTTGGAAATCGGATGACCCCAATTACCCGAGAATTGATGTTTACGGCTCGCTGGACGAAATGGAGCGCGACTTTGGTGTTCGCCCCGCCGATTTTCACAGGCCAGTTATCGACGAGCTAACTAGACCAAACCCTGATGACCCAACCGGCAAGTCGACAATGAGAAGAGTTCCGGAAGTATTAGATTGCTGGTTCGAATCTGGATCGATGCCGTTCGCTCAGGTTCACTATCCGTTCGAGAATCAGGATTGGTTTGACTCGCATTTTCCCGGCGACTACATCGTGGAGTATGTGGGGCAAACCAAGGGTTGGTTTTATACCTTGCACGTCTTGTCGACAGCGTTGTTTGATCGCCCTGCCTTTAAGAACGCAGTGAGCCACGGAATTGTTTTGGGTAATGACGGACAGAAAATGTCTAAGTCCCTTCGAAACTATCCAGACGTCAATGAGGTATTTGATCGTGACGGCTCTGATGCCATGAGATGGTTTTTAATGTCAAGCCCAATTCTTCGCGGTGGAAACATCTCAGTTACTGAACAGGGCATTCGTGAAGGCGTTCGTCAAGCCCTCTTACCTTTGTGGAATAGCTACTACTTCTTTGCTCTGTACGCCAATGCTTCCAGCTACACTGCAAGCCCATCAATGGCCTCCGCTCAGTTATTAGACCGATATATTTTGGCTAAAACCCGTGAACTGATTGACTCGGTAGCTCTGGATCTTGACATATTTGATAGCTTTGCGGCCTCTGCCAAGGTCCGGGATTTCGCTGAAGTGCTTACCAATTGGTACATCCGTCGCTCCAGAGACCGTTTCTGGGAAGGCGATAAGGATGCCTTTGACACGCTCTACACGGTTTTAGAGGCGGCATTCAGGGTTATCGCCCCAATGCTGCCGCTGGTGGCCGAAGAGATGTGGCGTGGTCTGACTAACGGTCGCTCTGTCCACCTAGAAAGCTGGCCGGAGGCCGAGGAGTTCTTGCAGGATGCTCAGCTGGTACGGGATATGGATGCAATCCGCGAGGCGGCATCCTCCGGGCTTTCATTGAGGAAGTCTTCCGGTATTCGTGTAAGACAGCCTCTGGCAAAAATAACGCTGGCTGTAGTTGGCTCTGAGACTCTGCGTGATTACGCAGAGTTATTGGCAGACGAACTAAACGTGAAGGCCGTGGACATCGTGGAGTCCAACTCCGAAACCTCCTCGAGTTTCGGGCTAAGGCAGTCATTGTCGGTAAACGCCAGGGCTCTAGGACCCAGAGTGGGCAAGGATGTTCAGCGAATAATTGGCCAGGCTAAATCGGGCAACTGGGAGCAGCTGGCCGATGGGATTTTCGTTGACGGCACCTTGCTTTTGGAGCCCGAGTATGAGTTGACTCTGGTTGCGGACAATGAATCCAGCGATTTTGCAGTTGGGGTCACCAGCTCCGGTTTCATTCTCCTTGACACTCGACTTACGCCGGAGCTTCAATCGGAAGGTCTAGCCAGAGATACGATTCGACACATTCAGCAGGCGAGAAAAGATTTTGGACTTGATGTCTCGGACCGCATTTCGCTGAAGCTCGTCTGCGATGAAACATCACTGACCGCTCTGGAAGCCCACTCGGATTTGATTTCAAGGGAAACCCTGGCCAGCGACATCGAAGTTTTCTCGGGTCAAATAACGGCGCCACTCTCAGTGGGCGAAACCGGGTCCATAGAGATAACTTTGGCCAAAAAATGACTTCCGACAGCCAATCTCAATCTATCAACGAGGTGCTTGCCGCCCTTTACGCAAGGAAGCCCGAGAGTCAAATCAGGCCTCGTCTGGAGCCCACCAGGCGCCTCGTGGAAATGATGGGAAATCCTCAAAACAATTACAAAATAATTCATATCACTGGCACCAACGGCAAGAGTTCGACGGCAAGGATGATTGAGCGGTTGCTCAGAGAACACGGGCTCAGAACTGGAAGGTTGACCAGTCCCCATTTAGTCTCCTTCAACGAGCGCATTGCTCTTGACGGTGAGCCGGTGGAGGATCAGTTGATCATCGAGGCCTACCAAGAGAACCTGGTGCTATTGCAGCTTGTAGACCAAGAGCTCACAGACAAGGGTGAAGGTCCGCTTACTTTCTTCGAAGCATTCACTGCACTCGCCTTTCACGTCTTTTCGGATGCACCGATTGATGTTCTGGTTCTTGAGGTTGGAATCGGGGGAGAGTGGGATGCCACGAATGTTGCCGACGCGGATGTAGCAGTATTCACTGCGATTGACCTTGATCATCAGGAAACGCTGGGGGACACCGTAGAGGAGATCGCCCAAACTAAGGCTGGCATCACAAAGCAGAATTCGATCGTGGTGTCGAGCTTCCAGCGGCCAAGCGTGGCGTCAATTCTTCGTGCCCGGGCCTTACAAGAGGTTTTCATGGCGGGCGAAGAATTTGGATACTCGGAGATAAGCCCAGATGGATTCGGAACTAGGTTTAGCGTGAGAGGTATTTGGGCTGAATACCCCGAGCTCTGGATGCCAATTATCGGCCAACACCAAGCAGAGAACGCAGCAACCGCCATTGTCGCTACCGAGGCGTTTCTAGGCAGAGCAATCGCCGACGAGGTTCTCAGGAGCGCCTTCGCAGACTCTGTCAGTCCCGGGAGACTGCAGGTCGTAAGCAAGCAACCGCTGGTTGTAATAGATGGTGCCCACAACCCAGCCGGGTTAGTCAGCCTCAGGAATTCTATTCAGTGGCACTTTGGCGCGCCAAGAGCAATAGGGGTCGTTGGAATGCTTCGAGAAAAAGACATTCAGTCTTCGGCTCAGGAGCTAATTGGGGTATTCGACCACCTCATAGTTACCTCGGCGCCTGGAGAGCGGGGCATTTTGGCCTCCGAGCTGGCGAACAGTTTTTCCGATGAGGGGCTAATTGTCGATGAAATAGTCCCGGAGTTCTGGTCGGCCTACGAGCAGGCAATTAGGCTTGGAGTGAGCACTGATCGGCCTGTTTTTATTACCGGGTCGCTCTACCTAGTGGGTGCAGTGCTTGAAAAGCTTCAGCTGGAAAATTCGAAACCTAGCGATCAGGATGGACAAGAAGTTGAGTAAAAGGTCTTCAAAACGAGCTCTCGGATCAATCGCACTTAGTTTCGAGGCCTTCGTGGTGTTTTTCGCCACCCTGACTGCTTTTGGGCTGAAGGCATCTGGCGTAAGTCCGAACTTGCCGCGCGTCGAGATTATTTGGGCTATTGGGTTAGGTGTTGCTCTTCTTTGCATTCTCACGCCTGCTCTGCTTTCTAAGCCATGGGGTTACTTCATTGGTTGGGGAATTCAGGTCGCGGTTCTGGCCTCTGGTTTTTGGCTTTGGGGCATGTTTCTAATCGGAGCGATGGTCGCTGGAATGTGGATTTGGGCGATGGTTGCCGGTGGCACAATAGACAAAGCACGAGCAAATTACGAAAAGATGAACGAAAAGGATCCAAATGCAGACACTAGTTCTATGTAAGCCGGACGCGGTTCGTCGTAATCTCATTGGCGAAATTATTCGACGCTGCGAGCAAAAAGGCTACGTGGTTGCGAAGCTGGCAAAATTCGAGCCATCAAGGCAGCTGCTTGCACAGCACTACCTTGAGCACGAGGGCAAGCCTTTTTATGAGCCGTTGATGGAGTTCATGCTTTCTGGAGAGGTTGTCGCAATAGCCCTCGAGGGCGAACGCGTCATCGAGGGGTTTAGGGCTCTAGCCGGATCCACCGAACCAACACTTGCTGCTCCAGGTACCATCCGAGGAGACCTCGGACGGGATTGGGGAACCAAGGTTGTGCAGAACTTGGTTCACGGTTCGGATTCGGATGAGAGCGCTGCTCGAGAATTAGCGCTCTGGTTCAACTAGCCCTTGCTCTAGCGGGGTCTAAATAAGCGTTATCCAGTAGTCCCAGAACTGTACTAACATCAAGACGATCAAAATCAGGTAGCTCATAAGAGTAAGAACCCAGCTCCAAGAAAAAATAAAGTCCCCGAGCTTTTCGTTCTTGCCCAGGCTTCCGTCCTTCATGGTTTTGCCCAAGATCATCCAGAACAGCGGTATTGTTGCGGCCCAGGCCACCATGCAGTAAATGCAGAGAGATCCGATTACGTAGGCGGACTGTGTAAATAGCCAAAGGGTGAAACCAAGAGCGAATACGTGCCCTATTAGAAACAGTCTCCAAAACCATGGTGCAAATTTTGCTCCGGCAAGAATCGCCATTCCGACCAAGATCGGAGCAATAAACGCGGCTACTCCGATTAGTGGATTCGGAAAGCCCAGAAGGGCAGCCTGCTCGCTTAGCATTACGGACTTGCAGCTCAGGATGGGGGAGATGTCACAAGATGCGCTGGCGTCAGGATTTTCGGCGACATGGAGTCGTTCGAGCGTCAAGCCAAAGCTAGCGATCCAGCCCATAACACCCATTGAGATAAGGGCAATCGGAAATAGCATGGGGTAATTATCGCATTTTGGTAACAAGTCATGGCATACTTACGAAAGATGTATTCACACCTACATCAAAGATTTTTTTCGGAGAGCGATATGCCCCGAAGAATAAGAATTAGATTCCGGCTGAGGCTTGAATCATTAAAACAGGCCTGGCGGGTGTGAACCTAAGGGCTAAAGAGGCATAAGTGGCTGACAAAAAAGAAATTCCAGAAAAAGCAGTTCCAAAAAAGCCGGCGGTCAAAAAGGCAGCCGATGAAAAAACAGTCGACAAAAAAATAGTCGTTAAAAAGCCAGCGGTGAAAAAAGAGGCTGCAGCAAAAGTTGTCGCAAAGAAGGACGAGCCTAAGAAGCCGTTGAGCATGCAGCTTATTTTTCAGGCACCAGACCTCCCCACCCCAAAAGTAAATCCTCGGAGCGGCAAGTTGGCCGAAGAGGAGAACGTTGAAGCTCCGACCAGGTCTGCTTCGACCAGGCCTGCTCCCAGTAGAACCAGACAGCGAAACAAGCCCGAGGGTGAAGCTAAACAAAACACCGCGCAAAACACTGCGGATGAACCGGCAGAAGAAAAGGAATCTGGGTCGACTAGGGTCGCTGCTAAGCGTCAGCGCCGGAAGGACTCGAGGGACACCGGGCGCCGCAGGACCGCAGTTACCGAGTCTGAGTTTTTAGCCAGAAGAGAATCTGTTGACCGTCGAATGGTTGTGCGCGAAAAGGACGCTCGGGTTCAAATCGGAGTTCTCGAAGACGGCCTCTTGGTCGAGCACTACGTAGCCGAAAGCCAGGGTGGCTCACTCATTGGAAACGTTTATCTTGGCAAGGTGCAGAATGTACTGCCTTCCATGGAAGCCGCGTTCGTCGACATTGGGCGCGGTAGAAACGCCGTCTTGTATTCGGGCGAGGTCGATTGGGACGCGGCTGAAACCGGAAACCAGCCCAGAAGAATTGAGTTAGCACTCAAGTCTGGCGACCAAGTTTTGGTTCAAGTAACCAAAGACCCGGTTGGCCAAAAAGGGGCCAGGCTCACCTCGCAGATCTCGCTTCCCGGACGCTTCCTGGTATACGTGCCTGGCGGTAACATGTCTGGAATTTCGAGGAAACTACCGGAAGGCGAGAGGCAGCGACTCAAGCAAATTTTGAAACATTCTTTGCCTGAAGACGCCGGAGTTATTGTTAGGACCGCCGCAGAGGGTGCTACTGAAGATCAACTCACTCTTGACGTCGAAAGACTAAAGATGCAGTGGGAGAACATAAACAGCGAGGTTGCAAAGGGCAAAGCACCAACGCTCCTCCACAGCGAACCCGACTTACTGGTAAAAATCATTCGGGACGTCTTCAACGAGGACTTCGCGGAATTAGTCGTCTCGGGAGAAGAGTCTCTAGAAACGATCAGACAGTATCTGGAGTCTGTGGCACCCGAATTAATTGAGCGCCTAGTTCAATACGCCTCCGGCGATGACGTGTTTGACAACTATCGTCTTGGGGATCAAATTATCAAAGCCTTGGACAGGAAGGTCTTCCTCCCCTCTGGTGGCTCTCTGGTCATTGATCGAACCGAAGCTATGACGGTTGTTGATGTAAATACTGGCAAATTTATAGGATCTGGGGGGAACCTCGAAGAGACAGTAACGAAGAACAACCTTGAGGCGGCCGAGGAATTAGTTCGACAGCTACGGTTGCGCGACATTGGCGGAATCGTCGTGGTGGACTTTATTGACATGATTCAGGAGTCAAACCAGGAGATGGTTCGAAGACGTCTTTTGGAGTGCCTATCAAGAGATCGCACCAAAAACCAGGTCGGCGAAATTACATCACTTGGACTTGTCCAGATGACAAGAAAGAAAATTGGTCTAGGACTACTTGAAACTTTCTCAGAGCCCTGTGACTGCTGTGCGGGAAGAGGTGTAGTGGTTCACGACGAGCCGAGGTTCAGGATGCCCGAAGTCTCGGAGAACAAACGAACCAAGAAAAAAGAGAAGACCAAGCCGACTGTGGTCAAGAAAATTGTGACGGCCGAGCAGGCTGACGCATTCAAGAGCGTAGTTAACCAGATCGCGAGTGCTGGTCATTCGAGTGATGAATCGGTTCTTCAGGCAAAGAAGGAGCCGGAGGGCAAGACTGAAATCCTTAACGCTGTGCTCGATTCGCTTCCAGATGCCGAGAATGTGCCCAAGCCAAAGCGTCGACGTGCGACCTCAGCAGGTAAGCTTTCAATTACAACCGAGTAAAACGTGGTTGCGTGTTGCTCACTCGCGGTTTACTTGCTAAACTTCGAGGCTGTTGCCCACGTTCTGTGGTTCAACAAGATTTCCCCTAATAGTTAGGTCAAAAAGTGGTTTACGCAATTGTTCGAGCTGGTGGACGCCAGGAAAAGGTTGAGGTCGGTACCATCGTGACCATGAACCGCATCAAGGCGTCTTCGGGCTCCATTGAGCTGCCAGCTGTTTTGTTGGTTGATGGTGACAAGGTCACCTCAGACTCACAGTCTCTTTCCAAAGTCAAGGTTGTTGCAGAGGTTCTTGACCAGTTGCGTGGACCAAAGATTTCGATTCAAAAATACAAAAACAAGACCGGATACAAGAAGCGCCAGGGTCACCGTCAAGACTTGACCCGCGTCCAGGTCACAGAGATCAAGTAACTAGGAGTTAGACAATGGCATCCAAAAAGGGAGTTAGCTCCACACGTAACGGCCGTGACTCGAACTCTCAGCGTCTGGGAGTAAAGCGTCACGACGGTCAGGCAGTGAATGCCGGCGAAATAATCGTCCGCCAGCGTGGCACGCACTTCCACCCGGGAGTGAATGTTGGCCGCGGTAAGGACGACACCTTGTTCGCACTTGCAGCTGGTGCAGTTAAGTTTGGCGCAAAGGCAGGCCGACGAGTAGTAAACATCGTCACCCTGTAACAGGATTAGGCAAAAAGGCGGACCTGGACCAGGTTCGCCTTTTTTTGTAGGGAGGGAAAAATGGTCACTTTTGTTGATCAAGTAACCCTGCATCTATCCGCTGGAAACGGCGGAGACGGATGCACAAGCACAAAACGCGAGAAATTTAAACCACTTGCTGGTCCTGACGGCGCCAATGGTGGCGATGGCGGCACTATTTCGCTTATTTCGGACGTAAACACCACGACACTGCTTGACTACCATCATCGTCCGCACCGCACTGGACTGAATGGAACATCTGGAGCAGGCGACTACAGGAACGGCGCACACGGCGGGGACATCGTTCTAAGGGTTCCTGTGGGGACTGTTGTTAAAGACGCTCGGGGCAAGTTGCTGGCCGACTTGGACTCGGTTGGGATGGAAATCGTTGTCGCCCAGGGTGGACAGGGAGGCCTCGGCAACGATGCACTGTCGAACCAAAAGAGAATCGCCCCTGGTTTTCACCTTTTAGGGGTGCCTGGCTGGAAAGGCGAGGTAATCCTCGAGCTCAAGGTTGTCGCTGACATCGCTTTTGTGGGATTCCCTAGTGCCGGAAAGAGTTCTTTGATTGCCTCGATGAGCTCAGCTCGTCCAAAAATTGCGGATTATCCATTCACTACTCTTCACCCGAACCTTGGAGTTGTTCAAGCTGGAGAGCAAAGATACACCGTCGCCGACGTCCCGGGTCTCATAGAGGGCGCAAGTCAGGGCAAGGGCCTGGGGCTGGAGTTTTTGAGGCACGTGGAGAGATGTAGCGCGCTACTGCACGTTATCGACTGTGCCACCATGGAGCCGGGCAGGGATCCTCTGACTGACCTGAAGGTTATCCTCGGCGAACTGCGTGATTACCAAGTGCCCGACGGGCAGACACCTCTGAATGAGCGACCTCAGCTGATAGCCCTAAATAAAATCGACATTCCGGACGCTAGGGAATTGGCGGCTTTTGTGACTGAGGAACTTGAGGCTATGGGCTATCCAGTCTTTGCGGTTTCAACTGCCACTCACGAGGGCCTTAAGGAGCTTAACTTCGCTCTTAGCGCGGTAGTTCTAAAGGAACGCGAGGGCAAGGTTGTCGGAGCCCAGAAGAGATTCTCATTGATTCCAACCAAGGCCGAGGACTCAAGCTACATAGTGCGAAAAGAATCGATCTCCGGTGAGGATGTGTTTCGAATCATCGGTTCCAAGCCGGAGCGATGGGTCGCTCAGACGCATTTTGGGAATACAGAGGCTGTTGGATATCTGGCCGAGAGACTTCGGAAGATTGGCATAGAGGACGAACTTGTGAGACAAGGTGCGAAGCGCGGCTCCACCGTAATCATCGGTGAACAAAATGGTGTCGTTTTTGACTGGGATCCATTGATTGATTCAGTTGCGGAACTGGCCGATGGTATTGGCCTTGGGGAAGACGAAAAGCGAAGAACGAACGAACAACGACGTGGCGAATACTACGCAATGATGGATCAGCGCGCCAAGGGTCGTGAAGAACGCGCTGCGGTACGCGAAGCCAGCGTCTTCATAGAAGAAGACCAAGAATGAAAACCTCCGAACGCATTGCATCAGCCAGCAGAATTCTCATCAAAGTCGGATCAAGTTCTATAACCGGTGAAAACCATTTCAATCTAGACAAAATTGTTGATCTGAGCGCCGCATTAATAGCTCTTGGCAAGGACGTTATCGTGGTGAGCTCCGGGGCAATCGCAACGGCTGCCCCATTTATAGGCCTTACAGTCAAGGCCGAGGACCTGCCAACATCGCAAGCATTAGCGAGCATTGGCCAGGCGAAGCTAATGAGTCGATACGAAAAGTCTTTAGAGCGCCACAATCTAATGCCGGGACAAATACTTCTAACGGTCGAAAACTTGGATCAAGAAGTTACTTCGTTGAATGCGCTGCGTGCACTCGAAAGGCTTCTGGAGATAAAAGTCTTACCAATAATCAATGAGAACGATTCGGTTGCAACGAATGAGATCCGATTTGGCGACAATGATCAGCTCGCGGCCAGAGTCTCAAGGTTGGCAAAGGTCAATCTTATGATTCTGCTAAGCGATGTCGATGGGCTTTACAGTAAGCCTCCGCAAGAAGAGGGCTCAGAGCATATTCCGGTTGTGGTTTTCGGCTCGGACTTATCTTGGGTCGAAGTGTCTGGGACCTCGACCGGTTATGGAACCGGGGGTGCACTCACAAAACTGTCAGCTGCCAAATTAGCAACGGAGGCCTCGGTCGGGGTGATTCTGACATCCAGTGAGAGTGTCAGTCAGCTGATTGAGGGCGACTGCAAGCACACTTGGTTTGAGCCCGGACCTAAGAGCTAGGATTTCAGGATGAGCGTTCAGCAACTTCTGCAAGAGGCCAAGGCAGCCTCAGCTGCGATGGCCAGAGCAAACAGCTCCGCGAAAAACCAAGCGCTTGAGACCATCGCGTCAGATCTTGAAGAGAATTCAAAATTTATAATTGCGGCAAATGAGCTTGACATGTCGGCGGCACGGGAAAATGGCGTAAGTCGGGCTCTTCAGGATAGATTGCGCCTTGACCAGGCAAGGGTATCTTCGTTAGCCACTTCTCTCAGGAAAATCGCTCAACTAGATGATCCAATCGGAGAGTCGGTTCGCGGCATGACGCTGCCGAATGGGTTACTGGTTCAACAGGTCAGGGTACCGTTTGGCGTGATCGGCTGCATCTACGAGGCGCGGCCAAACGTGACAATTGACATTGCAGGTTTAGCCATCAAAAGTGGTAATTGCGCCGTGCTAAGAGGTGGCAGTGCTGCTGAAAACACTAATAAAAGCCTAATTTCGGTCATCCAAGCCGGACTAGAAAAAACGGGATTACCGAAGTCGGCTGTCTCCACAGTTGATCCTTTTGGCAGAAATGGTGCCGTTGAGCTCATGAAGGCTAACGGGCTGGTCGATGTTCTAATCCCTCGGGGATCTGCGAGCCTTATTCGAACAGTTGTGACTGAAGCCACCGTACCCGTGATTGAAACCGGAGACGGGGTGGTGCATATTTTCGTGGACGCCTCCGCAGATCTTGCCACGGCGATTCCCATTATTATCAACTCGAAGGTTCAGCGCCCTTCGGTATGCAACTCTCTAGAGACATTGCTTGTGCACGCTGATGTAGCGGAAAAGATTCTGCCGGCACTCGCCAAAGAGTTGAAGGAAAACGGAGTCACAGTCCACGGTTGCCAAGAGACTTTGCGGCATATGCCTGATGCGATTGCGGCAACAGAGGACGACTGGGCGACCGAGTATTTGAGTTTGGATTTGGCTATCCGTGTCATTGCTGATTTAGATTCAGCGCTGACGCATATCGGCGAGTTCTCAACCAAGCACACAGAGTCGATCCTGACATCTGATGCTATAAACGCAGAGCGGTTCCTCTCCGAGGTTGATTCATCGGTAGTTATGGTGAACTCTTCCACCAGATTTACCGACGGAGGTGAGTTTGGCTTTGGTGCTGAAGTCGGGATTTCCACTCAAAAACTTCACGCTAGGGGCCCAATGGGTCTGCGGGAATTAACATCAACCAAGTGGTTGGTTCGTGGAGGCGGACAAGTCCGAAGCTAAACTAGGGGACGAAGAAGGAGCCAGAACATGATTTCCATATTATTTGAGGAAGGTGTGATTATTCATCACACCGAACTGCCGATTCCAGCGTTGCTGTTCGGGGTCATTGCATTTGCGTCATTCCTAGTTCTGGCCGCAATAACGTGGTCTTATAGAGACGTTGCAAACAGGCATTCTCACAAGGATTCGGGCTCCAAGGCCGGTCACTAGTCCAAGATGACTTCCAAGCGACGGCGCATTGGTGTGATGGGTGGAACTTTCGACCCTATTCATCACGGTCACTTAGTGGCAGCCAGCGAAGTCGCGGCGGTTCTGAGTTTGGACGAAGTGGTCTTTGTTCCAACTGGTCGCCCGTGGCACAAAAAAGCTGTTAGTTCAGCAGAGCACCGTTATCTAATGACTGTTATTGCGACTGCCGCTAATCCTCAGTTCACGGTTAGTCGCATAGACATAGATCGTCCAGGCGTCACTTACACCGTAGACACTCTTCGCGATCTTTCCGCTCTGATGCCCGATTCCGATCTATTTTTCATCTCGGGCGCGGACGCGATCGCACAAATTTTGGCGTGGAAAGAAATTGACGAAATCTGGCCTTTGGCTGAGTTCATCGCTGTAAGTCGTCCCGGTCACAACCTCGAACTCCCAGAAGCTCCGGAAGGTAATATCTCCGTATTGGAGGTGCCTGCGCTTTCGATTTCCTCTACGAACATCCGGCAGCGAGCCGGAGCGCGTAAGCCAATTTGGTACCTGGTCCCTGACGGCGTAGTTCAGTACATCGGTAAGCACAAGCTTTACGAGGGGGGCCATGACAACCCCCATGACTAGGCGCGAGCTAAGGGAGCTCGAGAGAGCTGGAACTCCCAGCGAACCTGCAGCTTCAGGCCCGAATAAACATGCGGTATTGAATCATGCGCCACTTCAAGACAAGAGCACTAATCTCGTCCCAGAGTCATCTGGTCAGATTGAGTTCGAGTCCCCGCCGTTGTCACGCAGGCAGATGCGCGAGCAGGGGCTTTTCGGTTCGTCGGCCCAACACAACAAGCCGAGTTTGTTTCGTGGCGCTAACTCAGAGATTCCCGCACTCGAAAAAGTCGCTGGCGTCCAGTCACCCTCAAGGCGTAGTCTCCGAGATACCTCGTCAAGCGCTGTTGAGGATTCTGCGGTCGCTTCCGTCGAGGATCACTCAAGGCTTAGCGCGATCGAGGCACCTGAGGAGCAGCTTTTTACCGGCGCGAACTTATTTGCCGAACCCAGTACCCAGTCAATAGTCCTTGAGGGGATGACCGAAGCGATTTCGCTTCCAATGGACACTGGCGAAATATTCACAACCGGATCTATTTCTATCGTTTCAGACCCATCCGCAGGGGCGCATACTGCGGGTTTTGACCTCGATGGAATTTCTCAAGATCAGGAGAGCGTTTTTGGCGTGGTATCGACCGTTAGTCCGATAAGCGCCCTGGACCTAATTGACCAGCGCTCATCTATCGGTGTAGTGCCACAATCTGTGCTGCGACGGGGATGGTGGAAGCCGTGGGCTCTAGCGGTCTGCGCGCTAGTTCTTGCAATTGCTGCCATACTTGCCAGTATCACAATTCTCGGGGCCATAGGAGGCTAAGTACTTGCCAGCAAGCAAAGATACTATTTCACTAGTTAAAACCGCATCGAAGGCAGCCTCTGACAAGCTTGGGGAGAACATAGTTGCCCTCGATGTCACCGAGCCATTTGCCCTTGCAGAAGTCTTCTTGATGATTAGCGCAACTAATGAGCGTCAAGCTCAGGCAATTGGGGACGCTATCGAGGATGAGCTGCTAAAGCAAAAGGTGAAAGCTCGCTTTCGAGAGGGCAGGCAGACTGGTCGTTGGATTCTCCTTGATTTTGGAGATCTCATCGTTCACGTAATGCACGAGCAGGAGCGTGAATTTTACTCACTAGAGCGCCTCTGGAGTGATTGCCCAGTTGTCCCAACTGCCTAGTTTTACTGTGTAGACTTAGGCACTTCACGGGCCTGTGGCGCAGCTGGTAGCGCACCTGCATGGCATGCAGGGGGTCAGGGGTTCGAGTCCCCTCAGGTCCACCGTGTAAGGCAGACTGCAATCGGAGTCCATTTCGATGTCAGCGAGTAAGTCTTCTAACCTAATCTCTCTTGAGCCACACTTCCGGCAGCTCTTGTATTGGTCAAAAAGGGACATCTCATCTGAGGCGTTAATCCGCTGTCAATTCTGCATATGACCTAGATGAAGATGACTAAGTGCCACAAAATGTTTGAGTAACTCTTTCTTCAAATCTTGGTGGTGTCATTAATTCTTCGTCAGCTGGGTCAATTTGATAAGGATTAGCCAAGACCCGACATAGGCGCCTGAAGGGTAAAAAGTCATTATTTTCAACCGCGGCGTCAATAGCAAACTGCACTTGGTGATTCCTTGCAATGACCGCAGGGTTAGTTTGGCGCATAGACAGTGAGGCCTGGCTATCTTTTGTCCGCAGTTCCTGCCATTGATTTATCAACGAGGTCACGACCTCTGAATCCTCAAATAGATTAATGACGACTTGGTCCGACTCGCCTTCAGCCACCTGGGTCAGGCTGCTGAAGAAAACCGTGAAATCAACGCCGTTTTGTGCCATCGCGGCCAGAAACTCGCTGGTGAGCTGCGTGGTTTGTTCATTACTGTTAGCGAAGCCGAATTTCCGCATTAACCCCGCTTGATAAGCCGTTTGAAACCGCGGCATAAATTCAGAAAGGCGCTCTTGCGCCAGTTCAATAGATTTTTCCTGGTCTTCGTCAAACAGCAATAACAATGTTTCGGCCAATCGAGTCAAGTTCCATTGAGCAATCGCCGGCTGCTGGTCCCAGGCGTAGCGGCCCCAAGTATCGATTGAGCTAAACACCTTTTGAGGATTATATTCATCCAAAAAAGCGCAGGGCCCAAAGTCGATAGTTTCACCAACAATTGACGCGTTATCGGTATTCATAACACCGTGTATGAAGCCAACAAGCATCCATTCAGCAATGAGCTCAGCTTGTCTTTGTCCAACGGCAGACAAGAGATCCAGATATTTTGACGTCGATTGCTCCAGCTCGGGGAAGTGTTTTGCAATAACGAAATCGGCTAGCGCTTTTACGCCACTTGGTGCTGGATGCGACTGAACGGACTGCGTGTTCGCAGCATGAGCATGAGCGAATTGAAAACTGCCCACACGCAAGTGGCTCTGTGCCGAACGCACCAATATGGCACCGGGGTTTAGTCTCTCCCGTGCGACCGAATCTCCGGTCGCCAACATCGCAATCGTTCGAGTGGTTGCAATACCTAGACCAGCCATCGCTTCACTCAGCAAATATTCCCGCATCACCGAACCCAGTGTTGCTCGACCATCCCCACCTCGTGAAAACTGAGTTCGCCCCGACCCTTTTAGTTGCAAGTCGAGATATTTTCCCTCAGCAGTTTTTACCTGCCCCAACATATGCGCCCGGCCGTCGCCCAGCGCAGGCGACCAGTGACCAAACTGATGACCCGAGTAAGCCATGGCAATTGGGTGATTGTCTTCATTGATGCTGTTGCCAGAAAGTAGCGACAAAGCCTGTTGACTGTCAAACCAACTGGCATCGATGCCCAACTGCACCAGAAGGTTCTCATTGAGCTCAATTAATGACGGAGAGGCCGTCGGCGCAGGTAGAGATTCAGCAAACATTTCTTTAGGTAAATCCCTATAGTGCTGAAAACATATTGGATTGTCACTAGAGGCGTTCGGATTGGTATTCATAATTTCCAATTAATGCTTGTCAATAAGCCTTCTCATAACTCGAAGGGCTCGATCAAATATTATCACATCGCCTTTTATTGCCCATTTTATTGTGCCTCATGATTGAAGCAAAGGGCAAAAGTGTTAGATGCCCCGTCAACACTTTTGACGTTGGTTTTCCTCCGATTTATGAAGCAGACACAAGTGCACGTTTGCGGGCTGTGGTTAGTAGCTGTTGGCTGGCGTTGATCGGTACAGCGTGGGCATGTAGACGCCGTGGTTCTTGGCTACGTCGGCTCGCTCAGGACACAGTCGCCCTCGGGATTCGTGGGGGCGGGGCGGGAGGTACTTCCTTGGCGGCCACCACGAGCGGCAGGGCAATAACGACGTCGGAGCGCCGGGTGCGTATTGTGCACTCGCCGTCGGACTTTCCCACGAGCTCGCCCAGCGCATCCGTCAGGCCGGCTTCGATGCGGTATCTGACCACCACCCGAATGCCGAGAGGGGCGTTGGAAAGGAAATGTTGGGGCACAGGCATTGGTGAGTTCACCCCTTTATGTTAGGCGCGGGATGCCGAATAACACGCCCGCTAACCTGCAATTTCGTCTGGTTCGCTAACTGACCCCACGGAGATCCAAGCTGTGCGCATCATTCTCATAGTGGAGCATCGTGTTTTTCTCAAACTGCATTGGCTTCTTTAGGTTTTCCCCAATCCTGCTTGGTTTTTGTCAAGAGGTTTATGGACATAAAGTCGTAATCAATCGGTCTGATTTCCAGCGATTTTTCAGGATTCTGACCTATACTTCCTCAAAGTTGTATACCTCTAAGAAAGGGTAGAAGTGGCCTCTCATAATCCTGCTTTCAACCAGAGCATGCGTTCCGGACTAGCCTCTGCGAACCAGAATCAAGTCAACGTCGAATTTGACCGCATGACCTCAAAGCCCATGACCATGGCGGGAACTACCTCAAAGGTCCTAGGTATGTTTTTGGCAGTATTGGTTGGAGCAGGTGCAACTTGGTACTTGGAGCTTTACTCCCTATTTTTCCCTGCAATGTTCGTCGGCTTAGGTCTGGGTCTTTGGGCAAGCTTTAGCAAGAAGGTCCGTCCGGGTCTTTACATGGCATACGCGCTGGTTCAGGGTGTTTTCATCGGCAGCATTAGTGGCTTATTGGAGTCTTTCTACCCCGGAATTGTGCAGACTGCTGTTATTGGAACCTTTGCAACTGCCGGCACGATGTTTGCGGCCTATCGTTTTGGGTGGATAAAGGTAAATCAGCGCTTTACTCGCTTCATGACCTTTGCGGTCACCGGATACCTGGTCTTTGCGCTTGTAAACCTCGGGTTTGCAATGTTTGCCGGCATAAGTATTTATAGCTCACCATTCGGTTGGCTAATTGCCTTGGTTGGAGTAGGTCTAGCTGCGTTCACTTTGAATCTCGACTTTGAGGTTATTAGCCAGGGAGTTAGCCAGGGCTGGCCCGAGGAGATGGAGTGGCGAGCTGCATTTGGTCTGACAGCTACTCTCATCTGGCTGTACGTTGAGATTCTTCGATTGCTTTCTATTTTCAACCAAAACTAAGAGGCTCGTTTCTCCCATTGCTGCCATAACTGGCGAAGGTCCCAAGCATTTTCGGCAAGTATTGAAACCCCTCGCACTCCGGTGCGGCGAGTTTTTCCAGAGATTAGAAGCAGCTTATTTTGAAACAACAATTGGCTGCATCGACGTTGTGCTTCGTCAAAAAACGTGGCATCGGCAATGCCGGATCCATCGTCCAGGCTAATAAATACGACCCTCTTGCCGCTGCGCATAGGTGGAGTTTGGGTTGCAATTCGGACTCCCGCCACCAGGACCTCGGTGTTGCTCCTTAACGAGCCAACTTCACTTGCCCGCACAACCCCCATCTCTTCTAGCATCTGCTGGAACTTTTGAATCTGGTGCTCGGAGATGTCCATCCCGGTAACGGTCATTTCAGCTTCAAGTTTTTGCTGCTTGGTTGGCGCAGCGTTTCCCACTGGTAGTTGATCAAGGTTTGTTAGGTCAAATGCCAGCTGATTTTTATCAATTTTGGGCGCAGCCTTTGAGCTGATCTGTCTAACCTTTACTAGGAGGTCACTTCGGTTGTGAATTGACTCTTCATCCGACACTCCGGCTATCGTGTCCAGCGCGCCCACTAGTGCAAGGCGCTCTAAAGTCCTCCTCGAAGGCCTGGCTCTCAGGTAGAAGTCAGTTACATCTGCGTAGGGTTGCTCGCAAATTATTCGATCCATTTCAGGTCTTGAGATACCCGAAATTTCACCGAGCGAGACTCTCACTCCAAGTTCTTTGCCAATCTTCTGAACAACGTACTGACTGGTTGAATAATTTACATCAATGCCAAGAAGTTGAACTCCCAATCTTCTAGCTTCTGCGAGCAGCAACCTTCTTGGGTACATTCCAGGGTCGTGCGTCAGCAGCCCAGCTATGAACTCAGTGGGGTAGTGAGTTTTTAGCCAAGCTGAATGGTAGGTGGGGACTGCAAATGCAGCGCCGTGTGCCTTGCAGAATCCAAAGCTTCCAAAGCCTTCGAGGATTGACCACACACGATCGACTACGGCGGGAGTGTAATCTCTGGCGGCGGCCGCCTTTTTGAAGTAGCGCTGAACTATACGAGCCTTATCTGGCTTACCCAGCTGTCGACGCATCTCATCAGCCCTGGCTAATGAGCACCCCGTCATTACCTGCATTATGCGCATCAGCTGCTCATGAAAGACCACTACTCCGTAGCTTTCTTTGAGGATGTCATGAAGATCTGGATGCATGTAGTCCGGCTGGATAAAGCCGTGCCTGCCGTCAAGGTAGGGCTTGATCATGTTGCCCTTCATTGGCCCCGGCCTGAAGAGTGAAATCTGCATTGTGAGGTCATTGAATTTGGTTGGTTGATGTTTGCCGGTGAGCTCTCTTTGACCTGGGCTTTCGATTTGGAATAATCCCAGAGTATTGGTGGTCCTGATCATCTTGTAGACGGCTGGATCGTCTCTTGCGACTTTGTCTAAATCGAGGTCAACATTTTTGACTCGTTTGATCTCCTTTATTGTGTAGGCCATTGCGCTTTGCATCCGCACGCCTAGTACATCGAGCTTTAGAAAGCCCATGGGGTCCATGTCGTCTTTATCAAACTGGCTCATAGGTAAGCCCATCCCGCTCGGTTCGGTTGGGGTTAGGTCAAGCAGTCTTGAGTTTCCCAAGATCACGCCGCAGGGGTGCATGGAAATGTGCCTAGGCAACCTATCTAGTCGCTGGGTTATATCAACTAGCAGGTTTAGCTTGCGGTCAGATTCGGTGAGCTTGGAAAAGTCCGCAAGCTCGGGCTTATTCGACATTTCTGACCGAAAGTTTTTTGCCGAAAATCGCCACATGTTCTTGGCGATCTCGTCAACCTGCTGATCGTCCAATCCAAGTGCCATTCCACCGTCCCTGACGGCACCTCTACCTCGATAGGTGGACTGCATTGAAAGCAGGGTGACTCGTTTACCGCCGTAGCGCCGAAAGATCGCGCGATAAATCTCGTGTCGCCTAGCAGATTCAACATCAATGTCTATGTCTGGCAAGGTGCTGCGTTCTGTTGAAAGAAATCTTTCGAATAGCAGGCCTTCTTCTATCGGGTCAACACTGCTTATGCCAAGCAAGTAGTTGATCAAAGAGCCAGCGCCGGAACCTCTTGCTGCAATTCTTATGCGCATGTCTCTAATCATTTGAGCCACATCGGCAACCGTTAGAAAATAGGTCGCAAACCCAAGCTTGTTTACCGCTATCAACTCCTTGGAGAGTCGATGCTGAACAGTTGCAAGTTCGGCTGCCTTGATTCCTGGGTAGCGCAAGCTAATCGCAGCATGACTTCTTTGCCAGAGAACTTCGAAGGGGTTTTCGGTCACCCCAAGTGAAGATTGCTCTGGAGTCTTTGGCTGGTTCCAGCCACAATCACCAATTGGATCGAGAGAGCACTTTTGAGCCAGAAGTTCTGTTGCCCTTAGAAGCGCCACTGACTCATTGGTGTCTTCGGTTATCTCCAGAGCCAGTGTTGCCATCCGATGTGATGGCTTTAGCCACGCCTGCGCGTTTGGCTGGGGGGTAAATAGGCCTAGAGGTTCCAAGTATCTTGCGGAGTCTAAAATATCTGCGGTCAGGGCGCCATCCGGTTCTATGTAGCGAACCGCGTTTGTTATCACCGGAGGAATGCCGACTGTTTTTGCCAGATCAAACATTGCCTTTGCGTGCTGTGCGGACCCTAATTTACCGGGCTCAGTCATGTGATTCACTACTTCGATGGCAAGTGCAGCCGGGGCTGGAAAATACTCTCGCCACATAGTTGCTAAGTCACGTGCACCGGTTTTGGAGGTGAGCACAGCATCGGCTAGTGAGCTTTCAAGGCCAATCAATATCGTGCAGGAAGTTTCTTCCTTGAAAAAGCCAGCAAGGTCACTAATTTTTATCGAGACATCTTTTTTCCCGCCTTTTCGCTCCTGCGCTTGAGAAATGATGCGGCATAGTGTCGCCCAGCCCCTGCCCGAGTTGTTTCCGTGAGCAAGAATCAGAACTCGACCCAGGGACTTATCTGCAGTCACTTCTAGGCTGACTCCCACAATCGGGGCTATGCCTCTAGATATGCAGGCCCCTATGTGCTTTATTGCCCCGTAGAGGCCGTCTCGATCGGTTATCGCTAAAGATTCACAGCCCATTGAGCTTGCGGCCGCACAAAGCTGCTCAGGTCTGTTTACGCCGTAGTGGGCAGAGAAGGCGGAGCTGACATTTAGATGAGTAAAGCTCATTTAGGGCGCGGCTTGCTCAATTTCCCAGCTGTCATCGGGCATTTGGTGCCTTAGCTGGAAAAAGTATCTATCGTTAGGGCTTGCCGCCCACAAGCGCCACATTTCTGTCTCAACCAGGTTTTGGCCCTGACCAGGGTGGGCCTGACCTGCATGCTGCCACCAGAGTGACCTGGAGTACCAACGAACTGGACGGGATGTAGTCAAAAAGAGAGCATCGCGCCAGGTAAAGCAAGCTGGAGCACCGTCAGCATCAAGCACGACACCGGTGACTAATTCTGTTTCCAAAGCTAGCGCCCCTTCTAACTATGCGAACAAGTGTTCGAATAGTTAGAAGTGTAAGTCTTAGCTAAGACATTTACAAAATTGCCTGGAAGTTATGGCTCAGTTTTTTGTTTTTTGCTATTCCCAGGGCCCAAAAATCTAGAAACTAATCAATTTTCCCGGTGCATACTTGCAAGATGTTGATTCAACAAGAGTGGCTACCTTGAGGCTTGCTTCTAATCGCTCGTAGCCAACCTAAAGCCAATAAGGCCCACGAAAGCATTCAGGTGGTTAGGCAATCGAAAGGTCGTCGCTTTGGGAAGAGTTGGTTAGAAGAGCTAGGCGTTTGCGAAATGAGCTGAGCCTTTTTAGGTTTGAGATCGGAATGTTTTGCCAATGATTTACGCCCCTGATTCCCTGAAGCGCTGACAGGCTCCAGACTTCGCATCCTGCTAGGTCCTGTGGTTTCGAATTCACGAGGGCAGTTTCGAACCCTGCCTGATTTGCCATTTCGAAAACAAGTTCTCTGGTGATCGATGGAAGCCACTCAGTTGAACCATCAGGTCCGCAAAGTACATCATCACGCCACCAAACGATTGACGACAGTGCTCCATCTGCCACGTTCCCGTGAGTATCCAAAATGACCGCTTCGTCGGCGCCGTGGAGGTTGGCTTTTCTTCTAAGTTTTTGGCAAACCGAGAGATCAGGGCCCTTGACTTGACTGTCAACCCTGGGATCCGGCTCGTCTAGTGACCATAGAGAACAGGTAAGAGTTCGAATCGGTGCTTGACGGAGTCGGAAAAATAACTGCTCACCAGGGTTTTGTTCCCTGCGAAATTCGATTCTTGGAAACCAATCACCTTCCAACGGAATTGCGGACACGACGGCGTCAAAAAAGCCGCTCAGGTCCTGCTGCTGTATTTTGGTAACTGAACCAGAAAACCGCGCAAAGTGCCGCTCGATAACTCGGGTTGAACCGCTGGAAACCAGCCAGCTGTCTGCCACGCTAAGAGTGGTTGGTATGGCGTGGTCAATCGGATTCAGCTCACCGCCGGTGAATTGAAAGAAATCTCCAGTTACGCTCATCTTGTCTAGAGTACGGGGCTGGAAAAGGATTAAATGCCACTTTATTATGAACGCATAGCAGGGTGGAGCCCCGTGCCCGATACTTTCGTGGCTTTTTTTGGGAGCAAGCCAAACTCATTCTGGCTCGACCGGGAGCATCACCATGACGCTCGATTTTCGATAATTGGCTCCGGACCAAAGACCTCTCAGTTGCCGAAGTACGTCAAAGATGAGCAGAATCACAACTTACCGTTTGGTTTTCGCCCCGGCTTCGTGGGCGTCATTGAATATGAACTACCCGAAAAAGGACCACTGGTTGTATCAGGCATTGAGGTGGACAGAGCGTTTGTCTACGACCACGACAATCGCGCCATGTTTTTTGTCGGAGAGTTTGCGAATAAGGGGTCTTTCGCGGAATGGTTTCATGCCGCCCTGCTGCGTTTGGCCTTAGCTGGGGGAGATGCAGCCAACTACGCGCTTAATCACGACGCTGCTACAGCCGCCATCTTTGAAGTCAAGGACGCTAAGAATGACTACCTTGCAAACATCGAAAAAGCTAAAGATCAAATCGCTAAAGGTGAGATCTACCAGCTCTGCCTGACAACTGAACTGTCGGGGGATTATGTTGGGGATCCACTTGCGCTGTTTCTGCGACTCAGAAAAGACCATGGCGCGCCTTACTGCAGCTATCTAAAAGTAGGTGGTGTTAGTTATTTGAGTATTTCGCCTGAAAGATTCTTGACAGTGTCTGGGGTGAGAGTCACCAGTTCGCCCATCAAGGGCACTCGTGCCAGATCAAGTGATCCTGAAATCGATTCTGCTTTGCAGACGTCGCTTGGGGCCGATGAGAAAGAGCGAGCAGAAAACCTAATGATTGTTGATTTGATTAGAAACGATCTGTCTTTGGTCTGCACGGCTCAATCAATCACGGTCGAGTCGCTATTGGCGCTGCGGTCATATTCGACCGTACATCAACTTGAATCTGATGTTGCCGGTGAGCTCGCGGATGCTAAGACCGGCTTTGACGCGCTGAGTGCTTTGTTCCCGGGTGGTTCAATGACCGGTGCTCCAAAAATTAGGGCCTGCGCATTAATTGCGGAGCTTGAGAATAGACCCAGAGGTGCTTATTCAGGCGCGATTGGATGGGTCAGCCCATCGGGCGACATGGATCTTGGAATGGTTATTAGAACGGCTATCTTTGAAAATCAGACTGTCAGCATTTCCGTGGGCGGGGGCATTACCTCTGGATCGGATCCCGAAATTGAGCATGGGGAAATGCAATTGAAGGCACTAGCTCTAGTTCAGGCAATGGGCGCCTCGGTGAATTGGTAACCTATAAGTTCGCTAAGCAAAAGGTCAATAATTGCAAGAAGATTACAACGTCACAGCCATTCAAGATAAGTGGTTGCCATTATGGGACGACCTGAAGCCTTTTGACTCGTCTAGAAAAGACGACACGAGACCCACTAAGTATGTTTTGGACATGTTCCCATACCCTTCTGGTGACTTGCACATGGGCCATGCGGAGGCCTACGCACTTGGCGATGTTATTGCTCGTTATTGGGGTCAAAAGGGTTACAACGTTATGCACCCAATTGGATGGGATGCTTTTGGGTTGCCTGCCGAAAACGCCGCAATTAAGCGCGGGCTAGACCCAAGAGCTTGGACCTATGAAAACATTGCTCAGCAAAAAGCCTCTATGCGCAGGTACGCCTGCAGTTTTGACTGGGACAGAGTGCTGCAGACTTGTGACCCGAGTTACTACCAGTGGAACCAGTGGTTGTTTCTAGAGCTATATAGCCGAGGTCTTGCCTACCGCAAGAACTCGAACGTGAACTGGTGTCCGAGCTGCCAAACGGTCCTGGCCAATGAGCAGGTAGTCCAGGGTCTTTGCGAGCGTTGCGACTCGGTGGTTACCAAGAAGTCTCTGACTCAGTGGTACTTCAAAGTTACTGACTACGCAGATCGACTCCTTGATGACCTAAGCCAGCTAGAAGGCAAATGGCCTTCCAAGGTGCTCTCAATGCAGCGCAACTGGATCGGAAGGTCACAGGGTGCAAACATTGATTTCGCAATCGAAGGCATGGATCAAAAGATTTCGGTGTTCACTACTCGACCTGACACTCTATACGGGGCCACTTTTATGGTCTTGGCAGCCGACAGCGAGCTAGCCCAAGAGCTTGCCAGTGCCACATCCAAGGAGATTCATGAACAGTTCGAGAGCTACCTAGAGGAAGTCAAGAAGGCTAACGACATCGAGCGTTTGGCTACTGACCGCAAGAAAACGGGTGTTTTCTTGGGCCACTATGCGCTAAACCCCATAAACGACGAGCGCATCCCAGTCTGGGTTTCCGATTATGTTTTGGCTGATTATGGAACCGGAGCAATCATGGCGGTTCCCGCTCATGATGATCGCGACATTGAGTTCGCAAAAACTTTCGATTTACCAGTCTTCATGGTTGTCGACACCGGTGAAGAGGATCCAGCCGTGTCTGGAATTGCGACCAGCGGCGACGGTGTAATCGTGAACTCTGGGGAATTGAACGGTCTAAACAAAGCGGATGCAATCTCCAAGGCCATCGAGCTAGTTGAAGCGAAGGGCACCGGCAAGGGTGCGAAGAACTTTAGGCTTCGAGACTGGTTGATTTCCAGGCAGCGCTACTGGGGAACTCCAATACCTATCATTCACTGTGACAAGTGCGGGGAAGTTCCGGTACCCGCCGATCAACTTCCAGTTGAGTTACCGGCTAGCGAAGGCCTAGACCTTGCACCGAAGGGGACTTCGCCTCTCGGGGCTGCGTCGGACTGGCTAAATGTTGATTGTCCAACATGTGGCGGCAGGGCCAAACGAGACTCTGACACCATGGACACTTTTGTTGACAGCTCCTGGTATTTTCTGAGGTTCTTAAACCCAAATTCTGATGAAGTTCCATTCGAAAAGGAGCAGGCAGAAAAGTGGGCACCGGTTGACCAGTACGTCGGTGGAGTGACTCACGCTATTTTGCACTTGCTCTATGCGAGGTTTTTCACCAAAGTGCTTCACGACATTGGAATGGTTGATTTTGAAGAGCCCTTTACTAGGTTGCTAAACCAGGGCATGGTCTTGATGAACGGCTCAGCCATGAGTAAGTCCAGAGGTAACCTCGTCCGTCTCAGTGAACAGCTAGATATTCACGGGGTAGATGCAATTCGACTAACAATGGCATTCGCGGGACCACCGGAGGATGACATTGACTGGTCTGATGTTTCACCAGCCGCGTCGGCTAAGTTCTTGGCACGCGCTTGGCGTATCGCCCAGGATGTCACTAGCAAGCCAGAATCGAATTTTGCTTCTGGAGACAAAGGGGTCCGTAAGGCAACCCACCAATTCTTGTCTGGATTCAAAGAGGCAATCGAGAGTCATAAGTTCAACGTGGGTGTGGCCAAGGCCATGGAGTTAACCAACCACCTACGCAAGGCAATTGACCAAGGCGTCGGCCCAGCTGACATTGCTGTCAGAGAGGGCGCCGAGGAGTTAGCGAAGGCACTAAGCCTCTTCGCTCCCTACACTTCAGAAGACATGTGGCAGCTGCTTGGTCACAAGCCGACGGTGGCGCTAGCTCAATTCGCAGAAGTTGAGAGCGAGCTACTTGTCGAGCAAAAAGGCATCGCCATCGTGCAGATTGACGGCAAGCTGCGGGACAAATTCGAAGTGGATGTCTCTATCTCAGAAGATGAGCTTAGAGAGCTGGCACTAAGTTCCGAGCTAGTTAAAAAGACACTTCAAGGCAAGGAAATTTCAAACATAATTGTGCGTGCTCCGAAGCTCGTAAACATAGCCACTAAGTAGCGGTTTCTCTACAACATTTTTAGCCGCCAGTAGCTCAGTTGATTTTTGGTGCATCTTGTTTAGATGCAGAAAATACTTCAATGGCTAAACGCTCTGGATTCTAAAAAGCGCATACAGCTTTATCTTGCCGGGGGGCTAGTTGCGATACTGCTCGGCGTTTTACTTTCAAACTCCAGCGCACCTAAAGTGCAAGACGCCATAGTCCAGCAAAGTGAAAACTTCACAGTGTCCGGTGAGATTTTTATCCACGTGGTTGGCGAAGTCTTCGAGCCTGGGTTATACGAGCTTTCCTATGGATCCAGGGTTCGAGACGTTATAGACGCTGCAGGGGGTTTCACTACCCTTGCTGTTCAGTCAAGCGTCAACTTAGCTCGTCTGATTTCCGATGGCGAGCAGGTAGTCATACTCGCAGAGTCCCAAATGGCCACCGACTCTGGTCAGGGCTTTATTTCGTTAAACAGAGCCTCTAGCTCGCAGTTGGAGATACTGCCCGGTATCGGACCGGCACTGGCGGGTCGGATTTTGGCATACCGGGAAGAAATTGGGTCATTTGCCAGTGTCGAGCAGCTTCTGGAGGTTACGGGTATCGGCAGCAAATTGTTTGAAGACATCAGGGGCTCAATTACTTTGTGATTATTTTCGTTGCGGTTGCCTACTGGATGATTCTTTGGGTTACCGCATTGCCTGGGTCCGTGTCTCAGATAAAACTTTCCTATCCACGAATCGAATTTATCGAAGGGCTGAGGGCCGTTTTTCTTTTTCGTGCCCAGGGGGTAAGTCCAGACGCAAAGGCGCTAGTGGGTGGGCTTGCAATTGGTGAGCGAGAGCTCCTGTCTCAAGAGATGGCAGAAAACATGAAAACTCTCTCACTGACTCATCTGGTGGCGGTATCTGGCGCAAATCTGGCCATAATCATGGGAGTCGTATATTTACTTACGGCCACCTTTGGGCTCGCAAGAAACATTAGATTTATATCCGCTCTTTTGGTCATGGTCGCTTACGTTCTGGTGGTGGGTCCGGAGTCGAGTGTGCTGAGGTCGGCCACAATGGCAACTTTTGTTGCAGTAGGTCTATGGCTTGGCAGGGGAACAAAGCCAATAATCTCATTGGCTTGGGCTGTTATTTTTTTGCTGGCTGTCGATCCAGGCTTGGCGACGGATTTTGGCTTCGCGCTTTCGGCGATTGCTACGGTCGGGCTGTTGACGATGGCCGTCCCAATCTACAAATGGCTCACCAGCTTTATGCCTCGCCTAATCGCAATTGGCATTGCGGCAAGCTTTTCAGCCCAACTAGCAACGACGCCAGTTTTGTTGATGCTCCAACCGTCGATCCCAATTTATTCAGTGTTGGCAAATCTCATCGTCGAGCCAGTAGTGGCTCCGGTTACAATTCTCGGAATACTGGCCCTAATCCTTGCCTATCCGCTTCCATTTCTGAGTTCTGCAGTGAGCTACTTGGCCTCGATTGGGACCTGGTGGATAACACTGGTGGCCAACGAAGTATCAGCATGGCCGGCCGCGAGAGTTCATTTTGTGGCGGGTCCGGCCGGCATCGTCTTGGCTGCGCTTATCGTGCTTTTATGTCTTGGGATTTACCAACCTCGGCTCGTGAAGTATCGAGCCAGCCTCGCTGCCTCACTGGCCGGGGTATTGCTCTTGTCTGCTTCCTGGTCGACCATCGATCAGATTCGGTTTCAGGGCTTTGACGGCGAGTGGGAGGTGGTCAACTGCGATGTTGGACAGGGCGATGCGCTCGTAATCAGAAGCCAGGGCGTTGTCGCCCTGATTGATGTCGGAAGGGAACCAGAGCCGTTAGGCGAGTGTCTGGATAATTTGAAAGTGACTCAGATTGACCTATTGGTCATCACCCACTTCGATGCTGATCACGCGGGTGGAATCTATGGTGCGCTAGATGGGAGAAAAGTAAAAACAGCCGTTATCTCAGGATTTACTGACGATCGCCCCTTGGTCTCCTTGGTTGCCTCCGCTCTTTCTCGGGCGCGGGTGGAGGTACTAACTGGCTTTGCTGGCATGGGCGGAAAGCTTGGCGAGCTCAACTGGAAAGTTCTGGCTCCAACTGCGAAGGCCACCGAAGCCAAGGACAGCAATGATGCATCGGTAATAGTGGCTTTCACAGGTGAGAGGTATGGCGTACTCGCACTGGGTGACTTGGGGGCTGCCGGTCAAACACGCTTGATGAGGAATGCCGGCGGAGCCTTGAGCGAACTGGCGCAATTGCCGCTTTTACTAAAGGTCGCTCACCATGGCTCCGCTGATCAATCAAGTCAACTATTTGAACTTCTTTCTGCTGATGTGGCCATCTTTTCAGTTGGGCAGAATCCCTACGGGCATCCGACTAAGAAAGCACTGGATCAAGCGACTCTCAGCGGGGCATTAGTAGTGAGAACTGATGAACTTGGCTCTGTCGCCTTTAGATTCGAAGAGCAATCATGGAAGATTTCAAGCGCGGGTAAACTAACGGCGTGACTAATGGACGAACGGTTAGCTGGCATCAGGCCGAGCCTGCCAACCTTGTCTTGATATCCGGTCCTGAGTCCTACTTTGCATCGCGCGCAACCAGGTTGATAAAGGATAAGTTGCGAGCGAGTCACGAAAATTTAGAGGTAAACGAGGTTGCCGATGGAGAATATTCCCCAGGCTTGATTTTTAGCTTGGCTTCACCCTCACTGTTTAATGAGCCGCGCCTTGTAATCATTAGCGCCGCCTCCGAGGGCTTGGCCGAAGATTTAGGGCAGCTGCTAACAGATCCTGCGGAAAATTGCACGATAGTGGTCCGTATTCCTAACCTTGTTGGCCACAATGGCAAACTTAAAAAGCAACTTTCTGCATCCGCCCTAAACATTTCCTGCGAAGAAGTGAAAAAAGACGCCGATCGGATCGATTTTATAAAGCGAGAATTTCAGAGATTTCAGACTCCAGTTGACCAGCCGGCCATTAGGGCTCTGGTGGCTGCCTTCGGTTCAGATATGGGTGAGCTAGGCGCCGCTTGTGATCAATTGGCAAATTCAGGGGCTTCGAAAGTCTCGCTCGTTGAAGTGGAGCGAACTTTTCAAGGCAGGGTGGAGACAAACGCGTTCAAAATTGCCGATGCTGCGCTGGCGGGTAATGCGGGTGAGGCTATAAGGCTATTTCGACACGGGTCTGCAACCGGCATTGACAGTGTTGCCCTCACCGCAGCACTTTCTATGAAGATCCGACAGCTAGCCAGGCTTTTTAATGACAGGAATGCCCCTGCTGCCGCAATTGGAATGCAACCATGGCAGCAGGATCGGGCGATAAAGGAACTAGCCGGCTGGAGCGAGCCTCAACTAATCGAGCTTGTGCAGCTGGCAGCCCAAACTGATTTCGATGTAAAGGGCGCGAGCAGAGATCCGGAATACTCAATAGAAATGCTCTTATTGGCGATGGCTAAATCTGGGCAATAAAAAACCGGGCCATCAGCCCGGTTTTTTGAAAAAGCTTTTTAGAGGCTATTTACCTTCTTGGCAATAGCTGACTTGCGGTTGGCTGCCTGGTTCTTGTGAATGACACCCTTGCTGACCGCCTTATCAATCTTCTTGTTGGCCCCAACGAGTGCAGCTGCAGCTGCAGCCTTGTCGCCGGCTGTGCTTGCATCGCGCACTGCACGGATTGCGGACTTGACTTCGGTCTTAACAGCCTTGTTGCGGTCCTCGGACTTCTGGTTAGTTCCGATGCGCTTTATCTTGGACTTGATGTTTGCCATGTTCTACTTTCTCTGGCCAAAAAATTTTGCGGAGTAAATCTCCGCGAACAAGGCAAAACTCTATCAGTTTGGCTCCTGTCGAGCAAGCATCATGGGAGAATGACTTAGTTACATTCATTCATAAACGAGGTTTATTTGTCTCCACGCGCACGGTCTGCTCTCGAGCCGTCTCTCACCGACCAGGATCAAATACGCAATTTCTGCATAATTGCCCACATTGATCACGGTAAATCGACCCTTGCAGATCGGATGCTTCAGCTGACTGGAATAGTTGAAGACCGTCAAATGCGGGCGCAATATTTGGACCGCATGGACATTGAGCGAGAGCGCGGAATCACGATTAAGTCTCAAGCCGTTCGGCTGCCATGGGAGTTTAATAATGAGACTTTCGCACTAAACATGATTGACACACCCGGCCACGTGGACTTCACCTACGAGGTTTCTAGGTCCTTGGCCGCCTGCGAGGGTGCAGTTTTGCTTGTGGACGCGGCTCAAGGGATAGAAGCACAGACGCTGGCCAATCTTTACCTAGCGATGGAAAACGACCTGGAGATCATTCCGGTTCTAAATAAAATTGACCTTCCAGCAGCTCAAACTGAGAAATACGCGGAGGAACTTGCCAACCTGATTGGTGGATCCCCAGATGACTGCTTGAGAGTTTCGGGTAAAACCGGTGTTGGAGTGGAAGAGCTTCTTGACCGAATCGTTCAGCGAGTGCCTGCGCCAAAGGGTGACATCAATGCTCCTGCCCGAGCAATGATCTTCGATTCTGTTTATGACAGCTACCGCGGTGTAGTCACCTACGTCAGAATGATTGACGGTCGACTGTCCTCTCGGGAGCAGATCCAGATGATGTCAACCAGGGCAGTGCACGAGCTGTTGGAGATAGGCGTCATTAGCCCAGAACCAGTAGTCACGAAGGGCTTATCCGCCGGCGAGGTGGGTTATTTGATAACCGGAGTTAAGGACGTGAGGCTGTCAAAGGTCGGCGACACTGTGACTACTAAAGATAAGCCCGCAACTGCTTCCCTGAAGGGTTATGCCGAGCCAAAGCCCATGGTTTTTTCTGGTATTTATCCCATTGATGGCAGCGATTACCCAAATCTAAGAGAGGCACTGGACAAGCTCCGTCTCTCCGATGCCTCACTGGTCTACGAGCCGGAAACATCGGCCGCGCTTGGATTTGGCTTTCGCTGTGGCTTTTTGGGGCTATTGCACCTCGAGATAATTACCGAGCGACTTGAGCGAGAATTCAACCTCTCTCTAATTGCGACGGCTCCATCGGTGGTTTATCAGGTCACTCGCGAGGACAACACCGAGTTCATAGTCACTAACCCGTCTGAGTTTCCCGAGGGAAAAATAAAGGTAGTGAAAGAGCCGATTGTAAAGGCCACAATTTTGAGCCCAAAGGACTACGTGGGCACAATCATGGATCTGTGTCAAACCCGTCGCGGGACGATGATTGACATGCAATACCTAGGTGAAGACCGAGTTCAACTCCGCTATCAGCTTCCGCTAGCTGAAATCGTTTTTGACTTTTTTGACCAGCTAAAAAGCAAGACTCAGGGTTACGGCTCTTTGGACTATGAAGAAGCCGGCTATCTTCCAGGCGATTTGGTAAAGGTAGATTTGCTACTTCAGGGCGAAAAAGTAGATGCCTTCAGCTCAATTGTTCACAAGGACAAAGCGTATGGCCACGGGACAAAAATCACGGCGAAGCTCCGCGAGCTAATACCGAGACAGCAGTTTGAGGTTCCAATTCAAGCGGCGGTGGGCTCAAGAATCATTGCCCGTGAGAGCGTTCGTGCTGTCAGGAAAGATGTGTTGGCTAAATGCTACGGCGGCGACATAAGCAGAAAACGAAAGCTTCTTGAAAAGCAAAAAGAGGGCAAGAAGCGAATGAAGATGGTGGGCCGAGTAGAAGTGCCGCAGGACGCGTTTATAAAAGCACTTTCCTCGGACGAGACCTCGAGCACGGAAAAGAAAAAGTAGTGTCGGCTAGCTTGCCGCTGGGGCTGCCGTGGCCAGAGTCGAACCTGATACCTCCAAGGTTCGATGAGTCGAAATCCTTTCACGCCTATGTTCACATTCCGTTTTGCGAATTTAGGTGCGGCTATTGTGATTTCAATACCTACACCGCGAAGGAAATCGGCGGGCTATCCCAGTCAAGTTTCCACGAGTCCCTAATTACCGAAATAGATGCCAGTGCGAAGATTCTAAAAAACTCTGGTTATCCGAAGCGAGGTCTTTCGACCCTGTTTTTCGGTGGCGGAACACCATCACTTTTTACCAGTAATCAAATTGAGCGCATCATGGCAAGCCTGAGAAATCATTATGGTTTTTTACCGGACATCGAAATAACACTGGAGGCTAACCCCGAATCGGCAAGTCCTCAGTATTTAGAGCAACTGGCCGCCATAGGAGTAAACAGAATCAGCCTGGGGGTTCAGAGCTTCGATCCAAAGGTTCTAGAGACACTAGAGCGAGTTCATGATCCCGACAAGGTTGCCCCAATCTTGAAAGCCGCGGCCGCACTGGGGTTAGAAAGCAGTCTCGATTTGATTTACGGGGCTCCAAACGAGTCTCTTGATTCTTGGAAAAATACCGTTGAAATCGCCGCGTCGATGGGCACCAAGCATGTATCTGCCTACTCCCTGATTGTTGAACCGGGAACAAAGCTTGCCAGGCAAATCAAGGTCGGCGAATTGCCTGAAACAGATGATGACTTGGACGCGGAGAAGTTTGAAATTGCGGATGAAATCTTTCAGGCCAGTGGTCTTCCTTGGTATGAGGTTGCCAACTGGGGTAAGCCTTCGAAGCACAACCACGCTTATTGGAGCAGCGCCGATTGGTGGGGCTTTGGTCCGGGAGCCCATTCGCACTTGAGCGGGAATCGATTTTGGAACACCAAGCATCCCCTCAGTTATCAAAAACAGCTTGCGAACGGCTCGCCAGTTGCAGGAATTGAATACATTGATGCGCGGACGAACCTTGAGGAGCGTTTGATGCTTGAACTTCGAACCAGTACTGGGATTCCTACAAAAGTACTGGCCGAACTCGGTATTTTGGACAGCACTATTAATCCGTTTATTTTGGACGGAAGCTTGAAAATTGATAACCAAAATCTTGCAGTTACGGCTGCAGGCAGGCTTTTTGTTGATCGCATAGTTCTTCAGCTGCTGACGAACTAGTACTTATTGAATAGACTTGGCACTCATGATAGGTCAGTGCTAATGATTCCCAACAGATCCCTGGAAGTTCTGCGGGCAATTGTTGAGGATTACATCGCCTCGAACCAGCCTGTCGGTTCTAAGTCTCTTCTTGACAGACACCCCCTGGGAGTCTCGGCTGCCACAATCCGGAATGACATGGCGCTTTTAGAAGAAGAGGAGCTAATCACTGCTCCACATACTTCCAGCGGAAGAATTCCGACCGAAAAGGGCTATCGACTGTTCGTGGACAAGCTCGGTGAGATAAAGCCACTTTCGCACTCAGAGCGCAGCGCGATAGAGACTTTCTTGGAAGGGGCTACTGACCTGGACGAGATTGTAGAAAGAACTGCTAGATCGCTGTCGACGCTCACAAACACTTTGGCGCTGGTTCAGTATCCGACCCTTGGCAAGGCCAAGGTTCGCCATGTCGAGCTAATACCTATTGCCGAGCTGAGGCTTCTCGTGATGCTCATTTCTGACAAGGGTAGGGTTCAACAAGTTCAGGTGGAACTGAGTGCTCCGGCCGACTTGGATCTTGTTACCGAGTTGCGCGGACGTCTAAACGGAATGCTGGTCGGCGCAAACTTCACTGATGTTAAGGTGATTTTGGACAAGCTCCCAGCTGAGTTTGCGCCGAGTCGACGAGACTTTGTTGGCAGAGTTGTTTCTCAGCTTCAGTCTTTGATCGACGCCAATAGAGAAGAACGGCTGGTCTTGTCCGGTACTGCCAATCTAGCCAAACACGATGAAGACTTTGGTGGCGAACTCTCGAGTGTCCTTGAGGCTATCGAGGAACAAGTTGTGATGCTTCGTTTGATGCAAGAAATGCAGACCGATCAATATGGTGTCGGCCTTAGGATCGGTTCCGAGCTTGGGGTTGCTGGCGTCCAACATGCGGCAATGATGGCCATCGGTTACGAAAACTCGGGAACCGAATTGGCAAAAATTGGCGTCCTCGGGCCGACGAGAATGAACTATTCGGGGAACATAGCGTCGGTTAGAGCCGTCGCAAAATATCTAAGCAATGTACTGGAGGCAAATTCTTGAGCGATCACTATGAAGTTCTCGGAGTCGCAAGAGATGCGACCGAGGATCAAATCAAGAAGGCATATCGCAAACTGGCAAGAGAGTTGCACCCTGACATCAACCCTGCCAAGGAAGCCCAGGAGCGCTTCAAGCTAGTCACGCACGCCTACGAGGTGTTAATTGACAGCGACAGCCGCGCAAGCTACGACGGACGCGGTGCCGAAGGGGTAGGCATCGGAGACATTTTTGATAGTTTCTTCGGTGGCGGAGGTCAGCGCGGACCTCAGTCCAGGTCGCAAAGGGGTCAAGATGCGCTCTTACGAGTAGACCTAGATCTGAAAGAGGCAGTTTTTGGTGCCAACAAATTACTGACCATCGACACAGCAATCCTCTGCGAGGTATGCAAGGGCAGCTGCTGCCGCCCGGGAACAAGCGCTCAGACCTGCGATATCTGCAGAGGATCGGGCCAGATTCAACGTCGGGTGCAGTCATTCATGGGAGCCATGGTCACCACCGCACCATGCGGAACTTGCCGTGGAACCGGCCAAGTGATTCCAGATCCCTGCGTAGAGTGCCGAGCCCAGGGCAGAGTCAGAGCCTCAAGAGATCTAGACCTCGATATCCCAGCGGGGGTTTCGGACGGCTTGCGTCTACACCTGCCTGGTCAGGGTGAAGTCGGCTTTGGCGGGGGACCAAGTGGGGATATTTACCTTGAAGTTTCAGTCCGTGCAGACCCTACTTTTGGACGGGACGGGGATAATTTAGTGGCCGTACTAGAAGTTCCGATTGCAGATGCGGCTCTTGGTTTCGAGACCGAGATTGAGACATTGGATGGGCCTTCGCTAGTTGCAGTGAAGGCGGGAGCTCAGCATGGTGATGTAATAACCCTCAAGGGTCTTGGGTCAAATAAGCTGCGCGGCCGCGGCCGCGGGGACCTTTTGCTGCAGTTGAAGGTTTTGACCCCAAACCGAATAGACGGAAAACAAAAAGATCTTTTCAAAAAGCTCAAAGCGCTCCACAAGGATGACTCACCCAGACTGGGCAGCCGTCGGGCCAGGGGCAGGTTCTAGTGCATTGGTTTTATGACCCGAGCATTACCGAGGCATCATCGGCTATCACGGCTTCTGAGCTTGAACACTTCAAGAGTCTTCGGATAAGAGAGGGGGAGGAGATAGCGGTAACTAATGGCGTCGGGGGAGTGCTCACAGCTACGGTTTCCAACGCTTCAAGCGGCCAGCTAGAACCGAAATCTTTCCAAATATTATCTAGGCCCACTCCTTCGATACATCTTGTGCAATCTCTTGCTAAGGCAGGCAGGGACGAAGCTGCTCTTCAGACCGCTGTCGAATTAGGCGCGGCGAGCATAACGCCGCTGCAAGCATCGAGGTCTGTGGTCGAGTGGGGAGCCAAGGCATCAAGAAATCAAGAGCGTTGGAACCAAATCGCTATTTCCGCAATGAAGCAATCCCAGCAAGCCTTTAGGGCAGAAGTAAAGGTCCTCTCTACCGTCAAGCAACTAAGCCCTATCGGTACAGGTCTTGTGCTTGACCCACAGGCTCCAACAAGCATGGTTGGTCTGGAACTAAAGAATGAAGTGACCATCGTCGTGGGACCAGAGGGCGGGTTCGCCAAGCAAGAAATTGACAGCCTTGGGGCACAGGGATTCTTGGGTGTTCGGCTTGGTGGAACGATACTGCGAACCTCAAGCGCCGGGCCTGCCGCTATTGCAGCAGTGATGGCCCTTTCTGGACAATGGAGCTAGTGGCTAAAATGAAGACGGAGGAAAACTTGGACTGTATTTTTTGCAAGATAGTCAATGGCGAGATTCCGTCGGAGCTAATTGGTGAGAATGAGCACGCCATAGCCTTCCTGGACCTCTATCCAAAAGCCCCGGTTCATATTTTGGTGGTTCCCAAGATTCACAGTGAAAATATTCTCCAGTTAGAAAGTTCTTCTAGCCTCACCGGTCTTTTCGAGCTAATTCGCGAGGTGGCAGCAACGAAAACCGACGGCCAGTTCAAGCTTCAATTCAATACTGGAGAGCGTGAAGGGCAATCGGTTTTTCACACCCATGCACATGTTCTTAGTCAGCAGTCCGAATAGTGGCTAAAACGAGCTTTGAAATAAACGGAGTAGCACTCCTGGATCTCTTGGGCGCACAAGACAAGAACCTAAGGCGAATCGAAGCCGAGCTCCCGGGCTTGGTTATCCAAAATCGGGGAAATGTTTTTAATCTCACGGGCGATCAAGCCCAGCTGGAGCTCGCCATTGAGGTACTTGATCAGTTGGCGGAAATGATAAAGCAGGGACTGAGCCCAGATCCTCGGGGTGTTACCGAGACGATACGAATTATTCAGGAAAATAAAGAACAACCGGCGGCAAAAATACTCGCGGCAAGCACAATAAGCACGCCGGCTAAGACGGTAAGGGCCAAGACCGCGGGTCAAAAGGAGTACCTAGATGCCATTGATGAAAACACAATCACTTTTGGGATTGGACCCGCGGGCACTGGAAAAACTTATTTGGCGGTAGCAAAGGCCGTTGAGGCTCTCTACAGAAAAGAAGTTAGTCGGATAATCCTTACTAGGCCAGCTGTTGAGGCCGGAGAAAGGCTTGGTTTCTTGCCTGGGACACTAAGTGAGAAAATCGACCCCTATCTAAGGCCCTTGTTTGATTCACTTCAGGAGATGCTCGAGCCCGATGTGACAGCGAAGCTCATGGAGGCCGGAGTTATTGAGGTTGCACCCCTCGCGTATATGCGCGGCAGGACACTAAATGACAGTTTTATTATTCTTGATGAGGCGCAAAACACCACCGGTGAGCAAATGAAAATGTTCCTGACGCGACTGGGCTTTAATTCCAAGATGGTAGTAACCGGGGACGTGACTCAGGTCGATCTTCCCGGAGGAAAATCTGGTCTCGGAATTGCCCAGACGGTACTGGCCGATGTTGAGGGTCTTCACGTTCATAAGCTAACCAGCAGAGACGTAGTAAGGCATGAACTCGTAACAAGAATCGTTGAGGCATATGACAGGGCGGCAATCAAGTGAGCGTTGAAATAGCAAATGAATCCGAAATCACCGTCGACACCGAACGAGTACTTGAGCTGGCATATTTTGTTCGGGGAGCACTTAAGCTTCACGAATTAGTTGACCTAGGAATTACTTTCGTTGATGAAGGACCTATGACTGACCTTCATATGAAGTGGATGGATGAATCAGGGCCAACTGATGTCCTGAGTTTCCCAATGGACGAATTACGTCCCGGTACCGACCGAAACGCTTCACCCGAAGGGGTTTTGGGCGACATAGTCGTTTGCCCGCAGGTTGCCATTACGCAGGCTAAATCGGCTGGACATGAAGCAATCAATGAAATTTTGCTGCTGGTAACACACGGCATGCTTCATCTAGTCGGATTTGATCACGCAGAGCCGGACGAAGAAAAAGAAATGTTTGATCTTCAAAAAAGCTTGCTGGCCGATTTCTACGCATTGGAAACTTCTTGATCTTCATAATTTCGGGTTTAGCGGTCGCTTCTTTGCTTGTAATGCTGGCAGCCATCCAGACCACGCTTGAAATTGCTGAGGATGCCCGGGCCGGAGCCCTGTCAATAGCCAGGGCGCTATTGATTGGAGCCTTAGGGGCTCTTTGGTTGGTTTTCGCAGTTGATGCTGGCAACCTTGGTTACATCCTGGCATTTTGCTTACTTGCTCTTTGGTTCTCACAGCAGCTCATTGGTCGAATACTGGGCAGAGCTAAATTTGCCGAAAAGCTATCCGGCAACGTCAATGGGCCTGTCACTTGGTGGAGCAAATTGGTTGCACCAATTCGGCTTGTAACGCCTGAGGTGGCCGAAGAGTATGAACAAGAACTTTTGGACTCAGTTGAAGAATTTGGCGAGACGGTGGTTCGAGAGGTGATGGTCCCCCGGGTAGACGTGGAGGTAGTGGACAGCGATGCGCTTCTAGAAGATGCATTGAGCACGTTTATGGCCACTGGGTTTTCGAGGCTACCTGTTGTAGGGGAGAGCGTGGACGATGTGGTTGGTGTGCTGTACCTGAAGGATCTTGCCAGGGTGGTTCATCAGGATCCGGGGCTGCTTTCAGTAAAAAAAGCCATTGATGCGGCCAGGCAGGCGCTCTTTACTCCAGAATCCAAGTCGGTTGCCGAGCTGCTCCAGGAAATGCAGAGTGCGAAAACTCAAATCGCAATTGTCGTTGATGAGTATGGCGGAGTTGCCGGAATCGTCACCGTTGAAGATTTGATTGAGGAACTCGTCGGTGAGATTGGGGACGAGTACGATCGTGAGGTCGTCGGGATAGAGAAACTTTCTGAAACAACTTTCAGGTGTCAACCAAGAACACCGTTGGACGAAATAGCCGAAATTTTCGAGATCGACCTTGAGGACGATGATGTTGACACAATTGGCGGCCTTTTGGTCAAGGCAATCGGAGCGCTTCCCGTTGGCGGGGAAACAGTCGAGGTGCAGGGCTTGATGCTAACTGCAGAGCGCGTAGTTGCCAAGAAAGGGCAACTTCTTAGCGTATTAGTTCGTAAGCTCGTGATAGATGAGTGAATTTAGATCTGGATTTGTAAGCTTTGTCGGGCGACCGAACGTTGGTAAGTCAACGCTCACAAATGCCATTGCGGGCGAGAAGGTCGCCATTACTAGCTCTAAACCACAGACGACTAGGCGTGCCATTAGGGCAGTCAAGACCACGGAGACTGGCCAACTGATTATGGTTGACACCCCCGGTCTTCATCGGCCAAGAACGCTTTTGGGACAAAGATTAAATGATCTTGTGAGCTCGACTTTGCACGAGGTGGATGTAATTGTCTTTTGCACTCCGGCCAATGAGGAAATTGGGCCGGGGGACCGAAAAATTGTTGCGGACATTGCAAAATATGGTCGCGCCAAGAAGATAGCCATTGTTACCAAGTGCGAAACCGTTTCCAAGCAAAAGCTCGCTCACCATTTGATGGCAGTCTCAGAGCTTCACGACTGGAAGGAGATTGTTCCGGTATCAGCCGCCACCATGGAGCAGGTTGACCTTCTAGAGACACTGCTGATTGGTTACTTACCGGTCGGTCCATTGTTTTACGAAAAAGATGTCGTCAGTGAAGAACCACTTGAGGATCGGATCTGCGAACTAGTTCGAGAAGCGGCCCTGGAGTTAGTAAACGATGAACTGCCCCATTCTCTTGCCGTCACTCTGGATGAGATTCTCTACGATTCAAAAAAACCAACCGTTCACGTTTCGGTTTGGGTCGAACGCGATTCCCAGAAGGGGATCATTATCGGCAAGGGCGGCTCGATGTTGAAAACAATTGGCCAGAAGGCTAGGCGCGAAATTGAGGCGCTTATGGACGAGCCTATTCACCTGGCAATTCAAGTCAGGATTGCACAAAACTGGCAGAGAAACGCCAAACAGCTTGGAAAACTAGGGTTCTAGCGCAACCGGTCCTCAAGTGCTAACCTGAGGACATGAGTTTTAGCCTCCTCCTTATTAGCCGCGACGAGGCCTAGCCACGGCCCAATCTCGTCGCGGTGCAAACCTGCGGTCAATTCAGATTTAGGCGGAGAGAAATGAAAAACCACCAAAAACCATCGAAAATGCCATTTGAGCGCTATGAACCCTTTCACGATCAGATTGTTGTAGAGCTTGCAGATAGAACTTGGCCCACTAAGAGAATCACTCAGGCGCCCCAGTGGTGCGCTGTTGATCTTCGTGACGGCAACCAGGCGCTAATCGATCCAATGAACGCCGAGCGAAAGCTTGAGATGTTCAAGCTGCTGGTTTCGATGGGCTACAAGCAGATTGAGGTCGGCTTCCCTTCTGCATCCCAGACTGATTTTGACTTCGTTCGCCTGCTTATTGAGCAGGAGCTCATTCCTGAAGACGTAACAATTCAGGTCCTGACCCAGTCCAGGGATCACCTTATCGAGCGAACCTATGAATCGATAGCTGGTGCCAAGCAGGCAATCGTCCACTTCTACAACTCAACTTCAGTGCTCCAGCGCAGAGTTGTCTTCGGGCAGGACAAAGCCGGTATTAGAAAAATAGCTACCGATGCGGCTTTGAAGTGCTTAGAGCTAGAGGCGAGCATTCCCGAAACAAAAGTCTTTTACGAGTACTCCCCGGAATCGTATACCGGCACTGAGCTCGAGTTTGCGCTTGAAGTGTGCAACGCTGTCGCAGAAATTATCAAGCCGACCTTGGACCGAAAATTGATAATCAACCTCCCGGCAACCGTGGAAATGGCGACTCCTAACGTTTACGCGGACTCGATCGAGTGGATGTCAAGAAGGCTTGCTCCAAGAGAAGCCATCCTGCTTTCCCTACATCCACATAATGACCGCGGTACAGCAGTTGCCGCAGCCGAACTGGGCTATATGGCCGGAGCGGATCGCATTGAGGGCTGTCTTTTCGGAAATGGTGAGCGGACTGGAAACGTTGACCTAATTACATTGGGCCTAAATTTATTTAGCCAGGGGATCGATCCGATGATAAATTTCGGCGACATTGACCAGATCAAGCGCACCGTTGAATACTGCAATCAACTCAAGGTTCCTGAGCGTAGTCCCTACGGTGGGGATTTGGTCTACACGGCATTCTCCGGCTCTCACCAGGACGCCATCAAAAAAGGATTTGACCATCTGGCCAAGGACGCTCTTGAAGCCGGAAACAGTGTCGATAAGCACACTTGGGCTGTTCCCTACCTTCCTATTGATCCGAAAGACGTTGGCAGGAACTACGAGGCGGTCATTAGAGTCAACTCCCAATCCGGAAAGGGTGGAGTGGCTTACCTATTGAAGACTGACCACAGCTTGGACTTGCCTCGTAAGCTCCAGATTGAGTTTTCAAGAGTAATTCAGGGTCATACCGATACCTCCGGGGGCGAGGTCAGTTCCGAGAGAATTTGGGAAATCTTCCAAGACGAGTACCTTCCAGCGCCAATCGAGCAGCCTAAGTGGGGTCGCTTCGAGCTGAAGAGGATGCGGACGGAATCTGATATGGATGGCATTGTCCAAATCGACGTAGTTATGCGCGACGGAGAAGCTGAGTTTGCAGCTACTGCAACGGGTAACGGTCCCATCTCGGCTTTCATTGCCATCTTGCGGGATAAGGGTTCTGATATCAGACTTCTTGATTATGTCGAGCACACTCTTAGCGCCGGCGGCGACGCTTTAGCTGCTGCGTACATCGAACTTGAGGTGGACGGTAATGTGCTTTGGGGTGTCGGTATTGATGGCGATATTGCCACCGCGTCTCTAAAGGCATTAATTAGCTCAACGAATCGAGCTCTAAGGTCCGCAGTTACTGGCTAAACCCGCAATTATTGCGATACTTGTCTTATGCCGCATTACCGAGATGAAGCCGTCGTCATCCGAACCCACAAGCTTGGGGAAGTCGATCGCATTGTGACTCTGTTGACAAAAAATCATGGTCAAATTCGAGCGGTTGCAAAGGGAGTCAGAAAAACTAGCAGCAGAATCGGTGCAAGGTTAGAGCCTTTTAATGTGGTGGATTTGCAACTTTACGAAGGCAGAAATCTAGACACTGTTTCTCAAGTAGAGCAACTGGCTAACTACGGCTCCGTGATCGTAGCGGATTACGCCAGATACACAGCCGCCAGCGCAGTTGTCGAGGCTGCCGAACGCTTTACGCGCGAGGATTCCTCTTCGCAGCACTACATGCTTGTTATTGGTGCTCTCAGAGCTCTCTCACTGAAAGAGCACTCCTCTGATCAGATTCTAGACTCTTACCTTTTGCGGGCATTGGCAATCTCAGGTTGGATTACCAATATTGACCAATGCCAGGGTTGCGCCTCAACCGAAACTGTTTCGTTTTCCGTTCACTCTGGATCTGTTAGTTGCCAATCTTGCACTATGCCCGGGTCGGTACGTCTTGGGGTCGATGGTATTTCGCACATTAGTGCATTGCTTATAGGTGATTGGCCAAGCGTTGGCCGGGCCAACTTGTCAACGCGTGCCGCCGTGAGCGGCGTTGTCGCTGGCTATTTACAGTGGCAGCTTGAAAGAGGACTCAGGTCTTTGGAGCACGTGGAGCGAAGTTGATCAAACTTAATGACCCGTCGAGACAAATACCTGGCTTCGGTGCTGTTCCGAAACACATCGCAATGGTGATGGACGGGAATGGCAGGTGGGCCAATGAGCGCGGTCTTACTCGTACCGAAGGCCATCGAGCCGGCGAGGCGGCGCTACTGGAGGCGGTCGCGGGCGCTACCAGCGCCGGTGTCGAGAACCTGACTGCGTATGCGTTTTCGACGGAAAACTGGAAACGATCTACCGATGAGGTTAAGTTCCTTATGGGTTATAACAAAGACGTTTTGAGACGACGAAGAGATCTCCTGATGGACTGGAACGTTCGAATTCGATGGTCTGGGGAAGAGCGAAAGCTTTGGCCAAGCGTTGTGCGTGAGCTTCGTATCGCCGAGGAAATGACCAAGAACAACACTGGATTGGTGCTAACCATGGCGGTCAACTACGGAGGTAGGCAGGAGATAGTAGCTGCGGTAAACAAGATTCTGCAAGAAATCAGAACTGGTGGCGCGGCGCCAAAATCCATCAATGAGAAGACGATTCAAAAAAGGCTTTACGTTCCGGAACTTCCGGACGTGGATATGTTCCTGCGCTCAAGCGGGGAGATGCGTATTTCTAACTTCATGCTTTGGCAATCGAGCTATGCGGAGATGATTTTCATGGACGTGCTCTGGCCGGATTTCACTCGAGAGTCGTTGTGGGAGGCTATCAGTGAGTTTGGGAGAAGGCAGCGCCGCTTCGGTGGTGCCTCCGATGCCCCACTAAACTAGGAATTCACTAGAAACCCAAAAAATAATCCCCGGAGAATAATGGCCAATCAGAAGCTCGACCAGGTAATTTCGCTTGCAAAACGCAGAGGCTTTGTGTTTCAGGCTGGCGAGATTTATGGTGGTTCGAGATCGGCCTGGGACTACGGCCCACTCGGAGTTGAGCTAAAGGAAAACATCAAGCGTCAGTGGTGGCAGTCCGTGGTGTCTGGAAGAGATGACGTTGTTGGACTTGATAGCTCAATTATTTTGCCGACGAAGGTTTGGGAGTCTTCTGGTCACGTTGAGGCATTTGTCGACCCACTGATTGAGTGCACTAGCTGCCACAAGCGCTTTCGTCAGGATCATCTCGAGGAGGCCTTTGAAGAAAAGAAGTCTAGGGCTCCCAAATCAATGGCAGAAATAGCCTGCCCAAACTGTGGAGTCAAAGAATCCTGGACTGAGCCAAAGAGCTTCAACGGCCTTTTGAAGACTTCGCTAGGTCCAGTCGATGATGACACCGGTATGCACTACCTGCGACCTGAGACTGCTCAGGGAATATTCGTGAATTTCAACAACGTTCTAAATGTTTCTAGGATGAAGCCTCCATTTGGAATTGGTCAAATGGGAAAGAGCTTCCGCAACGAAATCACCCCGGGTAACTTCATCTTTCGAACTCGTGAGTTTGAGCAGATGGAGATGGAGTTTTTTGTAAAGCCCGGCGAGGATGAAAAGTGGCACGAATACTGGATCGAGCAGCGACATAACTGGTATCTGGACCTTGGAATCAATCCGGATAACCTTCGACTGTTTGACCACCCGAAGGAAAAGCTGTCCCACTACTCCAAACGGACCGTTGATATCGAGTACCGCTTTGGATTTCAGGGCGGAGAGTTTGGGGAGCTTGAGGGCATTGCAAATCGAACCGATTTTGACCTAAAGACTCACTCAGCTTCTTCCGGTGTTGACTTGAGCTACTTTGACCAAACCGAGGAAAAGCGGTGGACTCCATTCGTTATTGAGCCAGCGGCGGGACTCACCAGGTCTCTTATGGCGTTCATGGTCGATGCGTACTCCGAGGACGAGGCGCCTAACGCGAAGGGCGGCGTTGATACCAGAACCGTGCTTCGACTCGATTATCGACTTTCGCCTGTAAAGGCAGCCGTTTTGCCGCTGAGCAGGAACGAGGCTCTAAATCCGATTGCCAAGTCTTTGGCGGCTGAGCTCCGCAAGAACTGGAATATTGACTTCGATGACTCGGGTGCCATTGGGCGCAGGTACCGCAGACAGGATGAGATTGGAACTCCTTTTTGCATAACGATCGACTTTGAGACAGCCGATGACCAGTCCGTGACCATTCGTGAGCGCGATTCGATGGCTCAGGAGCGGGTGTCTCTGGACAAGGTTGCAAGCTACCTATTTGAGAGACTCAGTTAGCTAATTGGGACTAACGTACGGAACTAAGACCTTTGAGGTGCCAGTCGTGCTGGCACCAATGGCTGGTATTACTAACACTGCGTTCAGGAGGCTCTGTCGCGAGTTCGGCAACGGCCTATTTGTCTCGGAGATGGTTACCTCCAGAGCTCTAGTTGAAAGAACCGAGGAGTCGATGCGCCTTATCGGGCATCATGAGTCGGAGGAGTTTCGGTCAGTCCAGTTGTACGGAGTTGACCCCACAACAATTTCTCGAGCCATTGAAATGCTCGTGCAAGAAGACCGGGCGGATCATATCGACTTGAACTTCGGTTGCCCAGTTGCCAAAGTTACCCGAAAGGGTGGGGGAGCAGCCTTACCTTGGAAATCAGAGCTGTTTGAGGCCATTGTTCAATCTGCCGTAAAGGCGGCTGGAACTATCCCCGTGACAGTCAAAATGCGTAAGGGTATAGATCAAGATCACCTGACTTTTTTGGACGCTGGGAAGGCTGCTCGGGACGCGGGAGTTACTGCTGTGGCGTTGCATGGGCGAACCGCGGAGGACTTCTACTCTGGGAGAGCAGACTGGGACGCCATCGCTGAACTTCGAGCATCATTGCCAGATGTTCAAGTACTAGGTAATGGCGATATCTGGTCTGCACAAGACGCGGTGTCAATGATGGATAAAACCGGGGTCGATGGAATTGTTGTTGGCAGAGGCTGCCTCGGAAGGCCATGGCTTTTCCAGGATCTTGAACGGGCAATAGCGGGCTATCTAGCCGGTGACAAGAATCCAAAAGTAGACGAGGTAATGCCTTCACTTGGTGAGGTGGCGGACGCGTTTTATCGCCACGCCGAACTACTGACTGAGTTCTTCGAGGAGGAAGGCCGGGCTTGCCGAGACATTAGGAAACACGTTGCCTGGTATTTCAAGGGCTACCCGGTTGGCGGAGAGTTTAGGGCAGATCTTGCAAGAGTCGAGTCTTTGCAGCAGGCATCCGATTTGTTGGGTTCTCTGGAACGAGATACGCCTTACCCAGGAGAAGAAGCTGAGGGCCCTCGGGGTAGGCTCGGCTCCCTAAAAAAGTGTTCAGTGCCAGAGGGCTGGCTGGATTCTAGGGAACTTAGCGACACTCACCGATCTCAGCTGGAGTTCGCGGAACTTTCAGTCTCAGGGGGATAGGGATGGTCGCCAACACGGAAAGCGGCTATGAACCTCGAGACCTCGAGCGATTTGTGGGTCAACCCGGATCTCAAATGGAAGGCCGCGGAGAATTTGCGCGGGACCGAGCGAGAGTTTTGCACTCGGCGGCGTTCCGGAAGCTGAGCGCGAAGACTCAAGTTCTATCCCCAAGCTCGGGGGATTTTGCGAGAACAAGGCTCACTCATTCGCTCGAGGTTGCTCAGGTCGGCAGGGAGCTGGCTACGGCGCTGGGAGTGAACCCAGATCTAGTGGACATGGGTTGCCTAGCTCACGATCTTGGTCATCCACCTTTCGGCCACAATGGCGAGTCTGCCCTGAACTTCTGGGCCGCCGACATTGGAGGCTTTGAGGGGAACGCACAAACATTCAGAATTCTGTCGAGGCTGGAGCCAAAAATCTACGACGATAGAGGTTTCTCGAGGGGCTTGAATCTCACGAGGGCTTCTATGGACGCGGCGACAAAGTATCCCTGGCCCCTGGCTAGAGCGACCGAGTTCGACAGCGTAGCAAAATTCGGCGTGTATGACGACGATGCAGAAGTCTTTGATTGGATGAGGCAGCAAGCTCCCGAAGGAGTGAAGTGTGTCGAGGCCCAAATTATGGACTTTGCCGACGATGTTGCATACTCTGTGCATGATTTTGAGGATTCAATAGTGGAGGGGTTTGTAAATCCCACTCTAATCTCGGTGTCCAGCTCGAAAGACGCCTTAATCGAGGACATAAGCAAGTGGTCTGAGGGCACTTATTCAAAATCCGAGCTAGAGGAAGCCCTTTTATCTCTGCAATCCTCCAGTCATTGGCTTGAATCATTTGACGGATCGCCGAGACACTTGTCACGCCTCAAGAATCTAGCCAGCGACCTTATTGGCTCTTTTGTGTCCCGAACTACCAGTGCCGTCTTGGAAGAGTCAAAAAAGGGCACCTTGAGTCGATTTAGTGCCAGCGTTAGCGTTCCGAGCCGCGTGAAGAGCGAGATTGCCGTGCTAAAAGGAATCGTTGCTTCTTCAGTGATGACGGAGAATTCGCGGCAGCCTTACTATGAGGACCAACGGACTTTACTCGTGGAGCTCGCCGAAACCTTGCTGTCCAAAAACGGTGCGGGTCTAGACTCGACCGGTTCTGAGGCATGGGTGGCCGCAGAGGACCACAAAGCTCAGAAACGCGCCATCGTGGATTACGTGGCATCGCTTACTGACCCTGCAGCTGTCGCTCTTCACCGCAGCACAAGAGCATAGAATTCAGGTATGGCTGGTCGAGTATCCCAAGGGGACATTGAGGAGCTAAAAGAGCGTGCCGACATCGTGGAGATTGTTGGCGGTTACGTCTCACTTAGGGCGGCGAGTTCGGGCTCTTTCAAGGGTTTGTGTCCATTTCATGATGAGAAATCACCCAGCTTCAACGTCCGAGCTAATCCTGCGTTTTATCACTGCTTCGGCTGTGGAGTTGGCGGAGATATTTATAAGTTCATTCAAGAGATCGAGTCGGTCAGTTTTTCCGATGCCGTCCAGCGTTTGGCCGACAAGGTCGGCTATCAGCTGAAGTTTGAGGAGGGAAGCGACGAGGGCTCAACAAGGTCCAGGCTGCTGGCTCTAAATAAATTTGCGGCGGATTATTACCAAGGGCAATTGCAATCGGCGGAAGGGCAAGCTGCTCAGGACTTTCTCCTGTCTCGAGGATTCGAATTGGCAAGCTTTTCAACTTTCGGTATTGGCTATGCCCCCAAGGGTTGGCAAAACTTGATCGAGGCAGCAACGGCTGCCGGTTATCAAATGCAGGAGCTTGTATCTGCGGGTTTGGCGATGGAGAGCGATAAGGGTGGTTACGATCGCTTTCGAGGGCGAGTGCTGTGGCCGATCCGAGACGCAAACTCGCAAGTTCTTGGGTTCGGTGCCAGAAAACTTTATGAAGATGACCAGGGTCCGAAGTATCTAAACACCCCAGAGACCCCCGTCTATCACAAGTCGAGCGTTCTTTATGGACTTGATTTAGCTCGCAAAGCCATTGTCAAGTCAAGGCAGATCGTTGTTGTAGAAGGCTATACCGATGTTATGGCCTGTCATCTAGCCGGGGTTGAGACTGCGGTCGCGACCTGTGGCACGGCGTTTGGCGAAGAGCACATTCGCATAATCAATCGATTATTGGGTCAAACAAGCGATCCGGCCGAGGTGATTTTCACTTTTGATCCAGATGCTGCTGGCGAGAAGGCTGCACTTCGGGTTTACGGAGACAGCTCAAAGTTCAATGCCTTGACCTTTGTCGCGAGTGGGCCAGAAGGTCTTGATCCGGCTGACCTTCGCCAGAAAATGGGCGACGGGGCGATATCGAAAATGCTTGGATCAAAGAAGCCACTGTTTGAGTTCGTAATTCGCCATCGAATAAGCCAATTTTCTCTTGGAGATCTTGATTCAAGGGTCGCCGCCGCGAGGGCAGCAGCGCCAGTTGTCGCCGAGATTACGGATCCTGCGCTCAAGTCAGGATATGTAAAAGCTCTAGCGGACTGGGTGTCTCTGGACTCCTCCGAAGTAGAGCAAATGGTTCGGGCTGGGGTCACCAGGCAGGTTCAGCAGCGAGTAGAGCCAATGAGACAGAACGGTATTCCTGCTCCCGAGGTAATTACTCCTCAGGCTCGAATGGAGAGGCAAATACTAGAGGTCTTGGTGCAAGCCCCCGGTGCTTTTAGTCCCGAGCAGCTTCGCCGCATGTTGGCTTCGGGTTTTTCCGTCTCTCAGCACCATCGAATTCTCGAGGTGGCGAACATAAACTCTATGCATTTAACTAAGGACGGCTTCGCGAATCTTTTGGCTACCCAGGTTTTGCCAGAGGACTTGGAAGTTATTCGGTCTCTTGCTCTTGCTAACCTCCCTGTCGCTAACGAGGCCGCACTTACCAAATACGCAGTTGGTGTAGTGAGGACCGCGATGCTCAATACCTTGGCTCGAGAGAAAGCCGATTTAATGGCGGCGCTACGACGAATCGACTCGACCGCGAGCCCAGAGCAATTGGCTCAAGTCCAGCAGGAATTGGTGGCTTTGGAATCAGAACGTCGCGAGTTGATGAAATAGCTCGCGAATCTGCTAATGTTGTGCCGTGTCTCTAGGGATGCATTCCTCGGTAGCTCAATTGGCAGAGCAATCGACTGTTAATCGATAGGTTCTTGGTTCGAGTCCAAGCCGAGGAGCCATACTTTTCCTGGAGAAGGCATGAGCAGGCAAGTAGTTTCCACGTCACTTTCCGTAGGCCTAGCCACTGGCCTTTACGGCCTTTCCTTTGGTGCTATTGGGTCAGCCGCTGGCCTAGGGGTTCCGGCAGTCATGTTGCTGAGCCTTTTGATGTTTTCTGGCGCGAGTCAATTTGCATTTGTTGGAATCATCGCGGCTGGGGGAGCACCACTCACCGCAATTTCGTCGGCTTGGCTAATGGGTGTCCGAAACTCCTTTTATGGACTTCGATTGAATACCGTAATTGGCCCTAGGGGGCTTTGGCGCCTGCTAGCAGCGCAGTTGACGGTAGACGAGTCAAACGCCGTTTCCGCGGCCCAAGTGAGCCCGCGCGATCAGAAACTCGGCTTTTGGCTGACTGGCGGGGCGGTATTTATTTTTTGGAACACAGCGACTTTGATGGGGGCGTTGGCTGGAAACCTTTTTGGGTCAGTTGAGACCTGGGGCTTGGATGGTGCAGCAGCAGCGGCTTTCCTAGGGCTGTTGTGGCCCAGATTGAAAAATAACCTAGCTTTGGCCGGCGTTGGCGCACTGGTTGCACTGGTGGCAATTCCCCTCACCCCTGCCGGTGTCCCCGTCTTGTTGGCGGCCGTTGTCGCTTTGCTCCCAGTAGGGGGTAAAAAATGATCAGCACGGTAATTTTTGCTTCTTTGGCCGTCTACAGCTGGAAAATTCTAGGTTTCTTGATTCCTGATCGGCTTATTGGTAGACGTGGAAGGCTGATTGCCGAGCGCATGACTGTTTCTCTTCTAGCAGCACTTGTAGTACTTCAAGGGTTTTCGTCTCAGAGCGTTCTTGTGCTTGACGCTCGAGCGGCTGCTCTAATTGTGGCTGGAGCTCTTTTGGCTATGCGTGTCCCATATATTTTCGTTGTGCTAGCCGGCGCGTTCGTAGCTGCTGGGGTGAGATTTTTAGGGTTCTAGGTAGTCTTCGCCTGGCAACCACGACAATGCAGGTATGCCCCATTCATTTTCTTTTATGGCTTTTTTCATGAGCCTCTTATGGGGCCTCACTAGCCGGTCCGCATAGAGCATTCCCTCTAGATGGTCGAACTCATGCTGAAAGATTCGAGCAAGCCAGCCCTCGGCTTCTATTTGGTAACCCTGGCCCTCTAAGTCAGTAGCCATCAACAAGGCGCGGTTCGCTCGCTTGAGGGGGAACCTCTCGCCGGGAATCGATAAACAACCCTCGGCATCAGCCTCCTCGTCCAGTGGCTCGTCGGAAAACTCTGAGATGGAAAGCTGGGGATTGATCGCGACGCCACGTATTTCCTCATCGTCAGTGCTGTACGAATAAACAAAAATTCTGAGTCCGACTCCAATTTGAGTGGCAGCTAGTCCTACGCCGGGCGCCGCATCCATGGTCTCAAACATGTCGGCGACCAACTCGCGGATGTAGTCATCTATCGCGAGGACTTCCAGAGCTCGTGTATGGAGCGCTGGGTCGCCGGTTATTCGAATTCTATACAAGGTCACGTCCTCATTTTACTGAATCTGACGGAGGAATTTCAGCTGGGTGGTCTAGGCTTTTAGGGCTTCCAGTCCGACAGGAGAAAAGGTTTGTTTTCACCCGAGATTGTTAGGGCATTTGCTATTGGCCTTGCTGTTATCGGAGCGATTTTTCTCTCACTTGGTGCCCAGTTTCAAAATGACGCAGTTACTAAACATCACGCGCCAAGCCGGCCAAGGCCGGGATCTTTGAGTCTCAAGCAGATCGCTGATCTTCTGAGAAGACCAAGATGGTTGACTGGGACAAGCTTCTTGGTTCTGGCGATTCTTTTTCAGCTTTCAGCGCTGGCGCTGGCGCCTCTAATCGTGGTTCAGCCGATCGGCGCAGTCGCGCTTATTATGACGTCTCTGCTAAATGCCAGGATCTATAGGGTTCGACTTAATAAGAGCACCTTTATTGCCATAGCTCTCACGACAATTGGCGTGGGCGGATTTGTTGCAGTCGCAGCTTCTAGCGCTGTGGCTGTAGAAATGAGCAACGAAAAACTACTTCAGGTAGTTGGCATACTCTTTGTCTTGCTTCTAATGTTTGGTCTGTTGTTTTGGCGATCTAAGGGCAAAGTGAGCGCACTCCAGTACATTTTTGGAGCGGGGGTGCTCTACGGTTTCGTGGCATCGCTCGCGAAGGTTGTGATTCAGCGAATCCTGCAAGAGGACTACGACCTGCTCACCCTGCTTGCTCTGATTTCCCTCGTCGGCGCGACGGTGTTGGGTGGTTGGTTCGTTCAAAACGCTTACGCATCTGGACCTCCGGATTTGGTCATTGCGGGGCTGACCGTGATCGATCCTGCGGTTGCGGTGATGATCGGCATCGCAATTCTTGGCGAAGCCGAAGCGTCAAGTGTCGGACAAATATTTAGTTACGCCCTGGCGGGTACTATTGCTGTATCTGGGGTGCTTGCTTTGAACAGATTCCACCCGCAGTTGACCGAGAAGGGTAACAGTGAGCCAACCGATTAGGGTTCTCATCGCTTGCGACACGTTTGCACCGGACATTAACGGAGCGGCCAAGTTTGCTGAGCGATTAGCCGGTGGTCTTGTGAGAAACGGCAACGAAGTGGCGATTATTGCTCCCAGTCTCGACGGTTGGTCTGGCACAAGGGTGGAAGAACACGACGGCGCCAAAATGACCGTGCACCGACTCAAGAGTCATAAGATGCCAAACCATAAGAGTCAGCGGTTTACGTCTCCCTTTGGGCTATCCAGGGAGTTGGAGAGAATTATTCTCGAGCAGAGGCCGGACGCTCTTCACATACAGTCACACCTGATGGTTGGACGATTTGCCATGCGTGCGACTCGAGGAATGTCGCTCCGGAGGATTGCCACTAATCACACGATGCCTGAGAATCTTCTCAAATATTCCTTCGTGCCAAAATTTATGCACCCGATTGCCATCAAGTTTCTTTGGTGGGATGCAGGCCGGGTTTTGCGGAAGATGGATGCTTTGACTACACCCACAAGACGCGCCGCCGATCTTCTAGAGAACTCGGCTCGCGTAGAGGGTGTTCTGGCGATTAGCTGCGGAATAGACGCGACAAAGTTCGCCAACCGAACTCCAACTCAGAATAAAGAGCCGGTAGCTCTTTTCGTTGGCCGATTGGACAACGAGAAGAGAATCAATATTTTGCTAAACGCGATAAGCAAATTGGATAAATTTCCAAATCTAAAACTGCGCCTGGTGGGTGATGGGGGCGAGCGCGAGCGCCTGCAGCGTCAGGCCGCTTTGCTGGGCATTTCGGACCGGGTTGAGTTTTTGGGGCATGTTACTGACCAAGAGCTACCGGGGATTTATGAGGACTGTACTGTTTTTGTCATGCCCTCTATAGCTGAGTTGCAGTCCATTGCGACAATGGAAGCAATGGCTTCCGGACGCCCAGTCATAGCCGCGGACGCTATGGCCCTTCCTCACTTGGTTCACGACCGAGATAACGGTTACTTATTTTCTCCGGATGACGCGGATGCTTTGAGGGATCGCTTGGAACTCGTGCTTTCGGCTGACGAGAAAGAGCTCGCGAGGCTCAGTGAGAACTCTTTGCATTTGATTCAGTCGCATGACATTGCAACAACCATCAGCATTTTCGAGGATCTCTATCGCGGCACTGGGGCCGATGTTCCGACTACAGCCGATAATCAGCCCGAATACCTTCTTCCAATTGGTCGCTTATCGGCTTCCCTTAGGAAGCGCGTAGAGGAGTTTAGAGTCGAGGCCCTAAACCTTAGACGCCGCGCAGAGGGTGCATCAGAGAGCGCGCGAGGAAGATTTACCGGTGCGGCCGATGAGGCCAGGGAAAGACTAAGCGAGGTGCGTGAAGAGGTGAGGGAGCAACTATCCGAGTTTCGGAGCGAGCTAGGCGATGCTGCAAAGAAGTTTCGACGCAAGCGCGACGACTAATTGGCGCAGTCCCTAAATTAAAGTTCGGGTTGGTCTGAATTTAATTTTCGTCAGGCAGGTTGAAAGCTCGATAAAATTAGCGAAAAACTAATTAGTATTGAGGTAACTCTCCAGCGCCGGGGCCTTTGTCCCGAAGCTGGCAACTTAGGCGAAGGGCTTTCATGTCAAAGCACGCATGGCTAAACCACTATCCGTCGGACGTGCCTCACGAGTTAGAGGCTCACTCTTTCCGTAACCTCCCGGATTTACTGGCAGTCGCGACAAAAAAGTACTCAAAGACAATTGCTTTTACGCAGTGCATGCCCAATGGCATGAACGGTTCCTTGACCTTCGAGCAGGTTGACAAGCTCAGCGATGACTTTGCCTCTTATCTTCGTGAGGAAGCGGGGCTCAAATCTGGTGAGCGCGTTGCGGTTCAAATGCCGAATTGTTTGAGCTATCCAATAGTGGCATTTGGTGTCTTGAAGGCCGGGTGCGTGCTAGTGAACACGAACCCTCTTTACACGCAAACAGAGATGTTGTATCAGTTCTCTGATTCCGGAGCCACTGCATTAGTCGTAGTCGACATGTTCGCCGATAGGTTGACCGGGATCATCGAGAAGACCAAGATAAAAAGCGTTGTCACCGTTAGTGTGAGCGAGTTCTTCCCCGGACCCGTTGCCGGGATCATCAAGCTGACTCAGAAGTATTGGAGTAAGACGCTCCCAAAAATCAAGGTAGAGCACACTAGCTTCAGGGACGCTCTGAAACTCGGAAAGAAAGCTTCAGCCATCGACAAGCTGTCTGGATACCTTGAGAATGTTGGGCCCGATACAGTTGCCGCTCTTCAATACACCGGCGGCACAACTGGTGTTTCAAAGGGTGCAATGTTGACGCATGGAAACTTAGTCAATAACACTCTTCAGATGATTTCTATGTGCGGCTCGTACATGAGGCCAGGGGCGGAAATCGTTCTAACTGCTCTTCCGCTATATCACATTTTTGCTTTCACGGTAAATCTCCTGGGTTTCTACCACCTAGGGGCCCGGAACATCCTGGTTCCATCGCCACGACCACCTAGCAACCTAAAACGTGCATTTGAGAACTATCGGGTGACTTGGCTATCAGGTGTAAACACACTTTTTAGCGCGCTATTGAATGAGCGCTGGTTTACGGACAGCTCGCCAAAGTATTTGAGGGCATCTGCGGCCGGCGGAATGGCTCTGCATGAATCAGTTGCTAAGCGTTGGAGAGAGGTAACTGGAACACCGATCGTCGAAGGCTATGGCCTTACTGAATCTTCTCCAGTCTTGACTTTTAATCCTCTCGGTGGACTGCAGAAAGACGGCACCATCGGGATTCCAGTTCCCTCGACGGAGGTCCGCTGTGTGGACGAAGAGGGCAATGATGTTCAAATTGGGCAACCCGGTGAACTTATTGCAAAGGGCCCACAGATCATGCAGGGCTACTGGCAGCGAGCTGACGAAAGCTCCTTAGCACTGCGAGATGGATGGCTCCAAACTGGCGACATAGCCCAAGTCGATAGCGATGGTTATTTCACCATAGTTGATCGCAAGAAAGACATGATTCTGGTGAGCGGCTTCAACGTCTACCCGAACGAAGTCGAAGAGCGAATTGCAAATGTTAGCGGCGTCCGTGAGGTCGGAGTTATAGGCATTCCAGACCAGAACAGCGGTGAAAGGGTTTGGGCCTATGTCGTGGTCTCACAGCCCGCACCTTCCACTGAAGATATCGTCTCTCATTGCCGGGAGCACATGGCAGCATATAAGGTTCCGCACCACATTATCTTCGTAGACGAGCTTCCTAAGAGTCCAATCGGAAAGATTTTGCGCAGAGAACTTAGAGACGGAGCACTCGCTTCCGCATCTTCATCTAACGACGGCAAGGGAGCATAGCCATGAGAAATTTAATGATCCTGGCAGCGGAAGCGGCAAATGAGCCAACAGTCGTTAATGAGATGGAGCAGACTCTGCTGCGAGCGTTTGTTCTCATTATTATGTTCGGGCTTGGTGCTGGCCTTACTCCCAAGGACTTCGCACTTGCACTCAGACGCCCCTGGGGCCTAGTTATCGGCTGGATCACCCAGTTTGGCATCATGCCGCTTACTGCCTACGTTCTTATCGTGACCGTGCTGCTTCCCTTCTCTTCAACTGAGGGCATACTCTTGGTAGCTCTGGGAGCGCTAATCATGGGAAGCGTCCCGGCCGGCACTACCTCTAACCTCTTCACCTACTTCTCCAAGGGTAATCTTGCATTGAGCGTGACTATGACGGTGAATTCCACTCTCTGGGCGTTCGTGATGACACCTGCGGTGCTTTTCATCTACTCAAACTTCTTGGGTCTGGACGAGTCTCTAAGCGTTGAGTTCGGCGAGCTCGCATTAGTCATCTTCGGACTCATCGTCCCGGTTGGCCTGGGGATGTTAGTGCGCCGCTTGAGTGCCAACGTGGGCGCTGTTCTGGAGCTGATAGGTGGAGTGTTTGGGCTTATCTTCATCCCGTTCCTTATCATTATCTGGGTTCCACGCAACTGGGAGCTGCTCATGACAACCGAGTGGCCAACCTACGTAGTGGCGATTGGAATGGGTCTTGTCGGGATCACAGTGGCGTACTACTTCGCAAAGCTGATTCGAGTGCACCCAATGAACGCGAGAACCATTTCTCTGGAGACTGGAATCAACAACGGGCCGCTAGCAATCGCTGTAATCGTCGCCGTATACATCGACAATCCTGGAGTAGACCAAATTCTGCTTGTTCCCGCGCTCTACTCTTTGTTCATCGTGTTGATTTCAACCGGGGTTACTCTCGTGTTTAGAAGGGCCAATCTAGCTGCCGAGCAGAAGATCCCGAATCTGCTGTAGCATTTTGGGCTTGATGGCGCACTTTGCCTGCTTCATTGCAGTTGGGTGACTAAGCTTTAGTGGGTTGGGGGCGTTAGCTCAGCTGGTTAGAGCAAACGACTCATAATCGTTCGGTCGCGGGTTCAAGTCCCGCACGCCCCACTCATCGGATTCCTAGCAGGGTATTGGGATAAGTTTCGATGGCCTCCGACTTAGTTGCATGTCTCTCGCCTGGTTACACTTGAACTTGTAGATTGGAGGGTGTGAATGACGGCAGTGATCATTCAGGTCAAAACTTCCCTGCCTGAGCATGTTCATTCTCAATCTGAGGTAACTTCCGCGTTGGCACCCAGGCTCGCACCCACTGACGGAACTAGAGCCGTCTTAGAGCGCCTTCATAGCAATTCCAAGATCGAACAGCGTCACTTTGTTTTACCCATTTCGGAATATACGGATATCGATTCGTTCACGAGTGCTAATGGACTTTTTGCCGAACATGCCCTAGCGCTGGTGGAGGACTGCACTAAAAGGGCGCTTGATGAAACCGGGCTAAATGCCGACGAAGTTGATCATCTTTTCTTCACCACGGTAACCGGTGTCGGCGCTCCTGCACTGGATGTATTGCTTGCCGCCCGAATGGGTTTCCGGTCAGACCTCAAGAGGATTCCCAGCTTTGGCCTTGGCTGTGCTGGGGGTGCTGCGGGAATAGCTAGAGTCGCTGATTATCTATTGGGTAACCCAAAGGCGGTGGCGCTAGTAGTCTCCGTGGAGCTGTGTTCATTGACTATCCAGTGGGAGGATCGATCGATGGCCAACTACGTTGGCACGGGAATCTTCGGTGACGGCGCAGCTGCCGTCGTGATGGTGGGTGGTGAGCACCCTAAGGCCCTGAATGGGATTTCGGTCAAAGACAGCAGAAGCACTTTGTACTCTGATACTGAATCTTTGATTGGCTGGAAGGTTGGCGGCAGCGGGCTTTCGTTGATGCTTGAGGCCGGTGTACCAGAGATGATAACTGAAAACTTCGCAGCTGAGGTGGATGTCCTTCTTGGTCAACATGGGCTGTCTCGCAACGACATAGACGTTTGGATAGCGCATCCGGGGGGTCCCAAAATTCTTGAGGCATTTGCTTCATCGCTTGATTTAGCCGACTCCGACTTGTCCGCTAGCTGGGATGTTATGGCCAGAGCGGGAAACATGTCCTCAGCCGCAGTTCTTCATGTCTTGAACGATCTTTCTGAGCAACCTTCGGCGACAATCGGCTTGCTGTTTGCGGTTGGCCCCGGAGTCTCTCTTGAGCTTGTCTTGTTGGAGTGGACATGATCTTTACTGTCAGTGTGATGCTATTCATCGGTCTTATTTTGGCAACGGGTGCAGAGCGGATTTACGAACTTGTTGTTTCGACTAGAAATGCAAAACTAGCTTTTACAACAGGTGGTATCGAATATGGTCGCGGTCATTTGCCCTTCATGATTGCCCTGCACACCGGTCTACTAGGAGGAGCCATAATCGAAGTTGTTCTTTTTGACCGCCAATTTCTTGGTTCTCCGGGCTGGGGATTCCTTGCGATTGCCATCGGATGTCAAGCGGCGAGGTATTGGTTTATTTGGGCACTTGGGTCCCAGTGGAATACCAGGGTGATCGTGATTCCAGGTGCGCAGCTTGTGAGAAAAGGTCCATATTCGCTGCCTTGGCTTCGTCACCCCAACTATTGGGTCGTAGCAATTGAGGGTATCGCCTTGCCCATGGTTCACTCGGCTTGGATTACAGCAATCATGTTCACTGTTCTCAACGCTGTATTGCTTCTTGTACTCAGGATCCCCACCGAAAACAAGGCTTTGAAGGGCTTGAGATGAACAACTACGACGTAATAGTCGTCGGGGGAGGCCCGGTGGGCATGGCAGCGGCCATTGAGGCTCGTTTGAGCGGCCTATTGGCTGTAGTTGTCGAACCGCGCAGTGGAATAATTGACAAGGCTTGTGGTGAGGGCCTAATGCCCGGTGCAATTCCGTTATTAGCCAGGTTGGGTGTTTTTCCCAAGGGGCGTGATCTTGCCGGAGTCACATACAGAAGTGGTGGGCACGCTGTGTCTCATCGATTTTCGAGTGGTGTAGGAAAAGGCGTTAGGCGCACTGAGCTTCACGGTAGCCTTAGGTCTCGCTCAGAAGAACTTGGAGTGGTTTTTGTCGAGGCATCCGTCGGCTCCGTGACGGAAACCGAAAGTGGTTTGGTTGCATCGTGTTCAAATGGTCTGAGCATTTCAGGTCGGTACTTAATCGCCGCGGACGGCTTGCATTCTGTTATTGCAAAGGCTGCTGGACTAGTGAAGGTGCTTTCGCCCAGGCGGTCAAAACGCTTTGGAATAAGGCAGCATTTCCACGTTGAGCCCTGGTCCGAATTCATTGAAGTCTTTTACACCAAGACCGCCGAGGTCTACATAACCCCGGTATCAGAAGATCAAGTCGGCGTTGCAGTCCTAGGACCAAAGTCGACAGACTTTGAGCAAACCATAGCCAGCATCCCAGAGCTCGCGGGAAGGCTAAGAGGTGCCTCACCGGCGTCGCAGCGTAGTGGAGCGGGCTCATTTCCTCAGCTAACCACTGCACGCACCAAGGGTCGCATCCTTTTGGTTGGCGACGCGTCCGGATATGTGGATGCAATTACTGGTGAAGGCTTGAGGCTTGGTTTCGCTCAAGCACGAGTGGCGATTGAATGCATTTTGAGTGACAAGCCAGCAAGTTATGAAAAAGCTTGGCGCCGAGTAAGTAGAGACTTTCGGGTTCTGACTCAAGGTCTAATTTTAGCGGCGAATTCCCCTATCAGAATGGCCATTGTGCCGCTGGCCAGCAGGCTTCCGTGGGTCTTTGGTTCGGTTGTCAATCGCTTGGCTCGCTAATTATGGTTGCAAACAGACTTAGTTTTCTTCTCAAATCCACCCACCCAATGCCCTCGTTCGCAGTGGCGCTCTTCGCCACTCTATTTGCTGTTGGTATTGGGCTTGAGGCTCAAAGGGTCGCATTAGTGGGGCTCGCAGTGTTGTTGCAGCAGTTCTCGGTGGGGTTATCAAACGACTGGCTGGACCACAAGCGAGATCGCGCTGCCGGACGCACCGACAAGCCTGTGGCACGGGGCTCGTTAGGCGTTTCGCTGGTTAGAAATTCTTCTTTTGCGTCAGGTGTCCTGGCGCTCGTCGTCTCGGTTTTGCTCGGCTGGGAGAGCGTTGGTTGGATGGTACTTATGCTGATTGCCGGCTGGGGCTACAACCTAGGGCTCAAAGCAACTGTTTTCTCAGTTCTTCCCTATATGGTTGGCTTTGGTATTTTGCCGGTCTTTGTGACATTGAGCCTCGAGCAGAGCCGGGTCCCTCCGGCATGGGTTGTGGTTGTTGCAGCCCTGCTGGGAGTCTCCGCGCACTTTGCGAACACTCTGCCGGACTTGCTGCAGGACAGAGCGACCGGAGTCAGAGCGCTTCCGCACATTGTCGGCCAGAGGGTTTCCGCACTAGTAATTGCTGCTACAGCAATTCTTGCCTCAAGCATTGCTGTGTTTCAAAGCGACACCTTGGCAATCTTTATCGGCACAGTTGGCCTGCTGGCTACAGTCTTGTTGGCTGGCACTGCTTCTTGGCTAAGCCTTAGGCCGACCCCACCAAGGGTAATTTTTCCACTGCTGGTCCTGGCAAGTTTGGTGAACGCAATATTGCTTATGCTCGGTGTTGGGCCGATTGGGGTTTAGACCATATTGCCGATTAGGCCTGAGGCCCAAACTCTGCCGAGCTAGCCGGAATGGCCTTTTCGTCCCCGAACAGAAAATGCCGGCTCATGTCGGGGGAGTATTTAGATAAGTAAGTCTCTCTTCCAAGATACTCGGCCAGTTGTCGATGATGGATAACGCTTGCACCGCAGCAAAGACCGATGACCTTCACCCCGATGCCAAGCACAAATTCTCCAAACTCAGCGGTCTCATATCGGTTGGAATTTTGAGCTTCCAGCGCGTCTGGAAAGGTTCTCTCATGCCGGAGAACTGCCGTGTTTAGTGGGTCGGGCAGATTAAATAGCGTTGGGTGTTTCGCGGTTGTGCGATACGTTGCCGGCATGGCGCAAACGTAATGCCCTCTGGTTGCCTCGACTATTGCTTCCACTATGGGTCGTATTGTTTGGGGACCGTGAAAACAGTTAGTTCCCACCACATCGGCTCCAGCTTCAGCCAGAGCTCTGCATGCATCCTGCGCTGAAACTCCATCCCGCAGCACACCCTTCGCGAAAATCGCAACATTGATGATTGAGGGCAGCCCTGCGAGCTGTATTTCTTCGAGCGCTATCTTTGCCTCTTCGAAGTAGTACATAGTCTCGGCCACAATAAGGTCGGCGCCCTCTTCCTTCGCCCAGCTAATCATCTCGCGATACATCATTCGGACTGCCGATTTCGAAGACTCATCAGCCGGGTCGAAGATGTTCGAATTTGAAATGTTTCCTGCTACATAAATGTCTCGTGACTGAGCTGCTCGCTGTTCGTTAGCCGCCTCTACGGCGATTGCCATAGCAGCCCTGTTTAGTGGCTCAAGCAGATCCTCCTGCCCTAAAAGCTTCATCTTTTCACGATGACCGTTATAGGTAAATGCGAGAGCGATGTCACTGCCTGCTCTGAGAAAGTCGGTCGTGATTTGCTTGAGAATTTCCGGATGCTCGAGTGCCACCATCGGAACAAATTCACCTGCGGTTAGGTATCCGCGCCTCTCAGCTTCAAACAGGTAGCCGCCGGAGAGGATTATCGGCGGCGTCTCGAGTAAGCGATCCAGGAAATTGAGTTTGTTCATAATGAGCCTCCGTTATCAAGGCTTACAGATGACATTCTTTCAAGCAAATTGAGTGAAACTTGGCGTAGTCCCGCTACAGAATCTGCGAAAGAAACTTCTTGGTTCGCTCTTCTTTGGGGTTGTCAAATATCTCTGATGGCGTCCCCACTTCGACTATTTCACCCTTGTCCATGAATACCACCCGGTCGGCAACTTCGCGGGCGAAGCCCATTTCATGGGTTACCACAATCATGGTCATCCCGTCTTGCGCGAGCTCCTTCATTGCGTCCAGAACCTCATTGATCATTTCTGGGTCGAGCGCGCTAGTGGGCTCATCAAAAAGCATCACCTTTGGCGTCATGGCTAAAGCTCTTGCTAGTGCCACGCGCTGCTGTTGACCTCCGGATAGTTGGGCGGGAAATTTGTCTGCCTGCTCGGGAATCTTAACTCTCGTTAGCAGTTCCATTGCGAGCTCCTCGGAAGCAGATTTGGATAGACCGCGAACCCTTCTGGGGCCGATTGCAACGTTTGTCAGGACCGTGAGATGAGGGAACAAGTTGAAGTTTTGGAAGACCATACCGGTTTCTTTTCGAATTTCCTGAATGTTTCGAATGTCCGTTGTCAGCGCAGTGCCATCCACCAAGATGTGGCCGTCATCGTGTGCCTCGAGCCTGTTGATGCAACGTATTAGAGTCGATTTACCCGAGCCCGAAGGGCCAATAACTACGACAACCTCTCTACGCCCGACTTGCATGTTTATGTTCTTTAGGGCCTCAAATTCCTTGAAGCGCTTATAGACACCGTCTATGACGATAATGGCATCATCGGAATCGCGTCCACCCGACATCTTGGATGCATCCTTGAATACTTCATTGCTCATCGAATACCAACTCCTAGTTTCTTTTCTATTCTTTGGCTTTCCCTGCTCATTACATATGACCCAACCCAGAACAATAGGCCCACAAATGCGAGAGATTCATAGATCAGGCCCTGTCCGAGGTAATCATCCTGCTTGGTTATGGCTGTACCAACATTTAGCAGATCAAATACGCTAAGCGCGACGCCGGCAAGAGTGGTGTCCTTGAAAAGCGAGATGAATTGACCTATCTGGGCAGGTATAACGTTTCTAAGCGCCTGGGGGAGGGTAATCAGGAAGGTGATCTTGAACGTTGAAAGGCCGAGCGCCTTGCCGGCCTCAGCTTGACCTTTCGGAATCGACTGTAATCCGCCCCTTATTACTTCCGCCAAATACGCCGCGGTAAACAAGGTGAAGACGGTTACCGCCCGGAAGATTGCATCGGGTGCGATGCTCGCCGGTATAAAGAACTCCAGTGCCACACCCGCTAGCAGCAGGAGCACAAAAAGTGGAGCGCCTCGGAGCAGCTCGATGTATGCGGTGCATAGCCAACGAAGAAGGGGCAGTGTAGATCTCCTACCAAGAGCCAAAAGCACGCCAAGAGGGAAACTTAGTGCGATGCTGACCACGGCGAGGTAGAAATTAATGAGGAATCCACCCCACTCTTCGAGCGCGGCCTGACCCATTGTCAGGAAAATTAGTACCAATGGCAATGTTGCATTGATTGTCACCCACAGCCATCCGGGTAACTTCCTGAGTGAAGCGTTGCGCCTGGCTCGGCCAAAAAGCCTTCCTCCGAGTATCGCAAGTAATACGTATGCGCCAAACAGAATGGCATCAAGATCCCCAGCAAGTACGATCAGGAATGCTGATGTGGCAATAATCAGGCCAAAGCGCTGAAATAGCTCCCAGAGTCTGCCGGCAAGTCTTGGCGTGGTTTCGACCGTGCGAGAGACCCCCGAAGCTAGGCTCGCTATCGAGAAGCAGGTCGCCAAAATCGAGAAACCAACAAGGAACATCATGTCCTCGGGAAAGCGACCAACCAGAAGAATTTTTAGGTTGACCTGAATAATTTCCCAGCGCCCAGTGATGAATACGAATTGAAATACCTGAAGGACAACGAAACCGAGGATGCTGGCCGAGACTACTGTGAGTATCGAGTCGGTAATCGACCTAAAAAGGTTTCTTCTAATCCAAGTAATCATCGTTCCACCAGTGCAAGTCTTCTGTTGAAAAAGTTCACGACGAGGCTAGTTACTAGCGAAATTGCAAGATAAACAAGCAATGTTAGAGAGAAAGCGGGCACCGCAGGGGAGCCATTACCCACCGTAATTTGGGCGATCTGGGTCAGCTCAAAGTAACTGATGGTTGCTCCCAGCGATGAATTCTTAATAAGGTTCAGGTATTGGTTTCCAAGCGCCGGCATGGCTATACGGAATGCCTGAGGAAGAATGATCAGTCTCATTTTTTGAGAGCCGCTTAGTGCAATGGCATCCGCGGCTTCCCCTTGACCTTTGGACACAGCAAGAATCGAACCACGCACAATCTCTGCGATGTGGCTGCTTGTGTAAATAACCAGAGACGCAACCAGAGCAAAGAATGATGGGTCCAGTCTTAGTCCGCCGGTGGTTCCCCTGCCATCAACGTAAGGCAGTTCCCAGCCGTATCCAAAAAGCAGCCAAATCAGAACCACCAAGACCAGGAACGAGATTATTCCAAAAAGCCATGCTCGGTCTTGCTTTCCACTCTTATCAGCCTGCCTGATTCGAACTCGTGCTACCACGAACGCAATCAGTGCAGCACTAACGACTCCAATTGCCAGTTGAGCGGGGGAGCCGATGAACCAAGGGATAGCGATGCCGCGGTTGGAGATGACAAATAGATCAAGTGGTAACCACGCATTTTCAATTCTGGGGAAGGCCTGCAAAACGACTGCAAGGTTCATGAACGTCAGCAGCAGAAGCAGTGGCAGGTTTCGAACCAACTCAACATAGACAGTGCCGAGCGTTCTGACCATAAAGTTTTTAGAGAGCCTGGCTATACCAATCAAGGTGCCCAGAATTGTGGCCAGCACGACTCCTATAAATGCGACGCGGAGGGTATTTAGAAAACCCTCGACGAAGGCGTCTCGAACAGGTTGCGATTGGTCTAGGTCGTTTCCTGGAATCGTAAAGTTTGCGGGATTGTCAAGAAAGCGAAGATCGGTTTGAATGCTGCTCTTAGCTACATTCTCTTGATAATTGCCATAGAGCCAGTAGAGCAAAGCGAACACCGCGAAAAGGGCAAGTAATTGCAGTACCCATTTGAGGGTTCTTATGTCTCTAAAAAATGGAGCTTTTGAAGGTGTGCTCAATTGAGGGCTCATTTTACCGAGCCCTCAATTGAGTTACCTGTTGTCGTAATGACGGTGTTTATTTAACGGTAAGGAGGTGCGTAGAGAATGCCACCATCGTTCCACAATGAGTTCAGACCGCGGTCTAGTCCCAGTGGGGTTAGGTGACGAGCAAATATCTCTCCGTAGTTTCCGACTTGCTTGACTACTTGGTAAGCAAAGTCAGTAGGCAATGAAAGGTTCGGATCTAGAACAGCCGCTCCGTCGCTACCTGGAACGTCAGCTCCAAGGAAGCGAAGTATTCCGACGTCCTCTGTTGTGTCGCGAATGCTGTCAACGTTTGCACTGGTGATTCCAAACTCTTCAGCCTGGATTGTAGCCAGTATTGCCCAGTTGACTGCCTGAGCCCAAGCAGTGTCACCGTCAAGGACGGCTGGTGCTAGTGGCTCCTTTGAGAACACCTCTGGAAGGATCATGAGAGATTCGCTTCCGTCTGGGTAAGCAGAACGAAGCCCGGTTAGCTGGCTAACATCTGATGACCAACCGTCACACTGACCGGCAAGGAAAGCCTCCAGAATTAGGTCGGTCTCGTCAAATGAACGAATTTCCCAATCTAGACCTAGGCGAGACGACTCAAGAGCGGCGTTGCCCTCCGTAGTTGTGCCCTTGGCTACACAGATGATGGCGCCATCCATTTCGCTGATCTTCATGTAACCACTGTCCGAGGTCACCATCATTCCTTGGCCATCGTAGAAGGTTGGCTGAAGGAAGTTTGCACCCTCGCTACCATCCCTTGTCGCAGTCCAGGTGGTGTTTCGGACTAGAACGTCGATCGCGCCGCTCTGAAGAGCAGTGAAGCGGTCTGCAGTTTCTAGGTCGATCATTTCAACCGCAGTGGCATCTCCTAGGACAGCTGCGGCAATTACGCGACAGAAGTCAGAGTCGAACCCAACATGCTCACCGGCGTCGTTTAGAACTGCAAAGCCCGGAAGGGCGTCGCGAGTTCCACAACGTACTGAGCCTGCAGCGATAACGCTATCTAGCAGTGAACCTGCGGCCTCAGTAGTAGTAGTAGTTGTTGTCTCTGTTGCAGCAGGGGTTGTCGTCTCAGCCTCGGTGCTGGCACAACCTGCCAAAAATAGTCCCGCAGCTGAAGCAACTGCAAGAACTGATAATGATTTGCTTTTCACGTGTCTCCTTTCAATGGAGAACCATCGCGCTCCGAAAATTCTTCGAGAGCGGCAAGCCCCAATTGGGTTTGTAAGCAAAGACTATTCCCGGTCCTGCTGGTACCCCATCGGCGAGGGCTGATTGTTACCGAAGCGTGACGGACCTACAGAGTCTTTTCGAGGTAGCAATTTGCACAAAGAGACTCGTAGGTAACTTGGTCACCGTCAATAGCGACCTGCTCACCATCGAAGATAAATACCCCATTTAGTAGGCGGCCGTTGAACATGGCCTTGCGACCGCAGCGGCATATCGTCTTTAGTTCTTCTAGGCTGTGCGAAATCTCGAGAAGCCTTTTGCTCCCCGGAAAGCTAAGGGTCTTAAAGTCGGTGCGAATTCCGTAGGCCAATACCGGTACTCCATCAAGCACCGCAATCTCGAGACACTGATCTACTTGTTCGGGGGTCAGAAATTGGGCCTCATCTAAAAGCAAGCACGCTATTTTCTTGTTCTCAGCTCGGTTCAAGGACTCTGCTTCGCTTGAAAACTTTTCGCGCAGGTTCTGGGTCGGGGTAATCAGGAAATCAACGTCTCTAGATACGCCCAGTCTGCTAACGATGGACTTATCGCCCTTGGAGTCAACGGATGGCTTAGCAATCAGAACGTGCTGAGCTCGTTCCTCGTAGTTGTAGGCAGCCTGAAGCAGGGCGGTGGACTTGCCGGAATTCATGGCCCCGTAGCGAAAATAAAGTTTGCTCATAACTTCTAGATGTTATCGGCAGAAACCTTCCTAGGCTCCCGCTGTTGGCAAGTGGCTCAAAAACACTTTGACTTTTCTAGACGTGGAGGTTTATCCTCAAGGCAACGATTCAGGACATTGGGGAAGATGTTTATCTGAATCGGAGGTAGAAAACTGGACAACTGTCTATTGTGGGTTCTTTCTTGCCCGCAAGATAAGTGCAAGGAAATAGATGAAATCCTTGCGCGATTTTCTACGTCCAGAGCATGGTTTGCTCAGCCAGCATTACCGTCGACCTATCAACTCCAGACAAGATTAAGGTGCCCCCCTGGCGCTTGTGCCGATCTGGCCTCTGAGTTTTTCAAGCAGGGTATTATTTGCGAAATTGAAAGCCGGGGGACTGAGGATGAGCGCTATTTAGTCCACCCGAGGCTAGGCATTCATCGACAAGGCATTGACGCATCTGGAGAGCCAGTTATCAGAATCGGGCAAATCCAAAGTTTTCTCACTCAGTCTCAGGGCAACATGGCTGAATTTGCTAGGCAGCTAAGGATTGCTGAGGGCCAAGCCTGGTTTGATATCTTTGAACCATTGAGGCTGTTCCCTGAAGGTGTGCGGCTGTTACCAAAAGCCGTTTAGACGTTACGGAATGCCAGAACAGCGTTGTGACCCCCAAAGCCGAAGCTGTTGGATATCGCTATTGCTTCTGGCCTTTGTAGTCGTGCGACAGACCTTGGAACGTTCAACGGAATTGCCGGATCTTGGTTGTCAAGATTGATAGTTGGAGGTACCTGCTGCTGCTTTAGCGCCAAAATCGTAAAGATGGCCTCGATTGCTCCGGCGCCGCCAAGCAGGTGTCCGGTGGAAGCCTTGGTAGCGGCTATCACCAGGTTGTCCGTGTGTGCTCCAAAAACTCTATTTATAGCCGTGTACTCGGCAATGTCCCCGACTGGCGTAGATGTTGCGTGGGCATTGACGTGTTCGACATCTGAAATTGACGCGTCTGCCTGTTTCAAAGCGTCTAACATTGCTCTCGCCGCGCCAGCACCCTCGGGATCTGGCGCCGTGATGTGATAAGAATCACTTGTTACGGAGCCACCGACGATTTCGCAGTAGATTTTTGCTCCCCGAGACTGTGCGGACTCCAGTGACTCTAGAACTAGAGCGCCTGCGCCCTCACCCATCACGAATCCGTCTCGGTCAGTGTCGTAGGGCCTAGATGCCGCCTCAGGCGTGTCATTTTTCTTGCTCAACGCATGCATGGCAGCGAAGGCCGCTATCGGAAGCGGATGGATGGCTGCTTCGGCACCGCCGGCAACTACAACATCGGCCTCGCCTCGTTGAATTCTATGGAAAGCGTTGGCGATTGCCTCGTTTCCTGATGCACATGCGCTAACAGCTGTTCTTGCTCCACCCTTAGCGCCCAGCGCCATACCGATTGCTGCCGCTGGTCCGTTCGGCATAAGCATCGGAACAGTCATAGGCAGCACTCGTCTTGGCCCACGCTCTTGGAGAGTACTCCACGCGTCCAGAAGAGTCTGTACTCCGCCAATGCCTGTGGCAAAGTCGACTGCCAGTCGCTCCGGGTCCACTTCTGGATTTCCGGCGTCTGCCCAGGCCTCTCTGGCCGAAATCAAAGCGAATTGGCTGGAGGGATCCAGTCTTTTGGCTTCTTGCGGGCTGAGAACAGTGCTGGCAGCTATCATCGCTTGACCGGCGAATGTTACTGGCAGTTCGTACTTAGCAACCCAGTCCTGCTCTAGCGTAGATACTCCACTTTCCCCCCGCAAGAGCGCTTCCCAAGTTGCCATGGCGTCACCGGCAAGGGGAGTTGTCGCCCCCATGCCTGTAACAACTACGCGCCGCATTTTAGTCTTGATTCGCCGTTATGTAGCTCACCGCGTCGCCCACAGTGATTAGGTTCTTTACTTCTTCATCTGGGATTTTTACGCTGAACTTGTCTTCGGCGTTGACCACGATAGTCATCATCGATATCGAATCGATGTCTAAGTCGTCGGTGAACGACTTCTCCATTTGAACAGCTTCTGCTGCGATACCAGTCTCGTCGTTGACGAGCTCGGCTAGTCCAGCTAGTACCTCTTGCTGTGTATGTGCCATGTGGGTTTCTCCTAATTGCTTCGTTAGTAACTGAATTATCTTATGGGAGTTCTACAACTTGGGCCGCGAAGGTGAGCCCCGCGCCGAAACCAATTTGCAGCGCATATCCTCCACTCGCTACCTTTTTCTCTTCGAGAATCCGGTGCATTGCGAGCGGAACGGAGGCAGCGGAGGTGTTTCCAGTCTCCACAATGTCCTTGGCGATAACCACGGAATCTGGAAGCTTCATCTGTTTTGCGAACTCGTCTATGATTCTCAAGTTTGCTTGGTGCATGACCAGAGCACTTAGATCGCTTGCTTCGATACCTGCAGCGTCAAGGGCCTCTTTGGCCACCTTGGACATTTCCCAAACGGCCCAGCGAAATACGGTCTGGCCTTCTTGAGTAAGGGTTGGCCATGGAGTTTTGCCGTCTCGGAAGTCCAAGATAGATCCGGTCATGCCGACTTTGTCCCAGCTTGAACCGTCAGCACCCCAAATCGTCTTAGAAATTCCAGGGTGATCGCTAGCGCCAACTATTGCGGCGCCAGCACCGTCTCCAAGAAGGAAACTTATGGTTCTGTCAGTTGGTGAGATAAAGTCTGAAAGCTTCTCGGCACCGACTACCAGTACGTATTTGCACAATCCAGAACGAACTAAAGCATCCGCCTGGGCTATGCCGTAGCAATAACCTGCGCAGGCTGCGGAAATGTCATAGGCCGCCGCATCGTGAGCTCCAACCAGCTCCGACAGTAACGAGGCGCCAGAGGGGGTTTGGTAGGGAAACGAAATGGTGGCCAGGATGACCGCACCTATTTCGTTTGGGTCAACGCCAGATTTTGCTATTGCCTCTTTTGATGCCTCCACAGCCAGGTCCATCAGGGACTGATCTTCGGCGGCTCTGGTCCGTGTTGCCACTCCGGTCCGCTGCTTAATCCACTCGTCAGAAGAATCAATCGGGCCAGCTATATCATCGTTGGTCACAACCTGATTTCCTCTTGCGGCGCCCAGAGCATAAATGCGGGTGTGGGCCACCGGAATGGATTCTTGGAGCTGTTTCATTTAATAACCCTCTCGAAATCAGTTGGCACCTTCAAGGCTATCGGGTTCGCATTGGGGACCGCTCTTTTTACTAGTCCCGTGAGTGCTCCGGCAGGAGGTAATTCAACAAAATCGAACTGCTCTTCTGGAAGGTTGGCCATGCACAAGTCCCAACGAACAGGCGCTGTTACCTGGCTGACAAGAGAGTCAATAAATTTTTGTCCACTGCCACAGAGTTGACCATCGACGTTGCTCCAAAGCTTCATTATCGGATCCGATACAGCGACTTCGCGAACTGCCTCGGCCAACTCCAGGCGAGCTGAATCCATGTAGCTGGTGTGGAAGGCACCTGCCACTTTAAGCTCAATAACTCGAGTTTTGGTTGGTGGTGAAGCAATTAGGAGAGCTATCTTGCCTTTGTCTCCTGCAGCAACCAGTTGGCCGGCACCATTGTGATTGGCTATCTCAAGACCTATTTCTCGAACCGCAAGCATTACTTCAGTGGAGTCTCCGCCAAGGATTGCCGCCATGCTTGTTGGCTGCTCGGCAGCAGCCTTAGCCATTGCTCGGGCACGGATAGCCACAAGCCTGATAGCTTCCTCGTCCGAAATAACTCCGGTTATTGCGGCAGCTGCAAATTCGCCAACCGAGTGACCGAGAACTCCCGCGACGGGGGAGTCGCGAAACAATGTCCTGTAGGCGGCAATTGAAGAGGCCACGATAAGCGGCTGAGCAATCGCCGTGTCCTTAATTTGGGCGTCGTCCGCTGTGGTTCCCAGGCTCACAAGGTCAAGGCCGCTGGCCGATGAAAGTTTTTCCAACTCGGACCGGAACCCTTGGACTTCTGTAAGCCATGGGCCAAGAAAACCGGCTGACTGGGAGCCTTGACCTGGGCACGCGGCGATCCACATTGTCATCTTCTAAGTCCCGATTCGCTATCGCTTATTGCACCTAGCGCAAGGGCTATTTGCAGCATAAAGGCAGATCTAGGGGCAGTTGGGTCTTCGATAATAATTTCCTGTATTCGTTTTAGTCGATATCTAACTGTGTTCGCGTGAACAAATAGCTGCTTGGAAGTTGCCTCCAAAGACCGACCGCATTCAAGATAAGCCCGGAGAGTGGAGAGCAAGTCAGATTGAGAATCTGCGAGGGGCACGTAAAACTTATCCATCATTGACTGCTTAGCTAACGGGTCGCCCGCTAGAGCTCTTTCCGGCAGTAGCTTGTCAGCCGGGATTGGGCGGGTGCTCGAGCCAACAGTTGGGGCGACGGCGAGGGCTGATAGAGCAGCTTTAGCCGACTTTGATGCATCGGAGACGCTCAGTACCGTTGGACCTAGCACAAGCGGCCCAGCCCCAAAGTATTGCTCTAGCGCCTCGGCCGTTTCATATATCTTTATTTCTGCATCAGTTGTTGGCTCCATGAGTCCAACTACGACGACTTGCCGTCTACCTTGAATTCCAACCAGGACGTCGGCGGAAAGTTTCCTAGCTGTCTTGCGGACGCCATCGGGGTCTTCGCTTGAGGGTGTGGAACCGAGCAATACCGCCACGGCCCCGTCCGCCTGCCAGCCGAGCGCAGCGACGCGTGAGCTAATTTCCTGGGATGTTTCACCGCTAATAATCGAATCGACAACCAGGGCTTCCAGTCTGGCATCCCAGAGTCCACGAGCCTCAGCGGCACGTGCGTAAACGTCTGCGGCGCTGAAGGCCAAGTCCCTCGAGTATTTAAGAACCGCGTTGTGAAGGTCAGGGTGCTCCTTGAGGACCGTCTCCTCAACCATCTCCACTACAACTTGAATAACCTGGAGGGTTTCTTGGAGTGAAATGGAACGTAGAAGTTCTCTTGGAGCACTACCAAATACGTCCGCAGCTACCCAGGGCTGGGCCTTCGGATCTTTATACCAACTGATAAAACTGGTGATACCCGTCTGGGCAACACCGCCTATCGCTGCTCTTCGAACGGGCGGCATGCTTCGATACCAGGGCAGCGTTTCGTCGAGCCGAATAAGAGTCGCGGTGGCCAACTCCCCGGCAATGGAGTTCAGCCACGCAAGATGCTTAGGAGTCTCCACCGGCTGTCCCGCTTGTTCCGGCCGCAACATCGTGCAAGCGATACTTGTCAATCGCTAACTGAGGAATTGACGAGTCAATTTTCTGCTCGGCAACTAACTGCTCCAGCACTCTAACTGCGATCGAGGGTCCGTCAATTTTGAAGTACCGTCGTGCAGCTGCTCTGGTATCGGAGAATCCAAAGCCATCGGCTCCTAAGGTGGCGTAGTCTCCGGAAATCCATGGTCTGATCATGTCTGCGACCGAGTGCATAAAGTCGGTGACACCAAGAGTTGGGCCTTCGGAGTCCGCTAACTTACCTGTTAGGTACGGCATCGTTGAGTCTTGATTCGGGTACAGGAATCTTTTTTCATCCGAGGCTAGTCCGTCTTTTCTCAGCTCAGTCCAGCTGGTGACCGACCAAACATCAGCGGAGACCCCCCACTCGAGCAATAGCTGTTGCGCCTCAAGTGCCCATGGAATGGCTACTCCAGATGCAAGAATCTTTGCCTTGTGACCTGATGCTGCATTTTTGCCTACGAGGTGTATCCCTCTAATGATCCCGTCAACATCGACTTCCTCAGGCTCTGCTGGCTGCAGAGCGGGCTCGTTGTAAACGGTTAGGTAGTACATGACGTTTGGATCCGGGTGTTCGCCACCGTACATGCGTTCAATTCCAGTTCGAACTATGTGCCCTATTTCGTAGCCGTAAGCAGGGTCGTAGCTGATAACGGCGGGGTTTGTGCTTGCCAAAACAGGGGAGTGGCCATCGGCGTGTTGCAGGCCTTCGCCAGTCAGAGTGGTACGCCCGGCAGTGGCTCCTATCAGGAAGCCTCTGACCATCTGGTCGCCGGCTAGCCACATGGCGTCCGCTGTCCGCTGGAATCCAAACATTGAGTAGAAGACGTAGAACGGAATAATCGGCTGTCCGTGAGTCGAGTAACTGGAACCAGCCGCGGTAAATGCGGCAAGTGAGCCGGCCTCATTGATTCCGGTGTGAAGTATTTGTCCGTTCGTCGCTTCTTTGTAGCTCAGGAGCTGCTCTCGGTCGACTGATAGATAGTTCTGACCGTTTGGATTGTAAATTTTTGCCGTCGGGAAGAAGGCGTCCATTCCAAAAGTTCGGGCCTCGTCCGGGATGATCATCGATATGCGCTCGCCGAAGCCTTCAGATTTTAGAAGATCCTTGAGCATTCTCACGAAAGACATAGTTGTTGCTATCTCCTGGCTGCCGGAGCCCTTGCGAGGTGAGGCGTAAGCCTTATCGGTTGGGAGCTCGAAGCTTACGTACTTGCTTCTTCGTTCAGGGAGGTAACCCCCAAGCTCTTTGCGACGCTCGTGCATGTACTGAATTTCCGGGGCATCTCTGCCGGGGTGGTAGTAAGGCGGCTGGTATGGATCCGATTCCAGTTGTGCATCGGTTATCGGCACGCGCATTTCGTCTCGGAAATCTTTTAGATTCTGGAGAGTGAGCTTTTTCATCTGGTGGGTGGCATTGCGACCTTCAAAGCTCTTACCCAGACCATAGCCCTTTACGGTTTTGGTTATTATTACTGTTGGCTGGCCCTTATGCTCTGTCGCGGCCTTGTAGGCGGCATAGATTTTCTTATAATCGTGCCCTCCGCGCTTGAGGCCCCAAATTTGGTCGTCAGTCATGGATCCCACCATGTTGGCTGTTCTGGGGTCTCTGCCGAAGAAGTTTTCTCTTACGAAGGCTCCGGATTCGGCCTTATAAGTCTGATAGTCGCCATCTGGAGTTCGGTTCATAAGGTCAACCAGTGCACCGTCAGCATCCTGCTGTAGTAAAGGATCCCATTCCCTGCCCCAGATGACTTTTATTACGTTCCAGCCGGCACCTCGGAAGAAACTTTCTAGCTCTTGGATTATTTTGCCATTACCTCGAACAGGTCCATCCAGACGCTGCAGGTTGGCGTTAACTACGAACGTCAGATTATCTAAGCTGTCATTCGCAGCAAGCTGCAAGGCGCCCCTTGATTCAACCTCGTCGAGCTCGCCGTCCCCCAGGAATGCCCAAACGTGCTGCTCGCTGGTGTCCTTGAAACCACGTCCCTGAAGGTAGCGATTAAATTGCGCTTGGTAAATCGCATTGATAGGACCCAGCCCCATTGACACCGTCGGGAATTCCCAGAATTCCGGAAGCAGTCTTGGGTGAGGGTATGAGGGCAGCCCGCCTCCGGGTTGAGACTTCTCTTGCCGGAAGGCGTCCAGCTTTTCTGCACTGAGTCTGTCTTCCAAGTAGGCCCGAGCGTATGGGCCTGGTGATGCGTGACCCTGAATGAAAATTTGATCCGCCCCAGCCGGGTGATCATGCCCCTTAAAAAAGTGGTTGAAACCGACTTCGTAGAGCGAAGCGCTCGAAGCAAACGAGGAGATGTGCCCGCCGACGGCAATACCGGGTCGCTGGGCTCGGTGCACCATGATGGCCGAGTTCCAGCGCATCCAAGCACGGTAGGTACGTTCTATTTGTTCGTCGCCGGGGAAATCCGGCTCGTCTTCTGGAGAAATGGTGTTTATGTAATCAGTAGTAGGTATTAGGGGCACATTCAGCTGAAGATCGTGAGATCTACGCAGGAGCGACTGCATAATTTCTCTTGCGCGACCACGACCGTGGGCTTTCGCAAGGGCGTCAAGTGATTCAAGCCATTCCGCCGTCTCTTGTGGATCGCGGTCCGGGGATGGCGGGACGTATGCATCTTGGTTGTTGTGCGACACTGAAGCCTCTTTTCGTGGCCTGGATTCCTTATGCTCTTGTGTGAGCCTCTAAAGTCTACATAGGACTTAGAAATCTGTCCGACACCCTGTCGGTTTTTCAGGGTAGATAATCTCAAATATGTAAAGGGAGAATATATGTCAATTTCTGTCGGGGACAAAGCCCCAGATTTCTCTCTCACCAATCAGTTTGGTGAGGTCGTAACGCTAAGTGATTTCGAGGGTAAAAAACCGGTAGTTCTCGTTTTTTATCCGCTGTCTTTTTCGGGCACTTGCACCGAAGAGCTATGTGAACTCAGAGACAATCTCTCCACTTTTGAGTCGGCGGAGGTCGAGCTGCTTGCCATTTCAGTCGACAATAAGTTCACTCAAGCAAAGTTCGCTGAAGATCAGGGGTATGGGTTCCAGCTACTGGCAGATTTTTGGCCGCACGGTCTCGTAACCAAGTTGTACGACGTATTCCTTGAGGACCGCGGGCATGCCACTCGAGGTACCTTTGTAATCGCCAAGTCCGGCGAACTAGTGGCGAAGTTCATCACCTCTCCAGGGGAGCCCCGAGATCTTGATTCCTACAAAAAGGCGCTTGAGCTTCTATAAGCTAACAGTTTGGTAGTAAGATTTCGCGAGGGGCCTTTAGCTCAGTTGGTAGAGCGCCACGTTTACACCGTGGATGTCATCGGTTCGAGCCCGGTAGGGCCCACTCGAACGGCTTGGTCGTTATTTAGCGAATCCATAAGCCTGAAATGCGGCACAAATCACGAAGCACTAATTTGATTGGCTGAAGACATGGAAAAGTTATCCTCTCTTGTCAACCACTTCAATTTGCTTTGGCCTGAGTCAGAAGTTGCGGACTGGGACAGGTCCGGGTTGATGATCGGGGACCTATCCTCTGAAGTGCATACGGTCGTTCTAAGCGTTGATGTGACAGTAGATGTTCTGGCGCACGCCAAGGACCTCGGAGCGAACCTTATTTTGTCGCATCACCCGATGTTCCTAAGGGGCACGCATACTCTTCGTGAGGATTCGGCGAAGGGCTCAGAGGCAGCATTCGCAATCAAGAACGACCTGGCGGTTTTCTCGGCTCACACGAATGCTGATTTTGTCCCCAATGGCGTCTCGCAGACCCTAGCGAAGAATCTTGGCCTGATTTCACTCGATTTCCTGGATTCCGAGACTAAGCAGGGGGTTGTTGGGACCCTTAAAGAGCCAGTCACGCTATTGGACTTTGCTCGAGCGGCAGCCAAAGTGCTTCCTTCAGTTGCGCAGGGGCTCAGGGTTGCGGGGGACCCTAATCGTATGATTTCCAAGGTTGGCTTGGTTGCTGGAGCGGGCGACAGCTATTTGAACCTTGCTCAAGGGGCAAATCTTGATCTTTTCATCACCTCTGATCTAAGGCACCACCCATCTCAAGATTTTGTCGAGCAGACCAAGTTGACAAATGGCCCCGCGCTAATGGACATCGCCCACTGGGCGGCGGAGTGGCTATGGCTTGAGGTCGCTCAGGAACAGCTCAGTGATAAGTTTGATTCTGTTAGTTTTATCGTCAGTGATTTGTCGACCGACCCTTGGAATTTTGTGGTGATGCAATGAAAATAGATCCGAGGCAACTACCTGTTCTGATGATTTTTAATCAGCAAGTATTTCAAATTCGCAAGCTCGAAGCCCAAGCAGAAAAGATTGCTGCGGGGGAAGAATCTGAGAGCATTCGCGAAGCACTTCTGCTGTTGAGCTCTCAAGCCAGCCAGATGCTAAGTAACCATGAAGAAATAGAACGAGACTTACGCCGCTCGGAGGCTGATCTTGAGTTAGTCGAGGCTCGAATTGCTAGGGACGAGCAGCGACTGACTCAATCCGCGGATGCTAGGACAATTACGGGCATCCAGCACGAGCTAGTGACACTTGGAAAGCGTAAGGGCGAGCTTGAGGAAGCCCAGTTGCTGCAGATGGAGCGTGTGGAAGATTCTAAGGCCGTGCAGAATGAAACTCAGTTAGGCCGCGAAGCGCTTCAGGAAGACCTAAAAATGGCGACTGATGATGCGAATAGATCTTTGGCAAGAGTGACCCTCGAGCTGTCAGGACTTAGGGGACTTACGGAGAAAAACCGATCTTCGATAGATTCCGCTCTTGTCGAGTTGTTTGAAAGGTTGAGTAAGCGAGGATCTGCCATTGGGTCGCTGCGTGGCTCGACCTGCGGGGCTTGCAACATGAACCTGACTTCAACGGCCCTCGGCGCGATTCGAGCAATCGCTCATGACGAGCTTGCAACCTGCCCGGAGTGCAGCGCAATCTTGGTGCGAGAGTGACCTGAGGCTCCACAATGATTTTTGTTTACTGCGATGGAGCGTCGAGGGGAAACCCAGGACCAGCATCCTATGGCGTCCACATTCAGGATCAGGCTGGTAGCACAATTGCCGATTTCGGAGAGGGCTTAGGAAGCCAGACAAATAACTACGCTGAGTATCAGGGTGTAATTGCTGCACTCAGGTTTTTAACTACAACTGAGCACCGTTTGGTTACCATCAGACTCGATTCAAAATTAGTCGTTGAACAGCTAAGTGGTCGCTGGAAGGTCAAGAGCCCGGAGATCAGGGAATTAGTTTTTGAGGCCAGTCAATTATTGGGGGCCTTCGACGTGAAGCTCGAGTGGATCCCAAGAGATAAAAACACCCTCGCAGACGCTAATGCCAACAGGGCACTAGACCAGGGTGACTTTCATAGCGAGGAGTCAGCTCTTCCGTTTTCGGCCATTCAGCCAAGAAGCATTCGGGCACCGAGGCAAAAAATAGAACCCACAACTCTTGTGGTCGTCAGGCACGGTAGCACGAAGAGCACCTCGGCCAATGTGATTGCCGGGGGCGACGGGGAAGACATGGGGCTGAATGAAAAAGGCCTCAAAGAAGCAATGCTGGCCGCCGCCGCCGTTTCACCTCTGCTGAGCTTTTTTGACCTTCCACCCGTGGCATCAATAATCAACTCTCCCATGAAGCGGACTTCTCAAACTGCCGAGGCTCTTTCTGGAGCCGAAGGAGTAGCTGGAAAGCCTGACGAGCGGCTAAGGGAGATTGCCTTTGGGGACTGGGATGGCATGTCCATGAACGCAATGGAGATTGAGTCAACCGAGGAAGTTGCAAAGTGGCGCGCCTCGATGAGTCAACGACCTCCAGGCGGAGAGTCGATACTGGATCTTGAAGAGCGAGTTTCCGAACTAGTGTCTGAGGTAGTGCGTTCGAATCAGGGCAATACCGTGATACTGGTGACGCACATGATGCCATCTAGGGTGATTGCGAAGTTAGCCCAGCGGTCAGCAGAGTCAAGCTACTGGAACATAAACTTTGCCCCCGGCGGGATCAGTATTTACCGGTTCTTCGGGACCGGTTTCATAGAAACATTCACCATCAACTCTTGCGCCCATCTGATTCAGGGCTAGTCTTGGTGACGAGATGGGTCGGCTGGACGGTCGCGGCATTGCCGAGGAACGTCCGGGCTCCAAAGAGCACGGTGGTGGGTAACGCCCACCTGGGGTAACCCAAGAGATAGTGCAACAGAAAGTAAACCGCCCCTTAGGGGGTAAGGGTGAAACGGTGGTGTAAGAGACCACCAGCGAATTAGGAGACTAGTTCGGCTAGGTAAACCTCACCGGGAGCAAGACCAAGTAAGAAGACGCTAAGGACTGCTCGTTTAGTCTTCGGGTAGGTCGCTAGAGCCACTTAGCAATTTGTGGCCGAGATAGATGGCCGTCAGTGCTTAGGCATTACAGAACCCGGCGTATCGGCCGGCCCATCTCACCTCTTATAAGTACTGCACTGCCATAGTTGCAGCGCCGATGATACCGGCCGCATTCTTCGTGCCAGCAGGGACAATTGCAGTCTTGATCTTGATAAATGGAAAAAACTCTTCGTGGGACTTGCTGGCTCCACCGCCGACTATAAACAAATCAGGGCTAAATAGCTTTTCTAAGTGCGCGAAGAACTTCTCCAGTCGCTGGCCCCATTGTTCTGGTGAGATCTGGTCACGGTCGTAGGCACCGTATGATGCATAGCTTTCAATGTCTAAGTATTCACCAATGTCCAGGTGTCCAAACTCAGTATTCGGGACCAGCGCCTTCTCTATAAAAAGTGCTGAACCAATACCTGTTCCGAGAGTGGCCATAATTGTGACGCCGCTTGCATTTCGTCCGGCACCGTAGGTCATTTCGGCGACTCCGGCCGCGTCGGCATCGTTTAGCACGTGGACCTTACGCCCGAGTGCAGCTGTAAGTAGATCTTCGGCACTCAAGTCGATCCAGCTATCGCTAATGTTGGCGGCCGATCTTGTAATGCCATGTGTGACAACTGCCGGAAGACACACACCGACCAAGGCATTTAAGGGAGCCTCGAGTTGGCTTATAAGTTCTTTGCAAATTTGTGCAACAGCATCGGGCTCTGCGCCGTCGGGCGTCGGAATTCTAATTCTTGATGAGGCCAGCTCTCCAGTTGAGGTGTCAACCAGTGCTGCCTTAATCCCGGTTCCACCTACGTCAATACCGATTGAAATGCTTGTCATCTAGGCCTCCGTAAGTATTTCTGGGCCGGTTTCGGTTATCAAGATCGTGTGCTCAAATTGCGCGGAGTATTTTTTGTCTTTGGTCGTGATGGTCCAACCATCGTCCCACATGTCCCAATCTTGGGATCCGAGCGTAAGCATGGGTTCAATCGTGAACACCATCCCGGGCTCTATTAGATCCCTGTAAGCCGGTTCGTCGTAGTGTGGAATTATCAGGCCGGTGTGGAAGCTAGTTCCAACGCCATGGCCGGTGAAGTCACGAACGACTCCGTAGTTGAAGCGCTTCGCATAGCTCTCAATAGCTCGCCCGATAATGTTGACCTCTCTACCGGGAATTGCGGCTTTTATGCCTCGCATCATCGCTTCTTGAGTGCGCTCCACTAACAGCTTGATTTCTTCTGACGCTTCTCCTGCAATCACAGTTCCGTTGTTATCTCCGTGGACTCCGTTGAGAAAAGCGGTTATGTCAATGTTTACAAGGTCACCCTCTTCGATAATTGTGTCATCCGGTATGCCATGGCAAATCACTTCATTCAAAGAGCTACAGAGAGACTTTGGGAACCCCCGATAGCCAAGCGTTGAGGGATAGGCTCCGTGGTCTACAAGGAATTCGTGCCCTATCTGGTCCAGCCGATCTGTGGTTACGCCTGGTTTTACTGCTGCGAGAACAACTTCGAGGGCTTGTGCGGCGAGCTTGCTTGCTACGCGAATTTTTTGAATAGTCTCTTTGTCGTACTTGTCTCCACCTTTGTGCTTGGCGGGTGCGCTCTTTCCAACATACTCTGGTCTAGCTATGTTTGAAGGTACGATTCGCGGTATTGATATTTTCCCGGGGATAAGACTGGAATTGTGAGCTTTTGGCATGGCATTAGTCTATTTTTGATTTCGTAATACAGGAGGCACATTGTCCGACAAGCCTGAATTCTGGTTTAACATAAAAACTCAACTTGTAGAGAGCGGACCGCAGTCTCTTTCGCTAGATCGCATCGGGCCGTTTCCGGATTTTGAGAGCGCGAAGGCTGGCCCAGAGACCTTAATAGCAAGGGCAAAAGCGCTTCGAGAAGAAGATGAAAAGAAGTGGGAAGACTAAAACTGCTGGTCAATTGTAGGAAAGCTGCCATTCTGCACTTCGGATCGGTACTCCATTGCGGCAGTCCGCAGCGATTCACTGAGGTTGAGGTATTTCTTCGCAAACTTTGGCGATCTTTCGCCTAATCCTGCAAAGTCTTGCCAGACCAGTATTTGGCCGTCGCATTCCGATCCAGCGCCGATCCCGATCGTTGGTATCTCTAGCGCGATAGAGATGTCTCTAGCCAAGGCTGCGGGGATCATCTCCAACACGATTGCGAAGGCTCCGGCTTTTTGAATCGCCAGGCACTCAGCCATAAGGCGATCTGCATTTTCCTGATCTCTGCCTTGGACCTTGTAGCCAGCCAGTCCGTGCAGTGTCTGAGGGGTGAAGCCGACGTGACCCATTACGGGGATACCGTTATCCACAATTCTTGAAATTTGATCAATCTTTGCCCCCTCGAGTTTTACAGCTGCCGCGCCAGTGTCCTTCATGGCTCGGATAGAAGTTATTAGTGCTTGTTCAGCACTGACTTCGTAGCTACCGAAGGGCAAATCGAAGACCACAAGTGAGTTTTTAGCGCTTCTTGCTACCGCCCTTCCAAAGGGGATCATTTCGTCAAGAGTGATCGGGGAGGTGCCTTGATTGGCCAGGACATTGTCGCTCGCTGAATCACCAACCAATAAAACTTCTATCCCAGCGGAATCAAAGATGCTGGCCGTATGCATGTCGTAGCTGGTTAGCGCCGCAAATCGAATGCCTTTGGTCTTAAGCTCAGAAAGAGTGCTTGTCCTGATTTTCATAGTTCGGTAAACCTCGTCGTGATAGGAACCCTGCGTCCGAAGCCGAATGCAATCGCCGTAGTTTTCGTTCCGATGGCGCCTTGAGAACGTTTCCATTCTGAGGCCCTGACCATACCTTCGATTTTTTCAGCCAGCTGTCTGGGGTGACCGCTGTCAATTACTTGGTCAATCGTTGCGGATTGTTCAATGAGAAGCGCTAGGACTTGATCGAGAATCTTGTAGTCGGGAAGTGAATCGGTGTCAATCTGATCGGGTCGTAGTTCTGCACTAGGCTCCTTGGTTATCGAGTTCTCAGGAATCAACTCGCTGTTGCCGCGATTGTTTAGCCAGGAAGAAACTCTCCAAACATCTGATTTAAAGAGGTCCTTTATAGGCGCAAATCCGCCCGCGCTGTCGCCGTACATGGTCGAATACCCAACCGCGATCTCTGACTTGTTGCCTGTCGATAGAAGAAGAGCATTATCAGTGTTGGAGATACCCATGAGTAGTACTGCTCGGATTCTTGCCTGTAGGTTTTCTCCGGCCAAGTCGCTGAAGTCCAGGGAAGACTCAAAGGCCTTATGCACCGTATCAATAGGGATCTCCCGAAGTTCAATTGAGAGGTTTGCCGCTAGCTTTTTCGCATCCGTTACGGAATGATCCGACGAATAGCGAGAGGGCAAGGCGACGCCTATTACATTCGCGGCACCAACGGCCTCGACCGCAATTGCCGCGGACAGTGCCGAGTCAATACCGCCACTTAGACCTAGAACCAATTTCGTTTGGTTAGTCTTTCTGCAGTAGTCGCGTAACCCTGTAACTAAGGCTTTCCATAGTGTGGACAGATCGTCGTCTACCACCGGTTGTAGGTCGTTGGTGGTTTCATAGAAGCAACCCTCTTCAAAGGGAGCTCTTTGAACTTCCGTGCCGCTTGAGTCAAGTAAGAAGCTCCCGCCGTCAAAAACTAGTTCGTCTTGCCCGCCGGACAGGTTGGCGTAAGCAACGGCGAAATTATCTTGAAACTTCCTGGCCGCTACGCGCCTCTCGGATGACTTTTCGCGAGTATAAGGAGAACCGTTTGGAACAATTAGCAGTTCAACGCCCGCTTTTCTGAGTGCTGCTGGTCGGGTCGAGCTCAGATCCCATATGTCTTCGCAAATGGCTACTGCGCATTTGGTTCCGCGCACCTCAAAAATTAGTTCTTGGTTACCAGGAACAAAGTTTCGCCAATCATCGAACACGTCATAGTTGGGCAAAACCTGCTTGTGATAAGTACCTATGAGCTTGCCCCCGTGAATTACGCTGGCCGAATTGTGGGCTATTGCCCTGGAGGACTGAATGTGCGTGAACTTGGAAGCGGCTAGCGTGGCATGACCGACGACAAAGTACAGGTCTGAAAACATAGGTGCGTTAGACGCGTCAACCAGCTTTTGCAGGGCTTTTTCTGAACGATGAATCACGTCTTCGCGGTAACTCAGGTCTCCCAGCGGATAGCCCGACATCGCAAGCTCTCCTGAGACCAGCACATCGGCCTTGCCTGCAGCTAGTTCGGCATATTTCAGGAGTTGTTCGAGGTTATGGGCAACGTCGCCCACCACTGGGTTTGTCTGGGCAAATGCTACTTTTATTGACGTCACAACCGATAGCCTATTACCAGTGTCAGGAGGAAATATGGACAAGCAGCAAGAGTTTGTGTTAAGAACCATTGAAGAGCGCGGTGTTAAGTTCATCAGGCTCTGGTTTACGGACGTTGCCGGGTCTCTGAAATCGGTGGCTGTTGCCCCCGCAGAGATAGAGGGTGCCTTCGCAGAGGGCATAGGTTTTGATGGTTCCTCCATAGAGGGGCTTGCCAGAAACTCTGAAGCGGACATGCTGGCCATCCCAGATCCGGCGACCTTCCAGATTCTTCCTTGGAGGGGCACAGTTGATCCCGCGGCAAGGATGTTCTGCGACATTGCAACCCCCGATGGACAGCCTGCAGCTGCCGATCCACGAAATGTTTTGCGTAGGACGCTGGCAAAAGCAGCATCCATGGGTTTTAGTTTTTACGTTCACCCTGAAATTGAGTTTTACCTGTTGAAGTCGAGTAGTGTCGACGCCTCTGGAGAACCAGTTCCAGTCGATAACGCGGGCTATTTTGACAATGTGCCTGGGGGCACGGCTCATGACTTTAGAAGAAGAGCCGTGACAATGCTCGAGCAGTTGGGCATCTCGGTTGAGTTCTCGCATCACGAGGGCGGTCCTGGACAAAACGAAATCGACTTGAGATATGCCGATGCGCTGACAATGGCAGACAACATAATGACTTTTCGGACAGTAATCAAAGAGGTGGCAATCGAGCAGGGTGTTTATGCAACCTTCATGCCAAAACCTTTCACTAACCACCCCGGCTCAGGAATGCACACTCATTTCTCTTTATTTGAAGGGGACAAGAATGCATTCTTTGACCCTGCCGCAAAGTACCACCTGTCAAACACGGCCAGGCAGTTCATGGCGGGCATTCTTCGCCACGCTCCCGAGATAACTCTGGTTACGAATCAGTATGTGAACAGCTATAAAAGGCTGTGGGGTGGTGGTGAGGCTCCTAGCTACGTCAGCTGGGGACACAACAATAGAAGTGCACTAGTCCGCGTTCCACTTCACAAGCCTGAAAAGTCCCAAAGCACGAGAATTGAATATCGAGCAATGGACTCGGCAGCTAACCCATATCTGGCTTATTCTTTGCTGTTGGCCGCGGGGCTCAAGGGCATAGAGAATGAATATCAGCTTGAGGATGAGACTGAGCAGGACGTTTGGACGCTGTCTTATCAGGAGCGGCGTGCAATGGGCATTGAGGCGCTACCTCAGTCTCTAGACCACGCCATTAAGAAGCTTGAGGGCTCCGAGCTTGCCGCCGAGGTATTGGGGGAGTCAGTTTTCAACTTCGTGCTTGCTAACAAGCGCAACGAATGGGCGGATTATCGCGCTCAGGTGACTCCGTATGAGATTGATCAAAACTTAAAAACTCTCTAAATGGTTATCGGTAGAGTCACGTCACTAAGTGACATAGTTCGATTAGGTTTTGAGTCGCTGAGCGTTGCCAGGGAAAACTTGGGGGAGCTAGAGAAGCTTCTTGGCTCAAGCTACCAGCGGTGCGAATCTGCCTTTGAAACTTCGGCCTCTCCGGACAGGGCTCTGACACAACTCCTGGAGCTTTCAAGGAACCACCCGAAACTAATTCATAAGGCGCTTGCTGGGTCGTCAGGTCCGAGGCGCTTGATAGCAATCCTCGGAGCATCCGACGGTTTGGCCGAGTATCTGACGCGTCATCCTTCGGAACTATCACTGTTTAGTCAGACTCAATCACTGCCATCAACCTTTACTCTCAATTGCGAATCAAGACTCGATCTTCGTGTTTCATATCGCAGCATGCTTCTGGCAATAGCCGACTGGGACTTGGCGCAGTCAAATCCTTCTGACGGTGTCGTTGTTGTTACACAGGCCCTGAGTAGGCTCGCTGATGCGGCCCTGGATGCCGGGTTGACCGTGGCAAGGTCGGAATTACTGGCAGACGGGAGGATTTCCCAAGAAAAATCCGAGAATACTAAATTATCGATTATCGCGATGGGCAAAACTGGTGCAGACGAACTGAACTATGTGAGTGACGTCGATGTCATTTATGTTGCCGCTGGTCCAGATGAATATGCGATTCCAACAGCAACTCAATTGGCGCAGAGGTTGGGTCTGGTTATCAACGAGGCTGCGGTGGAGCCCGGGCTTTGGGAGGTTGATCCGAATCTTAGGCCAGAAGGCAAAAATGGTGCGCTTGTCAGAACGGTTGCCGCTCATGCCGCGCACTACAAGAAATGGGCTGAACCTTGGGAGTTCCAAGCGCTACTAAAAGCCAGGTTTGCAGCTGGTGACCAAGGGCTTGGAGAGCAATACCTTTTGGAGGTCAAGTCCCAAATTTGGGGCGACAGAGAACGTTCAAATTTGGTGCAGCACGCCAGGCAAATGCGCAAGCGCGTTATCGAGCAAATCCCGTCGGAGGAGAAAGAGCTCAACATAAAATTGGGCCGTGGGGGACTTCGTGATGTCGAATTCACCGTTCAGCTTCTTCAGCTGGTTCACGGCGTTGTCGACGAGACCCTCCGAGACTCAGGCACATTCCCTGCAATTGACGCTCTAGCCGAGGCTGGGCTTTTGGGTCGAGATGACGCGCTGGAGCTGCAGAGCCAATATCGCTTGCTACGGGTTATCGAGCACAGGCTCCAGCTGGTGAAGCTTCGAAGGGCTCATTTGGTTCCAACCGATTCTTCGGATCTAAGAAGAATTGCGCGCGGTGTCAATCCTCGTCATAGCGCTGACGATCTGCGAGAGATTTGGGCAAATAGTCGCCAGGAGATTGCTGGTCTTCACGATACGATCTTTTTCCGACCATTGTTGGCGGCTACGGCCGCCCTTTCACCGGGTGAAATTTCGCTAACGGCAAGTGAGACTGAGAGCCGACTAGTTTCCCTCGGGTTTACAGACCCCAAGGGCGCCATGCGCCACTTAAAGGCGCTCAGTCTTGGGATGTCACGTGGCGCTACAATTCAGCGCTCCCTTCTTCCGGTTCTGCTGCGCTGGATGGCCGAAGGCATGAATCCAGATGGAGCGTTACTGAGCTTCAGAAGGCTCAGCGAATTGTTGGGTGATAAGCACTGGTTTCTAAAGATGCTTCGAGACTCGTCGGGCGCCGCGGAGCGACTTATGCAGGCGCTGTCCAACTCCGTCTACATTTCACGACTGCTTGAGTACACTCCAGAATCAACGGCTTGGTTTGCTGACGAATCCAAGCTTCGGCCCACTGACAGGAGTGCCTTGGAGGCCGAGGTGAGATCATTTTTGGCCAGGAACTTAGGTTTTGAAAAAGCGGCCGAAGGACTGAAGTTCATTCGCCGAAGGGAAGTCCTAAGGATTGCCATTGGCTCCACTCTTGGCAATCTCAAGGTCCGTCAAGTGGCGATGGCTCTTAGTGAGGTCACGGAGATTTATCTAGGGTCAATGCTTGTTATTGCGGGGCGCAAGTCTGACATCAACTTGGACGTGTGCATCGTGGCCATGGGTCGTCTTGGAGGTCAGGAGATTGGCTTTGGTTCAGATGCTGACGTGATGCTCGTCTATCGGGACGATGGTCCGAATGCTCAGAGTATGGCCGAGCTCCTCACTGGGGAGTTCATAGGGCTCGTCAAGGACCCAATTTTGGAGTTTGAGCTAGATCTTGATTTGCGCCCCGAAGGAAAAAATGGCCCGCGCATCAAATCGCTCAACGCCTACGAGGGTTACTACCAAAAGTGGGCGGAGACCTGGGAGCTTCAGGCTCTTCTTCGAGCACGTCCCATGTTCGGATCCCAGGACCTTAGGGATGCATTCACAAATCTCATCGACAGCTATCGCTATCCCGAAGAGCTATCAGATAAACAACTCGTATCTGTGCGTGTGGTTAAGGCAAGAGTCGAAAACGAAAGGCTTCCAAAAGGCATCGACGCGAATAGACACCTGAAGCTTGGCCCCGGGGCTATAAGTGATGTGGAATGGCTAATCCAGTTGATGCAGCTTAGATACGCCGGAAGCAATCCTGAGCTGCGGAGTCTCACGACACTCGACACTTTGGCATCTTTAGTCAAGCTCGGACACATTGACGACGCTGATTCACACGTGCTGGAGGACGCGTGGATTCTGGCGAGTCGAGTGCGCAGTGCGCAAGTTCTTGCCTTGGATAAGGCATCCGACGAGCTTCCGATTGACAGGAAGAAGCTTGAGGCGATAGCACGAATTTTGGAGTTTGAGCCTGGCTCGGCCACCGAGCTGGAGGAACGCTACCTTGCTGTTACGAGGCGATCTAGAGCAGTTTTTCAGAAGTTATTCCTGGAATAGAAAAAGCCGAGTGGAAAATCCACCCGGCTTTTTCTGATGCAGATAAGTCTTACACTCCGTAATAAAGCTCGAACTCGTAAGGGTGAGGTCGCTGCGCCATTGGCTTTATTTCCTTCTCGCGCTTGTAGTCGATCCAGTTCTCAATGAGGTCCTTTGTGAAGACGTTGCCTTCCATGAGGTAGTCGTGATCCGCCTCGAGTGCCTTCAGCACTGACTCTAGGTCCGCAGGAACTTGAGGGATCATCTTGGCTTCCTCTGGAGGTAGCTCGTAGAGATCTTTATCAACTGGCTCGTGCGGCTCGATACGGTTTTTAATTCCATCTAGGCCAGCCATAAGCTGAGCGGCGAAAGCCAAGTAAGGGTTTCCAGAGCTGTCTGGAGCCCTGAATTCGATTCGCTTAGCCTTCGGGTTCGAACCAGTCATCGGGATACGAATGGCGGCAGATCGGTTTCCAGCGGAGTAGACAAGGTTCACTGGAGCCTCAAAGCCGGGTACCAGGCGGTGGTAAGAGTTGATAGAAGGGTTTGTGAAGGCAAGCAAGCTTGGAGCGTGCTTCAAGATTCCACCGATGTACCAACGGGCTAGATCGGAGAGGGAACCGTAGCCGGCCTCGTCATAGAACAACGGCTTGCCGTCTTTCCAGAGAGACTGGTGAACGTGCATGCCGGAACCGTTGTCGTTAAACAATGGCTTTGGCATAAAGGTCGCTGTCTTACCGTACTGGTGGGCAACATTCTTCACGATGTACTTGAACTTGAGAAGGTCATCCGCGGACTTTACCAAAGTGTCAAAACGGTAGTTGATTTCACACTGCCCAGCTGTTCCTACCTCGTGGTGGCTTCGCTCAACGCTCAATCCAGCATCTTCCAGCTCAAGAACGATCGCGTCGCGTATGTCAGCCAAGTGGTCCACTGGGGAGACTGGGAAGTAGCCACCCTTGTAAGGTGTCTTGTTTCCAAGGTTCCCACCCTCTTCTTCCCTGGCGGAATTCCAGGCGCCTTCGATCGAGTCAACGATGTGGAAGGCGGTGTTTGACTTCACTTCGTAGCGAACGTCGTCGAAAATGAAGAACTCAGCCTCAGGAGCGAAAAACGCGGTGTCGGCGATTCCGGTCGACTGTAGGTAGCGCTCGGCCTTGTGAGCTACCTGGCGGGGGTCGCGGTGGTACAGCTCACCATTACGAGGGTTGTAAATGTCAAAGTTCATGATCAGAGTTTTCTCAACTCGGAATGGGTCTTCCCACGCTGTCGTGACATCCGGAATCAGTTGCATGTCACTCTCGTGAATGGAGGCGAACCCACGAATTGAGGAGGCATCAAATAGCTGTCCAATTGCGAAAAATTCTTCATCAATTTGCGAAACTGGCAGATTGAAGTGCTGTTGCACACCGGGCATGTCAGTAAACCGAACGTCCACAAACTTGATGTTGTGTTCCTTGATGTACTGCAGCGCCTCTGAGGCTGTTTTGAACATTGAGGTACCTCTCTTGGGTAATTACGGGTATGACTACTTACTCAGCGATAAAGATAACGAGTCTATGTTTCAGAAATGTTAACCTTTGCGCTTTGGTGCTCTAACTCGATTGGGATCAATTCCTTTTGGAATGGGAACAGAGGCGTGTGCGCCCAGAGCGGCAAGCCTGTTTGATACGGCAGTTACTTCACCACGGCTCAGAGATTTGGGCAGCTTGTAAACATGTTTTAGCAGGCGATAAATTCTCACTCCGGAGTCGTCTACAGTCACCTTCACTTTGTGAACCGCTGCGCCGGGTACTGATCTGAGAACTTTTCTTGCTTCATCATCAAGCATTTGCTGCACTCGGGCTGATGACCCCTCTGAAATAAGAACCACACCAGGGCGACCTATCATGCGATAAATAGCTTCTCGTGTCTTGGCATTAACGGCTACCGGCATCGAGGAAGTTCTCCAGCCGCGCTTTATTTGTGAGTCCAGCACTGCACCAACGGCCCCAGCTTGACCTTCGATTTGCATGTAGGCGTTCTTTTCGGCCTTCTTGCTCATGACGATCATTGCCAAAAGTACCCCGGTTATAAATCCGGACAGTCCCCACAGCACCAGCGTGAAAACGTTTCCATCGCCGGTCAAAACTCCAACACCTAGACCGACTGCCACGGACACCAGCAATGTCAGAACTGCGAGCCATGCCGAGGTTGGGTCAGATTTAGCCGTCGTTTTATAAACGCGCCACAGCTGTCGGAAGCGTCCTGGGGGTTTCTTGTCTTTAGCCACGGAGATTAGTTTAGTCAGGCAACTGCGCTTGCTTGCGCAAACTCGACTTTGTCGGCTAGATGCTCAAGTTCTTGGGGGATCTCGCGGCCCTTGGCCATCATCGACTTGGCCCAGAGCCTTCCGGCGCGGTAACTTGATCGAACCAATGGACCGGCAAGGACTCCTAGGTAGCCAATTTCTTCGGCGGCCTGTGAGAGCTCGACGAATTCCTGAGGCTTGACCCAGCGCTCGACCGGATGATGCCTCGGAGAAGGCCTCAGGTACTGAGTGATGGTAATGATGTCTGTTCCTGCATCGTGTAAGTCCTGCAGGGCCTGAAGTACCTCTGGTATTTCCTCGCCCATACCCAGAATCAAGTTGGATTTGGTTACCATCCCGGCTTCTCTACCTTGACTTAGAACATCTAGAGATCGATCGTAGGTGAAAGCCGGCCTAATCCTCTTGAAGATCCGTGGCACTGTCTCGACGTTGTGAGCGAATACTTGTGGTTTGGTATCAAATACTTTCTGCAGAAGCTCTGGTCGACCTGAGAAGTCTGGAATGAGTATTTCAACTCCGGTGCCGGGTGACTGCTTCTTAATCTGTCGGATTGTCTCTGCGTACAGCCAAGCGCCCTCGTCGGGAAGGTCATCTCTAGCAACACCGGTGACGGTCGCATAACGGAGGTTCATCTGCTTCACTGAGGAGCCAACTCGACGTGGCTCATCCGCGTCGAAGGCGGCTGGCTTTCCTGTGTCAATTTGGCAGAAATCGCACCTTCTCGTGCACTGGCTTCCGCCAATGAGGAATGTCGCTTCTCGGTCTTCCCAACATTCGAAGATATTTGGGCAACCGGCTTCTTGACAAACAGTGTGGAGTTCTTTTTCCTTCACAAGGCTTTGCAGTTTTTGATACTCAGGCCCCATTTTGGCTGTGGTTCTAATCCAATCGGGTTTTCTCTCGATGGGAACCTCACTGTTACGAACTTCCAGTCGGAGCAGTTTTCGCTCTGGTTTAGCTTCTGACATTCGGTATTTCTCCCATCTGCTGCTCTACAAGCGTAGCTGCTTGTGCTGGCGTGATATCGATTCCAGCAAGTTTGGACAAAGTTGTGGCCTTCGCGTCGTCAATTCCGCAAGCAATAATGTGATCGAAGGGGTCCAGTGAGTTATTGCAGTTGAGGGCAAAGCCGTGCATGGTTACTTTTTCGCTAACTCGAATCCCGATGGCCGCGAGCTTCTGGAAGCCCCCTTCAGTGTTTACCCAGACTCCTGTTCGGCCTTCAACGCGCTCTCCTGTAACCCCGAATTCGGCAGCGACTTTTATTAGCACGCTCTCCAGCCATCGGACGTATCCAACGACATCGATTGGCTGGGGGAGATGCATAATTGGGTAACCAATAAGCTGCCCTGGGCCGTGCCAGGTTATTTTTCCGCCACGGTTCGTCTCGATAAATTCGGAACCATCATTCGGCAGCTCGTGTTTCTCGGTTCGTTTACCCGCTGTGTAGACGCTCTTGTGCTCGAGTAGGAGGACTGTGTTCGGCCTCATGTTTGCCGCAACTTCGGCATGGGTTTTGAGCTGCATCTCCATGCCCGAGCGATAGTCCACGAAGTCGGGGTCGAGTCCAACTCTTTTAAAATCAGGCATTACTAAGGAGTTCAACCATCTTCATCTAGATGCCGAGATTGGCTTCGAAATTGCCAGCCTCAAGCCTCGACTTGACCTGCATTAGGTAGCGCGACGCGTCAGCTCCGTCGATGATCCTGTGGTCATAGCTCAGGGCCAAGAAGACCATTGAGCGTATGCCAATAGCATCATTGCCGTCAGCATCTTTGATCACCGCTGCACGCTTTGTTACGACGCCGGTGCCCAAGATAGCTGACTGGGGCAAGAAAACAACCGGTGTGTCAAACAGTGCTCCGCGGCTACCAGTATTTGTCAATGTGAAGGTTCCGCCGGAGAGTTCGTCTGGTGTGAGCTTGTTGGTTCTCGTGCGCTCGGCCATGTCCGCAATCACCTTCGCCATTGTGGCGATCGACATGGTAGCTGCGTCCTTTATCACCGGCGTTAGAAGTCCTCTTTCGGTGTCGACAGCAAATGCGATGTGGTCCGAACCGTGATACACAATGTTGGTATCTTCGACGGTCGCATTAATTATTGGGTTAGCCGCTAGCGCCTCGGCAGCCGCAAGAGTGAAGAACGGCATAAAGGAAAGCTTTGTCCCGGCCTTCTGAGTGAAGTCAGCCTGGACACGTTGTCTCATTTCAGCGATTTTAGTAACGTCAACTTCAACCACGGATGTCAGTTGAGCGCTCTGCTGCATCGAGGCGACTGCACGCTCGGAAAGTACTTTCCTGAGTCGCGACATAGGTACTGTAGTTCCCCTAAGCGGTGATGCCTCGGCCATCGAGTGAGCAGCAGCGGGCGCGGCCTTTGGAGTTGGCGCAGTTAGGTCTTCTTTCCTGATTCGACCGCCCACGCCGGAACCCTTAATGGTTCTAAGGTCAATTCCCAGCTCTGATGCAAGCTTCCGGACGATTGGAGTGACGTAATTTGGGTCGCTGGAAGCATCTTCCGTTCCAGTTCCCGCGTACGGAGACACCGGGGCAACAGGCGCAGCAGCTACCGGCGCAGCAGGTGCAGCAGGAGCAACAGGCGCAGCAGCTACCGGAGCAACAGGTGCAGCAGGGGCAACAGGTGCAGCCACCGGAGCAACAGGCGCGGCAGCAACAGGTGCAGCAGCTACCGGAGCAACTGGAGCAACTGGAGCAACTGGAGCAACTGGAGCAACTGGAGCAACTGGAGCGGCGGGCGCCGCAACCTCAGGGGCTGAAGGGG
>JAPKCK010000026.1 GCA_028822985.1 Aquiluna sp.
ACTGGCGGAGAATAGGGGATTCGAACCCCTGAGGGCTTGCACCCAACACGCTTTCCAAGCGTGCGCCATAGGCCACTAGGCGAATTCTCCAGAACCCCGATTCTAGCTGTATTTTTTGCGGTCTGGAAATTAGCTCTTGCTGGGTTTAGTATTGAGAACGACTCCTCGTGTGGCGTCACCTTGGCTAAATCCCCCAGGATCGAAAGATAGCAAGGGTAACTGAGCTCTGATGGGTGCACGGGGGGTCCTTTTTTAACAACCGCAGGCTTGCAGTGCTTTTTTTTGGCTGCGTACTGCTTCAATGAGCCAAGGATTTTCAAGCAATGGATGAACTGTTTTTGCGATTCGGGGACTTACCTCTTCACCCGCTTGCCGTGCACTTTGCCGTGGTGCTTTTGCCGCTCAGCGCGATTGTTTTTATAGTCGCAGTTTGCTGGCCAAAATTTAGAGGCAAGTTTCTGGTTAGCTCGCTCGTCGGGCTAGGAGTTTCGCTCCCGGCTGTCTATGTTGCTTCCCAGTCGGGCAAGGCATTCCAGGAGGTTGTGGGTAACCCCGGCGTTCACGCCCAGCTTGGCGATTCGATGATGGCGCTTTCGATTGGCATGTTTTCGGTGGCTTTTGCTTACTGGCTTGCCGTGAAGAAAAATTTAGCCAAGCCGATTGTCTACGCACTTAGTTTTATCGGCGTATCGGTTGCCATTGCGGTGATTGTAATGATTGTCCTTATCGGCCACTCGGGCGCCGCAGCTACTTGGTCCTCGGTACTCGGCTAGTAAATGCCTTCAGGGCTGTGGAATTGTCCTTGCTTGTCTGCTAGCTCGGTTAGGCTTGGCGCGTGATCACAGCCCTATATAGACGCTATCGACCAGAGAGTTTTGCCGAGCTAATTGGCCAGTCTCAGGTAACCGATCCGTTGCGCTCTGCCCTGAGGGCAGACAGAGTGAATCACGCTTATTTGTTCTCCGGTCCAAGGGGCTGCGGAAAGACTACAAGCGCCAGAATTTTAGCCAGGTGCCTGAACTGCAAAGAGGGTCCTACCGACACCCCTTGCGGCAAGTGCGACAGCTGCATCGAGCTTTCACGCGGTGGGCCTGGTTCTTTGGACGTAGTTGAAATTGATGCGGCCAGCCACAATGGTGTTGACGATGCGCGAGATCTTCGAGAGCGGGCGATTTTTGCTCCGGCGCGGGACCGATACAAGATCTTCATTCTCGACGAGGCACACATGGTTACCCCGCAGGGCTTCAATGCCCTGCTAAAGATTGTTGAAGAGCCGCCTGAGCACGTGAAGTTTATCTTTGCAACCACAGAGCCTGAAAAGGTCATAGGAACCATTCGCTCCAGAACCCACCACTACCCATTCCGGCTAGTACCTCCTGGAGAGTTACTGGAATACTTGGGGACTGTTTTGGATGCCGAAGGTTTTAGTGCTGAGGCAGGCGTGATGGCGCTTGTGGTTCGGGCTTCCGGCGGTAGCGTTAGAGATGCTTTGTCACTGCTCGACCAGTTGATCGCCGGCAGCGACACTAAAGAGGTTGCCTATCAGCGTGCGGTAAATCTATTGGGCTTCACCCACGACGAACTTATGAGCGAAGTCATAGATGCCTTCGCTGAGATTGACGCGGCCAAGGCTTTTAGTGCAGTGGACAAGGTAATTCAGTCCGGCCAAGACGCAAGAAGGTTCCTGGAGGACTTACTCGAACGCCTTAGAGATCTAATGCTTGTGAGCTCTCTTGGAAACGACGCTAAGGCCATATTGCGAGGTATTGGGCCCGAGCAATTCGACATTCTTACGATCCAGGCCAACCGATTCGGTCTTTCCGATTTGACCGCAGCTGCGGAGGCTACCTCCAAGGCGCTCTCGGACACCAGTGCGGCCTCAAATCCGAGGCTGCAGCTTGAACTTCTTTGCGCAAGGGTGCTGGCGCCGGTGAGCCAGCGATCCATCGCTGCTATTCACCAGGAGCCGGTTGCAACAGTTGCTGCACCCGCAGCTGTGCCAGTAAAGACTCCGGTCAGTCCAGCTAAGACCGCACCAGCCACTTCGGCCAAAAAGGAAGTACAGCCGGAGGCTGCAAAGCCAGTAGCTCCAGAAGTAGAGCAGAGCCCGGAGCCTGAGGCAAAGTCCGTTATTACTGCTCCAAAGCAGCCGGTTGTGGTTGCTCAAGACATCACCACAGCAACTGTCAAGTCAGCTTGGCCGATGATTCTAGAAACATTGGCTAAGCAGTCACGATCTGCTTGGGCTGTTGCATTCACCACCAAGGTGATTGATTTCAAGGACGAAGTCCTAACTCTTTTGTTTCAGAGCCAGAACGATGTTGATGCGTTCAAGAGCTCCCAGGGTGCAGCCGAGGTGCTTCGCCAGGTTATCCGCGAACAATTGGGCGTTGTTGTGAAATATCGGGCCAAGGTTGCCGAGGCACCGGTGAAGCCAGAGACAAAAAACACGGTTGAACCGACTCCTCCCGAGGAGTTCACGACCGAAGAAGAGCTAGAAGCGCAAGACACTCCAGTTGAAGTTATTCAGACCCCTGAACCAGAGGCTGAGCAGGCAGGAGAGTTTGTCCTAAGGGAAGTGCTTGGAGCCAAGCCAATAAAGGGTGAGCCTAACTAATGTATGACGGAGTGATTCAGGAACTAATTGATCAGCTTGGTCGGCTTCCCGGTGTGGGGCCAAAATCTGCCCAGCGCATTGCCTTTTACCTGATTGAAACCGACAGCGAAGTCGCCCTTGAGCTTGCGGACGTGCTTCGGGAAGCCAAGGAAAAAGTTCGTTTTTGCGTAACTTGCGGAAACGTTTCGGAGACCGAGCAGTGCTCTATTTGCCAGGACCCAAAGCGGGAGCTGACTGCCATATGCGTAGTGGAGGATTCCAAGGACATCAACTCAATTGAACGAACAAGAGAATTCAGGGGCAAATATCACGTCCTCGGAGGAGCGATCTCTCCAATTATTGGCATTGGCCCAGACCAGCTAAGAATCAAGGACTTACTAAAGCGCCTAAGTGACCCGGAAATTACAGAAGTTATCCTTGCGACCAATCCAAACCTCGAGGGTGAGGCGACCGCCACTTACTTGATCAGGCTCTTAGGGTCAATGGAGATCACTGTTTCTAAACTCGCCTCCGGCTTGCCGGTTGGCGGCGATTTGGAATATGCGGATGACATGACTTTGGGTCGCGCCTTCGAGGGGCGCAAGAGAGTCAACTAGAATTGGCAAGTTGCCAATGAAGGCATGATTCCCTCAATCCAGGAGCGCCAATTGGCAGTTATTGTGCAGAAATATGGAGGATCTTCCGTCCAAGACGCTGAGAAGATCAAGAATATTGCCGCGCGCGTTTTACAGACCCAGGCCGAGGGAAATCAGGTGTGCGTGGTGGTTTCTGCCATGGGGGACACCACCGATGATTTAATCGATCTTGCAAATTCAGTCTCGTCTTCGCCGGATGGCGGACGGGAGATGGATGTCTTACTAACGGCAGGTGAGCGCATATCTATGTCGCTACTGGCAATGGCCATAAAGGAGCAAGGCGGTCAGGCCAAGTCTTTCACTGGTTACCAGGCCGGCATTTCAACCGATTCGGCTCACGGGTCGGCCAGAATCTGGAAGCTAGAGCCAACTCGTATCGAAGAGTCTTTGGCAAAGGGTGAGGTTGCGATTGTCGCTGGATTTCAGGGCTTCAGCTTTGAAAATGGTGACACCACAACTTTAGGTAGAGGCGGGTCCGACACCACTGCGGTGGCGCTGGCTTCTGCGCTCAAGGCAGATGTTTGTGAGATCTACTCAGATGTGGATGGCATCTACACCGCCGACCCAAGAATTGTTCCCCGGGCTCATAAGCTTGCGCAGATTGATATCGAATCGATGCTGGAGCTTTCATCCTCCGGAGCTAAAATCCTTTACATCCGCGCAGTTGAATTCGCGCGTCGCCACAAGGTCCCCATTCGTGTTCGGTCCTCGTTTAGTACTGACCCCGGAACCCTCGTTTACACAGCTAGTGCAGGAGATGACATGGAAGAGCCAATCGTTTCAGGTGTTGCAACCGATGACACTCAGTCAAAGGTGACAGTTGTTGGTCTGCCGGACCGACCGGGTAAGGCAGCAGAGGTCTTCCAGATTGTCTCTGAAGCCGGTGCGAACATCGACATGATCGTGCAGAACGTCTCGACCGATGAAGACAAGCGCAGCGACATTTCAATGACGCTGCCTCACTCCGACCGACACAAGGTGGTTCAGGCCCTCAAGGACCGTCAGGAAGAGGTCGGCTTCGAAAACATTACCTATGATGACGAAATCGGCAAGCTTTCCGTCGTTGGGGCCGGCATGAAGACCTCATCCGGTGTGTCAGCAAAGCTTTTTGGAGCCCTAGCAAAAGCCGGGATCAACATCGAAATGATCTCCACCTCTGAAATCAGGATCTCGGTTGTTACTCGCGCGGACCAGTTAAAAGAGGCCACTAGGATCGTGCATTCTGCCTTCGAGCTGGACGCCGCCGATACTGCAATCATTTACGCCGGAACCGGGAAGTAACTAATGTCTAAGCCAAACCTAGCCCTTGTTGGTGCAACCGGTGCCGTTGGCACCGTGATGGTCGAAATCATCAATGCGCGAGAAAACATTTGGGGTGAAATAAGGCTTATTGCATCAGCTAGAAGTGCCGGAAAGCAGATCATGGTTCACGGTCAACCTCTGACGGTTGTAGAGCTTTCCGAAGATGCATTTGATGGCATGGA
>JAPKCK010000004.1 GCA_028822985.1 Aquiluna sp.
GTGCGCTTGGAGGGACTCGAACCCCCAACCTTCTGATCCGTAGTCAGATGCTCTATCCGTTGAGCCACAAGCGCTGGTAAGTTCCAAAGTCTAACTTATTTTGGGGAAGAAAAACATAGGCGTCTGAGTTCCATCGTTGATAGACGTAGAAGTAATAGCCCCACCTTTCTAACTTTGTCACCCTTACATAAGGAGCCACTGGTTCTATGAAATTTCTTGGATTACTGCTAGTTGCTGGCCTTCTAACTGGCTGTGCATCCGTCGACGCACGCGACTCTAATGCGAGCAACCAAAGCCAACCAGTCGAGGTTGCTACTGAGTCACCGTCTGAGGTTCCGGAAGAGTCAGCGACTGAGCTCGATGGCGAAGAAGCCGACGCTTCAATGGTGGAACCAGAAAATGAGCCGGAGGAAAGCGCTTCGGCTACCACTCAGTCTGTGAAGCCATCCGCGACCAAAGCTCCGCCGGCATCCCAAAAAGCTGAGCCGGTTGACCCTCAAGCCCCAAAACAAACCCAAGAACCGGCCCCTAGCCCAGAGCCGGAGCCGGAGCCAGTCGAATCCAAGTATTCAATGGCGAACATAGCAAAGAACGACTCGACCTCAAGTTGCTGGGCTGCTATTTCGGGCAAGGCTTATAACCTAACCGATTGGATCTCAAAGCATCCTGGCGGTGCTGGGGCAATTGTGAGCATTTGCGGTACGGATGCCACATCCGTTTTTCAGGGTAAGCATGGGGGGCAGTCAGGTCCTGCCTCGTCACTTTCTGCCTATCTACTGGGCGATATCGACAGCTAATTCGTCTGTTGATTAGATAACCGCGCCAAGAATTACTTCAGGATTCGCCCCGCACAGTTTTTGTCAGGGCATGCAGAAAGCCCCGATGTAAACACCGGGGCTTTCTGGTCTAGCAACCTATAGAAGGTTCGGTACTGTCTCGGCTACGGCTGTTGGTGAGAAGCCCCACTTTTCAGCAATTTCGCCAATAGCTTGAAGGCCTGACTTGGCGCCAGCACGATGCCAAAAGTAAAAACCCACAACCCAGCGAACTGGGTTGTGGGTTAGAGCGGAGACGGAGGGATTCGAACCCTCGAGGGGATTTTGGTCCCCTACCCACTTAGCAGGCGGGCGCACTAGACCGGGCTATGCGACGTCTCCATTTGCTAGCAAAGCCTACAAGATACTGGTCACTATCCCAAACTTGAGGTCGGGCTAGTTAGAGCAGCTAGTTGTTGCGGCGTTGGTTCCCTTTACCCAGCTTGGTAGATCAGCAGTTGCTGTTTCATCAACTGGCTGCTCGGTGCCGTCCGGGTTCGTGGTCGGAGTTGGGTTTTGAGTTGCAGATGGAGTTGCAGTGGCCGTTGCCGAACCTTCAGCAATCACTGCACCAGTGCCTGGATTGGCCTCTGCTAATACAAGTGGTTTATCGCTTGCTATTAGGTCAAAGAGCTCCTGAGCGCGCTCGGGAGATGCTGCAACCCTGCCTGCATATTCGCCTTCTAGGTCATAGACCGGAAGCTGAATAAAAGTAATTTTGTCTAGGTCGACGTTGTTGACCTGCCTGGCAAGCCCGTAGATCACTCCAAGGTCAGTCAAGCTATTGGAGAGCGTCATATTGGAAAGAGCGGCTGTTCCAAGCTGAAACATTTTAAACGGGTTAACCAGTGCGCCTTCGTCTTTCAGTTTTCTCATCAGTGAGGTCAGAAAAACCTGCTGGTTTGAAATCCGGGATAAATCAGAACCATCACCGACACCGTGACGGGTTCGAAGGAAAGCTAGGGCCTCATCACCGATCAGCGTGTGATCGCCTGCCTCTAGATAAAGATCCGTATAGCTGTCATCGATTGTGTTCGCGACGCAAACATCAACCCCACCAATTGCTTGGCTCATTGCAATTACACCCTTGAAATCAATCATGGCCAAGTAGGGAATCGCGACCCCGGTTAGCTCCTGCACAGCAAGAAGTGTGCAGGCAGGGCCCCCTTTAGTCATGGTGGCATTTATCTGAGTAAAGTCCTTGGCCGGGAAAACTTCTCCGCTTTTTGGATCTGGGCACTCTGGAACCGAGACCATTAGGTCTCTCGGGATACTCATGGCAACAGCGTTTTTACGGTCTTGGGAAATGTGAACCAAAATTATGACGTCCGCGAGCGCCGATCCAACTGGCCCGTAGGAAGTTGAGCCCTGATCGACCCTGGTATCAGAGCCAATCACAAGCATATTGATCGGACCGTTTATGTCCGCTGGAGTTGGAAGATCGAAGCTACTGCCATCTGTTGAATAAACCTCAATGCCCGAAGCACTTAGTTGACCGGTTATGTAGAAATAACCGCCAGCTACCGTTGCCACTGTTCCCGAAAGCAGGGCAATCAATACCCAGACAATAGCCTTTAGCCAGCCACGGCGTTTAGGTGTTGAGTCTTCTAGGAACTCGTATTCGGAATCAGTCACTTGGGTCATTTCCAGAGGGTCTTATTTACAGTTTAGAGAATACTCGCATCGGGGTGATGCTCGCCGGGATTCCAATCAAATTCACATCTCGCCTCCTGTCCGGTTACCCTCTGATTGCCGGGGGAAACAAAAAAGCCAGCTTCAACAAGAGTTGAGACTGGCTTCTAAGCTTCGATGGCGGAGGCCGTGGGATTCGAACCCACGAGACATTTCTGCCCACTGGTTTTCAAGACCAGCTCCATCGGCCGCTCGGACAGGCCTCCGCGGAAAAGTTTAGCGGTTATTGAATAAACTCAAGTCCCTCAAGTGACATCAGCACCTGAGCGACACCGTCTTCAGTAACGGAGGCGGTAACGGCACTGGCTGCAAGTTTTACCTCTTCCGGCGCCTGACCCATTGCAAAAGCATGGCCGCCGAGACTCTGAGCCCACTGGAACATTTCAATGTCGTTCCTGCCATCGCCAATAACAGCTACGCGATTAGAGGTGTGGTTGTAGTGATCTCTTAGTTGGTTTAGGGCGTGACCTTTGTCAATACCCTTTGGGGCAATGTCTAGCCAAGCCGTGTAGCCAATGGCGTAGCTCACAGACTGCAAACCAACCTCATCCATGATTTTTAGAAACTGATCAACATCGTGATCCGGTGACAATACAACGACTCGGCTCACTGGGTGGTGAAGTAGCTCCTCTAGGGGCGTTTCGACGTTCTGGTCTCCAAGCGCATAGCTTGGGAAGGGTTTATTAAACCGATAACCACCGTCTAGGTCCTCAACAGCAAAGTGCGCATTAGGAACAGTTTCGATGAGCCTTGCAAGCACGTCTGCCGGGTCAAAGGTCTTTATGTCATGAATTGAAAAGCCCTTGGGGTGAGCACCGTCCAGCTTGATAGTCACTGCGCCGTTCGAACAAACCGCGTGCCCTGTGTCGATACCAAGTTGCCTGATAACCGGGTAGGCGTTTGATGCGGCTCTGCCGGTTGCAACAAAAACGTGGTGACCCAAATCACGAACTCGGTTTATTTGAGCAAGCACGTTCTCGGAGAGGTGGCCATCGTCGTGAACCAAGGTGCCGTCTATGTCGATGCCGATCAACCATTTGTTATCTTCAAACATTTAGTTCTTTAGCCCAATCTTGTCGACGCCACCGAGGTACCCACGAAGCGCAGCTGGTATCAAAACTGATCCATCCGCCTGCTGGTGGTTCTCCAGAATTGCAACCAGCCATCTGGTGGTTGCAAGGGTGCCGTTTAGGGTAGCTGCGACAGCCGGTTTGCCATCTTGATCGCGGTAGCGAGTGTTTAGTCTTCTGGCTTGATAGGTCGTGCAGTTCGAGGTTGAAGTCAATTCACGGTAACCGCCTTGGGTTGGAACCCATGCCTCGATGTCGTACTTCCTTGCTGCACTTGAACCGAGATCTCCGGCTGCCACGTCAATAATCCGATAGGGCAATTCACACTTCTGAAGCATCTGCTCTTGCCACTCAAGTAACTTGGCATGCTCGGCTTCAGCATCCTCGGGTCTGCAGTATGAGAACATTTCAAGCTTGTTGAACTGGTGAACCCGAAGAATGCCTCGGGTGTCCTTGCCGTGGCTGCCGGCTTCCCTGCGATAGCAGGTTGACCAACCGGCATAGCGCATTGGGGTTGTTAGATCATCAAGGATCTCTCCGCTGTGATAACCGGCGAGTGCGACCTCGCTCGTGCCGGTTAGATACAAATCATCGGCGGGAAGGTAATAAACCTCGGCGGAATGCTCCCCCAAAAAGCCAGTGCCCTGCATGATCTCGGGCTTTACCAGAGTCGGAGTTATCAAAGCGGTGAAGCCAGCTTCGCTGGCTTGATCAAGCGCGAGTTGCATGAGAGCAAGTTCTAGCCTTGCTCCAAGGCCTTTCAGAAAATAGAACCTAGAGCCAGAAACCTTGGCGCCGCGCTCGATGTCTATGACATCTAATGATTCACCCAGAAAAACGTGGTCCTTAGGTTCAAAAGAAAACTCAGGCTTCTTACCGACCTCTTTGAGAACCACAAAGTTTTCTTCGGATCCGGCTGGTACTCCCTCAAGAACGACATTCTCGATTTTGTGAAGAACTGCCATCAGCTCTTGGTCGGCAAGGTTCGCCTCACCCTCAAGTCTTTTTACATCGCTAGACATCTCTTGAGCCTGAGCAACTAGCTCTGCCTTTTCTTCCTTGGGGGCCTGAGCAACCAGCTTGCCGTGGACATTCTGCTTTGCTCTCATAGTTTCGAACTGCTGAAGTGCAATTTTTTTCTGTTCCGCAAGTTTCACAGCCAAATCAACGAGTGCCTCGTCCGCGCCGCGGGCAGCCTGAGAGTCCCTAATTGCCTGAGGGTTTTCTCGAAGTAAGTTGATCTCAATCACGGGGTCAAGCCTACCTGCTAGCTAAGCGTTGCTTGGGATTAGCGGCTGTCCCGAAGCTTTTGGAGCCAGGTTTGGGCCGACTGGTAGTCCGGGTTTGCATTATTACCGAGGTGAACAGAGTCAGAGTGGTCCGCTCTTGGATAAGAACCTAAAAAAACAACCTTGGGGCTAAACCTATGTAGGCCCATCAAGGCCTCACCGATTGCCTCGTCATCCAAGTGACCCTCAACATCGATGTTGAAGCGATACCTGCCGAAGCGATCGCCAACTGGCCGGGACTCAATTCTTGAAAGGTTAATGCCCCTAGCCGCGAACTGCTCAAGCATTTCCAGTAGCCCACCGGGACGATCATCCGGCAGCTCAACCACGACGCTGGTTTTGTCCTGGCCGGTCTTTGCTGGAGGCGTTCCAGCTTTACCGATTTCGTAGAACCTGGTCTGAGCGTCTTGGTTCTCGCCGATGTCGCTCGCGACAATCACCAGGCCGTAAATTTCCGCAGCACCAGTGGCTGCAATTACGGCGTGAGCCATCGAGCCGTTTGCCAGCGACCTAGCGGCAGCTGCGGTTGATGCTGCAGGTATGTGGGTGTGAGACTCGAGGTTTTTACTTAGCCACTTCCTGGACTGGGCGTAGGCAACCGGGTGGGTAAGTATCTCTTGAATGTCTGCGATTACGGTTCCCGGCCTAGCCATAAGGTCAAATTTCACAGGTACCAGATATTCACCGTAGATCTGAGCGCCCGCAATTGTTGCAAGAGCATCGCTGGTGGCACTGACGCCTCCCTCTAGTGAGTTCTCAATTGGCGCTACTGCTCGATCCGCTAATCCAGACAAAACAGCGTCAATCGCCTCGGTAACACTCGCCATCGGAACCAGTTCAGCACTGGCTGCCCCAGGCAGCATCTTTGCCGCCATCTCGGTGAATGTTCCGGCTGGTCCCAGGTATGCAATCTTGTTGTCTTTAGACATGCTTCAAGATTAGGGCAGGCGAGAAACCCCGGATGGCAATACGATGCGTTTATGCATAAAAGAGGAGATGTCCAAAGACTGCGCGGCGTGCTGCGATTGGGCGCCTTAGTCTTTGCAATTAGTTCGCTGGTGCTGTTCATTGCACCGCGTGTATTCACCGATCTTCTTGGAATGCCCGGTTCTTTGAACCTCGATTGGTCGATGCAGCTATCTGGTGTGACAATACTCACCCTCGGGGGTTTGATGTTTGTGATCGCTCAGGCAGGAAGCACCAATGGTGTCTTATGGGCTGCCAGGGTCATGATGGTTGGTGCTTTTGGATTAGGCGTCATGACGCTACTGATTCCTACCGGCGTTACTTGGTTCGTAATTCTCTACGCGCTAATAGGTTTTGGTTTTTCAGCTGCCTACCTGGTGTTCCTAACAAGGCGTAACCCCCAGATTGATTGAGCTTCAATCGATCTTGGATTCAACAACTTCCTCAAGGTAAAATTCAGCAGCTGGCAAAGACCAGAACTCTTCGAGTGTATGTATTCCGTTTTTGGAATACTCAGCCGCTAACTCTTCGCCCACGAATCGCAGGTGCCAAGGTTCGTAGCTGTAGCCGGTGATAGCTGTAGTTTCTTCTTCATAGCGAACAATGAAACCGAAGCGCCAGGAGTTGGCGGCTACCCACTTACCTCCAGCGGTTTCACCAAAGCAGGTCATTATTGCGCAGCCTTGAGCCGGTACAGAAACATCTACAGCCAGGCCAGTTTGGTGTTCCGAGTGACCGGCCTTTGCGCTCCTCACAAGAGCACCCGCCAAACCGTACTGACGAGTCTTTGATTCAAAGAGTTCAACTTGATAGTCATAGGTTCGATAGGCAGAGTTCACAAACAACTGACCGTAGCCCTCGGCATGCATTTGCTTCGCCATCAAAACAAGCGCATTGGCAGCCGAAGGCGCCAATACTAACTGTCTCGAGTTGTCCAAGGACTTACTCGAAGGCATGACAGTAAGACTCGAAGGTGCGAAGTCGATCGGGTCTAGTGCCCGCAGTTTATTCACAACCACCAAAGGCTGGTTAGCCGAGCCAATGGTGAGCCGCGGATAGATGTAATCGGCTAGCCCTGGAGTTGGGGGCACAAGGCCCTGGGCAGTATTAATTGTGATTTGTTCGTTAACCATTTCAAGCCCTGGGCTTGCAGTGCTGACCGACTGAACCAGTAAGCCAACGCCCAGAATTGATAAAAGAACCGGAGGCCCAAAAATAAATAGAGGGCTCCGTTTCAGAGGCGTAGACTTAAACATCTCTAAACCCTAAATCCAGGAGACTAATTGGCCACGAACACCTCTCGGGATGCCGCAAAAAAGGCAGCTCAAGCTGGCACCATGACTCCTAAGCAAATTTGGATAGTTCTCATCGGGCTCATGTCCGGAATGTTTCTGGCAGCCCTTGACCAATCTGTGGTCGGAGCCGCTATGCGGACGATCGCCGATGACCTCTCCGGTCTTTCGCTTCAAGCTTGGGCAACCACGGCCTACCTAATAACCGCAACTGTCTCGACCCCTATCTACGGCAAACTCGGAGACATCTTTGGTCGAAGGCCCCTGTTCATGATTGCGATCGTAATCTTCATAGTTGGTTCGGTGACCTCGGGCTTTGCAACCTCCATGGCTGAACTGGCTGCTTTCCGAGCGCTGCAAGGCATGGGTGCTGGAGGGCTGTTCTCACTGGCCTTCACAATTGTTGCCGACATTGTTCCTCCGAAGGAAAGAGCGAAATACCAGGGCTTGTTCCTGGCGGTCTTCGGCACTTCGTCTGTAATGGGCCCGGTTGTCGGTGGCGCACTAGCAGGAGCCGGTGAGATTCTATTTATTGATGGCTGGCGCTGGATTTTCCTGATGAACATTCCAATTGGTGCAGTCTCGCTATTTATGGTGGTTACGTTTCTACACATCCCGAATAACCCAAGACCTCAAAAAATTGACTGGTGGGGTGCAGTGACCATCGTGTTGGCCGTCGTCCCGTTCTTGCTGATCGCAGAGCAGGGTCGCGAGTGGGGTTGGTCCAGCCCAATGGCTATAGCAATGTATGTCACCGGAGTGTTTGGAATTGTCAGCTTCATAATGATCGAAAAAAAGATGGGTTCTGCCGCACTAATCCCTCTTTCTCTATTCAAAGAACCAACCTTCGCAAGAACCCAGATTCTCGGTTTCATTCTTGGTGTCGGGATGTTTGGCGGAATGATTGTGCTGCCCTTGATAATTCAGGTTGTCTACGGGGCCAGCCCAACCGAGGCCGGCTTTTTGATGCTGCCAATGGTTGCCGGAATGATGACCGCAACTATTACCTCCGGGCGCATTACCTCTAAAACCGGTAAGTATCGAATCTTCTTCAACACCGGAACCGGTGTGTTGTTCTTGGGGTACCTATTCATGCTTTTGATGATGGATGCTTCAACCCCAATTTGGGTCATCTCAATCGGAATGGTGATGATCGGGCTCGGCTTCGGCCAGCTAATGCAGACCACAATGATTGCGAGCCAGAATTCAGTTGCTGCAAGAGACATTGGTGTCGCTACTAGTTCCGCCACTTTCTTCAGGCAGATGGGTGGCACCTTCGGTGTTGCGGTGTTTATGTCGATCCTGTTTGGTCAGGTAGGAGACAAAATAACCACTGCCTTCCGGCGCACAGACGTTCGTGAGGGAATCGCTAGTGCCACTAGTGACCCACGGGTATTAGCCGACCCAGACAACGATGCGATTATCGAAATACTCCAGAGTGGACCATCGGGTGCAAGTGAGATAACGCTCGATTCCTCCTTCTTGATTGGCGCGGATGACAGGCTGACACTGCCCTTCAGAATCGGCTTTGTTGAGTCATCGCTAACCGTATTTTTGGTTGCGATCTTCTTCGTCGGAGCAGCCTTTGTAATTAGCTGGTTTATCAAGGAGATACCACTCCGAGAAAAAAGTGCCTCGCAAGAAGTTGCAGATGCGGCGAACTCCGCCAAGTAGTTTTATCGGTTAGGCTTTTCTTGCAACACCACGGGAGTTCGGTAAACCGGACTGAGAGGAAGACTAGAAATAGAGTCTTCGACCGTCAAACCTGATCTGGGTAATGCCAGCGTAGGTAGAGACCTCTAACCCGTGCCTACTCATAACCAAAAGGCACGAAAATGAAAAAACTAGCAATATTGGCAATCAGCGCTTTGGCCCTAACCGGTTGTAGCGCTCAAGACATAACACTGGTTCGCCTAGCAGCCCACGACTCTTTTGTCATTAGCGACGAACTTGTGGCCGAGTTCGAAAGCGAAACCGGATACGAACTAGAGATAATCAGGCTCGGTGACACCGGGTCACTAACAAACCAACTAGTGCTAACTACCAACGCGCCTGTTGCAGACGCGTTCTTCGGCATTGATAACACCTTCGCTGGAGTGGCTACCGACAACAACATTGTTGACGGTGAAATGCAAGCAATCGACTACTCGGATGTTTGCTTCAACTATGACCTTGACTGGTTTGCCGAGAGTTCAATTGCCCCTCCGACTTCCTGGCGTGAACTAGGTCAAGAGCAATACAAAAGTCTTGTCGTTGTGACCAACCCAAACTTCTCTTCTCCAGGGCTAGCATTTCTGGCAACCACACACGCCGGCTTTGACACCAGCGCTGAGGTCTTTGCCTACTGGCGCTCACTAAGAGACAACGATCTCAAGGTGGCTGGTAGCTGGGAAGATGCTTACTTCGTTGACTTCACCAGATACGGCGGTGACCGCCCTATTGTCCTGAGCTACGCATCATCACCCTCGGCCGAAGTAAAGGAAGACGGCACCCCGGGGTCAGCTGCACTTAGAACCGAATGCTTCAGGCAGATTGAATACGCCGGTGTCCTAAACAATGCCGACAACAACCCTGGCGCCAAGGCAATTGTCGATTTCCTGCTTGGCGATAGCTTCCAGGCTTCGGTTCCGGAAAACATGTATGTCTATCCAATTAACGAAGCCATCGAGGTTCCAGAGGCTTGGGCAAAGTTTGCTCAGCCTGCAGATAGCTTGCTGGGTGAAGGCTTAGACATAAATGCAAATCGTGACCAGTGGTTGACCGATTGGTCGGACGTATTTGACAACTAACTTGGAACTGTTTGCAACCACCGCACTGATTGCACTATTCAGTTCGGTGGTTGCAGCAATCCTGGGTTATCCAATCGGGAACTGGCTAGCAGGCACGGACCGCAGGACAAGGCAACTTGTTTCATCGTTTTTGCTCGTTCCATTTTTGCTGCCGCCGTTTCTAATTGGCATCACACTTCTACCCCTTCAGCCCAATGCCTTCAATTCCATTACTGGAATACTTTGGATCATTGGAGCTCATGTTTTGATGAACGCCGGATTCATGGCAAGGGTTGTTTCGGCGAATCAAGTACCCGCCGACCAACTCGAGGCAGCGTCGCTTGATGGGGCGAGTGGACTTAGAAAGCGCTTTGCAATCGAACTTCCGCAGCAACTTGCCGGGATGCTATCCGCGGGTTTGTTGGTCGCCCTCTACAGCGCAACTAGCTACGGGCTTGTGCTGACGCTGGGCGCAGGCAAAGTCGACACCCTGGAAACCGAAATAGCAACGGCGGCGCTCAGGGACCTAGACCTGAACTTTGCACTCACTCTTGCGCTATTACAAACAGCACTGACTCTTTGCTTCTTCTATCTAGCAAGATCAATCGGTGCCGAGCCGGCTCCGTTATTCGGTGAGCAAGAAACAGCCTCGAGCGGATCCAAACTGGGTGGGGTGTTGTCGGCGGTGTTGCTAGCCGCGATAGTGATTGTTTTTGCAGGGGTGTTTGTAAGAGCTATAACTTACGGTCCGGGTCTATTCGAGAATTTTGCAAACCTTGCCGGTCGAGGCAGCAGGGAGCTTTTGAATATTTCGGTTGCCGAGGCTGCGCTGAACAGTCTTCGAAACTTGATAGTTGCGGCATTGATTGCGCTACCAGTTGCTTGGCTTGCCGCTGGTAGGAAGCGAACCAGTTACTTGGTTTTGCTGCCGATCGGTATTTCACCCGTCGTTTTTGGTTTGGTTTTTTTGATTCTGAGCGGTTACCTACCCTCCGCACTAAGTGGCACTTGGCTACTGGTACCCATTGTTCAAAGCCTGTTCCTAATTCCGCTTAGTTATCAGGTACTAAGACCGGCGAGGCAATCAGTCTCCATGGAGATTAGGGATGCTGCCCAACTGGACGGAGCCTTTGGTTGGAGGATGTTCTCTGAAGTCGAGGGGCCACTTGTTCGAAAGCCACTCAGTGTTGCTGCAGCTTTTGTTGCCCTGGGCTCGCTCGGTGAATTTGGGGCGGCGAGCTTTCTTGCCTACGGCTCACAGGCCACATTGCCGCTTGTGATGTTCAGATTGATTTCAAGGCCGGGACCAGAAAACTTAGGAATGGCGATGGCTGCGGCGAGCCTATTTATTGTTGTCGCTCTGGCAGTCGTCTGGCTTATTTCACTTGAAGCACGTACTCAACGCCAAGAGCGTTGAGACGATTTGTGATTACTTCAATTGACTCTGGGTTTTGATCTACAACAACAAATTCTCTCTGTAATTCGAAGGCCGCTTGAGCGGTAGTTCCAGAGCCTGCAAAAAAGTCAAGCACTCGGTCACCCGGTCTTGAGCTGGCACTAATTATTCGTCTAAGAATGCCGAGGGGCTTTTGGGTTGGGTATCCAGTTTTCTCTTTTCCCGTTGGCGAAACTATTGTGTGCCACCAGACATCGGTGGGGAGCTTGCCGCGAGCAACCTTCTCCGGAGTTACTAGACCGGGTGCCATGTATGGCTCACGGTCGACGGTAGCGCTATCAAAAAAGTACTTAGCGGGGTTTTTCACGTAAACCAAGATGGTGTCGTGTTTCGCTGGCCAGCGACTTTTTGACTTTCCGCCGTAGTCGTAGGCCCAGATTATTTCATTTAGAAAACACTCTCTGCCAAACAGTGCATCCATCAAAACTTTTGCGTAGTGGGCCTCTCGATAATCGAGATGCAGATAGATCGTCCCGGTTTCATTCAGTAGCCGATAAGCCTCGATGAGTCGAGGTTCTAAAAAGGCCCAATAATCGGCGAAGTCATCATCGTAAGACAAAACCGATTTGACTACCTGCTCGTATCTCTTGCCCTGAAACCCTAGGTTCCCCGTCTCACTCGAAACAGAGCTCCGGTTTGTTCTTACCTGAGGGCGCCCCGTGTTGAAGGGCGGGTCGATGTAAATAAGCTGAAAAGACTCGTCGTGCATAGATTTAAGTGCGGCGAGGTTCTCCCCGTTGATAACCTCGTTAGTAGCCATAAGAAGAAAGATTAACATCATGAGCACACAGGTAGTGCACGATAGCGATAACCACCGCTTTGAAATTTTCTTGGATTCTTCTCGCGTCGGGCTGATGGACTACGTAATCAATGACGACGAAATTCACCTGGTCCACACCGAGGTGAACCTCGAGCATCAAGGCAAAAACCTAGCGGCGATTCTGGTTCGCGAATCACTTCAGGAAATTAGAGACGGCGGAGACAAAAAAGTTGTTCCGGTCTGCTCCTACGTGGTCAGATACATGGAAAAACATCCTGAGACCCACGACCTACTAAAGGGAAGCATCGAGGAAGCTGTTGCTTCTTGCAGGTGGCCGGGAGCCAACTAGTCCCAAGTGCTGGGGGCCGGTTCTTTTCCTTTTGGTAAAGCGGTGTCTTTTGCCCATCTGGTAATCCACTTTGGTAACTCGGGTCGTTCTCCGGGCCAGCCGCCGGAACCATCCATGACTTCCTGCGGGGTTAGGGTTCCCCAAGCGCGCTTCAGGAACCGTCCGCGCATAATCGCCTTGGCATAGATCTCGCCATTTCGAACAAATCGCTGTTCGATGTAAACGGCGATGTCGTCCCAGCCGACCACCTTGGTTTCTAGATCGAACTTCTGCCAGGGCTCAAGGGACTTGCGATAACTGATCGTTGAGTTGACAACTATCGGGTACCAGCCTTTTTTGTTCCAAATTTGCCAGATACCTGTTCTTAGGCCCTGGTCGTATCGACCAAGGTCCATAAGCGTCAAAAATACGCCGTTGTTCATGTGGTTGTAGACGTCTAAGTCGCTTGGCATCACGCGGAGGGTCACCGATGAAACTTGGTCGATGGTCACCTTTGCTCTGCGACGCCAAGTCAGCTTGATGAAAAGGATTCGAAACCAGAGCTTCACCAGATAACCACGCGGTCTTCTGGTGCAAGCCACATTGGGTCTGTTTCAGTGGTCTGGAATGTCTCATGGAAGATGTCCAAGTTTTTCACAACCTGGTTGCACCTGAATTCGGCCGGGGAGTGTGGGTCGGTGGCCAGACGCTGAATAGCAATTTCATCCCGGCTGATACCGCGCCAGCACTGAGCCCATGAGAACAAGAACCTCTCGGCAGCAGTCACTCCGTCTATGGTCGGTGGCTCCTTGCCGTCAAGTGAGATCAGGTAAGCCTTCCAGGCAATACCGAGACCTCCAAGGTCACCGATGTTCTCACCGATGGTGAGCTCGCCGTTTACCTTGTTGCTGTCATCAAGCTGAATCGGACTCAGCTCGTTGTATTGATCGATAAGAGATTTTGTTCGCTGCTCGAACGCTTTTAGGTCTGCCTCGGTCCACCAGGACACCAACTTGCCGTCTCCGTCGTACTTCGCACCTTGGTCATCAAAGCCGTGCCCGATTTCGTGACCGATTACGGCCCCGATTCCGCCGAAGTTCATGGCGTCATCGGTCTTTTCAGAGAAAAATGGTGGCTGCAAAATTGCCGCCGGAAAGACGATTTCATTCAGGCCAGGGTTGTAATAAGCGTTCACGGTCTGAGGTGTCATGTGCCACTCGTCGCGATCGATTGATGATCCGATTTTCTTTACCTGAAAATCAAACTCCCACGCGGAAACATTTTGGATGTTTTGCAAGAGGTCTTCACGCGAGATAACGATGCTCGAGTAGTCGTGCCACTTGACCGGGTAGCCAATCTTTGGAGTGAACTTCGACAGCTTCTCTTGAGCCCTTCCCTTGGTGGCTTCAGTCATCCACTCGAGCTTGTCGATACTTTGGCGATAGGCCTCAATGAGGTGAGCCACCAGGGTGTCCATTTGAGACTTGGAGCTTGCTGGAAAGTGCTTGTCAACATAAATCTGACCGACAGCTTCGCCAAGGCTTCCTTCAACCAAGCTAACGGCGCGCTTCCATCGTGAACGATTGACCGGCTGGCCAGTCAACTTCGTCCCATAGAAACTGAAGCGCTCAGCTACAAAATTGCCGGAAAGATAAGGCGCGTGAGCTCTAATGTAAACCCAGCTCAGCCATGCCTTTAGAGCGTCTAGGTTTTCAGCTGTCAACACGTCAACGAGCCCCTCGAAGAAGGAAGGCATCATAACTACATTCCATTCCAGGAATGAATCGGTCAGACCTAGGCCCGAAAGGTATTCGTCCCAGAGAATGCTCGGTGCGAGAGTTTTTAGTTCTGCAAAGGTTTTGAGGTTGTAAGTCTTTTCAGCGTCTCTTGATTCGACTCTGCTCCAGTGCTTGGAAGCAATTTTGGTCTCGAGCTTCAAGATTTGCTCCGATTTGGATTCAGCCTCTGCCGCACTCAAGCCAGCCAAAACCAACATGCGGGAAATGTGCTTTGGATATTCTTCGCGAATATCCTTGTACTTCTCGTCGGTGTAGTAATCCTTATCCGGCAGGCCTAGGCCTCCGTTGTAAAAATGAACCAGGTACCGCTCTGGGTTACCGGCGTCATTATCGATGTAACTGCCCCATAGCCCGCCCACGCCCATGCGCTCGAGGTGGCCCATCAGACTGTGCAGCTCCTTGAGGTCAGAAACCGCTGCGATTTTAGATAACCCCTCAGCAAGTGGAGTAGCTCCAAGTTTCTCAGCTCGATCTTCGTCCAGGAACGATGCGTAGAGATCTCCAATTTGTTGGCTAACACCTGGTAGTGGGTTGTTGGATGCCTCTTCCAGGATTTCCTTGACGGCGAGTTCCGAATCATCGGCCAGCATATGGAAGCTTCCGAATACTGCTTTGTCCTCGGGTATCTCCGTTGAATCCAACCAGCTTCCATTCACGTGGCGGAACAGGTCCTGGGTCGGTTTGGTGGTTTGACTTAGTTCGGCTTTATCTAGCCCTGGTTTCATTGACATGACCCCTAGTCTAAGTCAGCGCGTTGTCACTAGGCTGACAGCTAATGCCTCTCAATAAGATCATTCTTTATTACGGGTTCGCGCCGATTGCGGATCCGCACGCAGTCATGCTCTGGCAGCGGACCTTATGCGAGGCCCTCGGGCTAAAGGGCCGGATTCTTATCTCCCCCCACGGCATAAATGGGACTCTCGGTGGCAAGATGGAAAGTCTAAAAAAATACGCCCACGCCACAAAAGAGTTCAAGGGTTTCTCCAAAATTGACTTCAAGTGGTCTGCCGGCACGGGCAATGAATTTTCAAAACTCATGGTGAAAGTGCGAAAAGAGCTGGTGTCCTTCAATACCCCGGACGAAGTGCAAGTTGACATCACAGGCGTGGTCAATGGGGGTAAGCACCTAAAGCCCCAGCAGGTCAACGAACTAGTTGAAAAGCGCGGCGATGATGTTGTCTTTTTTGATGGCAGGAACGCCTTTGAGGCCGAAATTGGCAGATTCAAGAATGCGGTTGTTCCAGACATCCAGACCACTCACGATTTCGTTGCCGAAATCGAATCTGGTAAGTATGACCACCTTAAAGACAAGCCAATTGTCACGTACTGCACCGGTGGCATCAGATGTGAGATTTTGAGCGCGGTAATGCTAAATCGCGGATTCAAAGAGGTCTACCAAATCGAGGGCGGCATCGCGCGCTACGGACAAAAATACCGGGACGCAGGACTCTGGGAAGGCGCCCTCTACGTATTCGATAACCGCATGGCCGTTAGTTTTTCGGAAGACGCGTTGACCCTGGGCACTTGCGTGAACTGCCCGGAAAAGACTTCGCAGTTCCGCGATTGCGAAGGACCAGGGTGCAAGGATTTAGTGTTGCTATGCGACGAGTGTTTCACCGACCCGAAGAACCTGAGGTGTGACGAAAGTCACGTCCGGGGAAGAAAAAAGCTTGAACAAATAGGTTAAAGAAAAAACCCTCGGGTTCTTGCCCGAGGGTTTTCCTATTAGGAGGGTATGCAATCTATGAGAATCACATACCTAAAACAATAAAAGCCGAGCGTTGCCGACCGAGTAAAAGTCAGGGTTTCAACATCAAGCTCTCAGTACTTTCTCAGCTTGGAAACTACTGTGTCTGGGTCGACAGTATCTTCTTGCTCTTGATCTCTGCCACGGCTTCCTTCTTCTTTGCCATGTGTTCCTTCTTAGCCGCGCTCAGGGCGCTTTTCTCTGCAGCGGTCAAAGGGTGGGCTGGCTTCGTGCTCGAAGCTGTGCCTGGCGCCTTTGCCATCACTTCCGGCTTACCACCAAGCTTGCGCGGCTTTTCATGGTTGGCTCCCTCGCCCTTAGCCTTGTCACCATACATGCCGGCCTCAACGCCGGGCTTTGTGGCAGCTGCTCCCTCTTGCTCCTGGGCCAGCGAGGGTAGCGTAAGTGCCATGGCGCCGACTGCCAAGCCGGCAGTTGCGACGATTGAGATCTTTGATTTCATGCTCATTTTCAATTCCTTTCCCTTGATGCAGACAATTTTGTCTACGCGCAACAAGTGAGTAATCGGACTTGTGAAAATAGCCGAATTTCAGGGAATGCGGACGCTTCTGCCAGCTAGCTGCCAGATAAGGCGTGTTTCTGGCATTTAGCTGAAGGCTAGAGGTAGCGCCAGCGGAAAAGCTCGATTTTGAATCGAACCGCAATTAGCCTGATTGCAACCATCAAAATTGCGGCGATCGCGACGTCTAGGTATTCCGGGGTATTCAAATAGCCAAGCAGCACAAGAACCCAACCGCCAGCAAAGGCGATTGCGGCGTATGGCTGGTGGTCATGAAATGCCCTAGGGACTTCATTAACTAGGACATCCCTCAGCACACCGCCGGCAACTGCAGTGATGACGCCCATCAGAACCGCAACCATGGGGCTCATGCCAGCAACCAAGGCGAGGTGAGTACCGCCGGCTGCAAATATTCCAAGGCCAACAGCGTCGGGGATCACAATCGCCTTTTCGGTCAAGTCAATGTGGGTGGCTCTAAAGAAAAACGGCAGAGCCAAACCCACCAAAATAAGTGCCCAGACCCAGAACTCTTGCTCGACCCAAAAAAATGGCCTTCTGTCCAGAAGCACATCCCGAAGGGTCCCGCCGCCAAAAGCCGTGACCGCTCCGATCATCACAACGCCCACTAGGTCAAAATGCTTTCTAGCCGCCTCCATGATCCCGGACAGCGCAAACGCCAGCACTCCCAGTGCTTCCAGTGTGGTTAGAAATGTTTCTAGCAATTCGCTTCCCGATTTAGGTTCACAATAACCCTAATAAGGTGGCGCCCGGATTGGCAAAGATTGCCAGACGAAATAGCCACTCGGCGGTAGACTGACGTGACCTAAGAACCGCTCAGGGAAGCAGGTAACGTGGGCTTTCTAGACAAGGCCGAGGCGCGCATTGAGAACATGGTTGTCTCAATGTTTTCCAAGCTATCCAAAAAGCAGTTGCAGCCGATTGAAATCTCTCAGGCTGTAAAAAACGCTATGGATGTCGCAGCGACCGCTCCTGGTAAGGATCGGAAGCTAGTTCCTCATCGCTACCTGATCAAACTTAGCCCTCAAGACAAAGACAACCTCTCGGATCAGCTGCTTCGAGCCATAAGTTCGGAGATCGCGAACTATGCCGGGCAGAAGAGCTATCAGCTAACAGGTGCACTTGAACTGAAGGTTTTAGCTGACCAGAAGGTTGCTAAGGGGCGAATTCAAGTTGGTTCTGCGGCAGTGGGCAGTTTAGTGAGCTGGAAACCAATAATTTCCTACGGTAGCGAGCGCCGAGAGCTGGCTAATGGAACTACTACTTTTGGCAGGGACGATAGCGCCGACGTGGCGATAGACGATCGCGGCCTGAGCCGCATTCATTTCGAAATCGCTTTTAACGGTGACATTGCGGCAATCAGAGACTTGCAATCGACCAACGGAACATTCGTAGATGGTTCGAGGGTGAACGAGGTGGTTCTTAGATCTGGCAGCAAGATAAATGCCGGTAGGACAGAATTCGATTTTGAGTTATTGGCCCTGACGGGAGGGCCCAGTGAGTGAACTTGCCCTGTTTCTGATTCGTATTGGTTTTGTTGCGGTGCTCTGGGTCTTTATTCTGAGCCTGCTTTCCGTTATCCGCGCTGACCTGTATGGCCGGCGAGTTATAAATCGCATCGCTAAGCAGAACGCTCCCCTGCTAACCGCAGGTTCGGCTGCGAGCCTTGGCATAGACGATGGCGATAGTTTCAATCCAAGCGAAATCGCGGTGTTGACGGGCCGCACCGCCGGAACCAACATCCCGCTCGAGAACAAAAAGGAAGTGCTGATTGGCCGCGCTCCGAGTTCGGACATGGTGATCAGCGATGACTTTGCTTCCTCGATTCACGCAAAGCTTGTCCATGTTGGGGACGACTGGGTCTTACAGGACCTAAACTCCACCAACGGGACCAACTTAGACGGCAAGAAAATAACCACCCCAGTGACCATTAAGTCTGGGATGACGATTCGAATTGGCACCACGACCTTTGAGCTGAGGTCTTAGTCAGTTGGCGATCAAGACCATTAGCTATGCGGCCAGCGACATCGGCAAGCACCGCAGTTCGAACCAGGATTCCGGTTATTCCGGTTATCAGCTGTTCTTCGTGGCGGACGGCATGGGCGGTCACGCCGGAGGGGACATTGCATCGGCGATCACCTCGCAGCGAGTTGCACTAACCGACAGCAAGTACGACACGGTTGAAGAAGCCATTGAAACACTGAAAGCCGGTGTTCTGGAGGCCAACTCCATGCTGACCGGGACAGTGGTTGAGCACCCGGAGCTTCAAGGAATGGGAACCACGTTTTCAGGGCTTTTGGTCCACCGAAGTCAGATAATTACCGCTCACATCGGTGACTCCCGTATCTATCGAGTTCGTGCCGGTGAGGTCACTCAAATAACCAAGGACCATTCGTTCGTTCAAAAGCTTGTAGATCTCGGCCGAATTACTGAAGCCGAAGCCCTTGTTCACCCGCGTCGATCGGTGCTAATGCGCGTGCTCGGCGATGTTCAAGGTGACCCTGAGCTAGACATTGCCCTGCACGACGCACTACCCGGTGACCGCTGGATGATCTGCAGCGACGGCCTAAGCGGCGTGGTCCCGGATGAGGTGATGGCCAAGATCCTGGCTTCAAACATTCCAACCGAAGAAGCCGCTGAACTTTTGGTGGGCGAAGCCCTTGAACATGGCGCACCAGACAACGTAACGGTGGTTATCACCGACGTTGTTCGCCCAACCGTTAAGGCAGACTTTGAGCCCGGCGCTCACTTCGTTGGTTCGGCGGATCATGAAGTGGTCATTGAAGAGCGCAAGGGTGGAAAGATTCTGCGCTTATTCAACCCATTGAGTTTGCTTGAGCTGCTGCAAAGCCCAGAAGACCCAGCTCAGTATGCACCTGAGTCCGAAGAGCTTCTCGAAAAGATTTTGGCCGAGACCAGACGAAAGCTGCGCTGGCGCGCGGTCAGAATAACTGCTCTTTGGCTGCTATTTGCTGGCGTAATGGTCGGTGTCATCTTCGGTGCTTACCAATACACCCAGACCCGATACTTCGTCGATGTCTTTGATGGGCAGGTAACAGTCTTCCAGGGCATCAATGAGCAATTGGGGCCGCTGAATTTCTCTAGCCCATACCTGGTGTCGGATATAAATATCGAAGACCTCCCGCAGTTCCAGCAGACCCTGATTGAAAGATCCATCTCGGTTGAGTCGTTGGATGATGCCTTGCGCCTGATCGAACAGCTTCAGGACGGAATCAATGAGTAACGTCTCACTAACTCAAGCGATTCCAATGCTGCTGAAGGCGGTTCCGCGCTCCAGAAACTTTGAAGCAGTGTTGCTTTTCTGGGTTGCCGGTATTCACGCTTTCGCTTTGGCCCAAATTCAACTTGCAGTCAGTCAACGGATGTCGTGGGACATGCTCTACTACTGGGCACCGCCAACGATAAGCGCGTGGATACTGCACTACGTGCTCAGGAAATACGTCCTGAACGCCGATGGCCTACTGCTGCCCCTGGCCTTTTTGCTAAACGGACTCGGCATCGCAATGATTTACCGACTTGACCTAGCCGAGATAACTCGGGGTGGTCAGGACTTGTTTGCCGAACGCCAGGTTTGGTTGAGCTGTTTTGCAATGTTGATTGCCGCAATCGTGGTTCGGCTGGTTCGGAACCCACTGGTCCTGAGACGTTTTCCCTATTTGGCAGGGGCGGCGGCCGTGGTCTTGCTGCTACTTCCTGCGGCACCGGTTATTGGCAGGACCCTCAATGGTGCGACATTGTGGATTGCCATTGGAGACCTGAGCTTTCAGCCAGGCGAAATAGCGAAAATTTTGTTGGCGATCTTCTTTGCGGGTTACTTAGTTTCCAGAAAGGGCCCGCTTTCTGAAATTGGGTCTCGAGTGTTGGGGATGAAGATCCCGAGCGCGAAGGACTTGGGTCCAATATTGTTGTTCTGGATCGCCTCAATAGCGGTGCTTGTAATTCAGCGCGATCTTGGCACTTCGATTCTGTATTTTGGTTTGTTTTTGGTCATGATCTACACCGCCACCGGTAGGGGCTTCTACGTTGGAATTGGATTGGTCATGATGGTTACCGGAGCCCTAGTGGCTTCAAGACTCTTTGGCTATGTCGGTGCTCGCTTCGATGCTTGGTTGGCCCCGTTTGCGACCGAAAACTACACCGCTCAAGGTGGTAGCTACCAGCTAGTGCAGGGTCTGTTTGGCATGGCTCACGGCGATGTGATTGGCGCGGGACTCGGTTCCGGTTTCCCGCAGTTGATCCCTCTTGCCGAAAGCGACTTTATATTCGCAGCGCTCGGAGAAGAGCTTGGTCTAGCCGGAATTTTCGCTATTTTGGCTATTTATCTGCTGATTGTTTACCGAGGTCTGCGAATTGCAAACACTCATCAAGACGATTTTTCAAAGCTGCTTGCTTTGGGGCTCTCATTTGTGCTTGGACTCCAGGTGTTTATTGTTGCCGGAGGCGTAATGGGGCTGTTGCCCTTGACTGGCCTAACAACACCGTTCTTGGCTGCCGGTGGCAGCGCCCTGCTGGCCAACTGGGCAATTATTGCGCTCCTGATGGTGCTGTCTGATTCGTCACTTAGGCGGGTGAAGGAATGAATAGGCAGGTGAGACGAGTTGGCCTTGCGCTGACCGTGATGTTCATTGCTTTGTTCGCAATTGCCTCTTCGATACAGGTTGTTAGAACCGAATCTCTTTATCAGGATTCGAGAAACGTCCGCGCATCTTACGAAACCTATAAAACTCAGCGCGGTTCGATATTGGTTGGGGAAACTGAGGTTGTCACCAGCGTTGCGGTCAATGACCAGTACCGGTTCCTAAGAAGCTATGACTCTGTTCTTTATAGCGCTGTTGCCGGATACTTCAGCATTTTCACCGGTTCCTCTGGAATTGAGCGATCAATGAATTCTTTGCTCGCTGGCCAAAGCTCTGCACAGTTTTTTGAACAAATCAATGCACTTCTTGATGGCACGCCAGTAACCGGTGCTGCAATCGAACTAAGCCTAGATCCGGCTGTGCAGCGAGCTGCCTGGGATGCCCTCGGTGGGCGGAAGGGTGCCGTAGTTGCCCTGGACCCGACAACCGGCCGCATTCTCGCGATGGTCTCGAAGCCAACCTTTGATGCCAACCTCATGGCTGGTCACGAGTACGACCCGGTGAACCAGGCCTACCGCGACTACCTGGATGATCCGGACAAGCCACTTGTGAACCGGGCAATCGGTGGGGACCTATACCCCCCGGGTTCAGTGTTCAAACTTGTTGTTGCGGCAGCCGCTCTTGAATCAGGGCGCTACAGCACGACCACAACCTTCGAGAACCTGGATCGTTACCGACTCCCCGGGACCTCGACGATCATACAAAACTCTTCCAACAACACCTGCGGGGAGGGGGCGCTGGTCACCCTAGAACAGGCGCTGATTAGATCTTGCAACATTCCATTCGCGATGTTGGCGGTCGACCTTGGTCAGGATCGAATCCGAGCCATGGCAGAGCTCATGGGCTTTGGGGATCAAATTGCGATTCCCCTTTCAGTAACGCCGAGCGTTTATCCAATCGGCCTGGAGCTATCCCAGCTCGCCCTGACCGGATTTGGACAGTTTGACGTTCGAGTTTCGCCGCTGCAGATGGCCATGACCACCGCTGCAATAGCGAATCAGGGCGTGATCATGAAACCACAACTGGTTGATCAGGTCGTCGCAAGCAACCTAAACGTCCTCAGCAAACCCGAGCCTGCAATTTTTTCCTCTCCGATGTCTAGAGAAACTGCCGGACTGCTGACCCGCATGATGGTTGACTCAGTGGGCTACGGAGCAGCAACCAATGCTGCGATTCCACAGGTTGCCGTTGCCGGGAAAACCGGCACTGCCGAAAACGGACCCGATGACCCATTTACTCTCTGGTTCACCGGATTCGCACCGGCCGAATCTCCTCGAGTAGTTGTCACGGTAGTGGTTGAAGACGGCGGTGGCATTGGGCAAAACGGAACCGGTAACCAAATTGCCGCACCCATCGCTAAGGCAGTCATGAAGGCGGCGTTGAACCGATGAAGCCCGCAGTGGGACAACTTTATGGAGAACGATACCGACTCCAACTGCGCATTGCCATTGGTGGCATGGGTGAGGTTTGGCAAGCCGAGGACGAGCTGATTTTGCGCCAAGTCGCAATCAAAATCCTCAAGGAGGAGTATCTTTCGGACCCGGCGTTTTTGGAAAGATTTAGAACCGAGGCACGCTCGGCAGCCCTTGTAGAGCACGTAGGAATTGCCAACATCTACGACTACGGCGAGGACACTGGTTCCGCATTTCTTGTCATGGAGTTGGTTCCGGGTGAGTCAATGTCCCGGTTGCTCGAGCGAGACAAGCGACTGCCTGAGGCCCAAGTTCTAGATATTGTGGCTCAAACTTCCAGGGCACTGGCTGCTGCTCACGCCCGAGGTTTGGTTCACAGGGACATAAAACCAGGAAACCTACTAATCACCCCGGATGGCAAAGTCAAAATCACTGACTTTGGTATCGCACGAGTGGGAGACCAGGTTCCGCTTACCAAAACCGGGCAGGTTATGGGAACCGTTCAGTACCTGGCGCCTGAGCAGGCAACCGGGAAAACCTCAACCGGTGCGACGGACCTGTATTCACTTGGGGTTGTTGCATACGAAGCACTCGCGGGTAGACGCCCTTTCCGTGGTGAGAATCAAATGGCAATCGCGATGGCACACATAAACGAGATGCCGCCCGCCCTTCCAGACTCGATTGACCCAAGAGTTCAAAACCTGGTTCTTAGCTGCCTGGCCAAAAAGCCCAACCAGCGTCCAGAGTCAGGAACCTCGCTCGCAATTAGGGCGGAGGCTCTCCTTAGGGAAAAACGTAAAGGTGTCCCGATTGCCTCCGAAGACCCAACCAATGACCCTGTGACCGAGTTGATATCAACGGACACCGCTCCATTACCAAGGGCGCCTATTGTCTGGCCCTGGCTTGCGACCCTTGGGCTATTAGGGCTCACTACGATCGTCGTGATTGTTGCGATTCTTTCGGAGCCAAACGCTTCCGACATATCCCCAGTTACCACCCCGAATTCGACGCCCAACAGCACTCAAACAGTGGAGGAGGCCCCAGAGCCAGAAACCTACCTGGTCCTGGTATCCGATGTGGTGGGTAAAAACTTGAGCGAGGTGACCGCCTGGTTGACTGAGCGTGGTTTCGTTGTGAACGCCATACCCGGTGAACTCATTCCTGGCAGCTCACCCGAGGTTCGAGTAGTTTACGCAGCGTCTCCGACTGGAAACATAACAGTAGGCACTACCGTGAACGTTACCTATTACGTAGGCGATTATGAGGACATTCCGATTGAGATTCCAGAGGATGAGGCTACTTCTGAACCCGATCCGGAAGCGACAGACCCCGCGGATGGTGAGCCGGCACCATCGGAGACTCCTGTGGCCGACGTGCCGGCGATAGTGCCGGGAGACTCCTCTGGAGATGTAGTCACAGTAGATCCGGGGTCAACAGGGTAATAAGACTGTAACCGAGTCATGCGGGAAATAACCAAAACAAAAACTAGAATTCAATGGGTGGAAAAGAGCAGGTTTGAGTAAGAGCGAAAGACTGATTGCCGGTCGATACCGACTGGGTGAGCTTGTCGGTCGCGGTGGAATGGCCGAAGTATTCGAAGGCTACGACACCAGACTTGGTCGCACCGTCGCGATCAAGCTTCTAAAGTCAGACCTCGCAAACGACGCCAACTTCGAAGCAAGCTTTCGTCAAGAGGCTCAAGCCAGCGCCCGCATGGCCCATCCAACGATTGTTCGGGTCTACGACGCCGGCGAAGAAGAAACCACCGATACAAACGGTCAGATCATAAAAACTCCGTTCATAATCATGGAGCTAGTACGCGGTAAGTTGCTCCGCGAAGTAGTTGCTGAAAAAAACGTTGCCATTGAGCGAACCGTTGGATATATCTCCGGAATCCTCACCGCTCTCGAGGTTTCCCACCGAGCCGGTGTGGTTCACCGAGACATAAAGCCAGCGAACGTGATGATCGGTGAAGGCGATTCGATCAAAGTTATGGACTTTGGCATTGCCAGGGCGGTAAATGATAACTCTGCCACCCAAGTTGCGACCTCCGGCATAGTTGGAACGGCTCAGTACTTCTCTCCCGAGCAAGCCCGTGGAGACGCTGTCGATGCTAGAACAGATCTGTATTCAACCGGGGTAATTCTCTACGAATTGCTCGCTGGAAGGCCGCCATTTAAAGGCGAAAGCGCCGTTTCAGTGGCATATCAACACGTTTCCGAACTTGCTACTCCACCTTCGGCCTTCAACTCAGATGTTTCACCGGAGTTGGATGCGGTAGTACTTCGGTCAATGACCAAAGATCGCGACGAGCGCTTCCAGACCGCTGACGAATTCCGAGAGCACCTGCTTGCGGCCCAGGCCGGGACAGCTCTGCCGATGACCAAAATGGCTCCTCTATCCAAAATGACTCCGGTGGCCCTAGATGCCACCGAAGCAATTTCGACGACCGGAGGCGATGAGTTTCCGACCTCCTTACTTGAGGGCTTTGAAACGGCTCCAAGTAGGCAAATAACTACGACCAATACCAAAGTGGGGGCGGGTGTTCTATGGGGCCTGGGAACCGGAGTCGTCGTGATTTTGGTTGGCTTGTTGTTCTGGGTCATGAACCTAGGTTCGGCTGGACCAGGAACAGCTCCGTCAAGTGGCGTCGAGGTGGCGAACGTTCAAGGATCTTTATATGAGGACGCCTACAGCACACTGAATTCACAGGATCTTGTGGTGCTTCGGGTTTACGAGAAAAGCGAGCTCGTGCCAGAGGGCATCGTCATAAGACAAGTTCCAGAAGCCGGAACCATGGTTCTTTCAAGCACCGCCGTCACGCTTTATGTCTCCAGCGGTGCAACCGAAGTTACCGTTCCGAACTTGGTTGGTAAAAACGAAACGGATGCTGTGGCCCTGATTGAGGGGCAAGGTTTGACAGTCGGAAGCATCACGGTTGTCGGATCCCCTGTGGTGCCGGATGGCACCGTAATAGCATCTGATCCGGTAACTAACTCAAAGCTGCCCCTTGGCTCAGTGGTAAACATTATTTTGTCCGACGGCACGGTTCAGATCCCAGACATCAGGAACCTTGAGGTGCTGGAAGCTAGAAGCATTCTGACCGGCCCATCAATTGGTTACACGGTTTCAGTCGAAGTTCTCGATTCCCAAACCTGTAATGGCACACCGGGAACAATAGTTCTGCAGCAATCAGTGCTACCCGGCGAAGCGCCTCAGCTACAGAACATAATCTTGTACGTCGAGTGTGTAGGTGGCCAAACCCCAACTCCAACCCCCACCCCGACCCCTTCGCCGTCGGAAAGTGGCGGCGGGTTAAATCTTTTCGATCCTGGGACTTAGGGTTTTAGATTTTTCTAGAGCACCTTGGACCCCGAGGGTTTCAAGCCAGTTAGCTATCATCTGGTAGCCACCCTCGGTCATGACTGATTCCGGGTGGAACTGCACACCGTAGATGGGCTTGGTCCTGTGCTGAAGGCTCATTATGATTCCGCTATCAGTTTGGCCAGTGACCAGAAGTTGTTCCGGGACGCTTTCCGGGACAACAGCCAGTGAGTGATATCTGGTTGCCATAAAGCCTTGCGGCAGGCCGTTGAGAATCAAGCTGTCCTGGTGGTTCACTCTGGAAGTTTTGCCGTGCATGAGCTCAGGCGCACTTTCGACCCTGCCCCCCATTGCCTCTGCTATTGCCTGATGCCCCAGGCAGACTCCGAAGACTGGGTAATCAGTATCCAGTGCATATTTCACCGTCGGTATCGATAATCCGGCACTCGCTGGAGTCCCTGGACCCGGGGAGATCAGAACCGCATCAAACTTTTGCAAGAGTGCTGGGAGCTCGGCTTCGGTGATTGTGTCATTACGCATAACGGTGGTTTCGGCACCCAATTGCTGCAAATAGCCGTTCAAAGTGTAGACAAAGCTGTCGTAATTATCTAAAACGAGGATTTTAACCATTGTGTTAATAGCCTAATCGGATGGCGGGTCTTTAGGTTCAGGCGTTAAGATACTAAGCATGTCTGATTCAAAGAGAAGTAAGAAAAACGAGACCAAGCCACTAACCCCAAAGGTTATCGGCGAAGAGGAGCAGGACAACCCGACCTGGTACAAGGTGGTCATGTTTGGCTTTATGCTCTTCGGCCTAGCCTGGATACTCATTTTCTACATCTCAAGCGCCCGATACCCGCTCGGTGCAGCGACGCCCATTGATCTTTCCAACTGGAACATCCTGGTTGGCTTCGGCATCGCCATGATCGGCTTTGCAATGACAACTAAGTGGAAATAACTACATCCAGCTAGAGATTTTTAGCATCGTTAGTCCGTAGAGGACTCCCCAAACCAGAAACACCCCAAAGATTTGTTGCACTCGTTTTTCGCTCTGCCTGGTCTGCGAATAGATTCCTGCAATTGCCAAGCCAGTTACCAGGCCACCTAGGTGGCCCTCCCAGGAAATTCCAGAAACAAAGAAGCCTAGGCCAAAATTTATCGCTATCAAGGTAAAGATTTGAGTTGAATTGCCCCCGGTGGAGCGGACAACAATGAAATAAGCGCCCATAAGACCAAACAGTGCTCCCGATGCCCCCACAACCGGTACCTGGGGGTCTGACAGCCACATCACGGCTACTGAGCCGCCAATAATTGCGGTTAGATACATCACCAAGAATCGAACCGGACCCAGCAGTGGCTCGAGAATGCGACCGAAGATCCAAATGGCATAGGAGTTCAAGAGAATATGAAACGGTCCAGTCCAGTCGTGGACAAAGCCGGCCGTGAGCATTCGCCAAGGTTCAAAAGGCGCAAATAGTGGAGCAAAAAACATCTGGTTCGTAAAAAGATAGCCAACCGGGCTTATTTGTCCCAGCCAAATAACTACGTTAAGCAGCAACAGGCCCGAAGTTACCGGAACCTGTTGGAAGCTTTGAAGTCTTAAACGAGCCACTTAGGCTTTTTCGATTGTGATGCTCTCAATAATTACATCGTCTACCGGCTTGTCATTTGCGCCTGTTGCAACCTGAGCAATTTGGTCAACCACCTTGCGGCTAACCTCATCTGCGACTTCGCCGAAGATGGTGTGGCGACCCTGCAACCAAGTGGTTGGGGCGATGGTGATGAAAAACTGCGATCCGTTGGTTCCAGGACCAGCGTTAGCCATCGCGAACATGTATGGCTCGTTGAAAGTTAGCTCCGAGTGGATTTCGTCACCGAACTGATAGCCGGGGCCACCCATTCCGGTTCCAGTTGGGTCTCCACCCTGAATCATAAAATCAGGGATGATGCGGTGGAAGATTACCCCGCTGTATAAAGGTGTGTTTGTCTGTGTCGAGTTAGTCTTAGGGTCTCGCCATTCGATGGCGCCAGTTGCTAGGCCCTCGAAGTTCTCGACAGTCTTTGGGGCGTGCAAACCAAATAGGTTTACCTTAATCGCGCCATGGTTGGTATGAAGGGTTGCTACTGAAGTAGGTGAGGTCATCCCTACATTCTGCCATGAGTTCTAGACTCGTGGCTATCCGAACAATCGATTAGTCGACAGGGCCAACGAAATAAAGGAGAGACATGACGGCAGCTATTACCTTTACCAACCTGGTGAAGACCTACGGCAAACAACAAGCGGTATCCGATCTCAGCATCGAAGTTCAAAAGGGTCGCATTACCGGATTTTTAGGTCCAAACGGCGCCGGTAAATCTACGACCCTAAGGTGCCTTGTTGGCCTAGCTAAGCCCACAAGCGGCTTGGCTACCATTCTTGGCGCCGGCTACCGGGACCTCCGCGATCCAATCAGACAGGTTGGCTGCGTGCTGGATTCTCAAGGTTTTCACAAGGCTCTCACTGGAAAACAGAACCTAAAGGTCATGGCCGCTGCCGGTGGCATTCCCGACTCAAGAGTCGATGAGGTCTTAGCACTGGTTGAACTAACCGAGGCCGCCAACAAGCGAACCAAGAACTACTCGCTGGGCATGAAGCAGCGCCTGGCACTCGCGGGAGCCATCCTGGGAGACCCAGAGGTTCTTATTTTAGACGAGCCGGCGAACGGACTGGATCCGCTTGGAATTGCTTGGCTCAGAAAGTTTCTACGATCACTAGCCGGTTCCGGAAGAACAATCTTGGTCTCTTCGCACCAGCTAGCTGAGATGCAGAACACGGTTGATGACGTCATCATCATGCACAAGGGCAAACTAATCACTTCTGGAAGCATGAAGGAAATCATCAAGGACGGAACCCTCGAAGAGGCCTTCCTCAAGCTAACCGAAGGAGTGAACTAATGTCACTTATCAAATCTGAACTTCGCAAAGTTTTGTATGTAAGAGCCAACTGGGGCATCCTGCTCGCGTCTGTGGTCATCTCAATAATTTCGGTTGTTATAACTCCGTTTATTTTCGAAGCCGGAAATGTCGGCGGCGGCCTAACCCTTGATTCACCTCAAGCAATTGATGCAGTTTATGCAAATGCGATCTCGGGATATATCTTCGTGATCATCCTGGGAATCATGCTGATGGCCGGGGAATATCGTCACGGCACAGCCGTTGCAACCTTCCTTGCCCGTCCAAAGCGTGAGATCGTCTTGGCGGCCAAGCTGGGGATCGGCGCCATTGTGGGGGCCGTGTTCATGCTCATCTCGGTTTGGGCCTCGCTCTTGGCTGGCATTATCGTTTTAGCAGGCTTCGAGAATGCTGCCGCCCCCTCGAGTGGCACCTTTCTGAATCTCACTATCGCCGGGCTAATTTCTGGGGCGATTCTTGCGATTATCGGTGTTGCTATCGGAGCTTTACTTAAGAGCCAGATGCTCGCCATCGTATTCTCGCTGGTTTACTTATTTGTCATCGATCCCCTGCTGCTAGTGCTCTGGGTGGACATTGCAAAGTACCTGCCAGGCGGGCTGATTACAGCAATGACGGCAGTCGACATAGATGCCCCGGAGTTGGGGATTAACACCGCCAACTTCCTGGACCCTATTCAGGCGACATTGCTCCTACTCGGATACGGAGCGGTCTTTGCGCTCACCTCATTGGTAACAAGCATGAGGCGGGATGTCGAGTAGCAACAAGACATAAAAAACGTCGGCGTCCAGTTGGGACCCGACGTTTTTTTGCGTTCAGGGTTTATAGACCCCTTGGCTTCAAGTATTTCTGAGCAAGCGCGCTCAAGAAGTCAAACAACAGAGCCATGATCGCGACCATAACGGCGCCAATCAAAATAGCTGGTCCTCGATCTAGCTTTAGGCCGGAGTTGATTGTTTCACCAAGTCCACCACCACCAACCAAGAAAGCCAGTGCCGAGAATCCGACGTTGATTACTACGGCAGTTCTGATGCCACCTAGAATTACTTCAACTGACAGCGGCAGCTCGATTTTTAGCAAAATTTGTCTCGCTGTTAGGCCCATGCCGCGTGCCGCGTCGATCACTGACTTATCGACCTGCTCCAAACCGACAATTGTGTTTCTAAGAACCGGTAGCAACGAAAAAGTAGCCAGGGCAAGAATCACGGTGACGATTCCCGATCCCATAAACGAGAAGAAAATAACAATCAGTCCGTAGGCAGGTAGCGCCTGACCAAGGCCGAGGGTGCTAACCAGAAGATTCTTTAGACGCGGATAGCCCTTTCGGGTAACCAGGATTCCCACCGGAACTGCAATTAGGACAACCAAGATCGAGGAGGTAAGTCCCAAAATCAGGGTTTCTCCGATTTGCCTTTGAACCTTGTCGGGCGACAATATCGCGATCGTAATTTTGTCCAGGTCTGAATACGTCCAAACAGCAAAACCCAGGATCGCAAGGGCAGCAGCAAAAACAGGCGAGATGATTAGATCAAGCCGCTCGCTCAAAGGCGATCGGGTCTTAGCTGCTGAGTTAGTTGTGCTCACGAATACCTCCTAGCTGTCGCTCATGATCAACTTGGCAAGACTCTCGATTGTGGTGCAGCCAAGGTACTTGCCTTTTCGGTCCGTAACACAAGCCATTCCGACTGAGGACTGAAGCATGACTGTCAATGCATCCTGCAAGGTGTCCTCGGGCTGAAGGTCAACGGTTACTGGTCGGCCAGATTTCTCAATCGGCTGAGTAGTGCGGTTCAGAGCGCGCTCGTCGATCCATCTCAGTGGTCGACCCGAACCGTCAAGCAGAAGAGCAACTTGATCCGGGGATTCCTGAAGGGTCTTTAACGCTTCCTCACGCAAAACTGGCGAGGTAAGGGTTGGCACCTGGTGCAGGTCAATGTCGCTTACCTTCTTCAAGGTAAGTCCCTTCAAAATTGCGCCTGAGCCCAAGAAGCTCTCCACAAACTCATCAGCTGGGTGAGCCAAGATTGCCTCTGGTGTGTCCAGCTGGGCAATCTCAGAACCCTCGCGAAGAATCGCAATTCGATTACCCATCTTGATTGCCTCGTCGATGTCGTGTGTAACAAAAACAATCGTCTTTTTAACTTCTTGTTGAAGTCTCAAGAACTCGTTCTGAAGTCGGTCTCGGGTGATTGGGTCGATTGCACCAAAGGGCTCATCCATCAAAAGCACATCGGGGTCCGCGGCTAGCGCCCTGGCAACACCGATTCTTTGAGCCTGGCCACCAGAAAGTTCCTTCGGGTAACGATCCCGGTAAGTTTCTGGATCCATGGAAACAAGTTCCAACAGCTCATCGACTCGCGCACTTATTTTGTCCTTGCTCCAACCTAGAAGCTGTGGCACGGTTGCGATGTTCTCGGCAATGGTGCGGTGTGGGAATAGACCGACCTGCTGAATTACGTAACCGATTTTCCTTCTCAGCTCAGACGGGTTTACTTCAGTTACATCCTCGCCGTCAATAAACATGCGGCCCGAGGTTGGCTCTATTAGGCGGTTTATCAACCTAAGAGTTGTGCTCTTACCGCAACCGGATGGTCCGACCAGCACAAGAACCTCGCCGCGCATGACCTCCAGAGTCAAGTTGCGCACCGCTGGATCGCCTGTGCCGTAAGACTTGCTTACGTTTTCTAAACGAATTAATACTTCACTCATCGAATACCCTTCGAGATTGTGGCCGCTCGTAGGGCCTGGAGAACTACGTCAATAACTAGAGCTAGTACTAGACACAACAGCGTGCCCAGCCAGATGGACTCCAGAGAATTTGGTAGCGGCAGTCTTGCAAGGCCGCTCTTTATAAAGTCACCAAGTCCGCCACCGGCGACCAGAGTGGCGAGTGATGCAATTCCAACAGTCAACATCGATGAAACCCTTATGCCGGCCAATATCACGGGCCAAGCAAGAGGAAGTTCCACCTTGATTAGAACTTGAATGGGCGAAAGGCCCATTCCTTTTGCTGCGTCTAAGATCCCCGGGTCGATGCCGTCGAGCCCTGTAATCGTGTTACGCAAGATAGGCAACAGCGAGTAGAGGAACAGCGCGATGAAGGAAGGCGCGAAGCCAAGCCCTACCAGTGGAATGAAGATTACAAATAGTGCAAGGGCTGGGATGGTCAAGAAGACCGAAGCGATGGCTAAAGCCAGCTCCTTAGCCACAGTACTGCGCCTGGTTACGACGCCGGCGACGATGGCAAAAAAGCCAGCCGTCACCAGCACCGTAATCACATACCAAGTGTGTTGCGCTAGACCTTCTAAAACTTGCTCTTGTCGAGAAAGCGCGAAGTCAATCAGTCTTAATAGAAAGTCCATAGGGTTCTTAGTCGATCAAGCCTTCAGAAACCAGGTATTCCCTGGCTACAACGCCTGAGTCCTGACCTTCAGCCGAGACATAGCCGTTTAGCTCTGCCATGCGGACGTTGGTCAACGGAGCAAGGATTGCATTGATGATTGCATCAAAAGCATCTGGTGCTTCGTTGTACTTGTCCTGGCCCATGGTTCCGGAAACGTTGTAAAGGATGTTGACGCCTGGATCTTCAACAAGAGTCAGACCTAGGGCTGGGATACGACCGTCGGTAGCGTAAACCTCACCGAAGTCACAGTTATTAGCTGATGTCTCGGTGTAGATAATTCCAGTGTCAAGAATCCGCTGCTGGCTGTCAGGCAAAGTGATCCCTGAGTGGTTCTCAGTCAAGATCAGTCCGTCTGGACGGGATGGGAATTCAGACTCCATGCAAACAACTGCATCTGGGTTTGCCTGTGTGTACTCCATCATGCTGGTCAATGTGAATGCCCCACCATTTGCCTCAGTTACTGCTGGGCTGGATGCGAATCCATAAGTGTTATTGAACGGTGAACGTCCAACCCAAACAATGCCGTTCTCGGAAAGGTCAAGAGCTGCAACCTCAGGAGTCAGTACATCTGGGTCGAAGCTTGGGTCTTCCTGTCCTAGGTGGACAGCCCATCCGGTTCCGTTGTACTCCATGTATATGTCTATGTCGCCAGACTCAAGTGCTGCACGGGCAACGCTAGTTCCACCAAGGTTTACCTTGTTGTCAACTGTTGCGCCGGCCTCTTCAAGAGCAGCAACTAGCATTTCGCCAAGAATCAGCTGCTCGTCGAAGTCTTTTGAACCAACCGTAATGTCAATACCGGAAAGGTCATAAGCACCGATTATCGAAGTTGCAGCTTCGGTTCCGGCTGTGGTCTCTGTCTCTGTCTCTGTCTCGGCTGCTGCACAGCCTGCAAGCACTAGGGCCGCTGTGGCGCCAACTGCCAACATTGAGAATGTTTTGCTTTTAATCATAATTTCTCCTATGTAGGTTTCACACAAGGCTAGACAAGCCAATTGTCCTAGTCGAATAGTGTTGAGCATGCGTCAACTAGCGTGTATATTAAGAGTATGAGAACCCACACATCGGGCTTAGCCAGGGACCTTGAGGTCCTTGAGGTCCTCTCTTTTGCCGAGGCTTTTACCAACGGCGGTCTGGGCGTCAACCGAGTCGCGGAACTGACAGAGCGCGACAAGGGTCAAATTTCGAGGGTGCTAAAAACGCTCGCGTCAAGCGGTCTGGTTGATCGTGACGATAAGACTCTGCGTTATTCACTTGGTCCAAGGCTTTACTCGATGGCCATGCGCACAAAGGAAGCACACCTGGCGCTTCTGTCCGAACCGAGGCTGTTTGAGTTGGTTGCCCAGACCCAAGAAACTGCGCACCTGAACGTATTGCGCGGTGGTCGCGTGCTAACCACTAAGACCGTCGTGGCTGCACAGGCTCTCCGACGTTCCGGCTGGGATGGCATCGTGAGTGCGGCCGGGAGCACTGCATCCGGCCGGGTTATGTTGGCAGGTCTCAGTGACGAGGAAATAGAGCTTTGGTGGATGGAGCACGCTCAGGATGATCCACTGCCAGCGCTCCAAACCGCCTTCACAAAACCGCTTGAGCCAATCAACCGCAAAGTAAAGCGGCAGTTACCGGCCAAGAACATTAAGGCATTCCTAAAAATACTGCATGGAGTAAGGGATCTTGGCTACGCGATAAGCGATGGCGAGTTTCAACCTGGAATCGTTGATGCAGCGGCTCCGGTCAGGGACTCAAGCAACATTATTGTGGCGGCGATAAGCACTGGTGTCCCGAAAGAGCGAATAGGCAATCAGTTTGATCCGCTCGGTCAGATGGTTTCTGGCGCAGCTCTTCGTTTTTCCACCGACCTTGGAGCACCAATTATTGGCCCCGCTTAGTAAAATTGTAGACATGAGCAACGTTGCTATCATCACTGGCGCAGGATCCGGCTTCGGCCTTGGCCTGGCTAAAAAGCTGTTGAGCGAAGACTGGATTGTCTATGGTGCAGACATTTCCCCCGGCGGTCTTGCTCTGCTGAAGTCAATTGGAGCGCTCCCTCTAAAAGTGAATGTCACAAGTGACAGTCAGGTTGCCGCCGGAGTTAAGAAGGTAATCAAGGAACAGGGTCGTATCGACGTCTTGGTTGCGAATGCCGGTTACGGCTCCTTTTCTTCTGTCGAAGAAACCACCAGCGAGCAGGTCCGAGCGATTTTCGATGTAAATGTGTTTGGGGTTGAGCGCTTTGTGAAAGCAGTGCTGCCGCAAATGCGGAAGCAGGGTTCTGGCCGAATTATCGCAACAACTTCCGTTGTTGCTCACGTTTCTCTTGTTGGACTTGGTTGGTATTCCGGAACCAAGCACGCAGTCAGAGCCATGACCAATGCTCTGCGTCAAGAGGTGCGTCACCTAGGGATTCGAGTATCAACGGTCGAACCAGGAACCTCTAAAACCGGTTTCGGCGCTCTGGCATTCGAAACATTAGACAAGTCAAGATCGATAAGCGACTACGACGGGGTAATGCGAGGGCTAAACAAGTGGCTCGGTGGTCTCTATCGAGTTTCGCCCGGACCAAAGACGGTTATAAATAAACTTCATCGCGCTGCAACAGCCAAGAGGCCACGGGCCCACTACCCCGGGAGCTGGGACGTAGTTGCACTAAAGCTTGCCTTTTACCTATTGCCCAGAAAAACCTTGGATGCTCTGGTGCTATGGCTCGCCAAACACTGAATCAAGTCGGATCAAAGGTCGTCATTGGCGCCTTTTTGGTTTCCGGCGCCTTTCACTTGATTGCACCGTCCCAGTTCATGCCGCTGCTACCGGATTGGACGCCATACCCCTTGGTGTTGGTGTATTTATCCGGCATCGCTGAGCTATTGGCCGCTGTCGGCCTGATTGCAAAATTGCGTTGGGCACCAATTTTCACAGGCCTCGTGCTTCTGGCAGTGTGGCCGGCGAACTGGTGGGTAGCGATCGAAGCTACCAACGATGCCGAAATAGCGACTGCAGTGATTGCCTGGTTGCGATTACCTCTTCAATTGCCACTGATTTACTGGGCGCTAAAGTCCCCTGTGAAAAAAAGATAGCCCTCTAAAAACCGGGCTTTTATGCAAATAACAAGCATTCGGAGCGAGCGACGGGAATCGAACCCGCACCACCAGCTTGGGAAGCTGGAGTTCTACCATTGAACTACGCTCGCGAGACTTTAGAGTCTAGCTCTTGGCCTGAGTCGGAAATTGCCGGCTAGACGGCTTCGCTTTCCAGTTCTACCTAGCGGCTCTAGTTCGGCAAACGGACCGGCACTTTTGGCCGCTAGCAACACCAGAAGCACCCAACCAGCCTCGATTAGCAGCCTAGATTCTGAAATCGACTGGGCAGCAATAACCAAGAAAATAAACAACGGGAAGAGATAAAGCGGGTTCGTGTGACGAACGGCCACCGTCCAAAGCCTCACGAACGTAACAGCCAAAAGCCAAACCAAAAGACAAAGGCCCACGACTCCCAGCTGCATGAATATGTCCAAATAAGCATTGTGGGCCTGATACATAGGGACCCCGTTCATGACAATTAGGCCCTCGTAAGGTGCCACTCCAGGAACCCAGTAACCGATCCAGCCCCAACCAAAACCTGGTTTCTGCCAGATCAAGGTCAAAACCTCGGACCAGATTAGGAACCTGCCGGAAGCATCTGGACTCTTACCCAAGAGGTCAAAGACTGCCGAAAGGTTAATCACTATCGAAGCCACCGCCAATCCTGCGATGGCACCGGCGCTCCAGTAGATCTGGTGTCTAATCTGCCGAGATCTTCCTTCAGCGAGAATTGCGATGATTGCCGCAAACCCAATGATTACAACTGCGAGTGTCATGCTCGCACTTTGAGACAAGACCGCGAGCAAAACAGCTAGACCAAGAGAAATTACCGGGATCAGCCTTTTTCGGCTGGTCACAATCGCTTCCACTAGAAACAGCAACGCACCTAACACCGCGGTGAAGGCAAGTAGGTTTGCGTTTCCAACAATGCCCTGTATCCGGCCCCCGTCAAACAGGTTTCCTTGGCTCCAGTAGTAGGCAGCGTATGGCACAGTGTCGCCCTCAAAGTTAGGAAATAGGGGGATTACCGGCCCTGTGATGCCGGCAAATAGCTCAAAAACTAGAGAAGTTCCGAGAATGAAGCGAATTAGGTTTGAAAGAATATTTAGTAGCTGCCGCCAACTAAATTGACTGGCTAAAAACAGGGCAAATAACGTTGCGCTTATCTGCAAGCCGGTCATCATAAAACTTGCACCAAGATACGAGGACCAGGTCAGGCTCAACATCATCCACCCGAGTAGTAACACCAAGGCAGTCGGCATTATCCGAATCAATTCCACCGGCTTAGATACTGAGAGCGCATAGATGCTGGCCAGAGTGACCATTACTACCACGACAGACCAGCCACCCCAACCAATCGAATAACGAACGGCGTCACCGGCTAGGGCTAAAAATAAGCCCGGGTAGGCCAGCCACACCCCAGCTCGGTACTTTTGAGAGTGGGAGCCGACGGGGATTCTGATCGGCTGAGTTATTGGAATCGAATTGGTAATTTAATGCTCACTTGGTGGCGGTTTTTTGTATCAGAGTGTCAAGAATACCGCCCTAAACTACAAAGCATGAAACTACCTGAGCCAATTATTGTCGACCCGCAGTCCGTGCCGAGCCTGAGCTGGGGAATCATTGGACCGGGCCGGATCGCCGAGACGTTTGTAGCGGCCACTCAAAAGCACACTTCGCAGCGGTTTATTGGGGTCGCCTCAAGAACTTCGGGCCGAGCCCAGGAGTTCGCAACCAAATTCAATATCCCGAAGACCTTCGCAAACTACCAGGACCTTGTGGCTGATAAAGAGATCGATGCCGTTTACATATCAAGCCATATGTCCGATCACTTCGAGCACGCAATGCTCGCGATCAAAGCCGGAAAAAGCATTCTGGTTGAAAAGCCGATTACATACTTGCCTGAGGAGGCAGAGCAAATTTTCGCCGCAGCAAGACAGGCCAAGGTGCTCGCAATGGAGGCCATGTGGACAAGGTATCTACCCCAGTCCACTATCTTGAGGCAGCTTCTAGCATCCGGCGACCTTGGAAAGCCGGAACTGCTAACAGCCAGCTTTTGCGCGGACAACCGGGCTGTTGAAAGACTCTGGAAACCAGGTGGCGGCGGAATAGTGTTCGACATGGGTATCTACCCGATCGCCCTTGCTCAGGAAATGCTTGGGGAGCCAAGCTCCATCGTCGCTACCGGCAGAGTTAGGCCCGACGGCATGGATGAGGAGAGTTACAGCCTTTTGAATTACGAATCTGGTGCCAGGGCGTCACTGACCATGTCAGGCGTTGCGACCCTCCCTATGCTTGCAAGCTGCTCCTTTGAAAACGCAGTGATTTCTTTGGGTGAACCGTTCTTCGTGCCATCAAGCATCAGCCTAAAAACCAAGGACTTTTATCCAGAACAGACCAACTGGGTCGATGAGTCTGGAATTGCCGGCCATGAGGGCCTCAGCTATCAGGCAACCTGGTTTGCTAAGTACCTGTCCGAAGGCAAATTCGAATCCGATGTCCATACCCACGCTCAGACAGTAGACAACATCAGAACGGCCTTTGAGATAACCAAGCAGATCGGCGCGAAGCCCTTCTAGCCGCTAATCCCAACAATCATTGGGTCATGGAAGGTTCCGCCGAAAGCTCGCTCTGAGGCTCCAGTGCGATCAAGGTAAGGGGTAATTCCGCCAAGGTGGAATGGCCAAGCGGCACCCATGATCATGCCTAAGTCGATGTCCTGAGCCGACTGGACAACGCCCTCATCGAGCATCAGCTTCACTTCTTTGGCAAGACCTAGGTTTACGGATTCAAAGATTTCTTCGCTAGTGCGACCCTTACCTGCGCCATTGCCAACGATTTCCATTGCTTTTTTGTCGTAGCCCTTGATGTTTCCCTTTGCATCCCGGTCAAGTAGCTTGCCGTATTCGGCCAGCTTGTGAAGGTTCGCACTCGCGTAAAACCTGTCGCTGCTAAAAGCATGCATCGAATCGAGCACGTGGGCCCCAACCTTTAGGCCCACTAGTTCTAGCAAGTCGAAAGGATTCATTGGGAGACCAAGTGGCGCAATTGCTTCTGAGACCTGCTCGAAAGAGGCGCCCTCATCAACAGCCCGCATTGCTTCTCCGAGCAAATACCCAAGCAGCCTGTTCACGACAAACCCTGCCGAGTCAGAGGTGATTACGGCAGTCTTTCTTAGGTTTTTAGCAACATTCATGGCAGTTGCAACCGCTTGGTCCGAAGATTTAGGTGCTCTGACTACCTCAACCAGCGGCATTACTGCGACCGGGTTGAAGAAATGAAAACCAACTACCCGCTCTGGGTGGACCAGCTTGGAACCGATTTCAGCGACCGATAGTGAGGAGGTGTTGGTTGCCAAAATGCAGTTTTCGCTGACGTGTTTTTCCAGCTCTGCAAACACTTCTTGCTTAATCTTGAGCTCCTCAAACACCGCCTCGATAACCCAGTCGCAATCGCTAAAGGCCGCGTAATCCAAAGATCCAGAAAGATTGCCGGCGTAGCGATTTCGATCATCGCCCGAAAGCCTGCCTTTTTCGACCAACTTGTCTAGCTCTCCGATTATGTAGGACAGGCCTTTGTCGATTCGCTCCTGAGAGACATCGGTTATTACCACCGGTATTTCAAGTCTCCGCAAAAACAAAAGTGCGAACTGCGAAGCCATTAGACCGGCGCCAAGAACGCCAACCTTTGTTACCGGAACTGCCAAAGTCTTATCCGGAGCTCCCGAGGGCTTCTTCGCGTGCTTTTGAACCAGGTTAAAAGCGTAGATCGACGCGTGGAATTGGTCGGAGGCACTCAGGTCTTCAATGGCCTGGTCTTCCCTAGTGAAAGCATCTTTCTTGGTCCCAGATTTTGCCGCATCAATCAAATCAAGCGCCACGTATGGCGACAGCGGAACGGAACCGAGTTTTTGCCGAACGGTTTTTCTAGCGATTGCAACAGCCGGCGACCAAATGGTCGCCTTTTCAACCTTGCCCGGCTCGTTCTTGCGCTTTACCTTCTTGCCGCCCAACACATCGTCGGCCCAATCCAGTGACTGCTCCAAAAACCTCGGTGAATCAAACATCACATCGGCAATGCCAAGCTCCAGGGCTTCGGCAGGCTTCAGCATCCGGTTTTGCTTTAAAGGATTTTCAATTATTACCTTCAGTGCATTTCTGATCCCAATTAGGTTAGGCAGCAAATATGCGCCTCCCCAACCCGGAATCAACCCGAGGAAAACCTCGGGTAGTGCAATTGCCGGCGCAGCTTGATTCACGGTTCGATAATGCGCATTCAGGGCAACCTCGAGCCCGCCGCCAAGAGCAAGACCGTTGATGAACACGAAGCTCGGGACTCCTAAATCAGACAACTTATCCAGCGCCCAGTGACCCATTTCGCCTATTAGGCGCCCGGAGTGGCGGTCTTTTAGGCCTTGGACCTTGGTTAGATCAACCCCGGCGGCTAAGTAGTAAGGCTTTCCGGTAACTGCAACTGCATGAATCTCTTTGTTTGCGGCACGTTTTTTGAGCTCGTCAAGTGTTCCAGCAAACTCCAACAGCGTGTGTGGCCCGAGTGTATTCGGCCGGGTGTGGTCCTTGCCGTTATCCAGGGTTATGAGCGCAATCACACGACCTGAACGCAAAGTTACGTCAGAGACAAACGAATGGCTGATGATTTCATCGGTGTCCGTAAGTAGCGGTGCGAAGTCCTGCATCTTTCTAGCCCTTCCAATTACTGTTTTCCCAAACCACGCTGCCGCCCATACCGAGGCCGATGCACATGGTGGTGAGGCCGAAGCGAACTTCTGGGTGCTCTTCAAACTGCTTAGCAAGTTGATTCATTAGCCGCACGCCGCTTGAGGCAAGCGGGTGGCCAAACGCGATTGCTCCGCCATATTTATTTACTCGTGCGTCGTCGTCTGCAATCCCGAAGTGGTCTAAAAATGACAGCACTTGGACCGCAAAGGCCTCGTTGATTTCAAACAGACCGATGTCTTCGATTTTTAGCCCGGCTTTTTCAAGAGCTTTTTCGGTGGCTGGAATTGGGCCGATGCCCATGATCTCTGGCGCTACACCCGCAAAGCCAAAGGAAACGAGCTTCATTTTTGGCTTTAGACCGTGCTTAGCCAAAGCTCGCTCACCAGCCAAAAGCGCAACTGTCGCGCCATCGGTTAGTGGAGAAGCGTTGCCGGCGGTTACTTTTCCGTGAGCACGGAAAGGGGTTTTGAGCCCCTGCATGCCCTCGATCGTTGACTCCGGTCGCATGAGCTCATCTTGTGAAACTAGGGACCAACCGGCATCGCTGCCAGCCGAGACCGATATCAAATCCGGCTGAATTTTATTGTCCTTATAGGCTCTGGCCGCCTTTTGCTGAGATGAGACCGCGAACGCGTCTGCTCTGTCTTTTGTCAGCGCTGGAAAACGATCGTGAATTTTCTCGGCTGTGCAACCCATGTTTAGGGCGTCTGGACTAACTAGCTTTTCAGACAGAAACCTAGGGTTTGGGTCTGCATCGAAGCCCATTGGGTGTCGACCCATGTGCTCAACACCACCGGCCAAGACAAGGTCATATGCGCCGATTCCGATTGAGCTTCCGGTCGTGGTTACAGCAGTCATTGCTCCGGCACACATCCGATCTATGGCAAAACCGGGAACGCTTTCTGGAAGACCAGCCAAGATGCTAGCCGTTCGGCCAATAGTTAGGCCTTGATCGCCCTGCTGGGTGGTGGCCGCGATTGCTACGTCGTCGATTGCTGCGCGGTCTAAGTCTGGGTGTCGCTCCAAAAGACCGATCATCGCCTTCACGATTAGGTCATCGGCTCGGGTGTTCCAGTAAACCCCCTTCTCGCCAGCTTTTCCGAATGGGGTTCTGACTCCGTCTACGAAGTAGACATCTTGAGGTTGCATTATTTCCTAACTAATTGCGAGCGTGTTGCTTGTCGTTCCTTCTCATCCGCGGCCAAAGTAGTGCGGACCAGACCTGGTGTTAGCAAGAATGCGTCAACCAGGCTCTCGGCGTGAGGCCTTAGTCTTGGCAACAGTCTGGTGTCGATATATTCAGTTATTGCCTCGGCTCGCGAGGAAGATAGTCGGCCGTTGATCAAGTACCAGGACAAGTTCTCTTCCAAAACACTGAAACCATAGAGGTCTCTTAGCCAAGTCAGAATTTGCTTGGAGTCTTCATCCTCAATTGTCTTTAGGGCTGACGTAAATGCCTCCCACAGGATTAGTTCGCCATGTGCTTTTGCCGCAAGAATCAGATCATTCTGATAGCGGTTAAACAGCTCAGCTTGCTTTTGAGCATTTTTGGGGCCAGAGTGCTTCAGGTTGTTTGCCAGCTTCGCAACCATGGTGTGGACTCGGTCGGTCAAAAGCTGTTGCTGGTGATCTTCTTCCTTCACGTAGCCAACTGAACGAGCGGTGGAGCCAAAGTCAACCATCTTCTGAGCGAGACCCCTTAGGCCGCCGCGATTAATTGTCGCCTCTCCAACTTGGCCGGCAACATAGCTTGCAAGGGTTCCAAAATCAGGGGACTTGAAGGCTTTTGCGTAGTCGCCCAAGAGGCGCTTGGCCACAAGCTGAAGCATGACATTATTGTCGCCTTCAAAAGTGACATAAACATCGAGGTCTGCTCGAAGTCCCGTCAATCGGTGTTCGGCCATAAAGCCCTGACCACCGCATGCCTCGCGGCATTCTTGAACGGTCTCTAGCGCATACCAAGAACTGAGTGCCTTGGAAGCTGCGGCTACGGTTTCAAGATCCTGTCTTGACTCATCGGTGTCGTTTTCACCGGTAAAGACAGCGTGGAATTGGTCAAGAAGTTCCTGGTGGGTAAAGACTTGGGCATAGGTTCTAGCCAAAAGCGGCAAAAGCCTGCGCTGGTGACGTCCATAATCCATGATGGTTTTTTCTTCACCATCTGGTCCTGGAAACTGTTTGCGCTCAAGCGAATATCTTATGGCAATGTCTAGGGCAAGCTTCTGAGCGTTGACAACGCCGCCGGTGAGAGAGACTCTCCCTTGAACCAAAGCGCCGAGCTGAGTAAAGAATCTTCTTCCGGACGATTCGATAACCGAGGTGTAAACACCGTCTTCGCTTACGTCTGCGTATCGGTTTAGAAGGTTTGTCCGTGGAACTCTGACGCTATCGAAATACAATCTTCCGTTGTCAATTCCGTTTAGACCGCCCTTTAAGCCGTCATCTTCACTGCCAACCCCGGGCAAGAGCTTGCCGCGCTTGCGAATCGGAACGTAGAAGGCATGGACACCGTGCTTTTCACCGCCGGTGTAAAGCTGTGCAAACACAACCGCAGCGTGACCGTGGAGTGCTGCGTTTCCCAAGTAATCCTTGTAGCTGTGTCGATCCGGTGTGTGGATAACAAACTCTTTAGTGTCGGCGTCGTAGGTGGCAGTTGTTCCAATCGATGCCACGTCAGAGCCATGTCCAGTCTCGGTCATCGCGAAGGCCCCGGGAATCTCGGTACTAACGGCACTGCCTAAAAAGGTCTTGTGGTGATATTCGGTTCCTAGATACAAAATCGCAGAACTGAACAATCCGTACTGGACGCCGTATTTAATCTGCAACGAAGGATCCGCAAAAACCAGCTCTTCGAAACTAGAAAGCGAGGCTCCAGGATTCATGGATCCACCAAACTCAGCCTGAAAACCGTGCTGCGTTGCTCCGGCATCAACCAGGGTTCGAAGCTGCTTCAGAACTGTCTCTCGATGCTCAGCCATGGGCTGGCCCTCTTGTTTGAAAAGCTTGTGTTCCTCTATCACCGAGCGGGTGTGACGACGAACGTCCGCCCACCTGCCAAGGATTCTTTCCCCGGTTGCCTCGACGTCTAGTTGAATGTCCTCATTGATATTCATTTCTCACCTCAGCCTCTAGTAAAGGACAGAATCACACTCTCGCCAAGAGGTGTTTAGAAACTTTGTGACTGCGCACAATCCGCGTCATTTGATGATTTGTTTATTTAGAGCTTTCCTACAAAAAGAGCATGCGCTTTTGCTTTATAACTAACAAGAACTAATTACCCTCAAACTTGGCGGGCTGCTTGGTCATGAACGCCTCAATGCCTCTTGCAACGTCTTTTGTCTGCATCAGGGAGGCTAGCCTCTGAAACACCTGCTTTTTTTCTTGCTCCGAATCGATTGCTCTTGCCGAGGCAAGTGTGGCCTGCACAGCAAGCGGTGCCTGGCTGGAAACTCGTTTGGCGATTTCCAGAGCTTTATTAAACTCTTCGCCGGGTTCGCAAACTTGAGTTACTAAGTTCATGGCTAGCGCCTGCTGGGCATCAAAGCTGTCTCCGGTTAGTAAATAACGCATGGCATTTGCGTGTCCCGCGACTGCCGGAAACCTTATGGTTCCTCCGCCAAAAGGCATGATGCCCCGACTAACTTCTAGCTGAGCAAATCTTGAGTCGGTTGCCGCGACTACAACATCGCTTGCCAAAGCTAATTCCACTCCCAGGGTGAAGCAAGTCCCCCTAGTTGCCATAACCACTGGCTTTGAAACCTGTTTGGTTGTGATTCCCCAGGGGTCCAACCCGCCCTCCGGGACCATGTGAAGCTTGCCTGCGGCAAGCTTTGGCCCAACATCTTGCAAATCGAGACCAGCGGTGAAGTGGTCGCCGTGGGCGAAGACCAAACCAACTCTTAGATTGTGGTCGGTATCAAGCTTGCCGTAGGCAAGTGACAGTTCGCGAAGCATCTGCTCGTCCGCAGCGTTTAGCTTCTCGGGGCGATTCAGGCCAATAAGTAAAATGTGCCCTTGGGTTTCTAGAGTAATTCTGGTCATCGTCGACATGGCTCAAAGATTAGACGCTGTTAGTCCAGTTGCGCCAATATCTGGTTCAAATACTGCAAAGGGATTTGGTGTTTGTCCGCCCTGAGTCCAGCCGTTTACATGCGTCGGACACGATAACTAGCGGCGTTTTCCGTTTGGCAAAGTGAGGATTATCGAGCCGATAATTAGGCCCATTAGTGGAACTATGCCCAGGGCCCAGCTAATGCTTATGCCGAAGATGGCCGCGAACCCGGTGAAGGCATTAAAGACCATTGCTATCCAAGGCTTTAGCCTTTTGCGCCTCGATAAAACGGCCAGAAGTATGTTGATTACCGCCACGCCTCCCAATAGAACAAGGATGGTTGCAACTAGTGCCGCTAGATCTTCCATAGCTAATTATCTCAAGTGATTGCGACTAGAGGTTCGCGGATTTTTTCGCCTTCCGGCTGGACATCCAAAGCCAAAAAAACAAAATTAGGAGCCCCAATAAAGAGGAGCTCAGTCCAAAAGTAGCTAGGCCGAGCGCCCAGAACTCCTCGACCAGAAAGCCTTTGTCATCGACGTAATTTGGAGAGAGGTTGTAATAAAGAATCAGCAGAACAGACATCGACGTGGTCACACCGAGTGCCCTGAATAAAATCTTCTGTCCTGTATTCATGATCGGAAGCCTAGCTGCGACAAAGTAAGCAACTAATTCAGAACTCGCGTAACATTCAAGGATGCTTAGCTATGAAAATTGGAAACAACTAACCCAGTCCAGACGATCCACCAGAGACTTCCTGGACTCACCCATCGAACCAGGTGTTCTAACCGAAATTCTCTCCGACGGCCTCACTGCACCCAGCTGGTCGAACACGAGGCCCTTTGTAGTGGCGGTTGCCGAAGGTGAGCAGCGCGATCGAATAAGTAAACGTCTGATCGCTAGGTTGCGGGAATCGACTGAGCTTCCAAACCTAGGAGCCAAGCCGGACTTTACACACGAGATTCCCTATCCAAAGGGACTTGATGAGCGAAGCCAAGCCGTTGGAAAAGGCATCTACGACACCCTAGGCATTGACAGAAAAGACACGGCCGCAAGATTTAGCTTCTTAGAACGAAACTACGAGTTCTTTGGCGCACCAACAGCACTGTTCTTTTTCACACACCGCGGCCTAGACCAGTTCGGAACGCTCGATCTTGGACTGTTTATGGAGAACGTGATGCTGGCGGCCAACGCAAAAGGGTTAGGGACTTGTGCCCAGGGCTACCTGGGTGGACACCCTGACATTATTCGCTCTGAATTTGAAGTTAGTGATGACTACGCGTTAGTTTGCGGGATGTCGATCGGATACCCATCCGAACACCCCATCAATGGCTGGCACGCGGAAAGACTCCCGATAACCGACTTGCTTCTCAGCCCCAAAAACCACTGACCGCATTTATGCGCCCAGTGTGAACATTGGCTAAACGCTGGAATGTAAGTCGTGGCTGTCGGTTGCAATGAATATACGTCCCGAGACTTTCGTTCCGTATTCCATTCAGATCGAAACATTGAGGAAATCATGACAGACAAGAACATAGTTGAAGTAGCAGTCGAAGCGGGAACTTTCACCACTCTTGCAGCAGCACTGGGCGCAGCTGACCTAGTAGCAACCCTGCAGAGCGAAGGACCTTTCACAGTCTTCGCACCAACAGACGATGCCTTTGCGGCCCTTCCAGAGGGTCTAGTAGCAGCACTATTGCTACCAGAAAACGTAGACGCCCTAAAGTCAATCCTGACCTACCACGTAGTGTCCGGTCAGGTTCATGCCGCAGACGTCACCACCGGTGATGTTCCAACAGTCGAGGGCTCAACAATGGCCGTTGACACATCTGACGGCGTAGTTATCAACGGCACCGCCAAGGTAACTGCAACCGACATCGCAGCTTCAAACGGTGTTATCCACGTAATCGACGCAGTACTAGTTCCAGCAGGCGTCGACGCAGCAGCATTGCTTGCGTAATTCGTAACTAAGTTACAACGGAAGAACCAGGGAGAGATCCCTGGTTCTTCTATTTAACCGGGCTTGCGAGACAAGAAACCCCCGCCAGACAGATTCGCCTTTCTGTCCTCCTTACCACAGCCCTTCCCCTGGAATTTACTGAGACTGCATTGCCAGTCTTCTCCTAGAAATAACTCAGTCAATTGCCACCGCGCTACCACGGAACTCAAATTTTCGATTGTTAACCTTTGAGAGCGTTTCGGGACTTTCGAAGCGCTTTGACCCAACACCCGAGAAAAATCGAGGCACGATGAGAAAAAACAGACTTACCGCCCTAGCTGGAATCGCAGTCGCGGCCCTAGTGCTCACTGGATGCGCACCCGCAGATGAGGTTGCAGAGCCAACGGAGACCACCGAAGAAGCTCAGGTCGATGAGGCCATGACCGAAGAAACGCTGGGAAACATTGTTGAGGTAGCGGTTGGAGCCGGAACCTTTACAACTCTGGCCGCCGCACTTGGCGCAGCTGACTTGGTAACGACACTTCAGGGTGAAGGTCCGTTCACTGTCTTTGCACCAACTGATGACGCCTTTGCGGCACTGCCAGCTGGTCTTCTCGACGCACTACTTCTACCTGAGAACCTAGCTGTCCTTCAGTCAATCCTGACCTACCACGTTGTGGCTGGTGAGGTTTACGCCGCTGATGTTACGACCGGTGACGTGACAACAGTTGAAGGCTCGACCTTCGCGGTTGACACATCTAATGGTGTTGTAATCAACGGCACTGCAAACGTCACGGCTACCGACATAATGGCCTCCAATGGAGTTATCCATGTCATCGACGCAGTCATCCTCCCACCAGGAGTTGACGTAGAAGCGCTGCTTGGCTAAGAACCGAAAACGAACTGAACTTCAGCCAGGGAGAGATCCCTGGCTGAAGTGTTTAACGAGTATTTTCTGACGACGAGGGCTAGCCCTTGTCCTTTTTGGACTGAACGGACCACAGCCAAGCACCAACTCCCAGCACGGTGAGAGTTACTCCGGCAAGAGCGACCAGATAGGTGTTATCCGCATAGGAGTCGTAGGTAGAAACGATTCCAAAGAACAGAGCGGCGTAGGCCAGCAGTATCCACTTATTACTCATGCGAAAAAGTCTAGCTGCCTGATTCTTGACTAGCGCTTTCCATTCGGAAACACCAGAGCTACGCGGTTGGAATCAACTCAGCCGCGCCGAACGAAACGCTAAAAGTCACGCACCATAACGAGATCGAAGAGACATCTGAAAGATTCAGGTCGAGGGGAATCTCGTAATTCTGATTCCCCTGGTTCCCTTTCATCGCCCCCAGGCTGGTGTACTTTCCATCATCAAACACCCGCCAACCCTCTTGGCCATCGAAGACGGGTGCATCAGTTAGCCAAACTTCGACCCTTGGCCCGTCACTGGTGTCTAGATTTTCAAGCCTAAGCACTCTGCTGCCATCTTCCAGCTGCAGAATCGTTACTTCCCCCGAGGTTTGATGCTCGTGAGACACCAAAACACCTTGCGAGAGAACGAGAGGATACTGAATCACCTCCGAAGGATCTTTGGTCTCCCGAGGCAGAGCGGTCGAGTTATCTGATGGGACTGCAGTGACCGTGGGGGCAGCTTCTTGAACTTCCGTGTCGATAAAGAGCTTCCATGGCTGAAAAAAATATGCGGCCACAGTTAGAAGCACAACTGCTAAAAGTGCAACGGGGACCAAGGCCTTGCCCTTTAAGAAATTCATACGTAATTGTAAACAGGTGCAGGGGTGAGAAAAAAGAGCTGTCTCTGGTGGGTACTTCTGTTTTCCTGGGATAAGGGGAGTCTGTGTACCCCGCCAATTCAATGGTTCTAGACCTACGCTTTTGGAAATCAGACTATTTTTTCTTGTGGACATCACCGTTTGTTTGCCCGCCGCTATGTCCAGCTAAACTTATTTGGTTGAGCAGAGCCGGACGTGGTACTGCCATAAAACCAGACAGTCGGGAATTCATGACTAAATTTAGACTAGCCACAGTGGTTTTAGTTGCCTCCTTCTCGCTGATTGCTCCAGTGGCTTCGTTCGCCCACGTGAACGCACCACATGAGGCAGACTCCGACAAAATCCCCACAGTCTCCCTCGCCGTCAACAAGGATGAGATGGGGGGCTTCAATGTTCAAATTACCACCGAGAACTTCACTTGGGCACCTGAGAACGCCTCTCAGGCTCACGTTCCCGGAGAGGGCCATGCCCACATTTACGTTGACGGAATCAAGGTCGGCAGAGTTTACTCAAGCTGGTTTCACTTGGACACAGCGACCCTGGGCATAACCCCAGGAGTTCACTCAGTCGAAGTGGATCTCAACGGCAACGACCATGGATCATACGTTGTCGACGGGGAAAAGATTCAAGCCGCCGCCGAGATTTTGGTTGACGCTACCCCCATGAGTGCAATGCCCCATGGGGAAGAAATGGCGGAGGGAAACTTGGTGCAAACTGATGAGGTGGGCTTGTTGCCCGTCTTGGGCATTTCCCTGCTTGGAGCATTTCTTGCTGGGGGAGGATACCTCCTGGGCAGAAGGTCCCGCAGTTGAATAGGTAAACCTCCATGGCATAAAAAACTCCCCCTATTTCTAGGAGGAGTTTTTTACTTCTTGGAGACTAGCTGGATCCACTCAGCCCCACATCGGCTTGTTTGGGGGGCTGTTTTTTGGAATTACAACTAAAAGATACAACTATTCTTCAGGCTGAAAAGAACCCCCAACCCGTGAGCCTGATGGTTCTCACCACCTGGTTGTGGTCAAAGAAGTAGCGTCGGCCACGCTGCGTCCACAAAGGACGCGTCGAAAAGGAAATCGCGACCATGATGTGCTGCACGTTCATCACCGCGGCCTATATCTTTGGCGACCGCGAGGCTATCGCCAGCCTGGCGTCCTCTCCCAATCACCTCACGGCGAAATCAAAACATGCCAAGTGATGTCGTAGCTACCGGGTTGATGTGATGGAGGTCGCCGGTAGTTATGGCAGCTCACCGCCACCCGATCTGTGAACGCACGAAAAACCGGATAGCTATTTCGTTCCATAGCTACCCGGTTCGTTTGCTTCTAGCCAATTAGTGGCACGTCGACCAGGGAGAGTAGGACCGCGGCAATCACCGACGCGGCAAAGAGTGACGTGTTCATTTTCCAGGTGTACTTGAATTCACCCCGCGCAATGTGAACGATTGCGGCAACAAGCATCGTCGAGGCCAGTCCAGCTGCTGCCGCCACCCCGACCAGGATGGCCCAGCCAAAGCCTGGGACGAAGTAGGCCGCGAGTGGGGCTAGAACGATTCCGATGGCGCCAAGCAGTTCGAGCCACGCAATCAGTCGCACGACGCCGATAGGAAGGGGCTCAATCCAGCCAAACCCTGCGCCGAGCAGTGTGTCACGAGAAGCTGTTGCCTTGAAGGACCCAGCCTTCCAGAAAGAAAATGCTGCGAATGCGGAGACTGCCAGCGCAGCAATAGCCAAAGCGACGTTCATAGAAATCAATACCTTTCAAAAAGTGTGTAGAGGCGACGCAAGAGCGCGACCTGATAAGTCAAGTGCCTCTTGACTAGTTTTGTCAAGTTATACTTGACATGTTATGACAAAAGTTGAATTTACCGTCGACTGCGAAGAGGAGCAGTCCGGTGGTTGGCGCGCCCGCGTCTCGAATCCAGAGTGCGAGGCCCACGCCCGCCGGCTCGACAAACTCAAAAAAGGCATCGCGCAATCAATTCACCAAGAAACCGGTGTGGAACTGTGTGAAATCGTGGTTCGACTCCAAGGGGTCTTCCCTGAGGCCGTCTCCTCGTTTGAATCCGCTCACGTAAAAATCGAACAGGCGAACCAGCTCCGCGACAAGGCTGCGCAAGAAATACGACAGATTGTCGCGTCTTTGCGGGCAGAGGGATTGACCATGAGAGATATCGCTGCCCTATTGGACATCAGCCCCCAACGAGTGGGGCAACTGGCCCAAAGCTCACAGACACCGTTGGAAGGAGAAGCGGGATAAGAAAAGGGTTTGTGGAGCCTAGGGGGATCCATTTGCCCCTCCAAATCAATCAACTCGGACTGTTGTTTTTCTAAATCAGACTAAAAATCAGACTATTGGAGGCGAGTCCTGGCAAGACGAGACAGGCCACCACGCTACATTTGCGGTTATCCTGAAATTCTGGTCTGTTAGCAAAAGGGGTTTTACGAAATTTGTAATTGCTCTCATCCAAATATTTGACTCTGCGGTTCATATCTTCACCGGTCAAATAGAGCCTTTGAGGTTAGCAGCGAGCCTCTTGATACTTATTTGGCTATTTGCAATCAAGAATCAGAGATACGACTGGGGAATTGCCAGTCTTTATATTTTTGCAAACTCTTTATTCCTCTTTCAAAGTGGCGTGCTGAATGATGGAAGTCCGAGGATATTTTTCCTAGCAGCGGTGATCTCGACTTCACTCCTATCTTGGAAGTTGATTTCTAATAGAAAGAAGACTCTCGGTTTTTGATTTTCGAGTGTCATCAAAGACAAGAGGATTCAGCAATCAAAAGAAAACCCCTCCCGAAGGAGGGGTTCCACTTTGTGGAGACTAGGGGGGTCTATGTACCCCGCCAAACCAATGGTTTTAGGCCTATGTTTTTAGAAGTCAGACCATAAATCAGACTATTATTTTTCTTTCAGGGATACGAATTGTCTAAATAACTAGTCAGTTTTAGGTGCCCGCCAGGTCCATGAGTGGTGAATAACAAGTGCAAGCAACACGACTTCCACAGCACTGCCTAGAACGTAGTAGCTCCATTCACCAACGGCACCTCCGACAATTGTGATGGCATAGAGCCCAGCCAAACTGATGCTCACAACGCGATTCAGCCTTCTGGGCATAACAAGGCTGAGGTAGATCATCAATGACGGGATAATCACGTAGATCGTTACACCCAGAAGGAATGGCTGCCCAACATCAAATACGAAAACCTTTCCTTGATCCAAGGCCGCGCGAAAGTCAGGACGAAATAGGGAGAAAAGATCCACGTAGGCGAAAATCATCATGGTTGTAGCCCAAAGCGCGGCCATCCGAATGCGGACGTCTATAGGGGCCGAAGCCTCGAGTGTTTTCAATGAATAAGACATAAAGTTCCTTTCGATTCTTACAAGTGTAAGGTGATGATAGCATCAAGTCGTGGAAGCGCAAATACATTGTTGACTCAGAGGGCGATTATCGAAGCCGCGGCTGAGGTAGCTGATGCTGGCGGCGTGGCGGCGGTGACGATGAGAAGTGTCGCCAAGGTTTTGGGTGTTGAAGCAATGTCCTTGTACTACCACGTGGCTAACAAGGATGCCCTGCTGGATTCACTCGCCGATTGGGTTTTTGAACAAATTATTTTGCCCGATCTAGACGAGCATTGGCGACTGGGGATGATCGCACGAGCTCACTCCGCCAGATCAGTGTTGTCAAAACACTCGTGGGCCCTAGGGATGCTTGAGTCCAGACCAACACCTGGAGAAAAGCTTCTGCGACATCACGACCGTATTCTGGGCTGTTTGCTTCGTGGCGGTATGAGTCCAGTACTCGCAGCCCATGCGTTTTCAGCAATTGATTCCTACATCTATGGTTTCGTTCTTACTGAAGCAAGCATCTCTTCCTCTCCAGAAAACCTAGTGGAAGAAGGGTTCTCAGCCGAAGTTGCTAAGCAGGCTGAAAAGTATCCCAACATGGCCTTGATAGCCATGGCAGCCGTAAATGACTACAATTTTACGTTTGAGGATGAGTTTGACTATGGCCTAAGCCTGATTTTGGATGGCTTTGATGAACGTCTGCAAAACCAAAACAAAAACACAGGCTAATGAAAAGCGTGTTCCAGTTTCCGGGATAATTTGGGTTTCCAAGAAAACACTTTGACTGATTTTCTGATTCTTAGTTTGACAATCTTGAGTGGATATGGTTAGTTAGTTACATAAGTAACTAACCAGCTAACCAAGGGGGCTTCAATGGACGAGAGTGGTCGCCCAATTTTCTTGCAGTTGGCGGAGCAGCTGGAGAACCAGATTATCTCCGACCAATTCAAAGAAGAGTCGCAGGTTCCATCTATAAACGAGCTTGCGACCTTTCATAGGATCAACCCCGCGACTGCGCTGAAGGCAATCAATCAACTAGTCGACGATGCCACGCTCTACAAAAAGCGCGGCATCGGCATGTTTGTAAATGCCGGTGCTAAGCAGGCCTTGATTACAAAGCACAGCCAAAAATTCCGGGCTGAGTTTGTCGAGCCTCTAATCATTGAGGCACGGAAGCTAGGAATCACTAGCCAAGAAATTATTCAGATGCTCGGAAAGGAGTCGTTCTAATGACCAAGGTAATTGAGGTTAACAACCTCACCAAAAGCTATCGAGGTGCGACCGCCGTGGACAGCGTCTCACTAGCTATAGAGGAAAACGGAATCTACGGCCTGCTTGGTCGCAACGGCGCTGGCAAAACCACCCTCATGAAGCTCGTGGCTGGTCACGAGCTTGCAAGCACAGGAGAAATAAGTGTCTATGGTGCCAGCCCGGTCGAGAACAGTGCCGTGCTTGCAAATATGGCATTCATAAGGGAGTCGCTCCGCTACTCAGAAAACTACAAGATTGGGCACGTTTTGAAAGCGGCCAAGATTGCATTCGCCAACTGGGATGATGCGTTCGCACAGAGTCTGGTCGATAAATTCCAGATTCCACGCAAGCGATTGGTCAGAAAATTGTCTCGTGGGCAGTTATCTGCGGTCGGGGTGGTGGTCGGCTTAGCCGCCAGAGCTCCAATCACTATTTTGGATGAGCCGTACATCGGAATGGATGCCGTCGCTAGAAAGCATTTCTACGACATTCTGCTTGCTGACTACATCAAACACCCCAGAACCATTGTTCTCTCAACTCACCTAATAGACGAGGTGGCTGACCTGTTGGAGCACGTCTTTGTGATCGATCAAGGTCGAATCATTCTGGATGCAAACACCGAGGACTTGCGTGGGTCAGCAGCGGTAATCGAGGGGTCGACGGAGTCAGTTGACGATGCTGTTGCCGGCTTTGTGATTTTGGAGTCACAGACCATAGGTACTCAAAAGCGAGTTGTCGCCCAAGGGCTCAAAGCTGAAGATGCTGCACGTCTGCAAAGTGCAGGTCTCGCAGTAAAACCAGCAACCCTTCAACAACTCATTATTAGCCAAACAAACATGGATTCATCCGAGAAAGTGGAGGTCGCCTAATGACTACCTTGCCAATCCAGCAGCGAACACTAGTCCAAAGACTTTGGAAGGTAGTGGGAATAAACGTTGTTAGGCCTTGGGTTTTGGTCCTGCCACTTGTAATCATGACCGCCCTGTTTCTGGTGACCGGCATCCTTTCCTGGCTAACGATCGCCTTTGTTCCAGCGGATGGCCAGCTACGGTTTTCCCCTGAGTTCTTCTTGATAATTTTCCTCTTTTTAACTGCAAACCAAACCATTTATCACGAATACGCCGTTTCACTGAGCTTTGGCATCTCACGAAGCGACTTTTACTTCGGGTCGCTGCTGAACTTTGCCTTGCAATCTATTTGGTATGCGGTGGTCTGCCTGTCTATTGCCGCGGTCACTGGGTCCTTTTTCGGAAGTGAATTCTCAGGAGTGGGGGTCACTAACTTTGTGAGCCTTATTGTGCTGTTTATCGGCACACAAGCCCTTGCTGCAAGCACCACGGCCATCTACCTGCGCTGGGGCAAGCCCGGGATGCTGACATTCTTCGGTGGCCTGGCGCTCGTGCTTGTTGCACTGCCAGTTTTAGCTGTGTCAGACCTCGGAAGCGAGCTACCAACACTCAACAGTGAAACCTTGACCATGCTAGAAACTAACGTTATTGGAAGTGCTGTTGCACTAATCCTGATAATCCTTGGCTACCTCATTATTCGCAAGGCGAGCGTGCGGTAATTCGCTAGTTGAAGGACTGTCTATTATCTGAACATTTGCAACGCAGGTTGTTGCAGGTTCTAGACAAGTAAAAACCCTCTCGGTTACGGGAGGGTTTTCAGTATCAGCACCAAACTTTGGGGGGATGACTGTCGTGATTCACGCCAGCGAGTATTGCACCGTTGACATTCCAAAATCTGATCTCGGAGAATAATGTAAAGCGCGCTTGACAAATTGTAAAGTGTGCTTTACATTCCTCACAGGAGGTAACAATGAACAAGAATCAGCGTGAAGCAAGTGTGCAACTGATTGCAATTCCGATCAGTGTTGTGGTGTTTTTTATTTTGATGTGGGGTGAATTTTCAAAACCGGCTTCTGACTACGAGTTCGTCTGGCCAATACTGTGGGCTATCGTCGCTTCAGTTATGGCGTCAATCCTTGTAACCATTGGGTTCGCCATGATTTTTCCTAATTGGCTCGAAAACTCAATCAAGGACGAGCGAGACAGGCGCATCCACAGTCTCGGCAAGGACTACACCATGGGCTTTTATGTTTTGGGCAGTGTGCTGGCGTTGGTGTTCGCAAAGCTTGAACTGGATTACTACTGGATAGCCCTGACGGTATTTATGTCTGCGTCAATGGCCAATTTTGCTCACTCTCTGGTCAAGCTATTGATGTACAGGTTTGGGACCTTCGAATGAGTTCCGGGCTAAAAAATAAACTTCGCGAGATACGCGTGGCATCAAACTCAATGACCCAGCAGCAGCTTGCGACTCTGGTGGGCGTCTCGAGACAGACCATCATCTCAATTGAGTCTGGTCGCTACTCGCCATCCTTAGAGTTGGCCATCAAGATATCTGAGGCTCTTGATTATGATCTACAGCAACTTTTTTGGCTCGCTAAGGATTGAGACCAACGAAGCTGAGCCAGAGCAGGAAGGGTTCTCAGCCGAGGTCGCTGAGCAGGCAGAGTGAAAATAGGGGTTAGAAGAAACATCCCCGCCCCACCAGACACAGTAGTTGACTATCTTCCGCTTGGCTGGAAAGGTAAGGTCACTAGAAAAAGGAGCGAAAATGGGCTGGTACTAGGTTGGATTTGCGATCGGTATCTACATGACCTGGGGTGGTGCAACCAAGACCTCCGCAAAGCCTTATTTCTTTCTCCACGCTAAGGCGAGCCTGATCTGGAGGAAACACGCCCACACTTTTCTTGTGATCTCCGGGCTTGCGGTGTCACAAGTGATGCTTGTTCTGGCATTGGCTCGTTAAAAGAAAAACCCTCCCATTTCTGGGAGGGTTTTCTTACTTGTGGAGACTAGGGGGGTCGAACCCCTGACCCCCTGCTTGCAAAGCAGGTGCTCTACCAACTGAGCTAAGTCCCCATAGCGAGCATTCCCTGGCGGAAAGTGCTCACCGTGGGCCTAGGAGGACTTGAACCTCCGACCTCTTCATTATCAGTGAAGCGCTCTAACCACCTGAGCTATAGGCCCGTCGAGCAAGATGATGCTACTAGAAAAAAACACCTGCCACAAACCCTAGATCTCTAGTTGTTGGTGAAAGTGAGCGCTAGCCCACCTACCAGCTTAGAAATTAGGTTAAAAATTACTGCCCAAACCGCCCAGAGGGCAGTAGTTAGCACGACATTTAGCAGTGCGAGCGTCGTTGCCGTAGTCATGACATTAGAAAAAGAAAAATCATCCTCTAGGTTCACATTACTGCCGTCGCCAAGAACAGATCCAAGCAAGCTGCCGATTGACGAGAAAATCCCCGAATTGGCAAGCACAGACCAGATCAACCAAGCCCCAACAACCAGTGCGATTGAGCTCGCGATGGAGATAAGGAATCCGACCTTTACTGCCGACCAAACATCTACGCCTCGTAGCTTGAGACGGATTTGTTTCTTGGGTTCCTTAGGAGTCTTATTCCGGCTGAACAGCGATGTCAACGTCCGCTCCTTCAGTTTCTGGTTCATCGTTAGTTTCTAGGTTGCGCTCAGCATTTCTGGCAATCGACAGAACTGAGTCGCTCTCGTCAAACCTAGCAAAAACTACGCCCATAGTGTCGCGGCCCTTTGCCGGAACCTCGTTAGCCGAGCTCCTGATTACCTTGCCGGAAGACAGTACCGCTAGAACCTCGTCGGTTTCGTCGACCATCAGTGCGCCGATTAGGTCGCCGCGCTTCTCGTCTAGCTTGGCAACCTTAATTCCAATACCGCCGCGCTTCTGAACTCGGTACTGATCCGCAGCGGTGCGCTTGGCATAACCACCCTCGGTTACAACAAAGACAAAGCCAGACTCCCCAATAACCGAAGCCGACAACAGCTGGTCGCCCTTTCTAAAGGCCATCCCGATGACACCGGAGGTGTCTCGACCCATTGGACGCATCGAGTCGTTAGCCGCTGAGAACCGTATGGACATCCCCTTGCGACTAACCAAAAGCACATCGTTCTCTTCGCTGACCAACATTGCGTTAATGAGCTCATCGCCCTCGCGGAGCTTGATAGCGATGATGCCGCCAGTTCTGGCGGTGTCATAGAGCTCCAGAGCCGTCTTTTTGACAAGCCCACTCTTGGTGGCCATGACCAAATACGGCTCCTGCTGATAGTCCTTAAGATCCAGCACCTTCACAACATATTCCTCTGGTTGCAAGGCCAGGAGGTTTGCAACGTGCTGACCCTTCGAATCACGGCCAGACTCTTGGACCTCGTAGACCTTGGAGCGATAAACCCGTCCGGTATTGGTGAAGAACATCAGCCAGTGGTGAGTAGTGGAAACAATAAAGTTCTGAACCACATCGTCGGCCCGAAGGCTTGCACCCTTAACGCCCCTACCACCGCGGTGTTGCACGCGATAGTTGTCGCTTCTGGTGCGCTTGATGTAGCCACCTTGAGTTAAGGTCACCACCATTTCCTCTTCGGGAATTAGGTCTTCTATGCTGACGTCGCCGTCGTAACCAAGCATTATCTCTGAGCGACGCTCATCGCCATACTTGTTCGTAATTTCAGCTAACTCATTAGAGACGATGTCGCGTTGGGCTTTTTCGTCTCCGATGATGCGCTGAAACTCAGTTATCTGAATTTCGAGTTCCGCTGCCTCATCAATAATTTTCTGGCGCTCGAGCGCCGCCAGTTGGCGCAATTGCATGTTCAAGATCGCGCGTGCTTGCAGTTCATCGATCTTCAATAATTTGATTAGTCCATCGCGTGCATCTTCCACGGTCGCACTCTTGCGAATCAACGCGATTACATCGTCGAGCGAGTCAAGTGCCTTCAGGTAACCGCGAAGGATGTGGGCTCGCTCTTCTGCCTTACGCAGCCTGAACTGAGTTCTTCTGACAATGATGTCGATCTGGTGAGTCACCCAATTGGTAATAAAGCCATCAATCGACAGCGTCCTAGGGATGCCATCAACAAGCGCAAGCATGTTGGCACCGAAGTTGTCTTGCAACTGGGTGTACTTATAAAGGTTATTCAGCACAACCCTTGCAACCGCGTCGCGCTTGAGGACAATTACGAGTCGCTGACCAGTTCTACCGGATGTTTCATCACGAATGTCTGCAATGCCGGTGAGCTTGCCTTCTTTGGTCAGCTCTGCGATCTTGAGTGCCAAGTTATCTGGGTTTACTTGATAAGGAAGTTCGGTGACAACAAGGCAGGTTCGGTTCTGAACCTCTTCGACGTTCACAACCGCACGCATTGTTATTGAGCCGCGGCCGGTTCTATAAGCTTCTTCAATGCCGCGGCGACCAAGAATCTGAGCGCCGGTTGGGAAATCTGGACCCTTAACAATCTTGATCAGCTCTTCAATTAGAGCTTCGCCCTCGATTTCAGGGTTAGCAAGGACAAACTGCGCTGCCTCTGATACTTCTCTGAGGTTGTGCGGCGGGATGTTTGTTGCCATACCAACCGCAATACCGATTGATCCATTAACCAAAAGGTTTGGGAACCTAGCAGGCAAAATAGTCGGCTCCTGGGTGCGGCCATCGTAGTTGTCTTGGAAGTCAACAGTTTCTTCGTCGATGTCGCGTACCATCTCCATCGCCAACGGAGCCATCTTGCACTCTGTATATCTTGGCGCGGCGGCTGGGTCGTTTCCGGGGGAACCGAAGTTGCCCTGCCCCGAAACAAGCGGGTAACGAAGGTTCCAGTCTTGGACCAAACGAACCAAGGTGTCGTAGATAGCTGTGTCGCCGTGAGGGTGATATTGACCCATGACATCGCCCACTACACGCGAGCACTTTGAGAACTGCTTGTCTGGTCGGTAACCGCCGTCATACATCGCGTAGAGAACTCGACGATGAACCGGTTTTAGCCCGTCTCTCACGTCAGGAAGCGCTCGCCCGACGATAACGCTCATCGCATAGTCGAGATAGCTTCGTTGCATCTCGACCTTTAGGTCGATTTGCTCTATTTTGTCCATCTGGCCTTCTGACATTTTTCTCTCCTACCTAGATGTCCAAGAATCGGACGTCTTTGGCGTTCCGCTGTATAAAGTTTCTTCGGCTTTCAACGTCTTCACCCATCAAGGTTGAAAACACCTCGTCGGCTAGTGCTCCGTCGTCTAGGGTCACTTGAAGCAAGGTTCTGGTGGCTGGGTTCATTGTGGTTTCCCAGAGCTCGTCGTAGTCCATCTCACCGAGACCCTTGTAGCGCTGGATGGCATTTTCTTTTGGAATTCTCCGGCCGGCAGCCTGGCCCTCTTGCAACCTACGGTCTCGCTCTTCATCCGAATAGACATATTCGTGGGGTGCGTTAGACCACTTGAGTTTGAACAAGGGTGGCTGAGCCATATAAACGTAGCCGTGCTCAATCAAAGGGCGCATGTACCTAAACAAAAGTGTCAACAACAGGGTCCTAATGTGCTGACCGTCCACATCCGCGTCGGCCATCAGAATGCACTTGTGGTACCGGATCTTGGTGACATCAAATTCCTCGCCGATGCCGGTACCAAAGGCAGTAATCAGTGCCTGCACTTCAGTGTTTGCCAAGGCTCGATCTAATCTCGCCTTTTCAACATTCAAGATCTTTCCTCGAAGAGGAAGAATCGCCTGAGTCTCTGGGTCTCTGCCTCGAACCGCTGAGCCGCCGGCCGAGTCACCCTCAACAATGTAAATCTCGGAGATAACCGGATCTCTCGATGAACAATCCCTTAGCTTTCCGGGCATTCCACCGGACTCAAGTAAGCCCTTGCGTCTGGTTGCCTCGCGAGCTTTTCTTGCCGCCATTCTTGCGCTGGCAGCCTGGATGGCCTTGCGAACAATCTCTTTGGCTTGTACGGGGTTACGAGCTAGCCAGTCCCCGAGCTGGTCGTTCACAACTTTTTGAACGAAGGCTTTGGCTTCGGTGTTGCCAAGTTTGGTCTTGGTCTGTCCTTCAAACTGCGGCTCAGTTAGCTTCAAGGAAACAACTGCCGTCAGGCCTTCACGAACGTCGTCACCGGTTAGGTTGTCGTCTTTTTCTTTCAGAAGCGACTTGTCTCGGGCGTATTTATTCAGCAGCGAAGTTAGTGCAGTGCGGAACCCCTCTTCGTGAGTGCCACCTTCGTGTGTATTAATCGTATTCGCGTAGGTATGAACGCCTTCGTTGTATCCGGTGGTCCACTGCATCGCGATTTCAACGGAAATCGTTTTTTCCTTGGTTTCAGTTTCGATAGAAATAATCTCGTCGTGAATTGTTTCTACCTTTTTGGCTGAGTTCAAATACTCCACGTAGTCGGCAAGACCACGCTCGTAGCAATAGTTGTCTTTTCGTCCATCGCGATCGTCCAAAAGGTTGATCTGCAAGCCCTTGTTCAAGAAGCACATCTGCTGGAAGCGCTGGCGTAGAGTCTCGTAGTCGTAGTCGACGGTTTCAAATATGTCCGCGCTTGGTGAAAACTCAATCGTTGTGCCGGTGCGGTCGGTTTTTTCGCCCTTGGCTAGAGGGGCATCTGGGACACCAATTGAATAACCCTGGCGCCATATGTGCCCGTCGCGGTGCACCTCAACCGAGAGTGTTGATGACAGTGCGTTTACAACCGAAGCACCAACGCCGTGAAGACCACCGGAGACGGCATACCCGCCACCGCCGAATTTTCCACCGGCGTGCAAAACAGTTAGGACGACCTCAACGGCGGGTCTTTTTTCAACCGGGTGCATGTCAACCGGGATACCTCTACCGTTATCGGAAACCTTTACGTTTCCGGCCTTGGTGATGACAACATCGATGGTGTCGCAGTGACCGGCAAGAGCCTCATCAACCGAGTTGTCGACAATCTCATAAACCAAGTGATGCAGGCCACGGGGGCCTGTGGAGCCGATGTACATTCCTGGTCGCTTGCGAACGGCCTCTAGTCCTTCAAGGACTTGAATGTCTCCGGCGTCGTAGTGGCTAGTTGGTTCTGACATATTCAACTACTTCCCGTTTGAGTTGGCTCCACGTAAATGCGGTCTAGGACCGACTTAGATTCAGGTTTGCTAACCCCTCTAGTCTAGTCCAGAGGGCAGAAAAAGCAGTGCATATGGTTATTAGCCATAGGTGTCGCGTGGACCCCGCCCAGGAACCGATCTAGGACCCTTTTTCCAGCTCGGTGCATTGGGACCGATAAACATTATTTCGTCTACGACGAGTTTTGGATGAACATCGGCCAGCTTCTCCAACACATGACTCTCCAATAAGCGCATTTGAGTAGCCCAGGCGGTCGACTTGCAGCGAACAATTAGTTGAGTGCCCTTCAGCTCCTCGGGGAAAGAAGCATTTGCGCTTTCCGGGCCTACAACCTGATCCCAGTCAGCAAACAGTGAGGCCTTTTCAAGATCTGCAGTCCAGTTGAATTCCCCAAACAGCTGTTCTAGGCTCTGGCTTGCGGTAACCAGGTCGCGACCCGGGTCAAACGGCTGCGTGCCGCGAGTCCGGTTTTTCTCCCGCCGCTTCTGGTCCTTCGATTTCATTCCATGAGAGTTCGCAAGAAAGCTCTTAAAGAATCCGTCGGCGACTTCAAAAAAGATGTTAGGCACTGACAACACCCCCGGACACGCTCATTTTGCTGGACCAATCAAGACTTGGCGCCATGGTTTCATCCGCGGCGGTAATTATTACCTGCTCATAATCGGTGACGAATTCGACCAGGCGTTCCCGTCTACCCTTGTCCAATACTGCGAAAACGTCATCTAGGAGCAAAATAGGGTCCCCGTTGTTGCTTGTCTTCCGTGAAACATCGCCAAGGGCGAGCTTTAGGCCCAGCGCCAATGACCAGGCTTCTCCTTGGGACGCGTGAGTTCGAGCGAGTAATCCCGCTTTATCTATCAACAACTCATCCCTGTGGGGTCCAGCTAAAGTGATGCCACGCTCAAGTTCCTTTTTTCGCAAGGAATCGAGGCGTTCGTAGAACAGCTGAGAGTAAAGCTTCGGATCACTTTCGATGTCCGTCCATCTTTCGCCATCATCACTTCCCACTGCAGAAACTATCCGCAGGCTGATTTGATCGTGTGAGTCACTAAGGGCAGTGTAGAAAGTCTGTAAAAGCGGTGAAAGCGCTGTTACTAGCTCAAGCCGCTCTGCCGCAAGCTCAGTACCTAGCGCGATGAGCTGATCGTCCCAAATTTCCAGAGTAGAAAGCTCGGGATTCTTTACACCCCTTGCAGATTTCAACAGAGCATTTCTTTGCTTTAGAACACGTTCATAATCTGCTTTCACGCCGGACAGGCGGGGCTTCAGCTGAACGAGGGAGCTGTCGAGAAATTTTCTTCTGTCACCAGGATCGCGTCTTATCAGATCCAGATCCTCCGGAGAAAAGGAAACCGTTCTGACTAATCCGAGGATCTCTGAGGTTTTTTTTCTAGCAGAGCCGTTCAGGAAGTACCTGTTACTCGTCTCTCTGTTCAGCTCAATCCCGACCAGGAGCTCGCGTGAGTTATGGTTCACCTTCCCGGACAGCTGTGCTGTGGGATGGTCTTTTTGAATCAGAGATTGATAACCACTAACCCGATGTGACTCAAGAGCAGATAGATAGCTGACCGCCTCGACGAGATTAGTTTTCCCCTCGCCGTTTTCGCCGTAAAGCAAAATCTGGCCCGCCGTGAAATCAACGCTTAGCTGCGGGTAGTTCCGAAAGTTAGCTAACTGCAGAGACTTGAGCCACAAGTGCCGATTCCTTTGACTAGGAAACTAGAAGATTTGGTTGCAAAAGGTACTTGAAGTCTTTGTCACCATCTTTTGGATCTACTGGGCTTATTAGTACCGGGCCGGGTTTATTTGGGTTGTTTGGGTTCACCGTAAATCCAATTTTTACATTTTCGACATCGAGGCCCGTCAAGGCGTCGGTCAAAAATTGAGGCCTTAGGGACACTAATGTTTCTTCGCCCTTCATCGAGCATGAAATCTGCTCCGACGCATCAGCCACGTCGGAACCTATTGATTCCAGTGACAATTCACTTTCACTGAATTTGTAGCGCAGAGGTTTTTCTCTGTCTACCACTAAGGCGACTCGGCGTGTTGCATCTAATAGGTCTTGTCTGCTTAGAATCGCAAAGGTTGCGGTTTCCTCCGGAAGTAATTGCAGTACCGCAGGGTATTTACCCTTGATGGTGGCCGTCGAAACAGACTTGTTCCCACTTGAAAAGCCAATCATGTCCTTTTCACCGTCACCAAAACCAAGCTCTAGCTCATTATCGTGGCTAAATGTTTTCGAGATCTCGCTTAGAACCCTCGCAGGAATCAAAACTTCGCGTTCCACGGACTTGCCATTCCAGGGAAGTACCTTTACGGCGACTCTAAATCTGTCGGTTGACACCATCGTCAACTCTTTGGCGCTCGCCGTTATCATTACGGCGGTTAGGACAGGTGTTATCTCCTCACGGGACGCGGCCACCGCAACTTTGGAAACGCCATTAGTGAACTCGCTCGCCGATACTTTTCCAGTAGGCGTTGGGAATGGCGGAATATCCGGGTAGTCGGTTGTTGACATGGAGGATAGGGAAAACTTACTGGAGCCCGAGTTGACCTGGAGCCTAGATTCGTCGAGTTGTATAGCAACAGATGAGACGGGTAATTTACTCAGTATTTCGGAGAGCAACCTTGCTTGAACTAAGACTTTTCCCGGCAGATCGACGGCAGCTGCAATTTTCACCCTGGCAGCAACCTCGTAATCAAAAATCGACAATTGAACTTCGTTACCAGTTGCTTCGATCATAACGCCCGACAGCTGGGGTAGCTGTGGCCTAGGCGATAGAAGGCGTACAAGAAAGGAAACAGCATCACTTAGTACTTCGCGATCGGCCTGAAATTTCATGGTTGCCTTCTAGTTGATTGGGTTTTATCTTGGCACAAGACTTCGTCAGAGTCACAACCACGCCATAGGGGGTGGAATTATTAATTACTTAATATCTTTAATAATCACTAATAACCTGCTGTGTAAAAGTGCATAAGTCTCTGTAAGCCTGCTGTTGGTTGGGAACTACATCGTTGTAAGTTGTACACAGTTCTGTGGATAAGTCTGTGCATAAGTTGTTTCGCTGTGGATGGTTTTTGTTTTCTGAACACTTTTATGTTTTTTTATAGGGAAAAAATGCTACTTCTCCACGTTTTCTTCGGAGTTGTCCACAGGCTATTTTGAAAACTATTTGTGGTTATCTTTTATTTTCTGAATTATTTCGGACACCTGATTGTAGATATAGCGTTTTTCGCGCATCTCAGAACTGATTTTTTTCGTTGCGTACATGACGGTCGTGTGATCACGGTTTCCGAAGTGTGTACCTATTTTTGGCAATGAGAGGTCGGTAAGTTCCCGGCAGATGTGCATGGCTATTTGTCTGGCAAGCGCAATTGCGGCTTGTCGTCCGGATCCCGTTAGTTGTTCTTGGGTGATTTTAAAATACGTTGAAGTAGCCGCAATGATTTCGAGGGGGCTTATTCGCGTGTCGTCTGATACTGAATAGGTGTCTTTAAGAACAGTTTGTACCAAGTCCATGTCCAAGGGTTGCCGGTTTAGGTTGGCGAAGGCAGTAACCCTAATCAGCGTGCCTTCTAGCTCCCTTATGTTTGACGAAATTCTGGTGGCCATGTACTCGATAACGTCGTCTGGTATCGGAATTTTCTCCAGGGCAGCCTTTTTACGCAAAATGGCAACTCGGGTCTCAAACTCGGGGGCCTGGATGTCTGTAATCAAGCCCCATTCAAAGCGAGATAGCATCCTTTCTTCAAACCCCGCTAGCTGCTTGGGGCGGAGATCAGAGGTGATGACTACCTGCTTGTTGTGGTCGTGCAAATTGTTGAAGGTATGAAAGAAGGCTTCTTGCGTTTGGTCTTTACCTTGAAGGAATTGAATGTCGTCCACTAGCAAAATATCAACATCGCGATACTGCGCTTGGAAATCCGCGGTCTTGTTGTTTTGGATCGCGTTTATAAAATCGTTTGTGAATTCTTCGCTCGAGACGTAGCGAACTTTGGTTCTTGGCTTCAGGTGCATTGCGTAGTGACCGATTGCATGAAGCAAGTGAGTTTTACCTAGACCGCTAGATCCATAAATAAACAGCGGGTTGTAGGCCTCGGCGGGTGCCTCGGCAACGGCAAAGGCCGCGGCGTGCGCGAACCTGTTTGATCCGCCAGTCACAAAGTTGTCAAAGCTATATTTTGGATTCAAACCCGAAGTGCCGGTTATTGGAATCGGGCCAGTTGCCGGATCACGGTCGGTCACGGGCGGCTCGGGTTCGACCGCTAATTCAATACGGGTAGGAGTTTGGAGCTCTTCATTGGTGATTATTAGAAATGATGTGGGGCCGCCGAATTCGGCAACATCCCCGAGTGCATCCAGGAGTAACTCTTTGAGTCGTTGCTGAAGCATTGAGCGTGTTGTCTCGTTTGGTACTTCTAGGTAGAGGGTGTCGTCCAGGACGCCTTTTGGAACTGCAAGGTCGAGGTGGCCTTTCAGGTGGGGCGTAACCCTCGGGTCTACGGCAATTTTCGATACGAGGTCGCTCCACATACTGGTGAGGGTGACGTCGGCCAACTGGGGCTCCTTCAGGTTCTTGACATACTTATGCACAGATTTTTACACAGATAGTTGAACCTGTGCATAAACCCTCAATGCCTGTGGAAAACTTTACGAAAGTACTTCGAGTTTCACGATTGGAACATTCAAGTGGATAGGGCGGTTGGATATCAAGTTAACTCAGCGTGTCGCAACTGATTTTTTCGAATTTGTATGAGAGGCACGCAATTTGGCACATTTAGTCCAGAGCAGCCTTGACTATCGGCTATATTCGTCGTAGATTATGGAAGTTGTTTTGGGATGTAATTCCCAACAGACCCAGGGAGTTTTAAGTGAGCAAGCGCACATTCCAACCGAACAATCGTCGCCGTGCAAAAAAGCATGGCTTCCGTCTACGTATGCGTACTCGCGCGGGACGTGCCATCATGGCCGCTCGCCGTCGCAAGGGCCGCACAGAGCTAAGCGCCTAGAGGGCAGTTGCTAGCGCGCGAGAATCGATTATCTTCTAGCGATCAAATCCGCCAGGTGATAAGACTCGGCAAGCGCAGCAGTAATGAATTTGCAACAATCCATTTTTTGCCGGCTGAAACAAGCCGTTTTGCGATAGTAACTTCCCGCGCCGTCGGGAACGCCGTGGTGAGAAACAAAATACGTCGTAGGACTAAGGCCGTTCTTTGCGAACTAATTGCAGAGAAAACTCAGATTCATGGGGTCGTGCGTTATCGATCCGGGGCCACCAATCTCAGCTTTGACGAACTGAAGGCTTCAATACTCAAACTCATGGAGCGGACGGAAAAGTGAAACTTCTTCGTTTTCTTCTTCTTGTGCCCAGAAACACCTTGATCGTTTTTGTGTTGGTTTACAGAAAAATCATCTCTCCGCTCTACGGAGACGTCTGTCGCTACTACCCGTCTTGCTCGACCTACGGCCTTCACTCTCTCCAGCACTTGGGTGTCTTGCGCGCAATCCCGCTCATGGGCTGGCGAGTTCTGCGCTGTAATCCCTGGTCGGCTGGCGGGGTGGATGAGGTCGCAAGTGCGCCTAACTGGATTTCCATAAGCCAGCTAGGATTTAGTTCACCCGCTAGTTCAGAAATAAAGAGGTAATTGTGGATCTGCTATGGCCAATTAAGTGGCTCATTGAACTAATTCTTGTGAGTTTTCACACGGTCTTCAGTTCCATTGGCTTTTCGTTCGACTCTGGTGGATCGTGGGTCCTGGCAATCGTCGGTTTAGTTTTGGTCGTACGCGCTGCTTTGATACCTGTCTTTGTTCGTCAAATCAAGAGCCAGCGAAACATGATGATGGTTCAGCCACAACTTGCCAAACTTCAGAAGAAGTACAAGGGCAAGACGGATAAAGACTCACGAGAGCGATTCGCCAAAGAGCAGATGGCCCTCTATAAGGAGACTGGCTCCAACCCCCTTAGCTCCTGTCTTCCGCTTATTTTGCAGATGCCAATCTTTATTAGCCTGTTTTACGTTCTCAATGGTGCCCAGCGAAACGAAGCAGGGGTCGGAGTTCTAACCGAAAGCCTGGCTCAGTCGTTTTCGCAGGCCAAATTATTTGGAGCGACTTTGTCTGACACCTTCTTCGGGTCTGATGAAATAAACGTGAAGGTAATTGCCGCCATCATGATTGTGCTGATGTCTTCCTCGCAGTTCATCACCCAGAAGCAGATCATGGCTAAGAACCAAAACCCAGAGACTCAAAATAGCCAGTTCATGCGGACCCAGAAGATCATGCTCTACACACTTCCAGCGGTCTTCCTGTTTTCCGGACTGACCTTCCCGCTGGGTGTTATGACCTACTGGTTGGTTTCCAACTTTTGGACCATGGGCCAGCAATTCATTGTTATTCGCAACATGCCTACCCCTGGCTCACCAGCGCACAAAGCGCGACAGGAGCGCCTGGAGCGCAAGGGCAAGCTGCCCAAACTAGAGACCACCCCGGCTATCGAGGAGGAGACGCCCGAGCTAGAAGCTCGCCAGCGCAACCAGCCAGTTAGCAAAAACCGAGCCAAGAAGAAGAAGAAGAAGTAAATGAGTGAAGAAAAAGAACTAGAACAGCAAGGCGAAATCGCAGCGGACTTCATTGAAGAGTTTTTAGATGTAGCTGACTTAGATGGCGACCTAGAGATTGAGTTCAAGAAAGAACGCGTTTACATAAGCGTTCAGAGCGATGCCAAGTCCAACTTGGGTAAGATTTCTGACCCGGACACTGTCGAGGCGGTCCAAGAGCTTGCACGGCTTGCCGTTCAGGCCAAGACCGGTGAGATGAGCAGATTGATTCTGGACATCGGTGGGTCGCGCCAGGCTAAGACCGACAAGCTAAAGCAGCTTGTGGAGCGAACCATTGAAAAGCTAGAGGATTCTGACGGCGAGCAGCACTTAAAGCCAATGACTTCTTACGATCGCAAGCAAGTACATGACATGGTGTCGGAAGCGGGATTCGTTTCGGAGTCCGAAGGCCAGGGTCGTGACCGTCACATAGTTGTTCGCAAGCCTTAAATGTTTCACGTGAAACTTGTGGCGAATTGAACGAGCTAAGCCAGGTTGAAATCGAACCGAGCTACGCCAACGATCTGTTCGGGCCAAACATTTCACAAGCTCGTGCATACACGGCATTGTTGGCGAAAGATTCAGAGACCTTTGGTCTCTTGGGCCCACGTGAGCTTCCTCAGTTATGGAGTCGCCACGTAATCAGTGGCGGACTTCTAGCGGAGCTAGTTACCTCGGGTCAAAAAGTTGTAGACGTCGGAAGCGGTGCAGGCTTACCAGGGATTCCTATGGCAATCGCCGCGCCCAATACGAATTTCACCTTGGTGGAACCTATGGAGCGCAGGGCCAACTGGTTATCTTCGGCGGTTACGGAACTCGGATTACAGAATGTCTCGGTGCTGCGTGCAAGGGCTGAGGATGTTCACCGCACGGATTTTGATATCGCTACGGCTAGGGCTGTGGCGGGGCTTGATAAGTTGATCGGACTCCTTAGCCCTCTTATTAGGGGCTCTGCGGGAAAAACAGTTCTAGCACTCAAAGGATCAAGGGCCCCAGAGGAGATTCTCGCTGCAACCGAGCGTCTCGAGCTACTTGGGTTCGATACTCCTGAGATACTTACTCTGGGTTTGAATAAAGCTCCGGAAACTGCGACTGTTGTCCGAATTAGATTAAAGGCCTGAGGGAAATGACTGTGCAACCAGCGGACGAGACGGCGATTACAAAGCCGAGCGTTGTACCTGGGTTGGGCTATCCAAATCAGCGGGACGAGCTATCGCCTGAGCCAACTGGCTGGAAGCACACCTATAGCCACGATATCGAACATGTTTCACGTGAAACATCTACTGGGGGCGATCATGAGTAGCCAGCAAGATGTCAGGGCACCAATCCTGAGGGAAATTACCCTTAATTCTGAGCGAGCTAAGAGAGTTGATGCTGCCAAGCTCGTTCCACCAGCCAAGACTCGAATCATTACGGTTTCGAACCAAAAGGGCGGTGTCGGTAAAACCACCACTGCAGTTAACGTCGCTGCAGCTCTTGCAATCAAGGGCCTTAGGGTTTTGGTGATCGATCTTGATCCACAGGGCAACGCATCTACTGCACTTGGCGTGGAGCACCACAACGGTGTTCCAGGTAGTTACGAAGTTTTGGTCGATGGATCAGCAGTGGGGCCGCTAGTTCAACGGAGTCCAGAGCACGAAAACTTGTTCTGCCTGCCCGCCAGCATTAATCTTGCGGGTGCTGAGATCGACATGGTGAACGTGGACCGCCGCGAAAAGGTTCTAGCCTCGGCTTTGGCGACTTATGTCGACGAGACGGCTCCGCGAATAGATTTTATTTTTATTGACTCGCCACCGAGCCTTGGTTTGCTAACCGTAAACGCTCTGGTCGCTGCGACCGAGGTTTTAGTTCCGATTCAATGTGAGTACTACGCCCTCGAGGGGGTAACTCAACTGATTGCCAACATCGAGCGAGTCAAGAAAGCTCTAAACCCAAGTCTCGATATCAGTTCAATTCTTCTAACCATGTTTGATAACAGGACCAATCTCAGCACCGACGTGGCCAACGAGGTTCGTAAGTACTTCCCTGAGCAGACACTTGCCGCCACAATTCCGCGCTCTGTACGGCTTTCTGAGGCTCCGAGCTACGGTCAGACTGCAATTACCTTTGATCCGAAGAATTCGGGCTCCCTGGCCTATCAGGAAGCCGCTATCGAGCTGGCTCAGCGAGGAGACCACCTATGACAACTAGTAAACGCCCAGAACGCCGCGGTGGACTCGGCAGAGGCATTGGCTCTTTGATTCCAGAGGGCGATCGAAATGCGGTGGATGTCTTCTTCGGTTCTGACAGCACTCAACCAATAGGTGTTGAGGTTGCGCCAGGAGCCAGACTCGCCCAGCTAGATCTAGGCCAGATAACCCCCAACCCTCAACAGCCAAGAACAGTTTTTGAAGCAGATTCCTTTGCTGAGCTGGTGCATTCAATCCGCGAGTTCGGCGTCCTGCAGCCAATTGTCGTGCGGCCGCTGGGCGCGGGCTATGAACTTATTATGGGAGAGCGAAGATTACGAGCATCGAAGGAGGCCGGGCTTTCATCTATCCCAGCTGTCGTTCGCGAAACGGCTGATGAGAACATGCTGCGTGACGCCCTGCTTGAGAACATTCACCGCGCAAACCTAAACCCTCTGGAAGAAGCCTCTGCCTACAAGCAGATGCTCGAGGATTTTGGAACCACTCAGGATCAGTTGGCTGACAAGCTTGGGCGCTCCAGACCGCAAATCACTAATACGTTGAGATTGCTGAAACTGCCCATGGATGTTCAGGACAAAGTAGCCGCCGGCGTCCTTAGTGCGGGTCACGCCAGGGCCTTGCTGTCAACCAACGATGAGAACACTATGCGTGCGCTAGCCAGCCGAGTGATTCGCGAGGGTATCTCGGTTCGCGGACTCGAGGAGATAGTTTCCGGTGCAAAGGCCAAGCCGGGAAAGGCCACGATTAGGCCGGGCGGCAAACAGGACATGCTCAAGGAGCTCGCCGAGGAATTGGGTGACCACTTGAACACCGTGGTCAAGATAAGCATTGGCCGCAAAAAAGGTCAAATGATTATTGAGTTTGGGAACTTAGTGGATTTGAGACGCATAATCCAGGACATCAAGGGTAAAAACTAACTTTTTTGGGCCAGCTTCACAAGCGCTAGGTATGTTTTGGGCAAGGTCGCTTCGGTTGCCAATACTGCCTGCGGGAAAAGCGAAGTCTCTGTCATTCCGGGTGTCACGTTTGCCTCCAGGAACCAGATTTCCCCGGATTCATCGACGATCAGGTCTACTCGGCTTAGTTGAGTGAGCCCCAAGCTAGAGTGAACCGCCACTGCAATGCGGGCAGCTTCCGTCAGAACCTCATCATCCAGCCGAGCCGGAACGTAATAGTTCGTCTGGCCGGGTGTGTAGCGCTCGCTATAGCCAAACTCACCGGAGTCAGGGACTATCTCAACCGCGGGAAGAGCTATTGGCCCATCTCCTAAGTCAATAACGCTAACTGCTAGTTCGGTGCCGACGATAAAACGCTCAATCATTACTTGATCGCAGTACGCAAATGCATCGACCATTGCTTTTGCAAAGCTTTTTGGCTCGGAAACTTTCGCGCAACCCTGCGCGGAGCCACCTTTAGCTGGCTTTACCACGAGGGGGAAACCAAGTTCAGTCCCAACCATTGCTAGCACCGACTCTGCATTCAGTTCCCGAAAGCTTGATTTGGGGAGTGCGATGGATTCAGGTGTTTTGATGTCCTGCCTTGCGACTAGCACCTTCGCCACTGGCTTATCCCAGGCCAGGCGAGCACCCGCGGAACCGGACCCGACAAATGCAATTCCAGCCAGTTGCAATAGATTTTGCAAGGAACCGTCCTCGCCAACGGCGCCGTGGAGCGTGGACCAAACCACATCTGGCCTAGTTGCCATTAGGTGACCCACCAGCTCGCCGTCTGGTTCGCGTATTTCGGTTGAAACCCCAGCGTCGGTAAGTGCGTCGGCAACTCTTCGACCGGATTTGAGGGAAACGTCACGCTCGTGAGAGATTCCGCCGGCTAAAATCAGCACTCGAAGGTCGCTCACTAGTCCCTCTTCCCAAAGGTCTCCAGAAGATCTATTTGTTGGTTTAGAACCCTGGAAAGCCTCTCAATGCCTACGCGAACATTGTCGGCCGTTGGGTGAGAGAAGCAAATTCTGATGTTGTCCGCTCCTCGGCCATCTCCAAAGAAGGCGGTTCCGGGCGTATACGCCACCAGCTCAGTGACGGCCAGCGGCAGCATTTCTTTACTGTTTAGCCCTTCGGGGAGCGTAAGCCACAGGAAGAAGCCCCCATCCGGCCTGGTCGTGTGGACCTTTGGTAAAAACTGCTCGACAGCCTGCAGAGCGGCGTCGCGCTTGGTTTGATACAGGTCCCTAAAGGTCCCGATCTGTTTTTGCCAGTCGGCAATGCTCAGGTATTCACTAACGAGCATTTGGGCGAAGCTGGCGGGGGACAAAATTGCCGACTCATTAGCGAGCACCAGTTTTTCCCTGATTGCTGGTGGGGCAAGCACATAGCCGACTCGAAGCCCCGGGGACAATATCTTAGAAAAACTTCCCAGGTAAACTACGTTCTGCTCATCGAGCGATCTCATCGCGTTCGGCGGTTTTTCGCCGAAGTAAAGCTGTCCGTAGGGGTTATCCTCAACGATCAGGATGCCACGTTGCTTGCAAATCTCCAGAACTTCAAGTCTGCGATCGGCAGTGAGGGTCACGCCACTGGGGTTTGCAAAGTTGGGCACTAAGTAGAGCAGTTTTATGCGCTTGCCTTCGGCAGTCAGCCGATCGGCTGTTTCGGCAAGTGCTTGAGGCGAAATGCCGTGCTCGTCTGTGTAAACGTGAGCAATGTGAGCCTCTTTGTGCCGGAAAATTCCTACGGCACCCACGTAACTTGGGGCCTCAACCAAAACGACATCGCCCTTGTCCAAAAATAAGTCCGAAACTAGTTCTAAGCCGTGCTGAGACCCGGTGGTGATTGTGATGTCCTCAACCGAGCTGTGGATGCCCTCGAGGGCCATGATTTCTTGGATCTGTTCCCGAAGTCGTAAGTCTCCTTGACCGCCACCGTACTGAAGGGCTAAGTCCTTGCGGTTGGACATGAGCGACGCAAAAGCTTTTTCTATTAGTTCAGTGTCAAGAGCCGCAACATCCGGCATTCCACCGGCGAGCGAGACTACTTCTGGCCTAGACACCACTGCGAAGAGCGCTCTAACCTCGGAAACCGATAAGTTCTCGGCCCGCGCGGCGTAGGAATGCTTCCAAGCATCAAAGTTGGTTACTCCGTCAGCACGCGTCTTAGTCATTCGAACTCCAAGGGTAGGTTCTAAAAAAGTCTAGTTCCCTAATTGCCCAGTGACTAGCTAACTAGCTGGAAGGAGGTCGCGGATTTCATCCATGATTGCGGCCTTTGGTCTCGCTCCAACCAACTGCTTTACCAGCTTGCCACCCTGGAAAATGCCCAGGAGCGGAATTGAGGTGACGCTGTAGTCCATGGCGAGCTGCTGCTCAAGGTCAACGTTCACCTTTACGATTTTGATGCTGTCTGCATTCTCACTTGCTATTTCATCCAGAACTGGCGCAACCATGCGGCATGGGCCGCACCATTCAGCCCAGAAATCAACGATTACTAGCTTTTCTTCGTGCAGAACTTCTTGGTCAAAAGATGCTTTTGTTGCTTCAACTGGTTGCATTTCTCTCTCCTTATTTCGAACTTAGGTAGTGCTCGGCGTCGAGTGCTGCAACGCAGCCTGATCCAGCCGCAGTGATTGCTTGTCGGTAAATCGGATCAATCACGTCGCCAGCAGCAAATACTCCCGGCAGGCTTGTCTTTGATGTTCGGCCATCTACTTTTATGAAACGCTCTTTAGAAATCTCCACTTGATTTTCAATCAAGCTAACCCTCGGGTCGCTTCCGATGGCAACGAACAAGCCTTCAATGGCCAGGTCCCGCTTTTCACCGGTTACAGTGTCTTCCAACACGACGCCATCTAGCTTCGGCGAGCCCTTTAACTCGGTGATCGCCGAGTTCCAGATAAATTCAATTTTCTCGTTGTCAAAAGACCGCTTCTGCATGATTTCTGACGCCTTCAAGCTGTCTCTCCGGTGGATGACATAAACCTTGGATGCAAACTTTGTCAGGAAATTAGCCTCTTCCATGGCGGAGTCACCGCCGCCGACGACGGCAATCACTTTTTCACGGAAGAAGAACCCGTCGCAGGTTGCACACCAAGAAACCCCGTGTCCGCTTAGCTCTTGTTCTCGAGGAACACCCAGCTCTCGGTAGGCGGCTCCGGTCGACAAAATAACGGTTTTGGCTTCGTAGGTTTCACCGTTTCCGGTCTTTACTATCTTGATATCACCGGTGAGATCCACCTCTGTCACATCTTCAAACAAAATCTCGGTGCCGAACCGCTCCGCCTGCTCTTGGAAGCTAGCCATTAGATCCGGACCCATGAGGCCATTCGGGAAACCCGGATAGTTTTCCACGTCTGTGGTTTTCATCAGCTCGCCACCTGGCTCAACGCTCGAGGCGATCATCAGCGGATTCAGGGCGGCTCTAGCAGCGTAGATGGCTGCTGTGTAACCGGCAGGACCGGAACCGATGATTATTACTTCTCTCATGATGCTCTTTTCTGGTTATTTCGTAAAACATAGACGCTCATCTATTTATTCCAAGACTAGATTAGCGAACTACTTTGAATTTTTGCCAAATCTAATGGTCAATTGTTTCGAAACCTCTCTGAGTTCTGGAACTCTGAACAACCAAAGCAACCCTAAGTAGGTAAACAGCATGGCGAACCCAACCAATAATCCGCTTGCTACCGCCGTTACCGCCCGGTCTACCGGGTAGCTGCCCTCGCCAATGCCGCCGAGCCAATTCAGAGCGAGAACTCCGATCATGGCGGCCGGAATCATGGCCAAGAAAAATGTAATCAGCGACTTGCCAACGCCAAAGCCCTCTAGACCGCCGATTCGAGCCTTCAGCGCCAAGTACGCGATGATTCCTTGAACTGTCACCGAGAAAGCAGTCAATAAAGCAATTGACACCACGAGCCACTGCTTGTCCATTGTTGCGCCGAGAATCAGTGAGCCGGTGATGTGGATCACAATCTGGATGCTTGTAAAGAAAAACGGTGTTTTTGTGTCCTCAAGTGCAAAGAAAGCTCTTTGCATCATGTAGACGAAGCTAAACGGAACCAGGCCGATCATGAATGCTGCGACCACATTTCCAAGCGCAGCGGTCGCGGGGTACTCTCCCGCGAAAACTCGAGCAATCGGATAGCTCAGGACTATCAAGATCGCTGTAGAGATCATGCTCACGAGTGCGATCACTTTGAGCCCGGTGGTCATGTCAATCTTGAATTTAGCCATGTCTTTATTCGCAGCGTGCTGGCTCATTCTTGTGAAGTAGGCGGTGGCTACCGAAACTGTGACTACCGAGTGCGGAAGCATGAAAATTAGCCATGCAATCGCGGCCGCGGCCACCGATGCCACCACAATCCCGGTGTCTCTAGCGCTTGCGGCAGTGGAGGCAACCGCAGTTTGAACCAAGCCACCGATTTGTGTAACAAAGACCATCGCGAGCGACCAGCTCGCGGTCTTTAGGGCTGGCCCCAGGCCGAAACCACGCCAGCGGAAATTTAGCTTCAACTTCAAGCCGATTCTCCGCCAGCTTGCCAACAGAATCATCGACTGCGCCGCCACACCCAAAGTCGCGCTCCCCGCCAAAAGGGCTATCTGGTCAGCGCCCCAGTCCGTGACGCCTCTTGCCCCGGTAGGGTCCGCACCAAAAATAGCTATGAATGCCGCTAGGCCTCCCAGTGAAACCAAGTTGTTTAGAACCGGTGCCCACATGTAAGGACCAAAGGCGCTTCTGGAGTTCAGGACCTCGCCAAAAACCGAATATATCCCGTAGAAAAACAGCTGAGGCAGGCACCAGTAGGCAAAGGCGGTCGCCAGCGCCAGCTGCTGCTCGGTCCAACCGGCCGTGTAGAGCCGAACTAGGAACGGGGCCGCGATGGTAAGAATAAGCCCGACAACAAAAAACACGGTGATGGCCAGTGTGACAAAGCGGTCGATGTAGCCCTTGCCGCCGTCTTTGGCGGCGCGCGCTCGAACCAACTGCGGAACCAGCACGGCATTTAAAACGCCACCGACGATTATTGCGTAGATGCTATTCGGCAGCTGATTGGCGACACCGAAAGCATCGGCTGCGTCGGTAGTGACACCGATTGTGGCGGCCAGTAAGACCGCGCGCGCAAAACCTAGTAGCCGGGACACAATTGTTCCGCTTGCCATGATCAGCGAACTGCGAGTCACTGAGGGGTTGATATCACTCACGGGGCTGCTTTCGAAGCTTCGAGGTGGTTCGGATCACACCAATAACAATCAGTGCGAACATCGCCACACCAAAGCTAACCAGCAAAAACAGCTCAATGTCGTAATTTACGATCACTTCCACAATCACGGTGTCGCCGATCTGGTTGCCCTCAATGCTCAGCCACACCGAAATTTCGAGCGGTCCATTGGCAATTGCCTTGATTGGGAGTTCGGCCACCGCGCTTGATCTTGCCGGGACGATGAGCGTGGCGCTCTCAATTATTTCTAGGCGAAAGCTGTTGCTTGCCGCCATAACCGTGACTTCCATGTCTTGGTCGGTGGGGTTCGTGACTGTTACCGGTATCCGGGCATCTCTCGCCACAACGTTTATGTTGCTACCTGGGACAATGCTTGGTTCAGCCGCGATGGCGGCGTTTGGAATGAGCAGAAGTGCTAGCACCAGTAGCCACGCCCGTCTCACTGGAGCAGCCTCTGGGCCTTCTCCGCGATGCGCTTTTCAGTGGCGTGAGCCAATACATCTCCAACCTCGCTGATGTCGAACCATCGAACATCAACCACCTCACCAGTCGGGTCATTATTGGCAGAAAGCTCGCCGCCGGTGTGTCTAAGCAGGTAGTGATGAACTGTCTTTTTAATTCTTTTTTTACCGACCGTGAACCCGTACTGAATTTCGCCAATTTTCGAGACCACTTCGCAGGCTAGGCCGGTTTCTTCCTCAACCTCGCGTTTAGCGGTTTGTTCTAGGGCTTCTCCGGGTTCAACGTGCCCCTTTGGGATTACCCAGTCCATGCCTCCACCGCGATTCCGGTGGCTAATCAGTGCAACTTCGTTTGGGTTTGTGGCGCTAATAACTAGACCGCCAGCGGAGACTTCCGTGACAGTTCTATTACTGGGGGCACTCATAACCCAACTCTACTTGTCGACTGTGGCAAGCTATTGCGCATGCAACAAGTGGCGGATGCTCTCAAGAACCTGACGGACAACACGGATAACCCGTTGTTCACTGTCCTGGGCGAGGCCTTTGCGGCAGCTGGCGAAGAGCTGGCTCTGGTCGGTGGGCCAGTCCGGGATGCCATTATGGGCAGGCGCTCAATTGACTTAGATTTCGCCACTAGTGCCAACCCAGACAAGATTCTGAGCATCGTCGGACCTTTGGCGAGCGTAACCTGGGATATCGGCAGAGCCTTCGGCACAATTGCCGCTCAAATCGCTGACGAAAAAGTTGAGATTACAAGCTATCGCGCCGATAGCTATGAGGTTGGTTCGAGGAAACCAACCATTGAATTTGGTGACAATCTAGAGGATGACCTGAAGCGCAGAGACTTCACCGTGAACTCAATGGCCCTTCGGTTGCCATCCAGAATTTTTGTTGATCCACATCAGGGCCTTCGCGATTTGCTGCTGGAAACCCTCAGAACCCCTTCAGCCCCGGAGATTTCCTTCTCGGACGACCCGCTTCGCATGATGCGAGGGGCCAGGTTCGCATCGCAGCTCGGGTTTGAACTGGACCCGGAGGCTTTCACAGCCATGCGTGGCATGGCTGAACGAATTGAAATCATCTCCAAGGAGCGAGTTCGTGACGAACTGAGCAAACTTTTGCTGTCAGATAACCCGATTCCAGGTCTTGAGATCTTGGTCGATAGCGGCATTGCAAAACTTGTCTTGCCGGAGTTGCCGGCTCTAAGGCTGGAAATGGATGAGCACCACCACCACAAGGACGTTTATCAACACAGCCTTACAGTCGTTTCTCAAGCAATCGAGCTGGAAGCTGAGTATGGGTTGGAAAAAAACCTCGTGCTCCGGCTAGCAGCGCTGCTACACGACATTGGTAAGCCAGCGACTAGAAAATTGGAGTCCGGAGGCGCGGTCACTTTTCATCACCACGACGTGGTCGGGGCAAAGCTTGCAAAAAAGCGTCTGAGTGAACTGCGCTTTGACAATGACACCGTCAAGGCCGTTTACCGTTTGGTCGAGCTACACCTGAGGTTCTTCGGGTATTCGGACCAGCAGTGGAGTGACAGCGCGGTCAGGCGTTACGTGAGAGACGCCGAATCTCAACTCGCCCAGCTACACGTATTGACGCGCGCAGACGTCACAACCAGAAATAAGCGCAAAGCCGATCGCTTGGCCCACGCCTACGACGATTTGGAAAAACGAATTGCGATTCTGAGCGAACAAGAGCAGCTCGATGCAATTCGCCCGGAATTAGATGGCGCTCAAATTATGGAACTCCTGAAGATAAAACCCGGTCGCGAGGTCGGAATTGCTTACGATTATTTGCTGGAGTTGCGCTTAGATCAGGGCGAGATTGGCCCAGAAGAAGCAAAGAAACTCTTGCTCGAGTGGTGGTCGAACCGCTAAGGTTGAAAGGTTGCTTAGGCAATTCCAAAGTAAAAAAAATGCTAATACCCTCCTGTCACGGAAAGACCGTGGCCGTTTTAGACCGAAGGAGGTGGGTTATAAATGCATAACTACGAGCTAATGGTCATTATGGACCCCTCACTAGACGAGCGCATTGTCGCTCCAACACTCGACAAGTTCCTAACGGTAATCACCGCAGCTGGTGGCACCCTGGACAAGATCGACATTTGGGGCCGACGTCGCATGACATACCAGATCCAGAAGCACTCCGAAGGGCTCTACGCAGTGGTTAACATGAACACCACTTCAGAGTCCGTGCAAGAGCTTGACCGTCAGCTAAACCTGAATGAGTCAATTCTTCGCACCAAGGTGCTCCGTCTGGAAGAAGCAATTTTCAGTATCAACCCAATCGAATTCGTTCCCGAAGAGAAGCCTCCTCGCGCAGGCCGTGGTGGCCCTCGTGGTGGCGGCGCTCGCGGCGGCAAGCGTCCAACAGGCGCTAAGGCCGACTAATGGCAGGCGAGGTAGTCATAACGATCGTTGGCAACCTAGCTGACGATCCGGAACTTCGTTACACGCAGGGCGGAATCGCGGTGGCCTCAGTCCGCGTCGGCTCAACCCCGCGAACCTTTAACCGTGCGACAAACGAGTTTGTTGACGGCGAAACCGTATGGATTCGTTGCACTGCTTGGCGCGAGGTTGGCGAAAATGTTGCACAGACGCTAACCAAGGGGGCACGAGTTGTGGTTACCGGTCGAATGAAGCCGGCTTCTGCTTACCAAACGGCCCAGGGCGAAGCCAGGGCTTCGCTTGAGTTAGAGATAGACGAAATTGGACCATCGCTTCGCTATGCAACAGCAACTGTTACAAAGCGCGCCCGTGAGGGCTCTGCTCAGGTTGAATCCCCATGGGGTGGAGCTCAGGCAGAAAAGAAGCAGGCCAATTCTGGAGCGGATGCTTGGGCTAACCCAGCAGAAGCCCCATCCGACGAAGCACCTTTTTAGAAAAGACCTAGGAGAAAAACAATGGCAGGAAAGTCAGCTGACCGCCGCAAGCAGATGAACAGTAAGTTCGACAAGCTTGCTCCGGCAAAAACAATCAAAATCGAATTCATCGATTACAAGGACGTCGCAACATTGCGCAAGTTCGTAACCGAACGAGGCAAGATTCGTGCTCGTCGCATCACTGGTGCGACTCCGCAGGACCAGCGCAAAATTGCCAAGGCCATCAAGAATGCCCGCGAGATGGCGATAATGCCATACTCCGGTGCCGGACGCTAGAGGAGATTCATATGTCGAAATTAATTTTGACCAACGAGGTCCAAGGTCTCGGCTCTGCCGGTGACATTGTTGAGGTAAAGAACGGTTACGCACGTAACTTCTTGATACCTACAGGTCTGGCAGTTGTCTGGAGCCGCGGTGGCGAGAAGCAGGTCACCCAGATCCGCGACGCCCGCGACGCCCGCGCCATCGCATCCGAAGAAGAGGCATTGGAGATCAAGAGCAAGCTCGAGGGTGCTCTAATCACTATCACTTCAAAGGCCGGCACTAACGGTCGTTTGTTCGGTGCAATCAAGACTTCTGACCTGGCTGAAGCCATTCAGGCTCTTGGTTTCGGTGAGGTTGACAAGCGTAAGATTCAGTTCGCATCTTCAATCCGTACCGTGGGTAACTACGAGGCAAGCGTTCGTTTGAACTCTGACCTGGTAGCACGTGTAAAGATTCAGGTTGTCGCTGCCAACTAGCACAATTTTATGAAGGACAACCCACACTTTTTGTGTGGGTTGTCCTCTTTTAAGGGGCATGTTCTCCACAACCCTAAGCCTGAGCTTGAGGCTTTTCAGAGATTTATTTATCCACAGGCAAATCCGGGTAAAACACTGGGCAAAAGCCAGATGTCAATTTATTTATCCACAGGTTATCCACAGGCCAACACTTAAATCATCGGCGTGTTTCCACAGGGTTATCCACAGTTATCCACAGACTCATTTGTATGCAAAGTGTCACTGCCCCAAGCTATACATGTCTTATCTAGTTCTGGAGGAACCTTATGTCGATGTTGTCAACCGTCACAGCATCTGACCCACGAGTAGCACCTCACAACCTTGAAGCAGAACAATCCACTCTCGGTGGCATGCTGCTTAGCCAAGAAGCTGTCGCGGAGGTCGTTGAAGAAATAGCCGGTGTTGATTTTTACGCGGGTAAACACGAACTTATCTATAACGCCATCCTTAACCTGTTCGGTCGTGGGGAGCCAACCGATGTAATCGCGGTTACCGATGAACTGAATAAGCAGGGAAACTTACTGAGAGCCGGAGGCTCCGACTATCTTCACTCCTTAGCCAGCTACGTTCCAACTGCCGCGAATGCCGGCTACTACGCGAAAATCGTTGGCGACAAGGCTATTTTGCGCAGACTAATTGATGCCGGAACCAGAATCGCTCAATCAGGGTACGACAGCCAAGGCGAGGTAGAGGATCTTGTGAACCAGGCGCAGGCAGAGGTCTACAAAGTCTCTAGCCAGTCTTCTAAAGAAGATTACGTGGGCTTGAGCGACTCCCTAGAGGCTGCAATTCACGATATCGAGTTGGCGCAGAACCGTGGCGGGGAAATGACCGGAACTCCAACCGGCTTCACCGATCTTGACGCCTATACCCACGGACTACACGCCGGACAGCTAATAATCGTCGCCGCACGGCCGGCGGTTGGTAAGTCGACCTTCGCGCTGGACATCGCAAGAAACGCGTCAGTTAGACACAATCAAGCAACTATCTTTTTCTCTCTGGAAATGGGTCGTTCCGAGATCGCAATGCGTATGTTGAGCGCAGAAAGTTCGATTTATCTCCAAAGTATGCGAAAGGGAACAATCTCTGAGAGCGACTGGACGAGGCTCGCAGCCGTTCGCGGTCGAATTAATGACGCTCCGCTATACATCGATGACAGTCCAAACATGTCCCTGGTTGAAATTAGGGCCAAGTGCAGGCGTTTGGCTCAGCAGGTCGACCTGAAGCTCGTGGTCATTGACTATATCCAGCTGATGTCCAGCGGCAAGAAGGTTGAATCTCGTCAGCAAGAGGTTTCCGAGTTCTCAAGGGCGCTGAAGCTCTTGGCTAAGGAGCTAGGCCTTCCAGTTGTCGCGCTGTCACAGCTGAACCGTCAGGCAGAGCAGTCAAAGGACAAGCGCCCTGAACTTTCTCACCTTAGAGAATCGGGATCGCTGGAGCAGGATGCTGATGTTGTGGTGCTGTTGCATCGAGAGGGAATTTACGAGCGCGACCACCCCAGAGCAGGCGAAGCAGACCTGATCCTTGCAAAGCAGCGAAACGGACCGACCGGAACCGTCACGGTTGCTTTCCACGGACAGTACTCACGCTTTGTAAATATGCCAAGCTAAACCCGTGCAAATTCTCTTTGGCCTAAGGGCCACTATCTCTTTTGGTCTAGGTGTATTTATAACCTTCAGTCAAGCCCACACTTTCCTCGTCGGCACGGCAGTTATGACTGGTTTTGGACTAGCGGTTGGTCTTATTTCGTTGGCATACATCTTTTTCACTAAAAATAACAGCCAACTCATCCCGTTGACCTTGATAGCAACGCTCATTGGCCTACTAAGCGCAGGCACTTTTTTGTACCCAGACATCCAGCCCATGTTGTTTCTGCCACTGGTTGCACTGTTCGGGCTGTCTTTCGCGGCGTTTGAGGGTTATCTGGCAAAACGGGAGGGATATCGCATCGGAATCGGCCGAGATTTCGCGTTGAGTGCGGGTTTCAACCTGGTGCTTGGGTTGCTGTTCCTAATCGCTCCACTTGACGAGGTCAGTGCCGTTGGCTTCTTGGGTGCGTATCTTGCGATTAGCGGAGTTTTCTGGGGTATAGCCGCCGCAACACCGCAACCGAAGTAGGCTTGAGGCGTGAAAAGATTCGGAAACCTTAAAAGTTACATGGGTATGTCAACCATTGCCGCCCTGTTTGTTGGGATCATCGTTCTTTTCGGAACCAGATTTGTTGAACAGGCGATTATTTGGGGTCTAGTGACCTTTATAGTCTCGCTTGTGATTATTGCGACGCTTGATCTAAGTTTCAAGCCCGATGACCCTGACCCAAACAGGCCGCGTCTTCGTTAACTGTCTAGTGGCTTAGCTTTCTAGGTGATCGGTGAGAGCTTCGGCGAGCCCTACGTAAGTTTGCGGCTTGAGCTTTAGCAGTCGGGCCTTTGTTGTTTCGGACACCTCTAGATCGTTAACAAAGGCTAAAAGCTCATCTTCGCCAACACTCTTGCCTCGCGTTAGCTCTTTCAGAAGAGCGTAAGGGTCGACAATCTGCGACTCTCCGCGAGCCACATCAGCTCTTATTGCTGTTTGAATGGCCTCGCCAAGAACTTCCCAGTTTTCAAGCAGGTCAGCCATGAGCACACCTTCACTAATGGCTATTTCGTCTAGACCGCGGTTCACGTTGTCGATTGCGAGCACTGAATGGCCAAAACCAACACCAATGTTTCGCTGAGCACTGGAATCTGTTAGGTCACGTTGCATTCTCGAGGTGACAAGGGTTTGAGCTAAAGAATCAAGCACTGCGCAGGAAAGCTCGAGGTTCGCTTCGGCGTTTTCGAATCGAATAGGGTTTATTTTGTGGGGCATTGTGGATGACCCAGTGGCTCCGGCAACCGGTATCTGCTTGAAGTATCCAATCGAAATGTAGGTCCAAACATCGGTGGCAAGGTTGTGGAGAATTCTGTTGAAGTGGCTGATGGTTGCGTAAAGCTCAGCCTGCCAGTCGTGGGATTCGATTTGGGTTGTAAGTGGGTTCCAGTCAAAACCTAGGTGCTCAACAAATTCTTTTGATTCCTTAGCCCAGTCGACATTTGGCGCCGCAGCTAAGTGGGCGGCAAAAGTGCCGGTTGCTCCGGAAAACTTACCTAGAATCTGCTGACCGGCGGCTTTTGTGGTCTGTCGTTTTAGTCGGTGGGCGAATACTGCCAGCTCTTTGCCCATAGTGGTTGGGGTTGCGGGCTGTCCGTGAGTTCTTGAAAGCATTGGAATGCCAGCCATTTCCTTGGCCATTCTCGAGATCTTTACGATCGTGTCCTTGGCTCGCGGCAACCAGACCCGCTCGAGGGCGTCGTGAACAGTTATTGCGTAGCTGAGGTTGTTTATATCCTCCGAGGTGCAGGCGAAGTGAACTAGTTCGGCTAGATCGTCACGCTTCATAGCTGTTAAAGCGTTCCTTACGAAATACTCCACTGCCTTGACGTCATGGCGAGTAGTTGCCTCGATTTCGGCTAGTTCCGTGACGGAAGCGTCGGAGAAATTTGTCACTAAATCACGCAGTTTGGTTTTTTCTTCGAGGGAGAGCGTTTTACCGGTTCCGAGAAGATCCCTCTCAACCAGCCAAATCAGCCACTCAACTTCGACTAATACCCTGGCTCTGTTGAGACCGGCCTCACTGAGGTGCTCGCCGAGCTCCCTGACCTGAGGTAGGTAGCGGCCATCTAGGGGGCTTAGGGGTTGCGAAGAAAGAGTCACCACTCTATTTTGCCGTACTTGGGGACTGAGCACACTGCGAGTATCCAAGTGTTTGTTATTTTATGGTCCCAATTGGCTAGCGAATTTTCAATACCTTCAGTACTGCCCTGGTGAAGAAGCTCGCAATACTCATTACTATTGCAGCCAAAATTGCCCAACCTAGGGATTCAATTTCTAGACCTTCGGAGGTGAAGCCATCGATGCTGAAGACATCCACCCCAATTACCGTGCTTAGCCAAGCCACGAGCAACAGCAGCGCACCGTTGATAACAAAAGCGATAAGGCCAAAGGTGATGATGTAAAGCGGGAAGGCGAGAATCTTTATTACGGGGGCAATGATGGCGTTCACCAGCCCAAAGACCGCGCCAACCACCAGGAACGAGCCTGCTATGTTCCAGAAACCACTGCCGCCGTAGGGGGTTAGTTGAACTTGCGGGACCACCGAGGTGGCAACCCATAGACCGACGGCATTAACAATCGTGCTAACCAGAAATCGCAACATCAGGCAATTCTTTCAGTAAAAGAGCTAAATTAGGTGACGTGACCCCCGAAAATCAGCCACCAATGTTGCAGCTTTTAGCGCCCGACGGAACCTACGGCGTGCCCAAAGGGTATGAGGCGTACGGAAAGATAATCGAGGGGCTCGATCAAGACTTCCTCAAAACGCTCTATACCGACATGGCTCGCATTCGCAGGTTTGATATCGAAGCAACCGCTTTGCAGCGTCAAGGTCAGCTGGGCCTTTGGGTCCCAGCCATTGGCCAAGAGGGCGCCCAAATTGGTTCAGGACACGGTGTCGGTAAAAACGATCATATCTTTCCAAGCTATCGAGAGCACGGAGTCGCCCTGACTCACGGAATTGAGCTGATCTCGATTCTGAAAATGATGCGTGGAGTTAACCACGGTGGTTGGGACCCAGAAGAAACTCGTTTTCACCATTACGCGATTGTTCTTGCGACCCAGGTTTTGCATGCGGTCGGTTATGCAATGGGTGTGAAGCTGGATGGCAAAGTTGGCACCGGGGACCGCGACAAAGATCTAGCCGTCATCTCCTATTTTGGAGACGGCGCAACCGCAGAGGGCGATGTTTCTGAAGGCTTATTGTTTGCAGCGGTCAACGAATCACCGATTGTCTTTTTTATTCAAAACAATCAGTGGGCAATTTCCTCTCACATTGACAGTCAAACCAAGGTTCCTCTTTACACCCGCGGTGAAGGCTTCGGTGTTCCAGGAATGCGCATAGACGGAAATGATGTTTTGGCTTGTTATGCGGCAACCAGGCTTCACATGGATAACGCTAGGTCCGGCGATGGACCGTTCTTGCTGGAGGCACTCACCTACCGAATTGGCGCCCACACAACATCGGATGACCCGAGCAAATATCGGGAAGAAGCAGAAGTTGATGAGTGGAAAGCTAAGGATCCGATCAAGCGATTTGAAATCTTCTTGCGCAGGCAAGGCATCGGCGATGACTTCTTCGAAGAGGTAAAGGTTGCTGGAGACGATCTAGCTAAAAAAATTCGCGCAGAGACCTTCGCTCTCGAGGATCCCCCACTAGAAAACATCTTCAACCATGTTTACACCGAGCAGCACCCCGAAATTGACAAGCAGCGAGCCTGGCTCGAAGCCTACGAAGCACGCATGGGTGATCATGAGTAGCTACAAGGACATGGCAATCTCAAAAGCCCTAAACGCAGGCCTGCAGCAAGCGATGATGAAGAACGAAAAAGTTCTAATGTTTGGTGAAGACGTTGCAGAACTCGGAGGAGTCTTCCGGGTTACCGAGGGGCTTTATAAAGAGTTTGGCCAAAGCAGAATATTTAATACCCCCATTGCAGAGTCTGGAATCGTGGGAACCGCAATCGGACTGGCCATGCGAGGTTATCGCCCAGTAGTAGAGATTCAGTTCGACGGCTTCGTGTTCCCAGCCTTTAACCAGATCACAAGCCAGCTTGCAAAACTCACCTACCGGTCCGAGGGTGCAATGCAGATGCCGGTGGTTATCAGGATTCCTTACGGTGGCGGAATCGGCGCTGTTGAGCACCACTCTGAGAGCCCAGAAGCATATTTCGCCCACACTCCTGGACTGAGAGTTGTCACACCCTCGAATCCAAACGACGCCTATTGGATGATGCAGCAGGCTATCGAGTCTTCGGACCCGGTGATCATGCTGGAGCCAAAACGCCGCTATTGGCAAAAGGGCCCGGTAAATCTTGACACTGCGCCAATGCCGCTTCACAATGCAAGGGTCATGCTCGAGGGCACCCAGGTAACGCTTTTGGCCTACGGACCGATGGTCACGGCCGCACTTCAGGCTGCGGAAATCGGCGCTGAAGAAGGTGTGAGCATCGAGGTGATTGATCTCAGATCGCTATCTCCAATCGATTACCCAACAATCATGGCTTCGGTGAAGAAGACCTCAAGGGCGGTTATTGTTCACGAGGCTCCAACGAACGTTTCGCTCTCCAGCGAAATAGCGGCTCGTATTTCCAACGAGGCCTTCTACAACCTAGAAGCTCCGGTAATACGCGTCGGTGGTTTTGACACTCCGTATCCACCTGCGAAGCTAGAAGAAGCTTTTTTGCCTGATGCAGACCGTATTCTTGAAGCTATCGACAGGTCTCTGGCCTACTAGGGAGTCTCAAAATGACCATTGCGAAGTTCCCACTGCCCGATGTCGGCGAGGGGCTAACCGAGGCCGAGATGGTCAGCTGGCTCGTTGCCCCGGGAGACCATGTCACGGTCAATCAAACGATCTGCGAAATAGAAACCGCGAAATCAATTGTCGAACTGCCATGCCCTTTCGAGGGTGAAGTAGATGAACTTTTGGTTCAGGTTGGCGACACCGTCGAAGTTGGCACCCCAATCATTTCAGTCCGAGTTACAGGTGACTCGCCGATGCTGGTGGCGGACAAGCCAGACCCCCATCCTGCGCTTGCTCAAGAAGCGGACACCGGAGCCGAATATAAGATCCCAACTTTGGTTGGCTACGGAGATGCCGGCGAAGCCAAATCCCGCAGAGGCCGGCCCGTAAGGCCGGCCGCCACCGCAACAGCGGTGCCGGTGGCAATGATGAGCGCCGCGGCTATGGCTTCAGACGCAATCATTGCGAAGCCACCAATTAGAAAATTAGCCAAGGAACTCGGCGTGAACTTGGCAGTAGTTAACGGCTCGGGAACGCGAGGCGAAATAACTAGAGAAGATGTTATTTCCAGTGCCAGCCAGGCCAGCGTCTTCAAAAACCTCACCACGCCAGCGGTTTCCTCCGAACGAGAAGAGCGGATCCCGGTCAAGGGCATGCGCAAGGTAATTGCCACGGCAATGGTCAAAAGTGCCTTCACTGCTCCCCACGTCAGCATCTTTGTTGATGTCGATGCGACTAGAACTATGGAATACGTAAAGCGCCTAAAGGCATCGGTTGATTTTGCCGGCGTGAAAGTAACGCCACTTTTGATCATGGCCAAGGCCATAATCTGGGCCGCCAGAAGAAACCGAATGGTGAATTCCACTTGGTCGGACACCGAGATTGTCGTTCACTACTTTGTGAACCTAGGCATTGCGGCAGCAACCCCGCGGGGTTTGATAGTTCCGAACATCAAAGATGCCGACGCGATGAACATGATCGAGCTTGCAACAGCAATCGAAAAGCTGGCTGCAACCGCCAGAGAGGGCAAGACCACGCCTGAGGACATGCAGGACGGGACAATCACCGTCACCAACATCGGTGTTTTCGGTGTTGACACCGGTACCCCGATTTTGAACCCGGGTGAGGTTGGAATTGTTGCCCTTGGCTCCATTCGTAAAAAGCCATGGGTTGTTGACGACGAGATTGTGGTTCGACAGGTGACAACTATCGGTGCGACTTTTGATCACCGGGTGGTTGATGGTGATGTTGCTTCCAGGTTTGTGCAGGATGTGGCCAGCGTTATGGAGGAGCCAGCCCTACTGCTTGACTAAATGGTATTGACAATCGTTTTCATTAGGCGCTAGTATGACACCATGAATCCGCTATTGAAGAAAATCATCTGGGCCGTTCTTGCCGCCGCAGCTGCCCTTGCCCTTGTCGTCTCAGCGCTGACCTTTTTTTCCAATAGTGAGGAGCCTGAAGCCTCAGCAACCCCCAACCAGGACTCAAGCCTGACTAGAGAGGGAATGACCGGGACCATCAAGGTTGTGGCATCAACCAACGTTTGGGCAAGCATTATCGAAATTGTCGGCGGCGACTGGGTAGAAGTAACGGCCATTATCAACAACGCCGCTCAAGACCCTCACTCCTACGAGGCAACCGCCAGAGACCAGCTAGCAATTCAGGATGCCGAGTTAGTAATAGCAAATGGCGGCGGCTACGACGAATTCATGGACCAGTTAGTTTCTGCAACCGATGGCGACAGAATATTCTTGGAACTCGTTGAAGGCGAGCACGGTCACACCGAAGATAACCATGAAGCCACCGATGCTGAGGCTGCTGCGGTCGATACACATGAGAACGAACACATTTGGTATGACCTTCACGCTGTCGCAGAGGCCGCTGAGTTGATAGCCGAGGCGATCAACGAACTGAGGCCAGAAGCCTTTGACGATGTGAATCAGAACTACGATTTCTTCGCATCCGAGCTTGAAAACCTTCAGCTTCGCGTCGATTCGCTAAGGGATCGAGCTTTGGGCTTAGGTGTGATTGCCGTTGAGGGCGTTGGAAACCTAATGCTTACTGATGCTGGTTTTGAAAACCTGACTCCGCAGAGTCTTGCCGATGCAATTGAGGAAGAGCGCGAAATTCCGCTAACAGCTGCCGATGAGGCCAGGACCCTGATAAAGAACAAGCTTGTGGTGCTACTTGTCACCAATACTCAGGTTCAAGATGCGGTTTCGGCGGACCTAGTGAAAATGGCGGAATCGGTGGGGACTCCAGTTGTGGAGCTCAGCGAGGTGATTCCGAGTGAAGACCTGGACTACTTGGATTGGATGGCATCAGTTATTGATCGACTTCAACAGGCGATTTATTAAATGACAGCAGTCTTAAGCGTCCAAAATGCAACTCTCCGGTTCCATGATCGGGTTATCTGGCAAGGTCTAGATTTTGTTATCGAGCCCGGAGAGTTCATCGCGCTAATTGGGGCAAACGGATCCGGCAAGTCGATGCTCTTGAAATCAATCCTTCGCCAACAGGAACTCACCTCGGGCTCGATTGAGTTTCTCGGGAAGCTCTCCACTTCCGGTAGCACCGAGATTGGCTACATCCCTCAACATCGCTCCACGGACTCCCACCTGCCTCTTAGAGTCTTTGACTCTGTTCGTCTTGGCCTAGACGGGCATCGTTTTGGTTTGCCGCTGTCAAGCAAAAAAACCAAGCAGCTTGTTTTGGCAGCCCTTGAGCAGGTTGATGCCCTGGACCTAGCGGATAAGCCAATCGTTGAGCTTTCCGGCGGCGAGATGCAAAGAGTTCGAGTGGCGCAGGCGATTATTTCTAAGCCCAAACTGATCCTGGCCGATGAGCCTCTTAGTGCGCTGGATCTAAACCACCAACAAATAGTTAGCGGTCTGATTGCCGATCAGGCAAAAAAGCAGGGTTCAGCGGTGCTGTTTGTGACCCACGATCTAAACCCAATCGCAGACTATGTCGACCGGGTTCTTTACTTAGCGCAGGGGCGATACGAAATCGGAACAACCGATGAAGTAATGCAGTCCGAGGTGCTTTCCAATCTCTACGGAACCGAGATCGACGTAGTTAGAAACCAAGGACGAATCGTGGTTCTTGGGGCTCACGATCACAACCACCACGATGACGAAGAGTGGTTGTGATGGAGCTCTCCGACGTTTTTGACTTTTCAGACTATGACCGGCTAATTCCGCTGGTGAGCAACTCGCTGTGGGCGGGGGTATTGCTGGCTCTAGTAGGCGGCCTGGTTGGTGTTTTTGTAATGAACCGAGAGCTGTCCTTCGCCGTCCACGGAATTTCCGAGCTTTCTTTTGCCGGAGCAGCGATTTTTTTGCTGTTCGGTTTTGACGTGGTATTTGGATCGGTTATCGGGTCGATGATTGCCGCGCTGATTCTTTCGCTGTTGGGAGACAAATCAAAGGATCGAAATTCAATTGTGGCGGTGCTGATGCCCTTTGGCCTTGGTATTGGAATCCTTGCTTTGGCACTTTATCCGGGTAGGGCGGCGAATAAATTTGGTTTGCTTACGGGCCAGATAGTTGCCGTCGATGACCCAAAGCTTGCCTCTCTTACGGTCATAAGTGCCGTAGTGCTCACCTTGTTGGTGATTATGTGGCGACCGCTTTTGTTTGCGACGCTCGATGCCGAGGTTGCCGCCGCTAGAGGTGTAAACACCAAGGCTCTTGGAATTGTGTTTGTGCTGGTTCTGGGTTTGGCTGTTGCAGCTGCGGTCCAGGTTGTTGGGGCGCTGTTGGTCCTCGCGCTCCTTGTCACGCCTGCTGCTGCGGCGCTTCGACTGAGCAAGTCTCAGCTTTGGGTTCCGGTCCTAAGTGTTTCATTCGCACTGGTGGCGATGTTGGGTGGAATTCTGCTTGCCCTTGGCGGCGGATTGCCAATTAGCCCTTACGTGACGACCATTTCGTTCTTGATTTACCTGATTGCACGCCTGATAGCTTTCGTGAAAACCAAAGGGGTAAAAGAAAAGGTCGTGGTGCGCTCATGACTCAGCGAAGGACTACCTGGCAGAAGACAGCAGTCTTTGAGGCTTTGAGTCAAGACCAGGTCTTTGTCTCTGCCCAAGAGCTGCACCAAAAACTCCTCTTGGCGGGTCAAAAATTAGGACTCACCACTGTCTATCGGGCACTCACGGATCTGGTCGAAGCTGGCCAGGCTGATGTTTTGGCTGGCGAAGACAACGAAATGCTTTATCGGGTCTGCAGTAACGAGCACCATCACCACTTGATTTGCCGAAAGTGCGGCACCGCAGTGGAATTTGATCTTGATGGTTTTGAGTCTGAAGTGAGCGCTTTGGCTATCAAACACGGCTACAAAGATGTGGCCCACAGCATCGAACTTTTCGGTATTTGTGAAAAATGTGGCATGTCGGCTTGATTTTCTTGATTCAGGACTTGCTTTTGAGTGCCCGAGCCTCCTAAACTTGCATGGTTGCACGGGCTCCGGCCCGCTCAAACCCAAATCATTAGCTTCGGGAAAACACGCCCTTAGGAGGAAACATGGCAGCGTACTGCCAGGTGACGCAAACAGGACCGCAGTTCGGTCACAAAGTTTCGCACGCCCAGAACAAGACCAAGCGTCGTTTTGACCCGAACATCCAAAAGAAGACTTACTTCGTTCCTTCATTGGGACGAAAGGTTACTTTGACCCTTTCTGTGAAGGGCATCAAGACAATCGACGTTCGCGGTATCGACTCGGTAATCTCCGAGATGGTTTCTCGCGGCCAGAAGATCTAGGAAGCAATAGATGGCCAAGGATAAGGACGTACGTCCAATCATCAAGCTGAAGTCCACTGCGGGCACAGGCTTTACATATGTAACTAAGAAGAACCGTCGTAACGACCCAGACCGTATCAGTCTGAAGAAGTACGACCCAGTAGTGCGTAAGCACGTCGAATTCCGCGAGGAGCGCTAAACACATGGCAAAGAAGTCGAAGATAGCTCGTAACGAGCAGCGCAAGGTAATTGTTGAGCGCTACGCAGTAAAACGTCTAGAACTAAAGAAGGCTTTGGTTGACCCAGCCTCAACTGTTGCGCAGAAAGAAGCAGCCCGAGTGGGGCTTCAGAAGCTTCCTCGCAACGCAAGCCCAGTGCGCGTTCGCAGCCGTGACCTAATTGACGGTCGTCCACGTGGAGTGCTATCCAAGTTTGGTATCAGTCGTGTTCGTTTCCGCGACATGGCACACAAGGGTGAGCTTCCAGGTATCACCAAGTCAAGCTGGTAAATACTTTTTTATAACTAATCCCGTCTGCCTAGGCCATAGCCAAGGTAGACGGGATTTTTTTGTTTTTGCCGGTGGGCACGTTGTCGCGGGAGGAGCAGAAACCACTTCCGAATCCTGATAGCTAAATCCTGAGCGGGGGTAATTTCTCTCCAAAAAGCCTTAAAACTGTCTACATCCCCCAAAAATAGCGGGAATCCAAGCGCGCAACACGCCGAGGCGAGAGCATTGACACCGGCGCAGGGGCTATAAGTTGAATGGGACATAACTGTCCACAAATTGTCCAGGAGGACCATATGAACAAGAGCGAGCTAGTTGCCGCAGTTTCACAACACACCGGAGAATCTCAGGCAGCAGTAGGCCGAGTTATCGACGCAATGTTTGACACCATCGGCGCATCAATTGCATCAGGCGACAAGGTCACCATTCCTGGTTACCTAAGCGTTTCCAAAGGTCACCGCGCAGCACGTGCGGGCCGCAACCCACAGACCGGCGCAACCATTCAGATTGCAGCAGCTAACACCGTAAAGGTTTCAGCAGGCAGCAAGCTAAAGGCGTCAGTCAAGTAACTCAAGTATTTAACCTAGAAGCGGCGTCTTTGATTAGACGCCGCTTTTTTGTTTCTCTGGAATAAGCTTGAACGCATGAATAGCAAGTCGCGCTCCTACACTTTGGTCCTTATGCAGTTTCTGCTCATTGCACTGCTGCTGTTATCCCCGAGACAGGAATCTCCTTACGGCGGTGCCAGTCAGATTGTTGGAGTGTTTGGAGTGGGCCTGATCGCACTTGGCTCAGGTGTGTTGCTAGTTAGTTTTATCGGGCTGGGTAATTCTTTAACCGCCCTTGCGATCCCCAAAGACAATGGGACCCTTGTTACCCACGGTATCTACTCGCGGGTTAGGCACCCGATTTATTTTGGTCTACTGGTCATGAGCTTGGGCGTGATGCTCGATGCTGGCTACTGGCCGCAGGTGATCGTCGTGATGCTGCTTTATGTGCTGCTTGGTAAAAAGGCAGATTTCGAAGAAACGATGTTGCGCGAACGATACCCGCAATACAAGCAATACGCTGAGAGGACTCCGCGGTTTTTCCCGAGGCTCGGTAGGTGAATCTAAAAACCTCTAGTCATGCTCTGCAGGCAATAGCAGTTGTTCTTGCTACGGGCCTAATAAGCGTCGTCGTTGGGCTGGTTATTGCCGGCGGTGCCAGCCCTCTTCAGCTTTCTGATCCAGGTCCCGTAGTTCGCTGGGGAGCCCCATTTGCCAAGTTGGTCATGAACTTTGCGATGGCAACCACGGTGGGGTCTTTGGTGCTTTCAGCGTTTGCCGGAAACGAAGAAGAGCGGTCGAGATTATCTCGAGTTGCTAGCGCGGCTGCGGCCCTTTGGGCGGGCGCTGCCGCTGTCAACTTCGTAATGACCTACCTGAGCGTCTCGGGCTCCGCTATCTCCTATGGCTCAACATTTTCTGATGGCCTGTGGTTGTTTGCAACTCAGATTGAACTGGGGACACTTTTGGTTTGGAATCTAGGTTTTGCGTTTCTGCTGAGCCTTTCCACGCTGGCTTTTAATGGCCGACGGATGAATGCGGTGAATGCAGCGATCGCTATCGCGGGGCTTTACCCTTTGGCTGCATCCGGGCACGCTTCTTCCGACGCGGGTCATGCGCTTGCGGTGAACTCACTGTTGATGCACCTGGTTGGGATCAGCATTTGGGTTGGCGGGCTTATTGCCCTGTACGCGGTTTTCAAGGGCGATAACCAGCGAACAGCAGTTCTGGTTTCTAGATACAGCACCTTGGCGTTTGTAGCGTTCATTATGGTTGCGGTTTCCGGAGTGACCTCAGGCATCATCAGGCTCTACGAGCCAGCAGACTTGTTTTCTAGCTACGGGTTGCTACTGATGCTAAAAGCGTCGCTGCTGGTGGTACTGGGGCTCTTTGGAGCCCGACACCGGCTTGGGCTGGTGAAGAAGCTGACTGAACGCTCAGTTAGTTTTTGGCGACTGGCGATTTTCGAATTGGCGGTCATGGGGCTGGCAGTTGGAATGGGGACGGCACTAGCCAGAACCCAGACCCCACTGGACGCTGCAGAGTTTGTGCCACTGACTCCGGCCGAGATCCTCACCGGTGACACATTACCTCCGGAGCTCACTGACCTTGCCTGGGTTACAGTCTGGGATTTTGATGTTTTGTGGATGAGCGTGTCCCTTGGGGCAATCGCGCTTTATCTCTACGGGGTGAGCGTGCTGCATAAGCGCGGGGATAAGTGGCCACTGGTTAGAACTATTTCTTTTGTCTCCGGAATGCTGGTTTTGCTCTATGTAACTAACGGTGCGATGAACGCTTACCAGGAGTACCTGTTTAGCGTTCACATGGTTGGGCACATGGTGCTATCAATGATGGTTCCCGTCCTGCTGGTTCCAGGAGCTCCTGTCACGTTGCTATCCAGAGCACAGGCTCCGCGCAAGGATGGCTCTTGGGGGATGCGAGAGTGGGTGCTTTGGGCTGTTCACACACCTTTCGCTTGGTTTGTCTCCCACCCGTTATTTGCTGGTCTGAATTTCGCGCTTTCACTCGTGATGTTTTACTACACGCCGCTATTCCGGTGGGCAACAGAAGAGCACATAGGACATCAGTGGATGTTGATTCACTTCTTGATTACCGGCTATCTGTTCGTCCAGTCTCTGATGGGTGTTGATCCTCAGCCACACAGAACCGGTTATCCGATAAAGCTAATGCTCTTGATCGGAACAATGGCTTTTCACGCCTTCTTCGGGCTTGGTCTTATGAACGAAAAAAGCTTGTTGTTGGCCGACTGGTTCGGCGCGATGGGTAGAACCTGGGGCGATGACCCGTTGGCGGATCAGGCCATTGGCGGCGCTTTTGCGTGGGGAGTCGGTGAAATACCCACTATCGTCATAGCCCTGATAGTTGTTACCCAGTGGTCAAGGTCTGATGATCGAGAGCGCAAGCGACTAGATCGAGCATCTGATCGCAGTGGTAACCGGGACCTTGAGGATTACAACCAAATGCTTGATAGTCTGAGTAAAACGAGAGACAAGCACTAGTGATTATTGAGTTGAGCCAAGAGCAACAGTCTCTTTTTGAGTACATCGAGCAATCAAGCAGCAACGTCTTTGTTACCGGTCGCGCCGGCACGGGCAAATCGACCCTGCTTTCACACCTGACGGCCAATACTGAAAAGTCTTTCGCGGTTTGTGCTCCAACCGGCGTAGCGGCCTTGAATGTGGGTGGAGTTACGATTCACTCACTATTCACTTTCCCAATTGGCCTGCTCGGCGAAGTCGAGATTGCAAGGCACCTGAATAAGAGAACTCGTGAAATTCTTCGAGCGTTGGACATGCTGGTAATTGACGAGATTTCAATGGTGTCTGCCGATTTGATGGACGGGATTGACCGGGCTCTTAGAATCGCAAGGGGCAGGAAGAACGAGCCATTTGGTGGCGCCCAAATAGTAATGTTCGGTGATCCTTACCAGCTAGCCCCCGTCCCACCTCGTGATCCTTCGGAAAAAAACTACATCGCTGAGAATTACCAGTCACTTTGGTTCTTTGATGCTCATGTTTGGCGCAACTCTGAACTAGAGCGATTCGAACTGTCCGAAATCTTCCGTCAGTCGGATGACGACTTCAAGGAAATCCTGAATGCAATCCGAGATGGCTCGGTAACCCAAGCCATGCTGGATGTTTTGAATAAAGCCGGCAATCGTTACCCGCCACACTTGGATGTGATCCGACTCGCAACGATCAACGAGACCGTGAATGCCGTGAACCACCAGCGAATTGAGCTAATAGAAACCGACCCGAAGATTTTTAAGGCCGTCTACTCCGACGGTGCTGCAAAGGCCTTTGGGCGAGCACTTCCTGCGGAGACCGAATTGACTCTCAAAGTCGGCGCTCAAGTGATGTTTATTAAAAACGATGACGCCAGCAACAATAAGACCTCAACTGGTTCAGCAATCAGACGCTGGGTGAACGGAACCATTGGCCGAGTTGTTGCACTGCCGAAATCGGGCTTGGTAGTAGTTGATGTTGACGGCGAGCAACTAGAAGTTGGACCGGCGACCTGGGAAAAGATTCGCTACGAGGTCGAAGAGGGCTTTAACGAATCAACGGGCGAGACCAAAGAGACGCTGGTGCCGGTTACGCTGGCTGAATTCAAGCAGATTCCGCTTCGCCTAGCATGGGCGGTCACTATTCATAAATCTCAAGGTCAAACCTATGACGAGGTCCAGATCGACATGGGCAGGGGAGCATTTTCGCCGGGTCAAACATACGTCGGCCTTAGCCGAGTCAGAACATTGGGCGGTCTTTATCTAACCCGCGCGGTTCTAATTAGAGACGTGATGGTTGATTCAGATGTGGTCCGGTTTATGTCCGGGGCCCAGATCGAAGCCACCAGTTCAGAGCTTCTGCCACCCTTCTAGCCCAGTAGCTCTCGTGGTGACCAGTGTTTGGGTAGGTGGCACCAACGAGTGAATCGGGTGTCAGGTAACCCTTGGCTTTTATTTTCTCAAGGGCCGCTTCGTGAAAAGGGGCGTAGTTTTCATCGAGCTCAATGGTTCCGGTGTCAGTCCAGATCCGGTGCTTGCCATCCTCGGGCAGTAAATCCGTCAGTTCTTGAACCATGAAGTCGCCACCAAAAGGCCAGTGAGTAGAAAAGCCAATTGCAGTGCCAAACACCTCGGGGCGCTTGCTCATTGCGTATAGGGACATGAGCCCACCCATAGATGAGCCCATGACTGCAGTGCGATCTGGGTGGTGGGTGATCTGATGCCTGTCCAAAACAAACGGGATGATGGCGTCGGCCATCAAGGAGACATACGCATCCCCAAGTGATTCACCGGGGGAGTCCTTATATTCTTCCGGCATGTTATCCCAGATCTCCTGGTGGTCATCTAAAATCTTCTGCGGAGCCAGCTCTCTAAGCCTCGATAGATCGCTTAGGCCCCAGAGTCCGATAATCACCGGCCGTGGCCCTCTGACCTCGTCTCTCAGGGCTGTGAGGATCTCCCAGGTCTTGCCCGTGTAAGAGTCTTTCTCGTCAAACAGGTTTCTGCCGTCGTGCATTATCAAAATCGGGGTTGTGGCAGTGATGGTTTTAGGTGCCCAAACATCAACGCGGTGGTTATCAAACTCGAATTTCTCCATTGAGCCGCCGGCAAGGCGGCGCTCTAGAAGTTTTCTCTCTCTAAAGGCCATGAACAAAGGGAAGGTAAAGGCCATTGCGGTGATTCCGGAAAGCAGGAAATAAAGCCAGACCCGCTTCATGCCCAGGCGTTTTGCCTCAACCAGCATCAAGGTGATAACCGCCATTCCAACCACCAGCAAATCTAGAGACAGCACCCAATCCACGTAGGACCCAAACCAGGCATTGAGGTAGTCTGCTTCTTGGGTCACCGCGATTGCATTCAGCACCCATGCGGTCACTAAACCCAAAGCGGCAACGGCGAAGTAAATTCTTGATCGAACGATGTGTTTTTTGAACATGCTGGAATCATTCCACGAACTACAAGGCTTTATCTTCAAACAGACGAAGTAAAGGACCAAATGATCTCCCTGGCTAACTTCATTGTGCGTCGTGCCAAGTTCGTGCTCTTCGGGTTTATATCGCTTATCGCGCTCAGCAGCGTTTGGGGATTTCAGGTTTTTGGCAATCTGCAAGGTGGCGGATATGACGACCCCAACTCGGATTCGGCAACCGTGAGTGAGCTCCTTGGCACTGAGTTTGCTCTTGATCCAGCCGAGGTAATAGTCCTAGTTGATTTGCCAGGTAGTGCCAACGAACTAAATGCCAGTGGAGAGCCAAAGTATTTTGAACTGGTCACGGAACTAAGTGATGATTTAGCAAAAATCGATGGCGTTATTTCTGTTGATAACTACTACTCACTTGGTTCACCAAGCTCACTGGTTTCTTCTGATGGCAAGTTGGTCTACGTCATAGTGGATCTTCAAAATGGCATCAGCCAATCTGCTCCCACTGCCCTGATCATTGATGAATTTACAGGCGATTACCTCGGTGCCGAAGTTCACATCGCCGGCTTCGGCGCTGTCACAAAAGCAATCACCGAAACAATTGAGCAGGACCTAATTAGGGCCGAAATCATTGCCATACCAATTGTGCTGTTGCTGTTGCTATTTGTCTTTGGCTCTCTGATTGCAGCCGGGTTGCCGTTATTTGTTGGTGGGCTGGCAATCGTCGGTTCATTCTTCGTGGTTTGGGGCGTTAGCGAGTTCACCGACGTGTCGATCTTTGCGGTGAACCTGATCACTGGTCTCGGTCTCGGTCTCGGCATCGATTACAGCCTGCTGGTGGTAAACCGTTTCCGTGAGGAGCGAGCAGCCGGTAACAGCGTTGAAGAATCAACGGTTGTAACCATTACCACCGCCGGTAAAACGGTTATCTTCTCAGGTCTCACCGTCGCACTCGTCATGATTTCAATGGCGTTTTTCCCGCAGTATTTCTTGCAATCCTTTGCCCTTGCCGGGTTCACGGTTGTGACACTGGCAGTCATTGGAGCAGCAATCGTGATTCCAGCTCAGTTGGTTCTTTTGGGCGACAAGGTCGATGCGATAAGAGTCTTCAAGCGCAAGTTAGCACCGAGCGACAAGGGCATTTGGGAGAAAATTGCTCGCTTCACGATGCGCAGGCCATTGCCAATTTTGTTCGTAACGATTCTTGGTCTCTCCGGCATGTTCTCGCTGTCAACCGATGCCGTGTTTGGTCAGGTGGATGACCGAGTATTACCCAAAGGTAGCCCTGCTTCGGTTGCCTCTAATCTTTTGAGAGAGCGTTTTGATGGCCGAGAGTCTTCGCCGATAGAAATACTTGTTCAAGGCAGCGATGAGGCGATAAATGACTACATTGTTCTGGTCCAAGAACAGCCAGATATTGCCAGGGTCGCCGTTGTCCCAACCGGTGAGGACACCGCTTGGGTAAGGATTAATGCAATTACTTTAGTTGAGCCCAGAAGCCCAGCCGGTTACGATCAAACGGTTTTACTCAGGGGTCTTGATTCCGATCTAGATCAAGTATTAATTGGTGGCGGCGGGGCTTATTACACAGACTCGCAGCAGGGTATTGAAGACGCGCTGCCACTTGCGGTGCTGTGGATATTTATAACCGCATATGTACTGCTGTTTCTGTTTACCGGCAGTGTGCTTTTGCCGCTCAAGGCAATTGCACTCAATGTGCTCTCGCTCGGCGCCGTGGTAGGAGTGCTGAGTTACATATTCCAAAACGGTCACCTACAATGGCTGATTGGCGAGTACTCGGTCACCGGAACCCTCGACACTTCTTCGTTGGTGATGGTCGCGGTCGTGGCATTTGGTTTATCAATGGACTACGAGATGTTCCTGCTCTCAAGAATCAAAGAGCAGCACGACGCCGGCATGAATACCGAGAACTCGGTCGCTATTGGTTTGCAGCGCTCCGGCCGGATTATCACTGCGGCGGCATTTATTTTGGCCGTTACCTTTGGGGCGTTCGCGTCGTCGGGGGTGTCAATCATGAAGATGCTCGGCTTTGGAATTGCCTTCGCGATTCTGCTCGATGCCACTGTGGTCAGGGCCCTGTTGGTTCCGGCACTAATGCGGCTATTTGGAGCCGCAAACTGGTGGGCGCCGAAGTGGCTTAAGGCAGTTCATAAAAAAATCGGCTTGAGTCACTAACCTTAGAGCCATGCTGCTTTCAGATAGAGACATCAAAGCCCAAATTGACGCCGGTCGTATTGCCTTAGACCCTTTGGATTTGGGGCTAATGCAGCCAAGCAGCATCGACGTGAGGCTAGATCGATTCTTCCGGTTATTCGATAACCACAAGTATCCATATATTGACCCTCGTGAGCAGCAGGACGATTTAACACGTCTGGTTGAAGTCAAATCGGATGAGGCTTTTATTTTGCACCCGGGTGAATTTGTGTTGGGATCGAGCTTTGAATACGTGACTCTGCCGGATGACATTGCAGCGAGGCTCGAAGGCAAGAGCTCGCTTGGGCGTTTAGGCCTCTTGACTCATTCAACCGCGGGCTTTGTGGACCCTGGCTTCCAGGGCCACGTGACTTTGGAGCTTTCCAACGTTGCGAGTCTGCCCATAAAGCTTTGGCCGGGCATGAAGATCGGTCAGCTGTGCTTTTTCCAGCTTTCGAGTGCCAGTCAGAACCCTTACGGGACTTCTGCCTACGGATCTAGGTATCAAGGACAGCGCGGCCCAACCGCTTCCAGGAGCTACCTGAACTTTCATGTCACCGACACCGGCAACAATCCCCTCTAAACAAGCGGCGGTTTTTAGCTGAACTTGGACTTAGCTTCAATCAGGTCCTTCGAGTAAACCCGGTAAATAGCGTATTTATAAGCGCTCAGTTCGCAGAGCCGTTCTATCTCATGAACCAGGGCCCTAGAAGCCACAACCCAGGGAAATAGTCGGTAAAACAAATGCGCGAATTGCCTTAGGTCTTGGTGACGAAATTTTATGTGCCCATATTCTTGGCGCATGATGGCCGCGAGTTGCTTGGCCGGTAATTCAAAAACTGCCTTGGAAAGATAAATCTGCTTGTCACGGGTTAGCGCAAAGTAGCCAGGGACATCTAGCTCCATAATCTGTGCCTTGCGGTAGGCCATGATTTGTCTAGCCGTTCGATCCGCCAGTGGGTCCTGTTTTTCCATGATGGTAAACAGTGGAGCAAGTCTCTGGTTGGCCAAGGCCAGCAAAATACCCGCCGCACCGAGCAGCACCCAGGGCGCGAAACTTGCTAGCAGCGTTATGCCAAGGCTTTGTCCAGTGGCAAGATTTTGCCAAGTCGTAAAGATTGAGGCCGTGGCAATAACTACGGAGACGGCAGTTGCCAAAACAGCAGAGATCAGGATTGTGAACCAAAACCAGATGCCGATATTCGGCGTCTTATTGAAACGACCGGCAAAGAATAACGGTCCGGCGACCGTTATTAGCATTACCCACTCGATCAGGATAATCAGCAGGTAGAGAGGAATCTCCATCTTGGAAGACTACTTGCCTAAAACGTCTTTTAGTTTTTGAAGCTGGTCGGCTGAGAGCGAGCTTGCAAAGTTGGAGAAAACCAGTGACGGGTTTGTGGAATCCTGAATTGCGTCGAGCAACAGCGACGCGATGTGAGCCTCTTTGATGATTGCTGATTCAAGCTCGCCCTGCTCGCGCTTTGACGTGGACGGGATTCTACGAGCTGTAGAAGAGGCTTAGTCGGTTGCTGCAGGAGCTGCTACTGGCCTAACGGAGATAAGTAGCAGCAAACCAACCACCAAAATCAACATCAAACCGAGAATCCCATAAATTGGTGAGAACAGTCCCACGAAGATTGCCCAGGCCGCCGGCGCCAAGAAGCTGACGGCTCTTCCGGTGGTGGCGTAAAGCCCGAATGCTTCGCCCTGCTTGTCATCGGCCGAGAGCCTAGACATCATCGTTCGAGACGCTGCCTGCGCAGGACCGACAAAGGTGCAAAGGAACAAACCAAAACTAAAGAAGGCAATTGTTCCGGCGCTTTCAAATATAAACACCCCGAAGCCACCGAATATCACTCCAACTAGCGACACAAATATAATTTTCCTGGAGCCAACGCGGTCTTCAAAGAACGACCCTACGAATGCCCCAATGCCGGCAACTATGTTTGCCGCAATTCCAAACAGGATTATCTCTGTTAGGTCCAAGCCAAAGGCAATGCCACCGAGCACCGCACCGTAGGCAAACACACCGTTTAGTCCATCGCGGTAGACGGCCGAGGCAATCAAGAACTTCAAAAGGTTTGGGTTTTCTTTTCGCATGGCTACAAGCGAGCGAATCAGCTTTTTGTAGGCAAGCAGCACGCCTTCATTCTCGGTGCCAGCAATCGGCTTCGCTTCTGGAACCTTTAGCATCAAAGGAATCGAGAAGATAATCACCCAGAACATGCTGAGAACCATCACGACCCGGACCGACAGTGCATCAGTGTCCGGGATGCCCAATAGTTCAGCTCCGCCGAACTGAATGATCCAGAGCGCCATCACCAAAAGGATGATTCCACCGATATAGCCAAGGCCCCAGCCAAACTGGCTTATCTTCCCGCGTTCATGGGGTCTCGCGACCTCATTCAGCATTGAGTTGTAGTTCACGGTTGCAAACTCGAAGAAGATACCCCCTGCTGCAAGCAGCACCAGGCCAAATACAAAGAAGTCACTTGAGGGTGCTACGAAGAACATCAAACCGATGGTGCCTGCAAATAGATAAGTGTTGACCATCAGCCAGAACTTCTTGCGCCCCGAGGTGTCTGCCCGGCGTCCAACAATCGGAGCGATGAGAGCGATTAGCACTCCGGCGACAACGCCAGATATCCCAAGCCAAAAGGCAGTGTATTGGCCGGCTTCTTCTGTTGAATAGCCAGCGGGAGCGAAGAATTCACTTGTTATGTAGCGGCCGAAGACAAAGGAGGTGACAACGGTCGGGAAGGCCTGTGATGCCCAGTCCCAGAGTGCCCACGAGAATGTTCCTTTTGGCCTAGCTGCTGCAACGTCGATGTTGGTCATGACCCGAGATTACTCCTAAAGGCAACGCAGTTACGTCTCAACAGACCAAAAATTCACTTTTTGGCAAGCAGGTAAGCACGAACTATTTGCCAACCCTCAACACGAAACTCAAAATTCTCCAAACTTGAGTCATTAACGCTCAACTCTCAGCTAACCATTCTTGACAAGCCTTCTGCGTTAGGACAAACTTGAGCGCATGTGGCTCAACTTGGGCCATAAGTTCACGAGTTTCAAAAATAGCTTTCACAAAGAAGGAGCAACAAATGGGAAGAGCAGTAGGCATTGACCTAGGAACCACCAACAGCGCTGTCACAGTGCTGGAAGCTGGCGAACCAAAGGTCATCTCAAACGCAGAAGGTTTCCGCACCACCCCATCGGTGGTTGCTTTCACCAAGGATGACAACGTCCTAGTTGGTGAAACAGCGAAGCGCCAGGCCGTCACAAACGTTGACCGCACCGTTTCATCGGTGAAGCGTCACATGGGTACCGACTGGAAGTTCAAGGTCGAGGATAAGGATTACACCCCGCAGGAAATCTCAGCGCGTATTTTGATGAAGCTCAAGCGTGATGCTGAGACTTATCTTGGCGAGAGCGTCACCGACGCGGTTATTACTGTCCCAGCATATTTCAACGACTCTGAGCGTCAGGCAACTAAGGAAGCCGGAGAGATTGCGGGCCTAAACGTGCTTCGCATTATCAATGAGCCAACCGCGGCAGCACTTGCCTACGGCTTGGACAAGGGTAAGGAAGACGAGTTGATCTTGGTGTTTGACCTTGGTGGTGGAACATTCGATGTTTCCCTACTCGAAGTTGGCAAGGATGATGACTTCTCAACTATCCAGGTTCGTTCAACCAGCGGAGATAACAAGCTTGGTGGAGACGACTGGGACCAGCGAGTGGTCGACTACTTGGTTAAGAAGTTCAAAGAAACCACCGGTGTTGATGTTTCAAAGGACAAGATCGCGCTGCAGCGTCTAAAAGAAGCCGCTGAGCAGGCAAAGAAGGAACTGAGCCAGTCAACGACTGCCCAGCTTCAGTTGCCATACCTTTCCTTGACTGACGCAGGTCCTGCGAACCTAGATGAGACCCTAACCAGAGCTCAGTTTGAAGACATGACCTCTGATCTTCTTGAGAGAACCCGCAAGCCGTTCCTTGACGTAGTCAAGGAAGCCGGAGTAAAGGTGGCTGACATCGCACACGTTGTAATGGTCGGTGGATCAACTCGTATGCCGGCGGTTACCGAGTTGGTAACCAAATTGCTTGGCGGCAAAGAGCCAAACAAGGGCGTGAACCCGGATGAGGTTGTTTCTGTTGGGGCAGCACTGCAGGCTGGCGTTATAAGGGGCGAGCGTAAAGACGTTCTACTTATTGATGTGACCCCACTTGCACTTGGTATTGAAACCAAGGGTGGCATGATGACCAGGTTGATTGATCGCAACACCGCGATTCCAACCAAGAGAAGCGAAACCTTTACAACCGCTGATGACAATCAGCCAAGTGTTTCCATTCAGGTTTTCCAGGGTGAGCGCGAGTTCACAAGGGACAACAAGAGTCTTGGAAACTTCGAGCTAACAGGTATTGCCCCAGCACCACGTGGCGTCCCACAGGTTGAGGTCACTTTTGACATTGACGCTAACGGAATTGTTCACGTGTCCGCCAAGGACAAGGGAACCGGTAAGGAGCAATCCATGACCATCACCGGAGGCTCCTCGCTATCCGAAGAAGACATTGAGCGCATGGTCAAGGATGCCGAAGAGCACGCCGCCGAAGACAAGCTGCGCCGCGAAGAAGCAGAAACCCGCAACCAGGCAGAACAGCTTGCCTACTCAACCGACAAGTTGATCAAGGAAAATGACGAGAAGCTACCCGAAGACGTGAAAACTGAGGTTCAGGCCGACGTTGACGCACTCAAGGCGGCGCTCGCGGGTGATGACGCTGATGCGGTCAAGGCTGCTCAGGAGAAGCTATCAACCTCTGCCCAGAAGCTTGGAGAGGCAATATATGCCAACCAGCCGGCTGAAGGCGAAGAACCGGCAGCTCCAGAAGCGGAAGAAGACGTAGTGGACGCTGAGGTCGTCGAAGACGATGAGGCCGAAACACCTGCTGCAAAAGACGCTCCTGAAGATGACACCCCAGAAGATAACACCAAGGACAAGAAGTAATGTCAAACAAGAACCTCGACCCCGAGCACAATGAGGGAAATCAGACCGAAGAGATGAAAGAGGAGGGCTCCCCAGTGGAGCCAACCTCTGATTCTTCAGTCGATGCGGATGCCGAGACCAGTGCAGATGTTCAGGATGAGGCAAAGGACGCGGTTGACCGCGAACTAGAGATCTTCCAGGACATGCAGCGGTTGCAGGCTGACTTTGTGAACTATCGATCGCGTGTTGAGCGCGACCGAGGCGCTGAGCGTCAGTCCGCTATTTCAGAGGCGATTAGAGCATTCCTCCCTGCCCTTGATGACCTAACCAGAGCCGAATCGCATGGCGATTTGCCTGAGGGGTCGCCGATGGCTGCAGTTGCTCAAAAGCTAAGGGCTGCCGGTGAAAAATTTGGGCTGGTGTCCTTCGGAGCCAAGGGCGACCGCTTTGACCCAGAGCTTCACGATGCTCTAGTTCAAAACCCAAATCCTGAGGTGACCGTGGCTGAAGTGGCAGATGTTATTGAGCCCGGCTACAAGATTCAAGATCGATTATTGCGACCCGCCAAGGTCGCTGTGTTCTTACCAGCCGAATAAGAGGTGAGTTAGATGGCGTCGCAAGACTGGATTGAAAAGGATTTTTATAAAATCCTTGGGGTCACCAAGGGCGTTAGCGATGCCGATCTCAAAAAGGCATATCGGAAGTTAGCTAAGGCCAATCACCCTGACCTACACCCGGGAGACCAGGCCGCAGAGTCAAGGTTCAAGGACATCTCCGAGGCTTACGACGTCTTGTCCGATGTCACTGAACGCAAGGAGTATGACGCCGTTCGGGCAATGGGCGGCGGTGCTCGTTTCCAAGCCGGCGGGCGTGGAGGCCAAGGCGGCGGCTTTGAAGATGTATTTTCAAACTTTTTTGGAGGCGGTGGTTTTCCTGGCGGCGGCTTTGGCGGCGGCGGCTTTGCGCCGCAGCGTGGCCCAGACCTGAGTACTTCCTCGAGCGTTGACTTTATTGATTCGATTCACGGCACCAACATTAAGCTAACCGTTTCCGGCAAGCCGGTGACCTTGAAGGTGCCGGCCGGAATTCAGGATGGTCAAAAACTAAAACTCAAGGGCAAAGGACAGCAATCACCAAATGGTGGCCAAGCCGGAGATCTCGTTGTGAGCATTAAGGTCAGACCCCACCCTGTTTTCACTAGGGATGGCGACAATGTCCGAGTGGTGATTCCAGTCACTTTCGCCGAAGCTGTTCTTGGCGCAATTATCTCAGTGCCGGTGCTCGGCGGGGAGCCGGTGAAGCTCAAGGTTGCCCCCGGAACACCAAACGGTAGGACCCTGCGCGTAAAGGGCAAAGGCGTGCAGCACGAAACTCACCAGGGTGATTTATTGGCCTCGGTAGATATTCTGGTTCCAAACCGAATCAGCAAGAAAGCCGAAGAGGCGCTTAGGGCGTTCGACAGCGAAATACCGGTCGAAGACCCAAGAGCGACACTTATCAGTAGGGCAGGACTTCTGTAAGGAGGGGTTGTGGATATTAGCCAGGACACACCACTGTTTGTGATTTCAGTGGCCGCAGAGCTTTGCGGCATGCACCCACAAACTCTTAGGCAGTATGACCGAATCGGATTAGTCTCCCCCACCAGAACCTCCGGCAGGTCTCGCCGCTACACAATGCAAGACGTAGCTCATCTCCGCGAAGTCGCAAGGCTAAGTGCCGAGGGAGTTTCTCTCGAGGGCATTAGGCGAGTCCTGGAACTCGTAGACCAAAACACTGCTCTTAATGCTCGCGTCAGAGATCTCGAGCGCGAATTAGCAAATCAAGTGATGAGTCAACCAGGGAACCGGGTGTTTGCCGCTGGCGAGCAAGGCGTAATCAGGCTCAACCCGGGGCAGCGCCCTGAGCGCTCGGGCTCTGTAGTGCTGTGGAAGAGGCGTTAGATGAGTAAAGAGCAGCAGGGGCAAGAACAGCAAAAAAGTGCTCTTGAACTATTTGGGATTGACCTGACAGCAATTGCAAGAGCAGGCAAGCTGGATCCTGTCATCGGCAGAGACGCTGAAATTCGCAGGGTGAGCCAAGTGCTATCGCGAAGAACTAAGAACAACCCGGTACTAATCGGTGAACCAGGAGTTGGAAAGACGGCAGTTGTAGAGGGCTTAGCCCAAAGAATAGTGGCGGGCGATGTGCCAGAAAGCCTAAAGAACAAGGCTCTGATAAGCCTTGATTTATCGGCAATGGTTGCCGGCAGCAAGTTTCGTGGCGAGTTTGAAGAGCGCCTAAAAGCAGTTCTTAAGGAAATTCAGGATGCCGAGGGTGGCATCATCACTTTCGTTGACGAGATTCACACTTTGGTGGGCGCTGGAGCTGCTGATGGCGCAATGGATGCCTCGAACATGCTCAAGCCAATGCTTGCGCGCGGTGAACTTCGCCTAATTGGCGCAACCACGCTTGATGAGTATCGCGAGCGGATTGAAAAAGACTCCGCCCTGGAGCGCAGATTCCAGCAAGTTTTCGTGGGAGAGCCATCGGTAGAGGACACGGTTGCGATTCTTCGCGGCTTGAAAGAGCGCTACGAAGCACACCACAAGGTCACCATTGCAGACAGTGCCCTGGTTGCAGCAGCCGGGCTTTCCAATCGCTACATCACCGGTCGCCAATTGCCAGACAAGGCAATTGACTTAGTTGATGAGGCAGCTTCGAGGCTCCGCATGGAGATTGACTCTGCTCCGGTTGAGATCGACGAACTTAGGCGGTCAGTAGATCGGCTAAAGCTTGAAGAGCTTGCCTTGAAAAAAGAGAAGGATGAAGCTTCCAAGAGGCGTCTAGAAAAACTTCAAGAGGACTTGGGTGAGAAACAGCAAAAGCTTGATTCTCTAAATGTCCGCTGGGAAAAAGAGCGGAGCGAGCTCAATAAAATCGGTGATCTCAAAACCAAGTTGGACTCCCTAAGGATTCAGGCAGAGCGAGCTCAGCGTGAGGGAAACCTAGAGGCAGCTTCCAAGCTCCTCTACGGGGAGATACCAGCCCTTGAAAAAGAACTTAGCGAAGCAGAGCGAGCAGAAACCGAAACCCAATCTGCCGACCGGATGGTCGGCGATCGGGTTTCCGAAGATGAGATTGCGGCAGTTGTTTCTGCCTGGACCGGCATTCCAACCGGAAGGTTGCTTGCTGGAGAGTCCAAAAAGCTCTTGAATTTGGAGCGAGAGCTTGGCAAGAGGCTTATTGGCCAATCGAAGGCGGTCAAGGCTGTTAGCGATGCTGTTCGCAGAACTAAAGCAGGCATTTCCGATCCAGATAGACCAACCGGTTCGTTTTTGTTCCTAGGTCCAACCGGCGTTGGTAAGACTGAGCTTGCAAAGTCACTAGCGCATTTCCTGTTTGACGACGAGCGCTCCATGGTTCGGATCGACATGAGCGAGTATGGCGAAAAACACAGTGTCAGCCGTCTGATCGGAGCACCTCCGGGCTATGTCGGATATGGCGAAGGCGGGCAGTTGACCGAAGCGGTTAGACGCAGGCCCTACTCGGTGATCCTTTTTGATGAAATCGAAAAGGCCCACCCAGAGGTTTTTGATGTGTTGTTGCAGGTGCTGGACGATGGTCGACTAACTGATGGTCAGGGCAGAACGGTCGATTTTAGAAACGTGATCATGATCATGACTTCAAACCTGGGTTCACAGTTCTTGATCGACCAAGAGTTATCTGATGACCAGAAGTCTCGGGCTGTTAGGGAGACGGTTCGAAGCGTGTTCAAGCCGGAGTTCCTAAACAGGCTCGATGACATCGTGCTGTTTGATTCGCTCAGCGTTGAAGAGCTTGGATTCATTGTCGATCTCAACATTGAGAAACTCACCGCAAGGCTCGAGGATAAGCGCCTAACACTCGGTGTGACGCCGGCTGCAAGATTGTGGTTGGCAGAAAACGGCTATGACCCTGTTTATGGGGCGAGACCTTTGCGCAGACTTATGCAGCGTGAGATCGATGACCGGTTGGCAAACCTTCTGTTAGCCGGAGGGCTCATTGACGGCTCGCAGGTGCTTGTTGATGTCTCTCAAGACAAGAGCTCTTTGGTTATAGCTGCTAACTAATCGTCAAAATCACAGGAACGTGATCGCTTGGGAGTTCTCCCTTGCGCTCATCCCGCTCAATTGAGGCGGCGGTTATGCGCTCGGTGAGAGCTTCTGAGGTGAGCATGAAGTCGATTCTCATGCCTTTATTCTTTGGGAAGCACAGCTCTTTGTAGTCCCAGTAGGTATAGGCATTGGGGACTAGTTCACGGACCTTGTCGGCAAGCCCAACTTGTTCAAATGCTTCAAAGGCTTCTCTTTCGGGCTGAGAAACGTGAGTTTCGAACATGCTCAGGTCATAAACGTCTTCATCTAACGGGGCAACGTTGAAATCCCCCACCAGTGCAATTTCGAGGCTCGGGTTCATTTCCAGCTGCTCGGCCATTGTCGCTGCAAGCCGGTCTAGGAATTCAAGCTTGTATTGCATGTGGGGGTCATCAAGCTCTCGGCCATTCGGCACGTAGATTGACCACACTCGGACACCATTGAAGGTTGCTCCAATTGCTCTGGCTTCCTGGACGTCTTTGAATTCGGGCTGCTGGTAGAAGGAAGTTTCAACATCTTCTGGAACTAAGTCTTCACGGTAAGCAAAGGCCACACCGTTCCACTGGTTTAGCCCGTGAGCCAAGACCTTGTAGCCGATTGCTTCGAATGCTTCATAGGGAAACTGCTCGGGTTTGCACTTAATTTCCTGCATCGCAAGCACGTCAACCTTGGTGCGTTGAAGGAATTCGACAATGCGACCTTGTCGTGCTCGAGCGGAGTTTACGTTCCAGGTTGCGATTTGCATCCCTAAACTCTAACTATGACCCTGAACTCAATTCACCTGCCACGTCTAGTGGAGCTAATAAAACAGTTAGCCATTGTTCACGGCAAAGTCACTCTTTCCTCTGGGCTCGAGGCCGATTACTACGTTGACCTTAGAAGAGCGACCCTGCACCATGAAGCAGCGCCACTTATCGGTAAGGTCATGCTCGAATTACTTGAAACCGCCGGGTACGGCAACATCGATGCTGTTGGCGGCCTCACAATGGGCGCCGACCCAGTTGCAACCGCCCTGCTTCATCAGGCGGCAGCCACAGGGATTCAGCTCGACGCCTTTGTTGTCCGCAAGCAAGCCAAAGCCCACGGCATGGCCCGGCAGGTTGAGGGTCCAAGTGTTGAGGGGAAAAGAGTAATTGTTTTGGAGGATACTTCCACCACCGGAGGCTCGCCTTTGACTGCAGCGGAGGCACTGGTCGCAGCTGGTGCGACGGTAATCGCCGTCGCGACGGTAGTGGATCGTGATACGGGAGCACGCCAGGCAATCGAGGCGGCAGGGTATCCTTATCTAACAGCAATCACGCTAGGTGATCTCGGTCTGTAGAAGAAGGTGAAAGTGCAGCGTCGCGTTGCGCCCTTTGTCCTAACCCAGCTTGCAAACTTTATGAGTGTGACCGCGGGTTCGATGGTGTTTATTGCCATTCCTTGGATAGCGCTTGAAATCAGTGGTTCAGCAGCTCAGGCCGGCTTAGTTGTAGCTCTAACAGCGATACCAGGCCTAGTTGTGATACCCGTCATCGGTTCGATTATCGATAAGTACGGCAGAAGACGAGTGGCCGTCTGGGCTGAACTAATTACAGGAGCACTCACGTTGCTGCTGCCTTTGGTTGCCAGCCTGTGGGAGCTAACAATCGCTTGGCTAATAGTGCTTGCGACTCTGAAAAACGTTCTCGCGGCAGCGGGGCCTACCGCAAGAAAGTCTCTGGTTCCAGACGTCGCAGTCCCTGCCCGGATGACTCTTGACCGCGCTAATTCAATACACGAGGGTGTCTTTGCAACCGGTTTTGCTTTCGGTCCTGCCCTAGCAACCTTCTGTATAGCTGTAATCGGGTCAGCTGAAACCTTCATAGTGGTCGCCGCCTTTGCAATAGCAAGCGGTCTGACCGCGTCCTTCGTGAGAGTTGTTGAACAGCACGAGCCCAACGATGCAACCGAGAAGGAGCCCTTCTATCGCTATGCGTTGCAAGGCTTCAAGGTTTTGTTTGCGACCCCTTCTGTTTTGGTGATGATGATCGCGATTTCGATTTTGGCTGTTATTTACTTACCAACCGAGATGGTGGTTTTGCCGGCCTATTACAGCTCACTTGGTGACCCAGCAGGCCTAGGTCTACTGATTTCAGCCATGGCGGCTGCATCGATTATTGGAGCACTGTTCTTCGAACAGATTCATAAGTTCTTGAGCTACTCGACTATTTTGAGAATCGGCATCCTTGGCGTTCCACTGGCAATGCTGCCAATGAGCCAACTTCCGGCGCAGTGGGCAATGTTTGTTGGGGCGTTGGTTTTGGGTCTGGCCTGGGGCCCGCTATTGCCGCTTTTGAACACCGTTATCCAGCGCAAAATCCCAGCCAACAAGCGAGGCCGCGTCTTTGCGCTTGAAATGGCTATCTGGAATGCCGGACCACTTATCTCAATGGTGGCAGTTGGTTCGGCCGTGGATGGATTCGGGATTCGGCCCACATACACCGCGTTGGCGCTAACAGTTTTGACCGCTGGTTTGCTCGTGTCATTCAATCGGCATATCAAGTCGATAGATGCCCAGGAAGAAATTCCTATAGCAGGTTAGCCACCGAGTCCATGATCTCGGTTGGGCGGAACGGATACCTAGCTATTTCTGCGTCATCCGAAATGCCAGTTCTCACGAGAATGGTGTGAAGGCCAGCCTCAATACCGGCAACAACGTCGGTGTCCATGCGGTCACCGATCATTGCCGTGGTTTCTGAGTGTGCACCGATTTTTCTCATGGCGGACCGGAACATCATTGGGTTTGGCTTGCCAACAATGTATGGGTCTTTGCCGGTAGCCCTAGTTAGAAGTGCGGCAACCGAGCCGGTTGCCAGCAGAACACCGTCTTTGCTTGGGCCAGTGGCATCCGGGTTGGTAGCGATGAACTTGGAGCCTGCGTTTATGAATCGGGCGGCCTTGGTCAAGCTGTCAAAGCTCAGGTTTCGAGTCTCGCCGAGCACCACGTATTCGGGCTTCGACTCGGTGAAAACATAACCAATCTCGTGCATTGCGGTGATCAGTCCGTTTTCGCCAATTACGTAGGCGGTGCTTTTTGGTGACTGGTGGTTTAGAAAGTCAGCGGTCGCCATTGCGGAGGTGTAAATCAGGCCCTCCGGAACATTTAGGCCGCCCGATTTCAGGCGAATAGAAAGATCATGAGGCGTGTAGATCGAATTGTTAGTCAAAACCAAGAACTTAGTCTCGGTTTCTAACCACTTTTTTATTAGCTCCGGTGCCCCCGGGATCGCCTTGCCTTCGTGCCAAAGCACACCATCCATGTCGGTAAGCCAGCTAATAATCTCAGATCGTTCTCTCATAAGTACAACCATAGCTTTAGGCTTTAGCCCGTGAGTGATGAAAACGTGACCGGAACCCAAGAGCAACCTACCTGGGGAGTCGGGCCTTGGCCAGGCAAGCTACCCGGTCCTACCCACCCCGATTTTGAAAAGTTTGATTTAGAGCTACTTCAGAACGGCGACACCAGAAACGTGGTGGACGAATACCGATATTGGACCATGCGCGCAATCGTTGCGGACCTTGATACAAAGCGCCACCCGTACCACGTTGCAATTGAAAACTGGCAGCATGATCTAAACATTGGTTCGATTGTGAGAACTGCGAACGCATTTCTAGCAAAAGAAGTCCACATAGTCGGCAATAAACGGTGGAATCGTCGCGGCGCGATGGTTACGGATCGCTACCAGCACGTTAGGCACGTCCCCACCATCGAAGAGCTGGTGGCCTGGACAGAGACTGGAGCAGCCGACGGCGGTAAGTTACCGATTATTGCAATCGATAACGTTCCAGGCTGCAAGCAGCTCGAAAATGTAAAGCTGCCTGCCGAGTGCCTTTTCCTGTTTGGTCAAGAAGGCCCAGGGCTCAGTCAATTAGCGCTCGATGCGGCGGACATGGTTTTGGAAATTACCCAGTTTGGTTCGACCAGGTCGATAAATGCCTCGGCTGCGGCCTCAATAACTATGCACACCTGGGTGATGCAGCACGTTTTTGGGTAGACTTGAAAAAGGGTCGATAACCCGAATCTCCCCCTAACTTTTTAGAAAGGGACCTTCTATGCCTGCAGTAGTTCTCGTTGGAGCCCAATGGGGCGACGAAGGTAAAGGTAAGGCCACCGATTTACTTGGCAGCCGCGTTGATTACGTGGTTCGCTATCAAGGTGGCAATAACGCTGGCCACACCGTAGTTATCGGTAACAAGAAGTTCGCTCTTCACCTGTTACCTTCCGGAATCCTGACCCCCGCCTGCACCCCAGTAATTGGGAACGGTGTGGTCATTGACCTAGAGGTTTTGTTCAAGGAGATTGACGGCCTAATCGAAAAGGGAGTCGACACCTCAAAGTTGTTGATTTCAGCAAATGCCCACATCATCACGCCGTATCACGTAACCGTCGACAAGGTTTCAGAGCGCTTCTTAGGCAAAAGAGCCATTGGAACCACCGGTCGCGGTATTGGCCCGACCTATGCCGACAAGATGGGGAGGCTCGGCATCAGGGTTCAGGATCTTTTTGACCCAAGCATTCTTCTTCAGAAGGTCGAAGCCGCTTTAGCTCAGAAAAACGAGCTTCTTGTAAAGATCTACAATCGCGCTGCAGTGAAGCCCGAGGACGTTGTCGAGCACATGCTGACCTTCGCGGAGCGCCTGCGCCCGATGGTCGCCGACACTTCGTTGGTGTTGAACCAGGCAATCGACCAAGGTCAGACTGTTTTGCTCGAGGGCGGGCAGGGAACGCTTTTGGATGTTGATCACGGCACCTACCCTTTTGTGACCTCCTCGAACCCAACGGCCGGCGGGGCAACTACCGGTAGCGGTATTGGGCCCACAAAAATCAGCGGCGTCATTGGCATTCTGAAGGCCTACACAACCAGAGTTGGCGCGGGTCCTTTTCCAACCGAGCTGTTCGATGACATGGGTGAATTCCTAAGAACAGTGGGACACGAAGTTGGAGTGACCACTGGTCGCGACAGGCGATGCGGCTGGTTCGACGCTCCAATTGCTCGTTATGCAACCAGGGTGAACGGCCTCACGGATATCTTTTTGACCAAGCTTGATGTCCTAACCGGCCTCAAGGAAATTCCGGTGTGCGTCGCGTACGACGTTGATGGAACACGGGTTGAAGAGGTGCCGGTTTCACAGACCGATTTCCACCACGCTAAGCCGATTTATGAAATGTTCCCGGGTTGGGAAGAGGACATTACCGGCGTGAAGAGCTTCGATGACCTTCCAAAGAACGCCAAGGATTATGTCTTGGCTCTGGAAAAGATGTCCGGCACCAGAATCAGTGCCATTGGTGTTGGGCCAGATCGAGATGCGACCCTGGTCCGTCACGACATGCTTGGCTAGTCAGCAGCCTAAATCATCAAGCATCTCTTTAAAGGCCTACTGCAAAGGCACTCTTTGGTAGTAGCGCTCAGCCTAAATCAGTCTCGGAGGAGGGCCACATTAGCGTCGTAGCGCCTTTGTTCTTTTGCTGTGTCAGATAAGGACTTTGCGGCTACCTTACGTTGTTATGTTTTATTCGCGCGATACCAAAAAAAGCAACTAGGCCAATGAAGACAACGATTTCCACAATTCCTCATTTTTCAGTTCAAAACTGACCCAATTGGAAGACAATATTAAAGATGAGTAACCCGACGCCTGAAGAACTGGAGCAAATCCCTTACCCGGATGAGGCCTTCAACACTTGGGGTGCCGCGGCTATGGGCGTTGACCCACTTCTTGCCAGCTTCACATCAAGGCCTTATCAATCGGTTCGTCCTCACGTTCCTTTCTATCGCTTCGCTTCTTACCCGGACATTCTTGACTTGCGAAAGCACGGCTACGAGATGGAAAGGTTTGTCCCGATTTTCGATCGTCTTGAAGATGTTCGCTATCGCCAAGCGCTAGAACTAAGTGACATGTTGCACTATCCAAACCCAATGACTCCTTGGAACCCAAGAAGAGCTAAGGAAATCGAGTTTGAAGTTAGGGCCCAGCTTCATGAGCACGGTTTTGGGGACATGCCAACCTTGCTCCGAAGATTCCTCGGAAAAGCCTTTCCCGGGGACACAATCAGTTACTTGAGCGTCGACCTAATTACAATTTTTTTCTGGGCATCGATGGCCGAATTGGCCGACGACTTGGCCTGGCGATCCGATGCTCTGCGCTGGAAAGCCGCCTATCTCAGGTTCCCGCTTCATACCCTCGACTAGCCTGAGTGTTTAGGGACTGATAGATAGGCACTGAACATGGCAGCAATGAAGCGGGCGCTAAATTCATACTTTGACAAAATAGAGCCCGTTTTGCTGGTTCTGGGTTTTTCTTTTCTTGCCGTCTACGCATATCAAGTGCTGGCTCAGCCAGCTGGCGCCGCATACGATGCGCTGAGTGTTATTCAGGCTTTGATTTACGCCTTCTTCGTTCTGGATTTGGTCTTGCGCCTTATTGGCGCCGGAAAAGATCTGCTGACTCTCGCTGGGCTTATGCAGTTTTTGAAGCGCAACTGGTTAGCGATTGCCGCCGCTATTCTGCCGGCATTTAGAGCATTCAGGGTCTTTGGCGTGCTGCTTGTCATACGAGGATTTGCGCCGTTTTTCAGAACCAGAGCATCAAAGGTTGGCCTCGTGGTCGCGGTTAGTTTGCCGTTGACTCTTTTCACCGCAGCAGTCGCTGCACTGGAGGCCGAGCGCGGGGTTGCCGGCTCGAATATAAACACCTTTGGTGACGCCATATGGTGGTCAATAGCATCGGTCACGACCGTGGGCTACGGGGATAAGTTTCCGGTCACTCCGGATGGACGGTTTATCGCAAGCCTTTTGATGGTGGTTGGAATCGCGCTATTTTCCGCGCTCACAGCACTCATGGCGGCGTGGGTGATGGGAGAGCGTAGGTTGGAGCTAGACAGAGAAAGGCAAAAGAATGAGTAATTGGACACTGAAGCTGCCAGGCAATGAACACAAACTGACTACCGAAGAACTCAAAACATGGGCAAGCGCCGGAAAAATTACAGGCGATTCAATGGTGGCTGATGCAAATGGGGAGCATTGGAATGCGAAGCAGATTCCGGGAGTATTTTCTAAACGAGAATGGCTAATTGCCCTTCTGTTGTCGGTGATAGTCGGGACGCTTGGCGTTGATCGTTTTTATCTGGGCAAAATCGGCACTGGAATCTTGAAGCTAATCACGTTTGGTGGTCTGGGTATTTGGACAATAATTGACATCATTTTGATTGCAGTCAAGAAGCTAGACGACAAAGAAGGCTTCAAGCTGGCCTAACAAAGAGGCATTGTTAGCTTTTTTACCGCAGGCATATCGGGAGCCGCCCAGTCCAGGCTAGATAGCTCAGTTTCTTTCAGCCAGCGAATTTCAGAGTGGTCGCTGGATCCAGTTGGCTTCGGGCTAACTAGAACCGCGCTGAAGCAAACGAGGTCTATTTCAATATCGTCAACACTTGTGGTTGAGCGATCAAAGATACGCAGTGGTTTGACTTCAATCGCGAGCTCTTCTCTTAGCTCACGAATCAAGGCACCCTCGAGCGATTCGTTTTCTAGAGGCTTTCCCCCTGGAAACTCCCATTTGCCGGCGGCATCTTTCCAGTCACCGCGCTTCGCGCAAAGCAAGAGACCTTCAGAATCCTGAATGATCCCCGCCACCACCGTTATTGCCATGAGGCAAGATTAGCGCGGCAGGTTGGCCTCAATGGCCTCGATGATTTCTTCCGCGTCCGGCTTGGTTTGTGGCCTAAATCGCATGATCTTGCCATCTGGCGCCACTAAGAACTTTTCAAAGTTCCACATCACTGGACCAGCGAGACCCATCCCGTCTTTCGCTTTAACTAATTCCTTATAAAGCGGGTGACGCTTGCGACCATTCACGTCAGCCTTTTCAAGCATCGGGAAGGTGATACCCCAGGTCGTGGAGCAGTATTCAGAGATGTCTTCGCTGTTTTTTAGTTCCTGCATAAAAGACCCAGACGGAACACCCAGCACGGTGAAGCCACGCGAGGCGTACTTCTTATGCAGGGCTTCCAGGGTTTCGTACTGCGGCGCGAGTCCGCACCTTGAGGCAACATTGACCACCATAAGGAGGTCACCGGAAAAATCGTGGACGTTCTTTATAGAGCCATCCAACATTATTAATTCGTGATTTATAAGCATGTGAAGTAACAACAGCGCTGCAGGCAAACTAATTTCATGGTTCGTGTCACCCGACGAATCCGGGCCGTCACTACTTGCAGCAGTAGCCTTGTGGTTATGCAAATAAACAGAATTGCCTTGGCGGCAGTCGTGCCGCTTGTCCTTGTGTCATTAGTGGCGTGCTCAGATGCCGGAGACTCCCCTAGTTCCACTGGCAAATCAAGCTCTAACGACTCTGGTTCCGGTGATTCCAAACCCGGAAACAACGTAGTTATAAATGGAGAGCCGATCATGGAAGTTTTCATTGCCTCGGACATCGACCCGAGCGTCGGAGTGGCCATAGAGAAAACTCTGAATCTCGCCGGAGAGTACTGGGGTCTTTGGTGGCCGGTCGAATACTGGGTTATGGGTCTAGAAGAGGCAGCTGGGCGTGATTTGGTTGACCAGTTTTGTTCTCGACGCGATGCCAATTCACAGTGGGATTACGACGATTGCATGGATCGTGAAGCCGGCTCCGAGGAGCATGGAATGATGAGTTACCAGAGGATCGGAGCGGAGGCTGTTGCCACGGGAGATCTCAGAATGGATGCTGGCAGAAATGGGACTGCGGAGTGGGGCATACACAGGTTTGCTTCTTCGCTGCCCTGGGGTCTTGCCGGCTTATATGGAATCCCTGGTGAGGAAGAATTGAAGACCGTACTGCATGAATACTGGCATGCGGTGCAGCACTCTCACATCCTCACGCTGGATCGGGACAAGCGTGATGACCTCATGGGTCCAGTCTGGTTTGTTGAAGGATCTGCGGAATACATGGCTCAGTACGGCCTAGCGGATTTGAGGTCCCAAGGATTGCTGCCGGAGGTCCCAATGGGCGATTGGCCTTTCGAGCTTGAGGGCAAAATGGAGGACAAGCTTCGAAATGTGGATTCGGCCCTCAGCGGTGAGTGCGAAGGTCGTGAGCTAATGAGCATCGCCGAATATTCTGATCCTTGCTCATCCTTGGGATACGACATGGGAGCCTGGGCCAGCGCCTACTTGCTGAACATTGCAGGTAACGATGTCTTGCTCGATAAGTTCTACCCGGACCTTGAGTCAAACGGCTGGCAAGACTCCTTCGAGAAAGTTGCCGGTATGAGCCTTGATCAGTTCAATGTGGAGTTCATGGCGTTCATGAACCAATCCACCGGCGAGCGAATGGCAATTCTTCCTTCTTTCCCATAAGCCCGAGCTAGACAAGTGAAATTGGGGCCTGACCGACTCGCACCATTTAGTGTCCATGTCGAATACATAATGGAAAACGGGGTAACCGGAATTGAGACACGTATCCCCTGGTATCGGTGCGGCCGGCACTTCGAGGTCGGCCAAACTATTCGCTAGCGGACTTAATTATCCTTGCGAGGGCGATCTTCAACCCCAGAACGACAAAACCAAGAGCAATGAATGCGGCAGCGATTGCAAAGATGTAGCTAAGCATTCCTATTACGCCGCCCTCACTACCGGGGTTTATAAACCAGTAAGGCCACCAGCCATCGCTGAGCCCGCGAATTAGTGAGAGTCCCAGCCAAGCCAGCGGATAGATAACGACCCAGAGAGCCTTTAGTAATCGCGGCTTGGCCCCTTTGACCGAGAATAAATACTCAAGGGCCACCAGGACCGGTGCGTAGGTGTGGATTATTGCGTTCGGAATCCTTGGCCAGTCATAGCCGACATCCCTCGGGTCAATTGCTGAGTCGCCGAGTAACAGGTGATACACCGTGCCTACAATGATCATCGACACCACAGCCACTAAGCGTGCAATGTTTTGCCGCTCAGACTCCGATTTTCCTCTAAGGAGCATCACTCCGCTTGTCAGCACCACAAACCCCGCCAGCATCGCGGACGTTATCGAGAAGTAGGCAAAATATTCGGTTGGTCGAAACAGGTCAGCGGCTAGTCGGTCCGCAACCTGCCAAATGACGCTTCCAAGAAGCGCCAAGCCAATCAAAGTTCTAATAGTTCCAAAAACACCTTTATAAAGCATGACTAAAAACCTATCGTTATCAGTTCAGAAACCGCAGAACTGCGTCAACAAATTCCTGTGGCTTTTCTTCGTTTGGCAGGTGACCGGCACCCTCGATGATCACCAGTTCTGAGCCTGGAAGATCCCCGTTTAGCCTTATGGAGTCAGCGGTTGCAACAACTCGGTCATCGTCACCGGTGATAATCAATGCCGGCGCTCGCAAATCACCCAGCCGTTCCACCAAGTTCAGTGAACGCGGTGCTTTATTAAATTCCCAGAAAGCTCTTTCCCAGCCGTCAATCTTGAGTGGTGCCGTGTAGCCGGCCTGAACCTCAGCGGTAATCATACTGGGGTCGGTGTAGCTCTCAACAAGAAGATCTAGACCACTTGAGGCAATAGATGCAACCGCGAGTGGGCCAAGGTGATCGATCTGCGGAATGCTGAAAACCCAGTTCAGCCAGCCAGGACTGCCACCGGTGCCATAAACAGCAGGAGCCTCGAGAATTAAGCGGTCCACTTTGGCTGAGTGATCAAGCGCATAACCAAGAGCCAGGGCGCCGCCCGCGCTATGGCCAAGGATGACAACTTCTTTGTCCGTCCCATATAAATCGACCAAGCCATCGATCACTTTGAGCTGCCCGGCTGCCGAGTAGGGGTTTAGGTCCCCGAAGCTCGTGGGCCTCTCAGTAAAGCCAAAAGCCGCTCGGTCGAAGGCCACAACGTAAGCTGCCTGTCCCAGTGGCTCCAATACTTGCTGCCAGGTCAGTGAACTGGCGCCAAACCCATGCAGCAAAACAATCAATCGGTCGCTGTCTGGGTTTCCGGCCGTAATGATGTGGACTTGGTGATCGACCAGATTAACAAACTCAGATCTCCCTTCCCAGCTAATAGCTGCCGCCTCTTGATAGGTAAGGGTTCCAGACGAATTAACTGGGACAGCAAAAGGACCCAACACTAAGACAGCGGCGAGCGAACCGAGAATAAATTTGATCCTAGTTTTCATTAGCCAATGAAACCACAGGCGGCTTCTAACTAGCGCTGCGGCTCTCTATGTAATTCGGCCCCTGTTTGTTGGGTTAGCATCATAAATGTCAAAAGGAGACTAATTGTCAAAGACCCACGCCCTCATCGTCAGTGCACCTGGTGCAGCATTTGAAAAAGCAGAAATGCCAGTTAGAGAGCTAACTGCCGACGCCGTTGCTATCAGCATCAAGTACTCAGGAATCTGCCACTCAGATATCCACCAGGCACGAGATGAGTGGTTCGAGGGCATCTTCCCAATGGTTCCAGGTCACGAAATTGTCGGTGAGGTAACAGCCATTGGTGACGCGGTCACCAAGTTCAAGGTTGGCGACAGAGTAGGCGTTGGAACCTTCGTTGATTCTTGCGGGACCTGTGAGCCTTGCAAGCAAGGCATGGAAAACTACTGCCGAACCGGCAACGTTCAGACTTACAACGGTCGTCACTATGACGGCGAAGAGTCTTATGGCGGTTATGCCAAAGACGTCGTGGTCAAAGAGGCCTTTGTTCTAAGGGTTCCAGAAAATCTTGATTACGCGGCAACTGCTCCATTACTTTGCGCCGGAGTCACCGTCTACTCTCCACTGAAGCACTGGAAAGTAGGACCGGGCATGAAGGTCGGGATCATGGGCCTCGGTGGCCTTGGCCACATGGCAGTGAAGTTTGCCGCGGCCATGGGGGCTGAGACTTATGTTCTTGGCCACAGCTTGTCCAAGGCGCAGGATGCAAAGGAGTTCGGTGCCAAGGATTACCTAATGACCACTGAGATCTTCGAAACCCACAAAGACTTCTTTGATGTGATTCTGAACACCACTAGCACCGACCTTGATCTTGATTCTTTGCTCGGCATGTTGAAAGTCGGCGGAACCTTTGTGACCGTCGGGATTTCCCCAAACAAGCAGGAGTTCCACCCATTTAGCGTGATTACCGCATTGCGCTCAATTGCAGGGGCAAACACAGGCAGCATCTCTGGCACCCAAGAGATGCTTGATTTCTGTGGTGAGCACAACATTGTTTCAACCATCGAGATGGTTGATGCCAGTGACCCGAAAACCATCGACGATGCTTATGCCCGAGTGGTGGATAGCGATATCCGCTATCGCTTTGTGATTGACGCAAGCACTATTTAGCCAGCTTGGAAGCCTAGG
>JAPKCK010000018.1 GCA_028822985.1 Aquiluna sp.
CAAGTCGTCCTTCCTCGGATCGTTCGGAGCGGACTGATCGTCCAAGTCGTGCCGATTCGAAGCGTCCAGATTTCAAGCGCTCGGACAATAAGGGGAGAGGCCCTAGAGGTGCTGGCAAGTAAATACGACTCGCTTTTGTTAGATCTCGATGGGGTCGTTTATCAAGGGTCAGAGGCAATTGTAAATGCCGTAGAGTCCATTAATAGGGCCGCAAATTTGGGTATTCAGGTGGGCTACCTGACTAATAACTCTTCTAGGCGCGCGGAGACTATTGCTGAACAGCTGATCGGTTTCGGAATCCAGGCTACTGCGGAGCAGATCGTAGGCTCGGCTAGTGCCGGGGTTATGTTGCTGGCCAAGAAAATACCGCTGGGTGCGAAAGTGTTGGTAGTTGGCGGGGACGGGCTGAAGCACGCCGTGCAGGAGCAGGGTTTTCAAGTAGTCGACCATGCGTCCCTTTCCCCAGCCGCCGTGATCCAAGGGTTTAGTCCAGACGTGTCTTGGAGGGAACTAGCTCAAGCGTCTTTCGCGATTCAAGGCGGGGCGATTTGGATCGCCACGAATCAGGATTGGACCGTCCCGGTTGAGCAGGGCATAGCCCCGGGAAACGGAACACTAGTGGGTGCCGTACATACCGCTGTCGGAATACTTCCGGAGATAGCGGGCAAGCCCTTCAAGCCAATATTTGATCAGGCACTCTTGCAGCTGGGAATCAAGAATCCGTTGATGGTCGGAGATCGCTTGGATACAGACATTCGAGGAGCCAACGGCTCTGGTATGGATTCGGCTGTTGTCATGACTGGCATTGTTACGCGCAAGGAACTTTTGGCGGCGGGTAAAGAGGACCGACCAAAATTCATACTTCAGGATCTTACGGGGCTATTCGATTCTTACCAGCAGCCAAAAACTACTAAAAGAGGAGCTAAGTCTGGCGACTCCACCGTCGAGCTTCTGGGTGATCGAGTAGTCATTGTTTCGGGAAACCCGGAGTCATTGGACACATTGAAGGCCGCTTGCCACGTAATCTGGACGAGTGGACGGCCAATATATGCCCTCAATGTCGACGCAAGCATCTACAGCTAGGACGAAAATGGCAATTGATAACTTGGAACTTCGATTACTTGAGATTGAGAACATGCCGATTGACGAGCAGGTTGAGGCATTGGACCAAATAGTTGAAGAGCTAGAAGACAATCTACTTTGAGTGAGCGCTTAGACATAGAGATTGTAATCCGAGAGCTTGCTCGCTCCAGGTCCCAAGCCAGTGCTCTTATTACATCGGGCAGAATCAGCGTCAATGGTCGCTTGGTAAAGAAGCCCTCCAGCAAAATTGAGCCGGGAGACAAGGTCGAGTTGTCTGCGGGTATCGACTTCGTTTCCAGAGCTGGCCACAAACTTGCTCACGCTCTGCGTGAGTTCGACATTACTCCCGGGGGTTTGTGCCTAGATGCCGGAGCGTCCACTGGCGGATTTACGCAAGTCTTACTAGAAAATGGGGCCGATAAGGTGCTCGCGGTTGATGTCGGGCACAATCAGTTGGTTGATTTTATTAGGGACGACCCTCGAGTGGTCAACTTAGAGGGGCAAAATCTTAGACATTTGACGAGCGAACAGGTAATCGCGGCAGTTGGAGAGACTCTGTTTTCATTAGTAGTGGTGGATCTGAGCTTTATTTCACTCACACTTGTCACCCAAAAGCTTGCGGAGCTGGCGCCAGCAGCAGAACAAATTTGGTTGATTAAGCCCCAGTTTGAAGTTGGAAAGCACTCATTGAGCGCAACCGGCGTGGTGTCAAGCCGCAACGAACGCAAGCGAGCGGTGGAGCAGGTTCTAAAGGGTGCCAATGACGATGGTTTTTACTGTCACGGACTTACCGAATCTCCAATTAAAGGGACGAACGGCAACGTCGAGTATTTGTCTCTAATGAAATTCGATTTACTGGATTACGGAGTTGAGCAGCTTATGGTGGACAAGCTGTTTTCCAATAAGTAGTCCGGATTCTTTTTATGCTCAATTCTGTTGACAACTAGTAAGCGATTTTATGAACTAGTTACTAGTCTTAAGGGGGTCGAAAGGTTGCCAATGGCTAGAAATGTTCTGGTGGTCTCCTCTGCTGAGTCTGCTGAGCAGCTGCAGAGAACGCTGGATGCGTGCTCGAGCCTTGAAGAGCTCGGAATGCACTGTGTCTTCGCCGCCGAGGACATCGGACGATTACGGGCGCAATTTAACAATGCCCCCTCGGATAAAAGCCTCTTCACAAATCAAGACCTAGAGGTTGTCCTCGTGCTTGGTGGAGATGGTTCAATTCTTAGGGCAGCCGAATTGGCCCGATCTCAAGATGCGCCTATTCTTGGGGTTAATTTGGGACACATTGGATTTATGGCGGAGGCCGAGGTGGATGACCTAACTCACGTGCTGACTGCGATCTCAGACAGAAACTACACGGTTGGGCATCGAGTAGCACTCGAAGTAAAGGTTTTTCAGGACTCTGAACTTGTGTTCGAGAGCTGGGCCCTCAATGAAGTTTCCGTCGAGAAGAGCTCGCGCGAGCGCATGCTAGAGGTTGTTGTCGAGGTCGATTCAAGACCAGTCTCCTCGTTTGGTTGCGACGGTGTCCTTGTCAGCACTCCTACCGGGTCAACCGCCTACGCCTTCAGTGCGGGTGGGCCAGTTATTTGGCCGGATGTGCAGGCAATGATGCTTGTCCCCATCTCGGCCCATGCTTTATTTGCTAGGCCGCTCGTGGTGGCACCAGATTCGGAGCTTGCAATCGAGGTTCTTCGACGTTCGCCTGGGGCGGGGGTCATCTGGTGCGACGGAAGAAGAGCCACGGACCTGGGTCCCGGTTCAAGAATTGAAGTCAAGAAGAGCCCAAAGTCAATCCCCATGGCTATTTTGACCGACGCTCCATTCAGCGACAGGTTGGTTAGAAAATTTGCGCTCCCGGTAACCGGGTGGCGAGGTCCGGAGGCAACTGCGTGATCGCAACTCTCGGTATCCGAAACATAGGAGTTATTAGTTCTGCGAACCTGGAATTTGGTCCAGGGTTCACTGCCCTAACCGGCGAAACCGGCGCGGGTAAAACTATGGTGCTAACGGCTCTGGGTCTGCTTCTAGGAGCCAGGGCTGATTCCTCCACCGTCCGTAGAGGTAGTCAGCAACTTTTGGTTGAGGGCAGGATCTTTTCGACCAATCCGGAACTGCTAACCAGACTCCAGGAGCTCGGTTGCGATACTTCCGAGGACGAAATTCTTATTAACCGAACCGTGTCGAGTGATGGAAGGTCCAGAGCGGCCATTGGCGGCACTGCGGTGCCTGTTTCAGTCCTCGAGGAAATAACGAGTGAGCTTGTGACCATTCATGGCCAGAGCGAACAGATTCGCTTGAGATCTCCGGCTAAGCAACGGGAAGCCCTTGACTCTTTTGGAGGCACAGGCTTAGCTGCCGCGAAAACAACATACTTGGGAACCTTTCGAGAGTTTCAGGAGCTTCGTTCTCGTATCGAAAGAATGCGAACGACTTCCGAGACGGACCAACTAAAGCTGAGCGCATTACGTTTGAAAATCGCCGACATAGCCGGGCTGGAATCTCAAGTTGGAGAGCTTACCGAGGTCGAGGAACAGATTCACCGGCTGTCAAATGTTGAGTCACTGCGGTCGGCTGCCACCAAGGCGCACGATGCCCTTAGTAGCGAAGACGGCTCTGATGCTTCGGAGTTTTTGGCAAAGGCTTCCAAGTCGCTTGAGAGCACCAGCGATCCGGACCTAAGGAAGCTGGCCAAGCAGCTATCAGACCTTACTTCCCTGGCCGGAGATGTTTCGGGTGAGCTGGCGAGTTACCTTGCGGATCTAGATGCTGACCCTCAAGTTCTTGATCGATTACTCGGAAGAAAAGCTGAACTCGTAGCCGTTGAGCGTAGATACGGGGTTCCTGTTGAGGAGCTACTCAGTGACCTTCCTAGTTTCGAGTCGGACGCCCTGGACTTGGACTCGTCGGACGAACAGATTGAAAAACTTGAGACGCAGCTTCGAGGCCTTGAGTCGAAGCTTCAATCCCACGCCGCGGCATTGACTGCAGAGCGATTAGACGCGAGCTCACTGCTTTCGAGTCGAGTGTCAGAGGAGCTAGCACAGCTTGCCATGTCCGGCGCACGCTTGGAAATTCAAGTCACCCCCGGATCTGATTTTGATGTGCACGGTGCTGACAAGATTGAATTTTTACTGGCTGCGCACTCAGGCGCCGACCCACGAGCATTGAGCAAGGGAGCTTCGGGCGGTGAGCTTTCCAGAATAATGCTCGCGATCGAGTTGGTACTGGTAGCTGGTCAGCAGCTTCCAACCATGATTTTTGACGAAGTAGACGCTGGCGTTGGAGGGCAGGCAGCGGTTGAGCTTGGAAGGAGACTAAAGAAGCTGGCGGAGTCCACGCAGGTGATAGTTGTTACCCACCTTCCGCAGGTTGCCGCGTTTGCCGACAGACAGATTCGCGTGTCCAAGGATGTTTCCGGTGAAATCACGGAGTCATCAGTGGAATTGCTGAGTGACACTGAGCGCCAGACTGAGCTCGCGCGAATGCTTTCCGGTAATCCAGATTCCGAGGTCGCGCTCGAGCACGCAAAAGAATTATTGGATTCTGCGAGGTAATTGTCTGTGTCGACCTATTTCTTCACGGTTCAACTGATAGATTGAAGTTCCATGGCCGAACGCTCTGGAACCCCCAAACACATCTTTGTAACCGGTGGAGTCGCATCCTCATTAGGCAAGGGCCTAACAGCAGCCTCACTGGGTAATCTTCTTCGGGCTCGCGGGGTTTCGGTCGTGATGCAAAAGCTTGATCCATACCTAAACGTTGACCCCGGAACAATGAATCCGTTTCAGCACGGTGAGGTGTTTGTGACTGATGATGGCGCGGAAACCGATCTTGACATAGGGCACTACGAGCGCTTCCTAGACATTAATTTGGATGCAGCAGCGAATGTAACAACGGGACAGGCTTACTCGACCGTGATCGCCAAAGAGCGAGCCGGAGAGTACTTAGGCGACACGGTACAAGTAATTCCGCATATCACGGACGAACTGAAGAGGCGAATGCGTCTCCAGGCAACCAAAGAGCCAATTCCCGATGTAATCATTACCGAAATTGGTGGAACAGTCGGTGACATTGAGTCCCAACCCTTCATGGAAGCGGCTAGGCAAATAAAGCAGGACGTCGGACGCGATAACGTGTTTTTCGTTCACGTCACGCTCGTTCCTTTTCTCAAGCCTTCCGGTGAGCTAAAAACTAAGCCAACCCAGCACTCCGTGGCAATGCTTCGATCGCTTGGAATTCAGCCGGATGCGATTGTCTGCAGGTCTGACCGAGAATTACCAGATGCAATAAAGAGCAAGATTTCTCAAATGTGTGACGTTGACCGGGAGGCAGTTGTTACCGCCGCGGATGCATCATCAATTTACGACATACCCAAGGTTCTTCATGACGAAGGTCTGGACAGCTACATCATCAAGTCCCTAAGGCTAGAGACCAGTGAAGTTGACTGGACCAATTGGAATCCGGTGACTGAGGCCGTGCATCGACCAAAGCATGAGCTCAACATTGCGTTGGTTGGCAAATACATAGATCTTCCTGACGCGTATCTGTCTGTGACCGAGGCTCTACGTGCCGGTGGATTCGCCGAACTTACGAAAGTAAACATTCACTGGGTCCGATCCGATGACTGTGAAACTGAGCAAGGGGCGCTTAACCATCTGGGTGAAATGGACGCTATTTGTGTTCCCGGTGGCTTTGGTGTGCGCGGCATCGAGGGGAAGCTTGGTGCCTTGAAGTTCGCCAGAGAAAATCAAATTCCAACGCTAGGTCTGTGTCTTGGGTTGCAGTGCATGGTTATAGAGTTTGCGAGAAACGTTGCAGGCATTACCGATGCAACCTCTAGTGAATTTGACCCCGAAGGCAAGAATCCCGTGATCGCCACCATGGCGGAGCAAGTAGACAAAATTGCGTCCTCCAACCTCGGTGGCACGATGCGACTTGGCCTCTACGAGGCAAACCTGTTGCCGGGGTCAATCGTTTCTAAAACCTACGGTTCTGTTTTAGCCAGTGAGCGTCACCGTCATCGCTATGAGGTCAACAACTCATACCGCGGGCAGCTTGCCGGCGCTGGCCTGGTTTTTTCTGGCACATCGGAAAAGGACAGCCTCGTTGAGTACGTTGAGCTTCCAGCGGATGTTCATCCGTATTACGTCTCCACTCAAGCTCACCCGGAATTCAAGTCGCGACCAACAAAGCCAAATCCGCTGTTTCACGGGTTAGTGAAGGCCGCTCTAATAAGACAGCAGCAGCAGCGCCTCTTTGAAGAGAGCTAACTGCTTGTGTTGCCGTTAGATGTTTATCTCCGGCACCTCAGCGTTGAGCGAGGCCTGAGCAAGAACACCCTGAGCGCTTATAAAAGCGATTTGGGCCTTTACTTTAGTTTTTTGGAGTCAAATTCTTTGACGGAACTTACAGTTTCCGCCCAACAGCTCATTGATTTTTCGGTGTCATTGGATTCCGCCGGATACAAAGGCACGAGCATCTCAAGAGTCTTGGCTGCCGTGAGGGGCTTTCACAAATTTCTAGTTTTGGAGGACAAGAGGCTAGACGACCCGACAAGCAAGCTTCGACCACCAAAGCCTGCCTTCAGGTTGCCCAAGGCCCTAAGCCAGCAGCAAGTTCTAGATCTACTCGCCGCAGCGGGCCCAGAGCCAGAGGAAAAATCGACTGATTTACTGAGACTACGCGATCGCGCAATTCTGGAGCTGATGTATTCAACTGGAGCCAGGGTGAGCGAAGTGGTTGGTTTAGATCTAGATGAGATCAATGATTCGGGCCTTGTTCGAGTCCGCGGCAAAGGCGCCAAGGAACGAGTAGTACCGCTGGGCGGTTTCGCAATGCGTTCCACCCATGCTTATTTAGTTCGAACTAGGCCTGACTTGGCAAAAAAAGGCGGCGATAACGCGCTTTTTCTAAACGGCCGCGGTGGCAGGCTCAGCAGGCAGAGCATCTGGGCAATAATCCAAAAGGCAGGCAAGGCCTGCGATTTGGAGGTTTCCCCTCATTCGCTCAGGCATTCGTTTGCGACTCATTTGATAGAAGGTGGGGCGGATGTGAGAGTGGTGCAAGAGCTGCTTGGACACGCCTCGGTCGCTACCACGCAGATTTACACATTGATGACCGTGGACACACTCCGCGAGGTCTATCTGGGCGCTCATCCTCGTGCTCGGCGGTAGGCTATAAAAAAGATAATTTGGAGGTTTGGGTGAATTTGTCAGACAAGGCTTTCCCCGTTCCGGGGAAGCTAAAGCAGCACGGTCCCGCGCGCATTATTGCAATGTGCAACCAAAAAGGTGGAGTAGGTAAAACAACTACGACTATTAACCTCGCGGCATCCCTAGCGGAGTACGGTCGGAAAATACTTGTTGTCGATTTCGACCCGCAGGGGGCCCTGTCGGTAAACCTTGATGCCGACTATCAGGACGCGACAACTATTTACGATCTTCTAATGGATTCGACCTTGAACCCTGCGGCCGCAATTCAAAAAACGAGCATGGAAAATCTCGATGTTATTCCAGCAAACATCGATCTGTCGGCTGCAGAAATGAATCTGGTTACCGAGATGGGCCGAGAGCGCGTCTTGGACGGCATCTTGAACAAAGTGAAAAACGATTACGACATCATCTTTATTGATTGCCAGCCTTCACTTGGACTGCTCACTGTCAATGCTCTGACCGCGGCCCACGGAGTGCTAATCCCAATGGCTACCGAATTCTTCGCGCTTCGAGGAGTGGCTTTATTGGTTCAGACGATTGACAAAGTAAAGGCAAGGACCAACCCTGCCCTGGAGCTCGATGGTCTTATCCCGACGATGCATGATGCAAGGACCCTGCACGCCCGTGAAGTGCTAGCCCGATTGCAAGAAGCGTTTCCAGCACTCGTTTTTGACACGGCCATCGCCAGAACCGTTAAGTTTCCAGATGCAACTGTCGCCCGCAAGCCGATTACTCAATTCGCGCCGAATTCAGCTGCCGCAGAGTCCTATCGCAGGGTTGCAAGGGAGCTGGTGAAACGTGGCAGCGCAGCTTGAATCGGAAGTCGACTTTCAGCTCCACCTTGATAATTTTGAGGGTCCGTTCGACCTGCTGCTCAACCTGATTGGTAAACACGAGCTCGACATTTCTCAAATTGCCTTGGCACGTGTCACCGATGAATTCCTGAAGTACGTAAAACAGCTTGATAGCAAGCAGGAGATCGAAAGCGCTTCCGAATTCTTGGTCGTAGCCGCAACGCTATTGGACATGAAAATTATCAGCTTGCTGCCCCAGGGGCAGGCAGTCGACTCAGAAGATATTGCTGCCTTGGAGGCAAGGGATCTGTTGTTTGCCCGATTGCTTCAATACCGCGCATTCAAGGAGATATCTTCGTGGTTTAGCACAGCCCTAGAACTGGAATCAGTTCGCGTTGCTCGTGAGGTCAGGCTTGAAGAGACTTATCGAAACCTCCGACCAGAATTGGTTTGGAGCGCTGACCTAGATCAGTTTTCCCAGATGGCTCAGCTGGCATTTGTCCCGAAGGAAATCCCGGGCGTCGGTTTGACTCATTTGCATGCTCCGAAGATAAGCATTCGCGAGCAGGTTGGACTTTTGGTTTCAAGGCTTAGAAATACTAAGCGCCTTAGTTTTCGGGAGCTGATTGCCGACAGTAAAGACCGCGGCGAATTTGTGGCGCGGTTTTTGGGAGTACTTGAGCTCTACAGAGTCGGAGCGATTTCCATTGAGCAGGCTGGGCCATTTTCTGATTTCACGGTAATTTGGGAAAATAGTAACTTTAGCGATGAAACTCTGGCTAGTTTAGGCACTGACTATGAGAACTAATAATGAGAAATGACTTCGAACTACGCGCGGGCCTAGAGGCACTTCTCGTTGTGGCTGAAACGCCCTTAAATCTAATAACACTCGCTGGAGCACTTGAGGCACCCATCGGTGAAGTAAAAAAAGAGATCGATTTTCTTGTTGAGGACTACGAGAGTGCTCACGGGGGTGCCGGTCGAGGTTTTGAACTTCGAGAGGTAGGTGGCGGATGGCGTATCTACGTTCGCCAGTCTCACGATTGGGCCGTCAGGCAACTGGTTGCCAACGAAAACCCATCGAAGCTAAGCCACGCAGCGATGGAAACCCTGTCGGTAGTCGCTTATCGACAGCCAATTTCTCGTGGTCAGGTATCCTCAATTAGGGGAGTAAACGTTGATTCAGTCGTGCGGACGCTGATGTCAAGGGGCTTGGTTACTGAGCTTTACACCGATTTAGACACCGGTGCCGCAATGTTTGGAACGACTCAGATGCTGTTAGAGGTATTGGGCATCAATTCACTAGATGAGCTTCCAGCAATTAGCCCCTACCTCCCAGATCAGGATGGCATTGAGTAATCGAGAAGATCAGCAAGAAGATAAGCCCGAGGGCATAAGGCTTCAAAAAGCACTTTCCGCGGCTGGAATTGCATCCAGGCGCGCCTCTGAGGACCTAATCGTAAAGGGTCGCGTAAAGGTCAATGGGAAAGTTGTGACCGAGCTTGGGAGCCGAGTTCGGCCATTGGAAGACAATGTCGAAGTGGATCACAAGCCAGTTCAGATGGACCCGGACCGGGTGTACTACGCGTTCCATAAGCCCAGGGGCGTTGTCTCCACTATGGCGGACGAAAACGGCAGAAACTGCCTGGCGGATTACTTTATCGGGATGGATCGTGTTTTCAACGTCGGCAGACTAGACGCCGAAACTACCGGTTTGATTCTTATGACCAATGATGGCGAACTTGCTAACCAGCTTGCTCACCCCAGCTACGAAGTCGAGAAGCTCTACGTCGCCAAAGTCAAGGGAGTCCTTGGCAGAGTCGAAATGCAGAAGCTAAAAGATGGTGTCCGTTTAGAGGATGGGCTTGCGAAGCCAGACAGCGCCAAGATTCTTGACCAGAACGATACCTCCACGCTTTTGGAGCTAGTTATGCACTCCGGCAAAAACCGAATAGTCAGGCGCATGATGGAGGCACTTGGCCACCCAGTGCTAGACCTAACCCGAAAGAGCTTTGGGCCGCTAAGGCTCGGCAACACCAAGGTCGGACAGTTCCGAGAGCTTAGTAAGCTTGAAGTCGGTTCACTGATGAAGGTTGGTCAGGACGGCGAGAAGTCAAGGAGGCGCTAATGGCAGTTCGTGCGATTAGGGGCGCCATCCAAATTGACGCAGATGACAGAAGTAATCTGTTACAAGCCACGGCTGAACTGGTTACCAAGGTCATGCACGCCAATTCTCTTGAGAGCGCAGACTTGATCTCAGTTTGGTTTACAGCAACTCCTGATGTGACAAGTGAGTTTCCAGCGGTAGCAGCTAGAGAGCTTGGGCTAGGGGATGTCCCCCTGATGTGCAGCGTAGAGATGAACGTCGCTGGAGCTATGCCTAGAGTCATTCGATTGATGATGCACGTTGACACCAAGACCGCACGTTCTCAGATTCAACATGTCTACCTCAGAGGCGCGCAAGCCCTCAGGCAAGATTTAGCCCAGTGAGCCCAGCGATAAAAATAGTTGGGGCTGGTCTTATTGGCACCAGCCTTGGACTAGCTATGGCCCGAAAAGGCGTGGTTGCTTCCTTGAGTGACCACTCGAAGGCAAACCTTGCCTTGGCCATCGAATACGGTGCAGGCATTGATTCTTCTGTTGAGCCGGATCTAGTAATTGTGTGTGTGCCGCCGGACTTGACTGCAAAGGTCATTTGCGAGCAACTTGCAAGCCACAAAAATGCCGTGGTAACCGACGTGGCAAGCGTAAAGGTGTCGATTGCCAACGAGGTACAGCTTCAAGCAGCGTCAGACTCCGATCGTTACATAGGCTCTCACCCAATGGCAGGCAGAGAAACCGCTGGTCCGAAGGGTGCAAGAGCGGACCTGTTCTTTGCCAGGCCGTGGGTGATTACCCCTAACGAGACTTCTTCTAGCGCGCGGCTGGAGCTCGTGACTGAGCTGGCGCTAATGCTAGATGCATTACCGGTAGTCATGTCCGCCCAAGAACACGATAATTCGGTCGCGTTGGTTTCACACTTGCCCCAGCTTGTGTCATCGGCGCTCGCAGCAAGGCTTTCGAGTGGATCAAATGCAGATCTAAACCTGGCAGGTCAAGGCCTTCGAGACACTACCCGGATAGCTGCTAGTGACCCAGATTTATGGCTGCAGATTTTGAGTCAAAATTCAGCTTCAATAGGGCCGCTACTGGTGGAATTTAGTAAAGACATAAACAACCTCGTGGAATCGTTTCAGAACTCTGACGAATCCAGTTCCCTTGCGGTTATTCATTCGCTGCTGGCGGCTGGAAACCATGGGGTTTCGGCGATTCCAGGTAAGCACGGCGGAAAGTATCTTGAATACAAAACTGTCACGGCGTTGATCGACGATTCACCTGGTGCTCTTGCAGCGCTCCTGACATTTGTGGGCGAAATCGGCGTGAACCTGGAAGACATAAAGCTCGAGCACTCGCCGGGAGCAGCAATCGGCCTAGTGGAGATGCAAGTCCTACCTGCAGTTCAGGAAAAGTTGATGGCACAGCTTGTGCAAAACGGTTGGCGGCTGGCCTAATGGCTGAAGTGGTAATTGCCATTGATGGACCTGCTGGTTCCGGTAAATCTAGCGTCTCCAAGGCTGCTGCTCGGGAGTTGGGCTTCGGTTATCTGGACACGGGAGCCGGCTATAGGGCTTTCGCAATTCATAAGTCCAACTTTCCAGGCTTAGAGCTGGATCGATTGATCGGAAGCTTTGACTATTCGATTTCAATCGACCCGGATAGTGAGCTGGTCATGCTTGCAGGTGTTGATGTAACAGCAGAAATCAGGACAGCGGCGGTATCAGAAGCTGTGAGCGCTGTTGCCAAAGAGCAGCTGGTTAGAAACCTTCAGCTTCAGGATGCCAGGAAAAGAATTACGGACTGCCAAAGCCAGGGCATCATTGTCGAGGGACGCGACATAACAACGGTTGTCGCGCCTGAGGCAATATTAAAAGTTCTGCTAACTGCGAGCCCAAGCGTTAGGCTAGAGCGCCGGGGCTTAGATGGAACTGAGCCTGCTGGCAATATCCTCAAGCGAGATTTATCTGATGGTCAAATTGTTGACTTTATAACCCCAGGTGAGGGTGTCAGTTTGCTGGATACAACCGAGATGGATTTTCAAAGCAGCGTGGCTGCGTTGGTAAAGATGATTAGGGACGTGAATAAGTGAGCGATTCGGATAACTTAGAAGAGGCCAAGGCCGGCCTTCTAAAGGACGAGCTCGTCGACTACGAGTTGGATCAAGACGACATTGGTCTTCTAGATCTTGAATTAGCCGACAGCCCAGAAGAGGGTTTCCACACCGCTCCTCCAGTGCTCGCAATCGTGGGACGGCCAAATGTTGGCAAGTCCGCTCTGGTCAACAGGATTCTGGGCCGAAGAGAAGCAGTTGTTGAGGACAAGCCAGGGGTTACTCGAGACCGAGTCTCCTACAAGGCTGAATGGAACGGTAAGCCCATAACTCTTGTAGACACCGGTGGCTGGGAGATTGACGCCAAAGGTATCGATTTGGCGGTAGCAGCTCAGGCTGAAGTGGCCGTAGAGCTATCCGACGGAGTTTTGTTTATCGTGGATGCAATGGTCGGCCCGACTGCATCTGATGAGCGAGTAGTTCAAATGTTGCGCGCGAGCGGCAAGCCGGTGATCTTGGTAGCTAACAAGATTGACGACCTACACCTCGAGCCAGAGGCAGCAAGCTTGTGGTCACTGGGACTGGGGGAGCCCTTCCCGGTTTCCGCCCTCCACGGTCGCGGAGTCGCGGATTTGTTAGATGCTGCTGTAAAAATGCTTCCTGAAAAGTCCGAAGTTGCTGAAGCTGAATATTCTGGACCAAGACGTGTCGCACTTATCGGTCGCCCAAATGTTGGTAAAAGCTCGTTGCTAAACAAGGCAACCGGAACTAACCGTGCAGTCGTGAATGAATTGGCCGGGACCACTCGCGATCCAATTGACGAGCAAGTCGAAATTGCTGGAAAGACTTGGCGCTTTGTTGACACCGCCGGTATTCGCAAGAAGCTTCACAAAGCACAGGGCGCGGACTTCTATGCAGCGCTGAGAACCGCCGCAGCGCTCGAGCGATCAGAAGTTGCTGTCGTGTTGTTTGATGTCACACAGCCGATCAGCGAGGCCGATGTCAGAATCGTTCAGCTGGGCTTGGAATCCGGTCGAGCACTGGTTTTGGCATTCAACAAGTGGGACTCACTTGATGATGAGCGTCGGATGTATCTTGAAAAAGAAATTGAATCAGATTTGGCTCACGTTGACTGGGCGCCGAGAGTAAACCTTTCGGCTTTGACCGGTAGGCACTTGGAGAAACTAGTTCCAGCCCTAGAGGTCGCCTTAGAGTCTTGGGACAAACGAGTACCAACCGGTAAGTTCAATGCATTTTTACAAGAGATTCAGGCCTCTAATCCTCACCCAATCAGGGGCGGCAAGCAGCCTAGAATCCTGTTTGGCACCCAGGCTGCCGCCAGGCCACCAAAGTTCGTTGTGTTTTCTACCGGTTTCTTGGAGGCCGGCTACCGAAGGTTCATTATTCGTAAACTCCGCGAAACCTATGGCTTTGAGGGCTCTCCGGTTGAGCTTGGCGTCAGGGTCAGAGAGCGCCGTAAAAGGCTTCGCTAGTGAAACCTTCGCTGTTTGCCGGTAATGCCCTAAGAGGCATGCTCATTGGCACGGCCGAAGTAATTCCGGGGGTATCCGGCGGCACAGTTGCGCTCATAGTGGGCGTTTACGATCACATCATCAACGGCATTTCTCACCTAGTTCGAGCCTTTGGATTTTTACTCCGCGGCAAGCCTAAAGATGCCGGCAAGCAATTTCGCGAAATCAGATTCACGATCTTGCTTCCAATATTATTCGGAATGATTCTGGCGATCCTTACGACTGCGTCGATTTTGGAGCCACTTCTAGTTGCGGAGCCGGAAATTGTCCTCGCCGCGTTCGCAGGCATGCTTATAGCTTCGCTCTATGTCCCGATAAGACTTGTTAGCAAAAGCTTTCGGGCAACTCATGTGGCGATTCTGATTCTTGGGGCGACAGCTGCTTTCTGGCTAACCTCTGTGCCAAATGCGGGCCTTGACAATCCTGTCGCCTGGCAAATTGTGCTGTTCGCAGGCTTGGCCGTCTGCGCGCTGGTTCTTCCAGGTGTTTCCGGGTCTTTTTTCTTGCTGGCGGTGGGCATGTATGGGCCGACTATCGCAGCGGTGAACAACCGAGACCTTGGATACCTGGGTCTGTTTATTGTTGGAGCGATTATCGGGCTTCTTAGCTTTGCAATGATCATGAAATGGTTCCTGGATAACTACCGCGCCCTGACTCTGAGCTTGATGATTGGCCTGATGATCGGGTCGCTACGAGCACTGTGGCCTTGGCAAGACCAATACCGCGAGCCTCTAAGCGTGACGGACCCAACTGGCCCAGTACTTGCGCTGTTGCTGGGGGCTGGGGTCGTTGTTCTAACAATTGGCATGGAGCGGTATATCAGGAGCAGAACCACCCAATAGACTCTCCTTTGTTGCCTAGCGGCAACGGGCTGTAGCGCAGCTTGGTAGCGCACTTGTCTGGGGGACAAGGGGTCGTGGGTTCAAATCCCGCCAGCCCGACGGGATGTGAGCA
>JAPKCK010000019.1 GCA_028822985.1 Aquiluna sp.
GCCTGAGCGGCAGCAGCATCCGCATCAGCCCTGGCCTGAGCGGCAGCAGCATCCGAAGCGGCCTGAGCGGCCTGAGCTGCCGCAGCAGCTAGAGCTATTGAAACGTTATCCAATGTGTTTGAGTTGAGTGCAAGTGCGGCGTCAATAGAGATTAATCGCCCTAGGACAGTTGCTTCACTTCCAGCGGCAACGGCACCCTTAGATAAAACTGTTCCAACAAACTTCGAATTTGCACCGAGCGCGACCGCGCCCTTTACCTGCCAGTAAACGTTGGCGGCTGAGCCGGCCCCGGTGATTGTGATTTCTGCGCTGGCTGGAAGATCAAGAGCACCGACAACTTGGAATACGAACACAGCATCAGCGTCGGTGCCGGTGTTAAGAATCAAGTCGCCAGAGACAGTGAGGGCAGCGGCGGCCGAGTACACGCCCGGAGTTAGTGTCGTGGCCCCAACAGTTGTGGAAAGCTCAGTCGTTGTTCGCAATCTACTTGTCGCAAGGTACAGCGACTCTAAATCCGCCTTAATGGACGCTAGGTCAGCGGTCTTGATGCTTCCGGTTTGTGTCATTGTCGCACCGGAAAGGGCTCCCACTGATCCTACATCGCCGGTCACAGTTGTCGTGCCGGCATTACTGAAGGCCGCTCCAGAAAAGGCGGCGTATGTACTGGCCTGGCCAAAAGTCAATGCTGAAAGCTGTTCGGCGCTTATTTGAGAAATCGTCGAAGCTGCTGCCGATGTAGAAGAAGCGACAGCATCAATATCATTGCTGTAAAGGGACACGGCCGCATCAATTGAGAGCAATCGCCCTAGGACGCTTGCATCTTTGCCTGAGGCAATCGCAGCCTTAGAAAGAAGTGATCCGACAAACCTAGAATCTGCACCTAGGCTCGCGGCACCAAGAACCTGCCAGTAAACGTTCTGAGGTGAACCACCACCAACAATGGTTATCTCAGTATTCGCAGCAACGGTTAGAGCAGCCCCTAGCTGGAAAACAAACACAGCGTTTGCATCGCCACCGGCGTCAAGAACCAGTGGGCCTGTTATCGATACTGCCCCGGCTTGGGTGTAAACACCGGGTGAAAGAGTTACGGCACCTAATGTGGCCGAAAGCGCATTGGTTGACGGCAAGGCTTTTAGTGCTTCGTAGGCAACTTCAAGGTCGGCCGCGACCGAAGCTTCGCCAGTCAAGCTCGAAGTTACGAGGTCACCTCGCTGAACCATTGGGACACCGGTCGGGGCGCCAACTACTCCAACATTTCCCACCACTAGCGAAGGTCGAACCGGAGCGGCACCGTCGGTGCCGGAAGTGAAGGCGGCGCCAGCAAATACTGCATAAGTTTCGGCCCTGCCAAGCGTTATTGAGGCCAGGCGAGCAGCTGCCACTCTGGCTGCCTCGTCCCTCTCTGCTTGTATAGCGTTCAATTCATCTTGGGTCAGCACTCGGGCAATGTCGTTAGACGCCAAAGTCATGGCTCCGTTGACAGAAAATAACCGACCTTGCACCTCTGCACCAGCACCGGCAGTAACTGCTCCGTCTGCCAGCAATGTTCCAACGAACTCAGAGACGGTCGTCGCAGACGCTGCGGAAAGCGTTACGGCGCCAGTTACATGCCAGTAAACGTTTTCAACCGAGCCGCCGACCATTGTGATTCTGCTGTTCGCCGAGGTGCTTAGGGCACCGGTCACCTGAAAAACAAACACTCCATCAGGATCCGACGATGCGTCAAGAGTTAGCGGGCCATTTATAGTCAGTGCGGCAGCGGAAGAATAAACACCGGGCGTCAGAGTCATTTCGCCAATAGGGCCTGTGATTGCCGTGGCCGGCGAAGCCTCTCCAAGTTCAGCGTATGCAGTGACTAAGTTGTTGAGAACCGTTGCGGAGTCGGCTGTTGATTGCTGAGCCGTTGAGAAACCGGAAACCGTGCCTACAGCTCCCAGGTCTCCAACAACAGTCGTGTCCCCAGTATTTGTCAAGACCCCTTTTGAAAACACCGCAAAGCTATGGGCTGAGCCAAGAGAAACAGGGGCTTCGGCCAGACTCGATTCCGAGATCAGAAAAGTGGCTGGCATAACCAGAGTGAGAGCAGCGACTGTGAACATTGCCAGCTTGGAAGATTTGCTTCTCCGAGGTAGAGCGTGAATTCTGATGAATTCTTTCTAGGTACTTATTGCTAACTCGCGTAATTCGCGAACATCGGCCTTATCCAATGAGCGTAGCCTACTTATCCCCACTTAAGGGGATATTGGTCCCCCAACCATCCCACATCTATCCACCAACAAGCCGACACCCGTCCCCCAAGTGTGGAAAAGGTCCTGCCAGTCCCCGGTTCGACCTCGGCGAATAGCCCTGAAATTCCATGGTTTGTCCGATGGGGATTTTCCTATAAACTTTTCCCGCAACGCATTTGCCTCCACGCAAGTGCGTTGCACTGGCAAGTTACCCAAGCGGCCAAAGGGATCTGACTGTAAATCAGCTGTCATCGACTTCGTGGGTTCGAATCCCTCACTTGCCACCAAGGCCCAGTCCTTCAAGACTGGGCCTTTACAATTTCCTAGCCGGTTTTGAGTCCGGAGAATCCTCACATTTGAAGTTCAAGTTCCCCGCTACCTGGAAGCGCGAGGCTCATCTCACAGGGGCTGTGGATTGAAAAAACGCATCCTGTTTGTGGATGTTATGGTTCAGACCACGCGTTCCGGTGTCGAAAGGGGTCTCATTGAAAACGACCAGGGTCGGCGCACTCCGTGTTTTTGCATCGGCCATTATTTCCTCACTTGCATTTGCTGGATGTTCGTCTAACGAGCCAACTCCATTTGGTTCTCAGGCCAGCTCAGGAACAGAAACCCAAAGTGAGGTTCTTACTATTTGGTTAGACGAGTCGGAGGCGCTTGGTCTTGAATCCTTAGCACTGCAGTTCGAGGCCGATACAGGGAACCGAGTTGACCTTGTAATAAAAACAGACATAGCCAACGAGTTTTGGGGTGCTAGTGATAATGCCCCTGACATAGTGCTTGGCCCTCACGGTCTGCAGCGAGGATTTTTATCCGACGGCCTGATTGCACCCTTTAACCTGGAAGGCGCTGAGACGGAGTTCAACTCCGGTGCAGTGCAAGCCTTCAACCATGGCGGGCAACAGTATGGTTTGCCCTACGCCCAAGAGAGCATTGCGCTGGTTTGCGCAGAGTCCGCGATGCCCAAAGCGCCGGAAACTTTTCAAGATGTCGTCGATGTCGGACTTGCGATTTCGCTAAATGATGGAACCGGCGACCCGTATCACCTATACCCGCTTCAGACGTCTTTTGGCTCAAGTGTTTTCGAGGTCGATCCGACCAACTCTGGAATTTTGAATTTAGCTTTGGGCAATGAAGAGGGGCTTGCCTTTGCAAATTGGCTGTCCAAAAATGCTTCTCTTTTTGATCTAAAGAGCAATACCGACCTTATTAAGCAACAGCTTGTTGACGGCGAAAAGGGTTGCTGGATAACTGGGCCCTGGAGTGGAGCTTGGTTCTCCGCAACCTTTGGTGAGGAAGGCTGGAACGCCTATGAAGTTCCTTCGGCCGGCGGACAGGAAGCAACGCCCTTTTTGGAGGTTCGGGGTGCCATGTTGAGTGCGCGAGCTAATAACCCAAGTGCCGCGATCAAATTTATTGTTGACTACCTGGGAAGTGACCCTGGTCAAATCGCAATGTTTCAAGCAACCGGGCGCACTCCTTCTAATCTGAAGGCCCTAGAAAACGCCAAGGATTTCAAGATCCCATACCAATTTGGCATGGCGGCTTCCAATGCGGTGCCGAGGCCGGTGTCATCAAAAATCGACTCCGTGTGGTTTTCATTGGGGGAGGCTCAAATGGCGATTTTGCGTAAAGACGATGCCCCAGACCTGCTTTGGAAAATGATGTCAGACGAAATAGCGGAAGCAATCCGAGACTAAAAACCAATTATCTTGTGGGATTATCCCCACATTTTGAGGCTTTCATTGTGCACATCCTCACGCCTGTCCGGCATTCGGCAGGGTAGTTTGTAAGCATGCCCGAACTAGATTTGCAACCGCACCACGATGGCTCGGCACTCTATGTTGCAAATCAGCGCCCTAAGCTCGGCGACAAAGTAAAGATTCGCATCAGAATCCATAATTCGATCGGAAAACTGAAGCAGGTACTGATTCGGCAAAGCGAATCGGGCCAGGCGGTTTACTCCCCGGCACTCAAGCCTCTTGTCCATCGTCACGGCTGGGATTGGTACGAAGGCTTACTTGCCATTCCGAACCCGGAAGTGAATTACAGGTTTTTTCTAGAAACCACTAGCGGCGAGAGCTTTTGGTTAAATGCCACTGCGCTTCATGAGCTAGATCAACCAGACCGAGATGATTTCAGAATCAATGTTCACAACAACGCCCCTAAGTGGGCGACCGGAGGCGTTCTATATCAGGTTATGCCCGACCGATTTTCCCGTTCGACCAAGGCCGATGAGCGCGAGATGCCGGCCTGGGCGGAGCCTAAAACTTGGAATAGTGCAGTGAAGACTAGAGGCACCGGGGTGAACGAGCAGTATTTTGGCGGTGACCTAAAGGGCATTGAAGACCGTTTGGGTCACCTGAAAAAAGTTGGCGTCACGATTTTGCAGCTCACACCGTTTTTTCCGGCTGGCTCCAGCCATCGGTTAGACGCAACGAGTTTTGATCAAGTTGACCCGGTGCTTGGTGGAAATGCCGCACTGGCTAGCCTCGTTTCCAAGGCCCACGATGCCGGCATCAAAGTCATCGGGGATTTGAATCTGAATCACTCGGCCGAAACCCACGAGTGGTTTGCGGCCGCCTTCAAAAGGCCCAATGCTCTAGAGAGCGAGTTTTATTATTTCTCTGAGGGCAACGCGAGTTATGACTTTGCGCGCGCAAGTGATACCCAACCTAAGTTCAATTGGGGGTCTGAGGAAATCAGAAAACGTCTGGTCGAGGGCAAGGCATCGATTATTGCCAGGGGCCTGAAGGCACCGTTTCAGCTTGACGGCTGGCGGATAGCGGTTGCAGGAGCAATTGGTAAAAACCGAATGGATGACTACAACCATCAGGTTGTAAACCTGGTTAGAGAAACCATGAATAACTCGAACCCGGATAGCTTGCTGATAGGTGATTTTGGCTCGGATTCGGGCGTCCACGCGCAGGGCGATAATTTTTCAGCCATCTTGAGCTTTGCCAATTTCACGAAGCCGACTTGGCGATGGCTTTGGAACACCAAGCAGAATAAAGAAGAGTCCCAGATTGGACCCGGTCGTAAGGCGATTTCCGGAGACCAATTTCGTCAAACTCACAACCGCCAGTCCGGCACTACCCCTTGGCACTTGAGAATGCATGCCCTCAACGCTCTTGATACTTATGAGACCGGCAGGTTCAAGACCTTCGCTATTTCGGGTGCGCAGCGCGTTGCCGCGGGCTTGCAGTTCACCTTCCCTGGAATTCCTCATGTTTATGCGGGCGATGAACTGGGTCTAGACGCCGAAACTGGTCAGGGTTCAAGAACTCCAATGCCTTGGAATGCTGAGCGGGAAACTGACCCCCAAATGATTGAAACCTACGCGAAGCTTTCTCAACTGAGAAAGCACCATCGCGCTTTGGCCGAAGGCTCAATGCGTTGGCTTTACTCTTCGGATGAAGCGATCGCTTTTGTTAGAGAATCAAAGACCGAGTCGGTGCTAGTAATCGCCTCTAGGGGCAGGGATCGGAAACTTCAATTCTCGAGGGATGCCATCAGTGGAGCTGAGGGCGCGAAGAATCTTTTTGGCAATGGCTTGCTTCGAGTGGTGGGTGGAAAAATACGTTATGACGCTGCAGAATTAGATTTACAGATATGGCGTTTGCCTAGCGCTGTTCGCTAGTGCTAATCTTCTTCGGTTGCAGTTATGGCAGCGCCCCGATAGCTCAGTGGTAGAGCACTTCCATGGTAAGGAAGGGGTCGACAGTTCAAACCTGTCTCGGGGCTCGGTCTTAGGATCAAACGCGGCGGGGTAGCTCAGGTGGTTAGAGCGCACGACTCATAATCGTGAGGTCGCGGGTTCGAGTCCCGCTCCCGCTACCAAGGCATTACCCTTGTATCCATGGTTAATTCAAACATCCAAGGCAAGCGATATCCCAAGTCTGCCACCTACCTGGTGGGTCGAGAAAAAATTCGCGAGTTTGCGAGAGCGACGTTCGCCTCCGAAGAATCAATCGATCTGGTCGCAGCAGAAGCTGCCGGTCACAGGGACCTAGTGGCTCCTCCGACTTTCCCGATAGTCCTTCAAGAGTTTGGCTTGAAGCTTGTTATTGCGGACCCGGAGGCCGGGCTTGATTTTTCTAGGGTTGTCCACGGCGAACAAAAGTTTGTTTTCAAGCGTCCGATCGTTGCCGGTGATCTTTTGACCAGCGAATTATCGGTAACAAGCGTGAAGTCCCTTGGAGGCAACCACATGGTGGTTTTTGACACTGAAATTTTTGATGAGAGTAATTCGCTTGTATGTACGGCGATTTCGACGCTCGTGGTTAGGGGCGAAGATGCCTGACATCAGTGAACTAGTTATTGGCGATGTAGTCGCTGAAAAAAACTTCAACCTGGACCGAGATTCCCTAGTTCGATACGCCGGGGCTTCAGGGGATTTCAACCCAATTCACTACCGCGACGATGTCGCGGTAAGCGTCGGGTTGCCCGGGGTATTGGCTCATGGAATGCTCACCATGGGCCTGTCAATCGACCCAGTGGTTAGTTGGCTTGGAGATTCCGGAAAAATTCTTGAATACGGTGTGAGGTTTACTAAGCCGGTCGTGGTTCCGGCAAAGGGGCGGGCTGTCATAACGGTCGTTGCAAGGATCGCCGAACTAGACCAAGAGACCAAAAAAGCAAGGATAGATTTGCAAACGAGCTTCGATGGCAACAATGTTCTTGGCAAATCACAAGTTTGGGTTCAGCTTTGAGTATCGCTCCAGTAAGTCTTTCCACGCTCACCACGATGCAGGTTGGCGGAGTGCCAAGTCGGATTATTAGCTGTGGTAACACTCAGCAGCTGTATGACGCAGCTATTGAGCTTTGGAGTAGCGATGAGCAGTTCCATGTTCTTGCAGGTGGCTCGAACACTGTTTTTGCAGAGGACCTAGCAGATCTAACCATTCTTCACGTGACTAACCGCGGCGTGGAAATTGTTTCCGAGGACGCACAATTTGTGATTGTTCGAGTTCAGGCGGGGCATTCTTGGGACGAATTCGTGGCTTGGTCGGTAGCCAACGATTATGCGGGTATGGAAGCCATGAGCGGAATACCGGGCAGCGTCGGTGCGACTCCTGTTCAAAACGTCGGCGGTTACGGCCAGGAAGTTTCCGATGTGATTACCCAGATTGAGTTTCTAGAAAAAGGCTCAAATGAGTCCGTAATAAGGCCCGCCAGCTATTTCGAATTTTCATATCGAGACAGCGCTTTGAAGCATGGGCTTGAGGGCTTAGTGGGCTGGGTCGAATTCAAATTGCAAAAACTTGCTGGCATGAGTGTCCCCATGAAGTCCGGTCAGATTACCGAGCACTTAGGCGCAGAATACGGATCGGCATTGCCCTTGGAGCAAGTTCGAAAAACAGTCCTAGAGCTTCGCGCCTCGAAGGGAATGGTCATAAGTGAAAGTGACCCAGATAGCGTCGGGTGTGGGAGCTTTTTTACTAACCCGGTGATTAGTGTCGAAAAGAGTCTTGAGTTTCCCGAGGAGATGCAACGTTGGAGAATGCCAGATGAAGACCAGGTGAAAATCTCGGCCGGATGGCTAATCGAGAGCGCCGGCTTCCCCAAGGGCTACTCGATTCCTGGTTCGAAGGCCGGAATTTCCAATAAGCATGCGCTGGCAATTACTAACCGAGGAGGCGCAAGTAGTGCTGAAATTCTAGAATTAGCAAGGCTGATTCAAGAGCGCGTTGCTGCCAGGTGGGGGATCAACTTGATACCAGAACCCAATTTGATTGGCTTTTAGGGCTAACTAAACAGCTTTTGCATGCGGTGAATGCCCTCGAGTAGCTGGTCGTCACTAAGCGCGTAGCTCATGCGCAAATAACCACTCGGACCAAAAGCTTCTCCTGGAACCAAGGCGACTTCGGCCTGCTCCAGAATCATGTCCGCAAGTTCCAGAGAACTCGTGATCTGCTTACCAGCCCAAGTCTTACCCAGTAAGCCACTGACGTCTGGGTAAACATAGAAGGCACCCTCAGGATTCGGTGTCATCATTCCCGGTATTTTGTTCAGTTCGGCCACGGCAAGTTTCCGTCTGCGATCAAAGGCAGCCAGCATCTGTTCGATCGGCTCTTGATCGCCGGTTATCGCGGCAATTGCGGCTCGCTGCGAGATGTTTGAAACATTCGAGGTCAGGTGTGACTGCAGGTTGCCTGCGGCCTTAGCGGCATCGTCCGGGGCAATCATCCACCCAAGTCGCCAGCCGGTCATGGCGTAGCTCTTGGCAACACCATTGACCATGATGGTGCGGTCTTGGATCTCTGGCACCAGCTCAGTTATCGAGTAAGCGCGAATGCCGTCATAGACCACGTTTTGATAAATCTCGTCGCTTATCACCCAAAGATTGGGTTTGGTTGCGGCCCAATTTCCAATGTCTGTCAGCTCTTGTTTAGAGAACACTGCGCCAGTTGGGTTTGACGGTGAGCAAATGAGCAACGCCTTGGTCCTTGGTGTGTAGGCAGCCTCCAGTTGCTCAACTGTCACTTTGTAGCCCTGGTCGGATCCTGCGAAAACATCGACCTGCTTGCCGCCGGCAAGCTTGATTGCTTCGGGGTATGTTGTCCAGTAGGGAGCCGGTACCAATACTTCGTCACCATCGTTGAGGATGACTTGAAACGCCTGGTAGACGGCCTGCTTGCCGCCGTTAGTAACAATTACTTGGCTGGGAGTTATTTTGGTTCCACTGTCCTGGAGTGTTTTTTGAACTATCGCTTCCTTCATTTCCGGCAGTCCGGCGGCCGGGGTGTAGCGATGGTTTTTGGGGTCTCGGACTGCAATTGCTGCGGCCTCAACAATGTGCGCCGGAGTGGGGAAATCGGGTTCCCCGGCGGCGTATGAGATGACCGGGCGTCCGTTTGCAATTAGGGCCTTGGCCTTGCTGTCAACCTTTAGGGTCGCAGATTCTGCAATGGCGCTAATTCGCTTGGAAATTCTAGAGTCAGACATACTTCAAGAATAGTTGCGGATTGTGTTGACGGTGGTTGATTCCCCGTTGCAATGCTTGAAATAACCCCCTACACTTACTTAAGTTGACATCTGCCGATAACTATTCTGGCGAAATTCACTTAAATAGATTCAATCTATAAGTGTGTCTTTTCCAGATGGCACTTGAAACCAAGCCTTGTGCTAAGTAACGGTTGGTGGCGATGTCACACACAGGGCGGTGGCTCAATTGGTAGAGCAGCGGTCTCCAAAACCGCAGGTTGCAGGTTCGAGTCCTGTCCGCCCTGCGAAGAAAGAAGGTTAAGTTGGCAGAAGAGAACGAGAAGGCTTCAGAGGACTTAGTAGAGAAGGCGCAAGCCGACGCTGCCAAGGCCAAGAACCCTATCCAGAAGGCGACGCTATTTATTCGCCAGGTGCTTTCGGAGCTAGGCAAAGTAACAACACCTACTCGCAAAGAGCTGATCAATTACACCGGAGTCGTTCTTGGCTTCGTAGCGGTGGTAATGGTCATCATCTCCGCTCTTGACTGGGTTTTCTTAAACGTCGTGACCTTCATGTTCGCAGGATAAAGAGGTACAAAATGTCAGATCTAAATTTCAGTGACGTCGCAAAAGACGCCAAAGCCACAGAAGAAGTCGAGGCGGTTGACGCCGTCGACAGCCAGGCCGTCGAAACTCACGCAGCCGAGTTGAACGAAAATGAAGTCGAATCCACCGATGATGCTCCAGAAGCCGAAGCTGAGGTCGTCGAAGCGGAAGCGGCCGAAGAGGCAGCAGCAGTGGTAGAAGAAGAGCCGATCGCTGAAGAGGCCGACCCTTACTTGAAGTTTCGCGAGGAACTTCGTGGCCTAGACGGCAAATGGTACGTTGTCCACTCCTACGCGGGCTACGAGCGTCGCGTGAAGCAAAATATTGAAACCCGTAAGGCAGCTCTTGCTGGTGGCGATGACATCCTGCAGATCGAAGTTCCAATGGAAGAGTCCATTGAGATCAAAAACGGTCAGCGCAAATTGGTTTCTAAGGTCCGCATTCCGGGTTACGTGCTAGTTCGCATGGAACTCAATGAGGACAGCTGGACCCTGGTTCGCCACACACCTGCCGTAACCGGCTTTGTGGGCAACTCCCAGCACCCAACTCCACTTCGTCCGGCAGAGGCATTTGAAATGCTGAAGCCACTTTTCACTCCAGAAGAGACCGAAGATGTAAAGAACTCCAAGGCTGCTGGAAACGGCCCTGGCGGCAAGGCAAAGTCAAGGTCTATCCCGGTCAATATCGACTTCAAGATCGGCGAAAGCATTTTGATCAAGGACGGTTCTTTTGCCGGCCTTCCCGGCACAATCTCCGAAATCAAGCCAGAAAGTGGCAAGGTTACGGTTTTGGTTTCACTATTCGAACGCGAGACTCCAGTCGAACTGGCCTTTGACCAGGTCGGTCCGCTGAACTAAGGAAAGATAGAAAAATGGCACCCAAAAAGAAAATCACCGGTCTGATTAAGTTGCAGATCCAGGCAGGCGCTGCTAACCCAGCTCCACCTATCGGACCTGCACTAGGTCAGCACGGCGTAAACATTATGGAGTTCTGTACTGCTTACAACAACGCAACCGCAGACCAGCGCGGAAACGTTGTTCCAGTAGAGATCACCGTTTATGAAGACCGTAGCTTCACATTCATCCTGAAGACACCTCCAGCCGCCGAGCTAATCAAGAAGGCAGCCGGAGTTCCAAAGGGTAGTGGCACACCTCACACCGTGAAGGTTGGCAAGCTAACTAAAGAGCAGGTTCACTCCATCGCCGAAGTAAAGATGTCAGACCTGAACGCCAACGATATCGACGCAGCTGCGAAGATCATCGCCGGCACCGCCCGCTCAATGGGAATCACCACTGAGCTATAAGCAACAAAACAACTAGATAGTCGTGGGAGGGGTAGTACCCCATAAACCACTACTGTGACCGAAAGGAATAGCAGCATGGCAAAACGTTCGAAGGCCTATACAGAGGCCAAAGCAAAGATTCAAGAGGGCAAGTTCTACTCCACTGCCGAGGCGTCCGCCCTAGCAATCGACACCGCTGGCAAGAAGACCAACTCAACAATTGAGGTTGGACTGAGGCTGGGTGTTGACCCAAGAAAAGCCGATCAGATGATCCGTGGCACCGTCTCGCTGCCACACGGAACTGGCAAGATCGCCCGAGTAATCGTGTTTGCTAACGGTGCAGCAGCAGATGCTGCTCGCGAAGCTGGCGCTGACGAGGTTGGCTCCGACGAGCTAATCGCAAGGGTTGAAGCTGGCTGGACTGACTTCGATGCTGCGGTTGCAACCCCAGACCTAATGGGTAAAGTTGGTCGCCTTGGAAAGGTCTTGGGTCCTCGTAACCTGATGCCAAACCCTAAGACCGGAACAGTAACCATGGACACTGCCAAAGCTGTCACAGACATCAAGGCCGGTCGTATTGAGTTCCGCATCGACAAGCAGTCAAATCTTCACTTCATCGTTGGCAAGGCAAACTTTTCAGCTGAGAAGCTAACCGAAAACCTAAACGTTGCAATGGAAGAAGTTGTTCGCCTGAGGCCATCGACGGCCAAGGGTAAGTACCTACTAAAGGGTTCTGTAGCAACTACTTTCGGTCCGGGGATTCCATTGGATCTGTCGGACTACTAAAGAGTTCTTAACCACCTGGTCAGCGCCAGCGTGCTCACACAATCGTCTTGGTTGTAGTCGAGCACCTGGCGCTTCAGTGTTTCTGCGGCAGTTGGGTCTGAATTGAGCTTTTCTAGGTAGGACTCGTAAGTGTCCATCGAACCCATCGCCTCCTTGACCGAGGATTTTCTTTCAAACTCGTAGTAATTCTCAAGTTTCTTTATTGAGTAACTTTCTTGAGACAAGACAAGCGAAGACTTCACGAGTAGATAAAGATCGACAAATACCCCATCGTTGATCAGCTGCTCCACCTCGTCGATAAAGCTATCGAAGCGCTTTGCAAGCCTGCGCAGGGCGGCCAGCTCGTAGTTCGCATAGTGATAGACCTTGAGGTCGGGGTAGGTGGCTAGTCTTGCAAACAGAAACCGAATAAATCCCTCAAAAGATTCTTTTTCGGCATCTCGGTCATCAGCCCAGGACCAGTGAAATTGTGATTCGGAATCGATGGTCAGATACCCGAACAGGTACTCGAGGCCCCCGGCTGGTGCCGAAAACACAAATCCCTCTAGATCGAAAAACAGGTCCCCCTTGTTTTCTTCTGGCAGCTCGGTCAGCGGTGCGCGGTTCTTTACTTCGTAGACGTGTTCTCCGGTGTCGTATGTGTGTTGTTGAAGCCTGGCCTGTCTTGAAAAGACCGCAACTTTTTCTTGGCTCATCGTTTCAGTACCGCCGTCAAACGCACCAAGCTCACGCACGGTGTTAATGCCGGTTGTCCGAAGTGAAACAACCTGAGCCTTCGAGATTCCAGCAACCAGCTGCAGGCTATTGGTTTCATATCTTTGGTGGCTGCAGAGCTTGGGGTATTCACAAATACCGCAGTAACTAGTGGCTTCACAAATTAGTTCTCCGCAGTCGGCGATTGAGGTCGGGTTGGCGTCAATAAAAGCGGCCACTTCATCGAGGTATGCACTGCGCTTTGATTTCATGTTTGCCAAAAGCACATCGCCAGCAAATTCGTTGATTTCCCGGCTGCCTTGTATTAGACCATGTGTGCCGGGAGCATTTAGGCCCAGAGTCTCTAGTACGTCAACATAGAGCCCGACTTGCACCTGGTATTCAGGCTTTGGAGCTTTTGAAAGCTTGGCGTCCCAAGCGGTATAGCCGGCAGTTAGCTTGCCAGACTGTATTGCTGTTAG
>JAPKCK010000020.1 GCA_028822985.1 Aquiluna sp.
ACTGGAACGCTGTTTGTAACACCGTCGCCAGACGCGACCGATGTCGCTGAGAGGTTCAAGGCAAGATTCGGCCTTGACATGCTTCGATTTACGAACTCCGGCACAGAGTCGACTATGTATGCAATTAGGACCGCAAGGGCGGTCAAGCAAAAAAATGGCGTTATCAAAATAGAGGGCGGCTACCACGGTGGATACGACCCTTTGCAGGTCTCGGTAAAGCCTGATTTGAAAGACATCGGGTCACCCGACTACCCAACGGCCCATGTGCCACCCGAGGTCGAGGCTGGCGATGTTTATGTCGTTCCCTATAACAACCTAGAGCGCCTTGAAGAAATCATGAAAGATCACGGGCACAACATCGCTTGTTTCATGATCGAACCGGTAATAGAGAATCTCTCGATTATTTTGCCCGATGCAGGTTATCTGCAGTCAGTAAGGGACCTTTGTGATGAGTACGGCATTTGCTTAATTTTTGACGAAGTCAAGACTGGCCTCACCGCTGGAGTCGCCGGAGCAGCCGCAAGATTGGGCGTTAAGCCGGACTTGATTACCCTTGCCAAGAGCATCGGTGGTGGATTCCCTCTGGCTGCATTTGGTGGCAAGCTGGAATATATGGAAGCCGTCGTCGATGGTCGTATGGCACACTTTGGAACCTATAACGGCAACCCTCTTGTGATGGCAGCAGCTCTTGCTGTCGACGAAATCTGTACTCCGGCAGCCTTGGCAAAGGCAGAGGCAATCAACAATGCAACGCTCGCCAAGTTGGATGAGATTATCAATGAGTTTGAACTTCCAGCCCACACCATTGGGTTGGGGGTAAAGGGTGCGATGATTTGGTCCCCGAATCCAGTGAGAAACTACCGGGACTACAAGGCGACCGACTTTGAAACCGCAGAGCTGTCTTGGCTCTGGGGCATCAATAGGGGCGTGCTAACCCCTCCGGGTCTGGATGAGCAGTGGCTCGTGTCACTCGCTCACAATCAGAAGGACATGGACAAGATGGTCGAGAGCACCAGGCAGCTAGCGGCAGCGCTTCGGGCTTAAGAGCTTTGTCAAGACCAAGAAACACAACGCCTGAATTATTGCGCTTTTCCAAATAGATGAACTAAAGTTCATAGAAGTATTATTCCGTAATTTAGATTACTTTTTTGGAGGAGAGCAATGAGCGAGCGATGGACCTTTCTAACTCACCATGCCCATCTAATGCTGATGCTTCAAAGAGACCAAAGCGCCAAAATTGAAGACCTTGCCCAAGTGTTAGGTGTCACTCCGAGATATGTAGTGAGCATTTTGAATGACCTCACAGACGGTGGCTATCTCACAAAAGAAAGAGTTGGCAGGCGCAATCACTACTCAATAAATCGCGAAGCGGAGCTGAGGCACGAAACAAGTTTGCATAAGTCGGTTGGCGATCTAATCGACTCACTCGGAGTGGTTGGCAGGTAGAGCAATGGAAATTTTGTCGGTAGCAGTTCAAAACCTAACCAGCGCCCCGGTGCTCGCCTTCGCACTGGGCTTGCTTGCGGCTGCAATTAAGACAGATCTTCGGTTACCCGAGCCGATTTACCAGGCAATTTCTATTTACCTATTGCTGGGAATCGGAATCAAGGGCGGTGTCGCCTTATCAAACGCGGAGTTCCAAGACGTGGGCTTGCCTATTCTGGGAACCTTGCTACTTGGCCTAACAGTTCCGGTGCTTGCATTTTTCCTGCTGAAGCTTCTAAAGAAACTCTCGGTTGTTGACCGCGGAGCACTTGCGGCCCATTATGGGTCGACATCGCTGGTGACCTTTACCGCAGCAGTAATTTTTTACGAATCCGTCTCGATTTCAGTCGAGGGTTACCTCACCACCTTGTTGGCAATCTTGGAAATACCTGGAATTATCGTCGGCTTGATGCTGGCCTCTAGGGGACTTCGCAGGGAGGTTTCCTGGGGCGAATCCTTCCGCGAGATTTTGACCGGCAGGTCAATCTTTTTGCTTGCCGGTGGTCTAGTAATAGGCTTCCTGACTAAGTCAACTGGATTCGCGGGCATCGAATTTTTCTTCGTCGCGCTGTTCCCAGGGGTGCTGACGCTGTTCTTGCTTGAGCTTGGAATTGTCGCCGGCAGAAGGCTCAAAGACCTAAAGAAAGCTGGCATTGGCCTAGTCGTATTTGGCATTGCATTCCCGTTGCTGTCTGGCACATTAGGAGTAATGACGGGACACCTGACGGGACTTGGCCTAGGGGGCGCCGCAACATTGGGCGTTCTCAGTGCTTCGGCTTCCTACATCGCGGCCCCCGCGGCAGTTCGATTGGCATTACCGGAGGCGAGCCCAGGAATTTATCTGACCGCGAGCCTTGGAATCACGTTCCCGTTCAACCTAACCTTGGGTATCCCTATCATGTTGGAAATAAGTAAGTTCTTAGAAAGTGCAGGCCTTTGATGCTGAAAGATCGAAAACTAATTGTTGTCGTGGTCGAAGCCGCTCTTGAGCAGCGACTTTCAAAGGACATACTCTGCCAAGGCGCCAAGGGCTTCACCATCACTCACGCCAACGGCCTCGGGCCAAGAAACCAGCGTGCGGGCGATTTGGAAGGTGGCAATATTCGTCTGGAGACAGTAGTGCCGGAAGAAATTTCAATGAAGATCCTAGAGATACTAAAGACAAGCTATTTTCCGCACTATGCCTGCAGCGCTTGGGTGTCGGATGTGCAGATATTGCGTGAGGACAGGTACTAGTTCGATCCGGTAGCTGAGACAATTGTTCTTTGGAAACTTTAGAACGGATGGCTTGGGGTGAGTGAGCTAGAGATCAACTATCCTCCAGACCTTCCCGTTGCGGCTAGACGTCAGGATATTCTCGAGGCCATCACTAACAATCAGGTCTTGATTGTTGCCGGTGCTACCGGTTCCGGTAAGACAACGCAGCTTCCAAAAATGTGCCTAGAGCTTGGACGAAAATCCATTGCTCATACTCAGCCCAGAAGAATTGCGGCGCGCTCGGTGGCCGAGCGCATCTCCGAGGAGCTGAAGGTTGACCTGGGTGGTCTGGTCGGTTACCAGGTTCGCTTTACTGATCAGGCAAGCAAGGCGACCAGGGTGAAAGTCATGACTGACGGCATTTTGCTGAATGCTCTGCAGCGAGATCGAATGCTCAAGCAGTACGACACCATAATCATCGATGAAGCTCACGAGCGAAGTCTGAATATTGACTTTCTGCTTGGTTTTTTGAAACAACTATTACCGATGCGTCCCGAGCTCAAGCTAATAATCACCTCGGCGACAATTGACCCCGGTTCCTTTTCGAAACATTTCAACGATGCTCCAATTATCGAGGTTTCGGGAAGAACCTTTCCGATTGAGATTCGCTATCGCCCCGTAACAAGAGATGGATCGCAGGACGCCGACCCGGATATTGAAACCACTGCAGCAGACTACTTGGACGGAGTGATTTCCGCGCTCAAAGAACTTGAGGGCGAACAAGATGGCGACGTGCTGGTCTTTCTTTCTGGAGAATCAGAGATCAGAGATGCTCAGGATGCAATCGAGGGCAGCATCACTCAGGGCGCACTCAAGGGAAACACCGAAGTATTGCCGCTCTATGGTCGACTGAGCTCCGCCGAGCAACATCGAGTGTTTGAAGTTAGCAAAGTAGCCGGACTACGAAAGCGCGTGATTCTTGCCACCAACGTTGCCGAGACCAGCCTCACGATCCCGAATATCAAGTACGTCATAGACGCCGGCACCGCCAGGATCTCCCGCTACAGCCCAAAGGCAAAGGTTCAGCGATTGCCCATTGAAGCAATTTCGCAGGCAAGTGCTAATCAGCGAGCAGGGCGTGCTGGGCGAACAAGCCCGGGTGTAGCAATCAGGCTTTATTCCAAAGAGGACTTTCAGTCTCGTCCAGAGTTCACTGATCCAGAGATTCTGAGAACCAACTTAGCCTCGGTTATTTTGCAGGCCGCAACTATCGGGCTCGGAGACCTAACCAAGTTTCCATTTCTACAGGCTCCTGAACCCAGGGGAGTCAAAGATGGCATTGGGCTTCTAAAGGAGCTGGGAGCAATTGACCAGGACTCCACCGAGGTTGAGCTCACCAAGCTTGGTAAGCAGCTAGCTAGGCTTCCAATCGAACCTCGATTCGCAAGAATGCTGCTGGAATCAAAACGGCATAATGTCGTGCGCGAGGTAATGGTTATCGTTGCAGGGCTCACGATTCAAGACCCGAGAGAGCGCCCCCTTGAAAAGCGCGAGAAGGCAGATCTCCTGCATGCTCGCTTTCTTGACCCAAGCAGCGATTTTCTTTCACTAGTGAATCTTTGGAATCACGTTGAGGATCAGCAAGAAAAGCTGTCATCTTCTGCGTTTCGCAGGCTCTGTAAACAGGAATTTCTAAACTACCTTCGCGTCCGTGAGTGGCAGGATCTGGTCCGGCAGCTGAAAAGCGTTAGCAAGCCGTTGAATCTAAATTTCGGTAATCGTAGGGTTGACCCCGAAGGAATCCACAAGGCCTTGCTGTCGGGGCTGCTCAGCCAAATCGGTCTGCAGCAAGAAAACGAAAAAAAGGTTTTCAAAAACGGCAAACTGCAGAAACAAAAGCGAGTGCAGAGTGAGTACTTGGGTTCCGGTGGCAAGAAATTTGTAATCTTTCCAGGCTCTGCCCTAGCCAAGAAACCCCCCGAAGCCCTAATGAGCGCGGAACTTGTCGAAACCAGTCGGTTGTTTGCCCGCATGAATGCTGCGGTCGATCCGGCGTGGGCGGAAGAGCTTGCTGGTGATCTTGTCCGAAGAAGCGTTTCGGAGCCCCACTGGGAAAAGAAACTTGGAGCAGTCATCGGGCTTGAACGAGTAATGCTGTTTGGGTTGACATTGGTTGCAAACCGCAAGGTTCAGTACTCGCGCATTGACCCGATGCTATGCCGAGAGTTATTTATTAGGCATGCCCTTGTTTATGGAGAGTGGGACTCAAAGCAGGTCTTTGACCAAAAGAACAAGGACTTACTAATCGACATGGAAGCCGCCGCCGATCGCGCGCGCTCACCTCAGCTTGCAGCTGGCGAAGACGATGTCTTTCGCTTCTACAACAATCGGATTCCGCTGGATGTTTTTTCCACCGGCAGCTTTGAGGGTTGGTGGAAAAAGGCTAAGCACGAAAAGCCGGAGTTTCTAAACATGACAAAGGCCGAGTTGCTAGGTGCCGATGAGACTCAACTTGACGAAGCCAACTACCCCGGGCAGCTGGTTATCGACGGACAAGAATTTAGCCTCAGTTATTTATTCGACCCCGGTAACGAACACGACGGGGTTTCAGTGGAGGTCCCGATTTCACTTTTGGCAAGCATCCGGCCAGAGGGCTTCGAGTGGCTGATTCCGGCGATGCGATTGGAGCTGATAACGGAGTTGATCAGGAGCCTGCCAAAGGCGGTTCGTAAAAACGTAGTCCCTGCCAAAGATTGGGCAGTAAAGGTTATGAGAAATCTACCCACGGAGCCCACCGGCAAGATCACCGAAGTCCTAGCAGCTCAACTGCAGTCCTTGAGTGGCGTCAGGGTTGCCCCAGAAGATTTCAGTCCCGAGGTATTACCGGCTCAACTAAGGGTCTCCTATCGAGTTCTAGATTCCAAGGCGATGCAGCTGGAAATAGGCAACGATTTAGCCGCACTTCAACAGAAACTTGCTCAAAGCTCGATCGAGGCGGTGTCGAACATGATTCAGTTCGACGGGCCGTCGATCGAGCGAAGTAATTTACAGACTTGGGATTTTGACGAACTACCTAGGCAGCTAGATACAAAGCAGGGGAGCAACAAAGTAAGCGCGTTTCCGGCACTGGTTCTAGATGTAAAAACAAACACCGTCGATTTGAAGCTGCACTCCTCGGAAGCCAGACAAGCACTAGAGCACCCGATCGGTGTCGTGGAGCTAGTTCAGCTGAGCATTCCATCGCCGGTGAAGTACATCGAGGCTCACCTCACTCAGGCCGAGAAGCTAGCCATTGCAAGCTTGCCCTACCCAAGCCTCAGTGCTTTTGTTGCAGATGTCATCAGAGCAGGGGCGGCAAAACAGCTCTTTATTCTTGATTCCAAGGGTCTAATTTTTACTGCCAAAGAATTTGAAAATCTCAGACAACTTGTCGAGGCCATTTCGATTGAGCTCATTTTCGACGTCGCCAAAATAATGCTGAAGATATCCCAAGCTGCGAGTGAGGCGAATAAGTCGATCTCCGGCGCCAAGGCGATTGATTTTCTCACGGTGCTTGCCGGTGAGAAGCTCCACATCCAACAACTTCTAACCCCAAAGCTGGTTTCTTCAACTGGTCTCGATCGGCTGTCGCGAATCGAAATATACTTACGCGCTATCACGCAGCGCGTGGCGAAGCTTCAGGAGAGCCCGGAGCGCGATCGGATTAGCGTGATTGAATTAGCAAAGGCAATCGAGGTCTTCGAGGTCGCAGGAGGAAGGTTGCCGCTACCTCAAAAATCCAACGAGAAACTTACTTCTGCGCGATGGTTACTTGAGGAACTAAGAGTGAGCCTGTTCGCTCAGTCGCTCGGAACCCAAGAAGCGGTTTCTCTAAAGCGAATACAAAAACAGCTGTCCTAGTTCTGTGGAAAGCCTAGGTTCACTCCACCGTGGCTGGGGTCTAGCCATCGCGAGGTAATCACCTTGGTTCGTGTGAAAAACCTAAAGCCTTCTTCTCCGTGTGCCCGGCTGTCGCCGAACAGCGAGTTTTTCCATCCTCCGAAGGAGAAGTAGGCAACTGGAACTGGAATTGGCACATTCACGCCGATCATTCCGGCTTCAACTTCGTTCTGGAATCGTCTTGCTGCGCCACCGTCGTTGGTGAAAACAGCGGTGCCGTTGCCATAAATTCCGCCGTTTATAAGCGCCAGCCCCTCCTCAAAAGAACTCACACGAATCACGCTTAGTACGGGTCCAAAGATTTCGTCTTGGTAGGCCTTGGAACTTGTTGGCACCTCATCTAGCAGGGTTGGTCCAAGCCAAAAACCGTTCTCATCGCCGTCGGGAACAACGGACCTACCGTCGACTACAACCTTGGCTCCGTCAGCCTCCGCAATTTCTATGTAGCCGGCAACTTTGTCGCGGTGTTCCTTGGTTACAAGTGGCCCCATGTCACAGGCGCGACGACCATCACCCACTTTGATTTGAGAGATTCGAGACACAATTTTGTCGATCATTTCATCGGCCACGGGCTCAACGGCAACAACCACTGAGATTGCCATGCACCGCTCACCCGCAGAGCCGAAGCCCGCGTTTATTGCTGAGTCTGCAACAAGGTCTAGGTCAGCGTCTGGAAGCACGAGCATGTGGTTCTTGGCCCCACCCAGAGCCTGGACACGCTTGCCGTTTTTGGCGCAGTTCTCATAAATGTATTGAGCAATCGGGGTTGAGCCGACAAAGCTTATTGCGGCAACATCGTCGCTATTAATTAAGCCGTCAACGGACTCCTTGTCGCCTTGCAGGACATTGAAAACTCCAGCTGGCAAGCCAGCCTCAGTCCAAAGTTTTGCCATCCATAGGGCAGCGGAAGGGTCTTTTTCGCTCGGTTTTAGAATCACGGTATTGCCGGCGGCAATAGCTATGGGAAAAAACCACATCGGCACCATTGCTGGAAAATTGAAGGGGCTAATGATGCCTACGACTCCAAGGGGTTGCTTGGTGGAGTACACATCAACATTGGTTGATGCATTTTCCGAGTATTCGCCTTTTAGTAGATGAGGCATACCGCAGGCAAACTCCACAACTTCTTGGCCTCTAGTTATCTCTCCAAGGGCATCAGATAAAACTTTGCCGTGCTCGGCGGTGATTATTGCTGCAAGCTCCGGCTTCCGCTCATTTAGCAGTTCACGAAATTTAAAAATTATTTGTTGGCGCTTAGCCAATGAAGAGTCGCGCCATGCCGGGTAGGCAAGCTTTGCAGAGTCGATGGCAGCTTTGATGTCCGTCGCATCAGCCAGAGCCACTCGGCCAGACTCAATTCCAAGTGCTGGGTCATAAACCGGCGCCGTCCTTGTTGAGGAGGGCTTTTGTTCGGCACCAGAAATGTAGTGGGAGATCAGGTTCATTTTGCATCCTTACTTTGATGCTAGTTGTAGGGCCTGGGTGGCTTCAAAATTGATTTTCCAATTCAAGCTAACACTATTTAGAGTTGCCCAGTTGCCCTTTTGATTAGCTCGACGATTCGAGCCTGTGCCATATTGTCAATCTTGGTCAATGCGTATGAGGTTGGCCACATTCCACTCTCGTCCAGAGAGGCATGCTCGCTAAACCCAAGAGTTGCAAACCTCACCTTGAACTTTCCGGCGCTCTGAAAAAACAGAATGGTTTTGCCGTTGTGCCCCCAAGCTGGCATGCCATACCAGGTCTTCGCATCAAGGTCTGGGGCATGGGTCTTCACGAGCTCATGGACCGTCAGTGCCATTGCCCTGTCGCTGGTATCCATCTGTTCGATTTTGAGCATGACATCCGCCTCTGCGGCGATCTTGTCATCCTTATTCTTTAGCTCCTTAGCCCTCTCTCGCATTGCTTGTCGTTCATCCGCTGTGAAGGCGGTCGTGTTGTCAGTCATAGTTCTCCAGTCGATGCAGCCTCGCCAAAAAGACTAGTGACAGAGGCTTTATGAGCGCGGGATGAATTTTGGTTACTGGGCTGTTGGATAGGAGGCGCTCAGATCGATGCCCAGCCATCTATCAGGCTGGACTTCTAACCTTAGGGAGCCTCCATACCCCGCACGCAAGCGTGCTCCAAATGATTTAGGAACTAAATGGCCCAGCTGCTATACCGCCTTGGAAAATTTTCTGCCAAACGAGCCTTCGCTGTCATAGCTATCTGGGCGCTGCTGATTGGAACTGCAGGAGCCGCGGCTCTGCTCTCTGGAGGCAAGCTCGGAACCACAATGACCCTAGACGGCATTCCATCTCAGGACCTAGCGACTTCACTTCAGGAAACATTTCCCGAGGCCGCCAGGGCTTCCGGACAAGTTGTGTTCCACAAAGCGGACGGAGTTGAATTTTCAGCGGCGGAGATTTCGGGCATTTCTAATCTCCTAGACAGCGTCAAAGCAATGATTGCTGTGGACGATGTTGCTGATCCATTTATTACTCAAGCAACCCTTGATGGTCAGCGGGCTGACTTGGCTGCTGGCCTAGTGGCTATTTCGGACGGCAAGGCTGAAATCAATACAAATCAAGCTTCGTTGGACGCCGGACAAGATCAACTTGATGCCGCTAGATCTGATCTAGAGGCCCAGGCTCAAGCGTTGCAGCAAACTCTTGATGCCATGGTTGCCAATAACGCCCCCGGAACCGAGCAGGTCTTAGCCGGGCTAGCCCAGATTCAAGCTGGACTTGATCAAATTGCACTCCAGCAGACCGAGCTAACCAACGGTCAAGCCAAACTTGATGAGGGCAAGACCGAGCTTGCGAGCAATGAAGTCCAGCTTGTGGCAGGCGAAAAACTCCTTGGCACTGCCAATAATTTCCGCACCGTTTCAGTTGATGGGCAGACCGCTTTTGCCACGATTTACTTTGATCAGCCGACTGGTCAGCTAGATGAGGTGGCAGCCTCCGAGGTTGTGGCGCTCATAGCGGCTCAGACGCCTGCTGGAATTCAGGTCGAATACTCACAATCCTTGGTGTTCTCACTTGATGGACTTCTGGGCATCGGAGAAATAATTGGCTTGGCAATCGCAGCACTTGTGCTTGCAATAATGCTTCGAACCTTCATTGGTGCCGGACTTCCCGTGATTGCAGCAATCACTGGAGTCGCTATCTCTGCGGCCATAACCTTTGCTCTGTCCTCCGTGATTGAAATGACCAGCACCACTCCATTGCTGGGAATCATGCTTGGGCTTGCGGTGGGAATCGATTACTCGTTATTTATTTTGAATCGTCACCGACGTCAGCTAAAAGCTGGAGTTGAACTTCAAGAATCTATCGGCCTTGCCAATGGCACCAGTGGCAACGCGGTCGTCTTTGCAGGTATCACTGTAGTTATTGCTCTCTTGGCTCTGAACTTAACCGGTGTGGGCTTCCTGGGCTTGATGGGTACCGCTGGAGCGCTGGCGATTGTGGTTGCAGTTTCGGTTGCACTGACTTTGGTGCCTGCGGTGCTGGGTCTAGCAAAAGAAAAAGTCCTGACGCAAAAAGAACGCTTAGCGCGTGCCGCAACAGGCCTTTCGAGCACGCCAGAGCAGGTTCATGCCCTCGAAGAGGCAAACGCCAGCCATAAGCCTGTGTTTGCTAATAAGCGTCCCTGGGTAGTAATCATTGGCGTTGTAACGGTTTTGATGATTGTCGCCGTGCCTGCCTTGAGCATGCGTCTGGCCTTGCCAGACGGCGGGGCCGAAGCCAGCGACTCAACTGCGTTCAAGTCCTACACTCTGATTTCCGAAGCCTTTGGCCCTGGCAGCAACGGCAGCTTGGTTGCAATAGTCGATGTCCCAGAAAAACTTGACGAGATCGCAGAGCTTGAGATGCAAGCGGAGGTCACTGGGCGGCTGTTCGCCTTGGACAATGTTTCGGCAGTGCTTCCCGGAGGAGTTTCAACCTCGGGACTTGACTTGATGTTTGTTCTGGTGCCGGAGTTCGGGCCGACCAGTGCTGAGACTGAGCAATTGGTCTTCGACATTCGAGAACTTGAAAAAGTATTTCCAGCCGAGCTAAATGCAAACATTGAGGTCACAGGCATTGCGGCTGTAAATATAGACATTTCTCAGAAGTTGGCCGATGTGTTGCCGCTCTACCTGGGCACAGTGGTTATTTTGTCGTTCTTGCTTTTGATTCTGGTGTTTAGGTCACTGATTGTTCCTTTGGTAGCAACCGGTGGCTTCCTGCTAACCGTTGGGGCGACTCTGGGTGCGGTTGTTGCGGTGTATCAGTTTGGTTGGTTGTCAGAGGTTTTGGGCGTTACTCAAGCCGGTCCAATACTTAGCTTCTTGCCGATTCTTTTGATTGGAATTCTGTTCGGCCTTGCAATGGACTACCAGCTCTTCGTGGTTTCCGGCATGCGCGAGGCATACGTTCACGGAAAGAGCGCGAAGGACTCCATTGACTCCGGTATCCACTTGGGTCGGCCCGTCGTTATCGCTGCAGCCATAATCATGGTCGCGGTGTTTGGTGGTTTTGCCTTCTCACACATCACCATGATTAAGCCCATGGGCTTCGGGCTGGCAATCGGCGTCCTGATTGATGCGTTCCTGGTTCGACTGTTGCTGGTCCCGGCTCTCATGAGCGTCATTGGAAAAGCGGCTTGGTATTTGCCCAAGTGGCTCGACAAGCTTTTACCCGATGTCGATGTTGAGGGCGCAAAGCTCGAACGTTCTCGTTCGCAGGTCTAGACTGAAAATAACTTAGAACTAAGGGGTTCTCATAATGGCAAAAACTTTACAGCCGGCTAAAACACCGGACCAGCAAATTGGTGGACTACGAAAGTACAACGTAGTCGCCGGGTTCTTGCATCTAATTCAAGCGCTTGGGTTCTCATACGTTTTGACAATGCTCGACTACCAGATTCTGTATCCGGTAAAAATTGAATACCCAACGGGTCCTCCGGGAGTGGCCAGTCCAGTCGACGTAGTGACCCTATTCGACATCAACATTGGTGCCGGAATTGTTGGCTTCTTGGCGCTATCTGCGCTGTTCCACTTCATTATCTCTTCGCCAATGTTCTTTCAGCGCTACAAGGCTGGCCTGAAGGTAAATCACAACTATTTCCGTTGGGTTGAGTACTCGCTGAGCTCGTCGGTCATGATCTTCTGCATCGCACTACTAAACGGCATTACCGACATTGCGGCCTTGGTGGCAATCTTCGCGGTGAACGCATCAATGATCATGTTCGGTGCTCTTCAGGAGAAGTACGAAACCCCTGGAAACGGCAAGGGCCTCCCATTTATCTTTGGATCAATGACCGGAATTATTCCTTGGTTGATTCTCGTTCTCTACATCTGGCAGCCGGGGGCAACAAACGCATCCGAAATTCCAGGTTTTGTTTACGGCATCGTTGTTGCATTGTTTTTGTTCTTCAACACCTTCGGTTTCAACCAGGCATTCCAGTACAAGAAAATTGGGCCTTGGAAGAACTACCTATTCGGCGAGAAGAGCTACATCACTCTCAGCCTTGTAGCTAAGACAGTCTTGGCATGGCAGATATTTTCCGGAGCTATCATTCCGGCCTTGGTCAGCTAACCAATAATTAGGTGGATAATCCCGTTGGCCTCATGAGGCCGGCGGGACTATTTTTATTACAAGGGATCCGGCCTTACTATCGTCAGTCAAAATGCGTGTGTCATGGCTGGAAATTGCCCAGACTGTGGAACAAAACTACGACCAACCAAGTTTTATTGTTGTAATAAATAAAGGAAAATTCCATGCCTCAAGTTCTGACGCGAAAGTTTGCTCTTCGCTTTCTTGTTTTAGCAACGGTTTTGTCGGTTACGGGCTGTGCCGCAATGCCTGCCTCAATGACGAATCAGGGCGATACTCAAGTTGAATCGGCCAGCGGAGTGAACACATCTGACTTTTCTGGGGCGGACATAATGTTTGCTCAGATGATGATTCCGCATCACCAGCAGGCGATCGACATGTCCGCGCTCGCCGAATCAAGGGCGCTGAGCCCGGAGGTGAGGGCATTGGCCTTAAAAATTAGCGCTGAGCAAGGTCCTGAGATCGAGCAAATGCGCTCTTGGCTCAAGGCCGCCAATGCGCCAACTGAGATGGGTCATCAAATGTCCATGGATGGAATGCTTTCGGAAACTGAGTTGGAGCGCCTAACCAATGCCAGGGGTGAGGAATTTGATGAGCTTTTCATTTTAGGAATGATTGCACACCACGAAGGAGCCATCGAGATGGCTCAAATGGTAGTCGATTCTAAAAATCTTGAAGCCCGCGAACTCGGA
>JAPKCK010000005.1 GCA_028822985.1 Aquiluna sp.
GCGAAGAAGCCAGTAGCGAAGAAGCCAGTAGCGAAGAAGCCAGTAGCGAAGAAGCCAGTAGCGAAGAAGCCAGTAGCTAAGACCACTGCTGCTAAAAAGCCAGTAGCTAAAAAATAGTTAGCTAACTACGTACGCAGCCGACTGCTGCAAAGTTTGATGCGTGAATTCGAACCCCGAGTCGCTGAGTTTTTTTGCACTCATTTTTTGAGAGCAGAGTAGTAATTCTTTTGCAGCTATACCTATGAAGAGGTTCATTGTCCAGGCCGGAGCCTTCAGAAAAGTTGGCCTGCGGAGTTCTTTGCCAAGAGCCGTAACAAGCTGTTTACAGGTGGCGGGTTCCGGAGCAGTGAGATTAAATGCCCCTGTCGCCTCCTCATTGTTGATCAAATGAATAATTGCCCGGGCTTCGTCCTCGAGACTAATCCAAGCCCACCATTGGCTGCCCCGACCAATCGAGAAGCCAACACCCGCACGAATAAACGGCAGGAGGCGACCGAGAGCCCCTAGATTTTTGCTCATAACTAGGGTAGTTCTTGCAAGCACGACTCGAGTGTTGGCTTTCAGGGCTTCGGTTTCCCAAGAGTCGGCCAAGTCGGCAAGAAAGCCTTCTCCCCGACCTGATTCTTCTGTGAGTACCTCATCCCCACGATCGCCATAGATTCCTGACGCGGACCCACTCACTAAAACTTTTGGCTGGTTCTTTGCGTTATTTATTGCGTCCACCAAGGTTTTGGTTGAATCAAGCCTCGATGAGATCAGCAGTTTCATGTATTTCTTTGTCCAGGGAATGCGTCCGGTTGTCGCCCCGCCCATGTTCACGACCGCATCGATGGATTCCATCAAGCTCGAGTCAAGTGCTTCAAGTCCGGGCTTCCAGCTAACTTCGTTGCTGGCTTTGGCTTCGCGTCTTACCAGCACAACCGGTTCGTGTCCGAGAGCCAGTAGCTGCCTAGAAAGCTCAGTTCCAACTAGTCCTGATGCTCCAGAAATCAATACGCGCATTCAAAGCCTTTCGCCACTGGAAACATTACCTACAATTGGCGAAGATTGTTTATTCCAACGGTCTGGAAAACAGAAGGTCATGAACGTAGAAATTTGGGTTTGGTTAATTACAATCGGCGCATTCTCAGCCGTGATCCTTGGCGACCTTGTTTACCAGGTGCGCAATCCCCATGAGCCCGGCTTTCGGGAATCCGCAATTCAGAGTGCCATCTACATTTCTCTGGCTTTGTTGTTCACTCTGGTTATCGGGCTGATCTGGCCGGGTCAGTATGCTGGCGAATACCTTGGCGGCTTTATTACCGAAAAGGCTCTGTCCGTGGACAACCTATTTGTGTTTTTGGTTATCTTCACCCAGTTCAAAGTGCCAAGAAAGCTTCAGTCCGAGGCTCTTCTAATAGGCATCGTCATAGCTCTTGTGCTCAGGGGTATTTTTATTGCCGCAGGTGCTGCGTTCATCGAGAACTTCAGCTGGGCCTTTTATGCCTTCGGTGCGTTCCTGCTACTGACGGCTATCAAGCTAATCAAGGACACCGCGAAGGACCTAAAGCCAGACGGAGAAACCGATGATTTCGAAGATGGCCGACTTATTCGTTTTATTCAACGACGCTTTCGTTCAACTAGTCAGTACCACGGGACAAAGTTGGTGATTATAGAAAACGGCAAGCGAGTAATTACGCCACTGCTACTTGTCATGGTTGCGATCGGGTTCACGGATTTACTCTTTGCACTCGATAGCATTCCAGCCGTTTACGGTCTAACCAATGAGCCTTACATAGTTTTTGTGGCAAACGCTTTTGCTCTTTTAGGCCTGAGGCAGCTCTATTTCTTGCTAAGCGGCCTAATGCAGCGACTCAGATATCTCGGCTTTGGGTTAAGTTTGATTTTGGCCTGGATCGGCATCAAGCTTGTAATTCACGCCCTTCACAAAAATGAAGTCCCGTTCATTAATGGCGGGGAGGCTATCAAGGTCATCCCAGAGATCTCCACTGGCTTGTCCCTGATTGTGATTTTGATAACGCTCACTGTCACCACCGTCTGGTCCCTTATTGCAACCAGGGCAAAAGGTCAAAAGGACAACTAGATCCAGAACGGAAAAATCATTTGCAGTTGCCAGACAAAATGTGGGACAGGCAGCGCCATCCAAATGGTCAAGAAGTACAGGGCGAATAACACCACGGCCATCGTGAGAACTACCAACGCTCCAGACCTGCCCCTAAGTCTCCAAGCCACACTCTTTCGCCAGTAAGCGTGCATGCCAAAAGCTAGAGCAAGCACTAAATACGGTGCGTAAGCGACGGCGTAGAACTGGAAGGTAGTGCGTTCAAGGTAGAACACCCAAGGCAGCCAGCCGGCCAAGAAGCCAGTTATTAGTGCGAAGCTACCCGCATCAAACTGCCGAATATTTCTAAGGCCTAACCAAATAATTGCCAACAACCCGCCCAGCCAAATTACAAGATTAGGTATTGCGGTCAGTGCAACGGTGCAGTCAGTGAGTAACCCGCAGGCACTGGAGGCCTCGTAACGCTCGAAAAACAGGGCTGTGGGTCTGAGGCTAAAAAGCCACTCAAAAGCGTTTGCCTGGTAGGGGTGGGGGCTCGTAAGGCCCGTGTGGAAGGCGTATGCATTTAGGTGATAGTCCCAAAGCGACTCGTACCAACTTGGCTTAGCGCCCCTACCCCAGCCATCACTCCCGGTAATCCAGCCAAGCCAGCTGAGCAGGTAAATCCCGAGGGCTGGAACAAGAAGCACGATCGCATTTAGTGCACCTTGCCCAATCGCTAGAACTCTCGGCATTCCTAGGCGACTTCGAAGATTGAGATCCACAATAAACGTGTAGAGGCCAAATGCTGCCAGGAAATACAGCCCTGACCACTTGACGCTGATGGCAAGACCCAGGGCGATCCCGGCTAGTAGTAGCCATCCGCGTATGACTAAACCGTTTGACCTAGTTCGTCTCAGCCTGTGCTGCCAGGAACTTTGATCTCGGATCACAAAGTAAAAAGCCAGTAGAGCGAAAAACGCAAGGATTCCATCGAGGATTGCGGTGCGGGAAAGAGTTATTGACAAGCCCTCGAGGGCCATCAGTAGCCCAGCAACTGCGGCAAAAAAGTTTGATCCAATCAACCTTCTGGCAATCAGGATTACTAGTGGAATCATCAGCGTGCCAAGCAGGGCTGTCATGAAGCGCCAGCCAAAAGCTGAGTCAGCACCGAAAAGCTGCATGCCAAACCAGATCATCCACTTGCCAAATGGCGGGTGCACTACATAAGCAGCAGAATCCAAGAAGCCGGAGAGGTTACCCATTTCAAAATCTGCATTTGCATCGGCCCGCCAATTGCGCTCGGATCCAAAAAGACCGAGCGTATAGGCGTCCTTCACGTAATAGGTCTCGTCGAATATCAGAAGTCGAGGGTTAGCAAGATTTCCGAACCGAATTATGAGGCCCATAAGAGTTATGACGAGCGTGGAAACCAGCCCAAACCGCGGATGCCCGGCGAACTTGGTCGAAACGCGAATTGCTGCTGATATCACGGTTAGATGCTAGTTTGCTTAGCGTGTTGATACTCGCGGCCACTCCAATCGGAAATCTTTCCGATGCATCCAGGCGCTTGGAAAAAACTCTTATTGAAGCTAGTTTCATTGCGGCCGAGGACACGAGAGAGCTAAAGCGACTGTGCCGAGGTCTGGGCATCACCCTAAACGCCAAGCTCTTCAGCCTGCACGAACACAATGAACGCGATCGCATTGTTGAACTAGTCGAGCTTGCCAAAGACGAAGCGGTTGTTTTGGTGAGTGATGCCGGCATGCCAACCATCTCTGACCCGGGCTTTTTGCTGGTTAGGGCCTGCGCGGATGCCGGAGTGGAGATCCAAATTGTTCCCGGACCATCGGCCGTAGTTTCGGCGCTCGCGGTTTCGGGTTTACCGACTGATCGGTTTAGCTTCGAAGGCTTTTTGCCTAGAAAATCCGGCGAGCGAGTTCGAGTTTTTGAATCATTGATAACGGAGAAGCGAACCATGGTGTTTTTTGAGGCCCCCCACCGCATTATGGAGAGCCTCAAGGACGCCCGAAAAGTATTCGGTGTTGAACGTTTAGCCAGCGTTTCACGAGAGCTGACTAAGAAATTTGAGGAAACAAAGCGAGGAAGCCTTCAGGAGCTTGTCGAGTGGGCAGAGAAAATACCAAAAGGTGAGATGGTTTTGGTTGTTTCAGGTGCCGGCGAAGAACAGCTTGATTATGCAAAATTGGGGCAGAAAGCTTTGTTGTTGGCTGAGTCGGGGATGGGCCTAAAACAGGCCAGCACGGAACTTGCCGACAAATTCGGTGCCTCGAAGACGGCCATCTATCAGCACGCACTGCAGGCTAAAGCCTAAGATATCTCAAGTGTCCAAGTCTTTTTACGTAACTACGCCCATCTTCTACGTCAACGATGCCCCGCACATCGGCCATGCCTACACGGAGGTGGCCTGTGATGTCCTAGCCAGGTGGCATCGTCAGCGCGGTGAGGACACTTTTTTGCTGACTGGAACCGACGAGCACGGTGAAAAGGTTTTGCGAACGGCCCTTGGAAATCAAACGGATCCGAAGAGCTGGACCGACAAGCTGGTAACCGAATCCTGGCTTCCGCTTCTGAAGACCATCGATATTGACAACCAAGATTTCATTAGAACAACCGAGCCAAGGCACGAGGTAGCGGTTCAAAAGTTTTTACAAAAGCTTTTCGACGACGGTTACATCTATCAGGGTTCTTTTGAGGGAAATTATTGCGTCGGCTGTGAAGAGTACAAAAACGACGGTGATCTCATTGACGGAGCCGACACATTCGCCGGTCAACGAGTTTGCGCGATCCACTCAAAGCCAGTGGAGCAGCTCAATGAAACTAATTACTTTTTCAAGCTAAGCCAATTCCAAGAAAAACTTTTGGATCACTATGAGCAGAACCCCACCTTTATTCAGCCAGCGTCTGCCAGAAACGAGGTTGTTTCGTTTGTGAAATCAGGTCTCAGCGACCTTTCAATTTCTAGGTCCAAAGAGCGATTTGACTGGGGTATTGATATTCCTTGGGACTCCGAGCACATTACCTACGTTTGGTTTGACGCACTTTTGAACTACATCACCGCAATTGGCTATGGCAGCGACGAAGAAAAGCTCAAGTCGCTTTGGCCGGCCGATGTTCAGGTCGTGGGCAAGGATATTCTGCGTTTTCACGCAGTGATTTGGCCCGCGATGCTCATGGCGGCAGAGTTAGAACCACCTCGTCAAGTTTTTGGTCATGGGTGGTTGCTAGTTGGCGGAGAAAAGATGTCCAAGTCCAAATTGACTGGAATCTCACCGAATCAGATAACTGATATTTTCGGCTCCGATGCCTTTAGGTATTACTTCATGAAGGCAATTGGCTTCGGTTCTGACGGTTCGTTTAGCTGGGAAGATCTCTCAGCCAGATACAACTCCGAATTGGCAAATGGATTTGGTAACTTAGCCTCCAGGACAGTGGCGATGGTGAATCGCTACTTTGACGGCGTTATTCAGGCCCCCGGAGAATTTACCGATGCCGACAAGCATGTTTCGAACATTGCGGCAAACGCCACTCGTGAAGCCGATTTTGCAATCGCACAGATTGCACCCCACGAGGCAATAGCGAAAATTTGGACACTTGTTGATGAGCTCAATAGCTACATCACGACTCAAGAACCTTGGGTGCTTGCCAAGGATCCGGCTAATAACGAGCGTCTCTCGACTGTGTTGTACACGGCGGTCGAGGGGCTTCGCTGTCTGGCCGTGTTGCTTTTCCCGGTTATGCCCAAATCCACGAGCAGGCTTTGGGATTCGATTGGTAGCTCACTTGGTGCGCTTGCGGATCAGCCGCTGTCATCCTGCGAAACCTGGGGCTTATTACAGCCCGGAGTGAAGTTGGGTGAATTGGAAGCCCTCTTCCCAAGGGTAGAAGAGAGCGCATGAGCGAGTTTGCGAGAACTCGCAACAGTTATGACGGCAGCGAGAAATCGAAGCGTCTTTACCCACCGCTACCTGAACCGCTCGAAGTCGGTACTTACGATAACCACACGCACTTGGAAATAGTTGACGGAGATGAGCCGCTTAGCGTGGTTGAGCATCTTGAAATGATGCGTCAAGTCAACATGTTGGGGGCCGTCCAGGTTGGGGTGACTGTGGAAAGCTCAAAGTACTCTGCCGAAATCGCAGACCGGGAGCCGATGCTGCTTGCTGCGGTCGCAATTCACCCCAACGAGGCTCCGCTTTATGGGTCACTCGAAGAACTTGATATTGCGATTTCGGAAATTGCTGACCTCGCAAAGCTTCCGCGAGTCAGAGCCGTGGGCGAAACAGGGCTCGATTATTTTCGCACCGAGGGCGAGGAAGCTCTTTTGATGCAGCAGCACTCGTTTGAGCAGCACATTGCAATCGCCAAGGAATTTGATTTGGCGCTTCAGATTCATGACCGCGATGCTCACGCCGATGTTGTTGCGACCTTGCTGAGGGTCGGCGCGCCCGAGCGAACTGTCTTTCATTGTTACTCCGGGGATTTGGAGCTGGCCCAAATCTGCAAGGAAAACGGCTGGTTCTTATCTTTTTCTGGCAACGTGACGTTCAAGAAAAACCAACACCTACGAGACTCGCTGCTGGCGGTCGATCCCGGTCGGCTTCTAATAGAAACCGATGCGCCATTTTTGACCCCCGAGCCCCTTCGCGGAAGACCGAATGCGCCCTATTTGGTTCCGCACACGCTCAGGTTTATCGCATCACTTATGCAGTGGAGTCCCAATGACCTGGCTCTTCGGTTGAACAAGAACACTGAAAATGTCTACGGTTTTTGGTCGGAAGGGTTGATCTAGTGCTCGGGGCTAAGGAAATTCGCCAGTTAGCGGGGACTTTGGAGATCAAACCAACAAAAAAACTTGGACAAAACTTTGTGATTGATCCAAACACGATTAATCGAATAGTTGCAGCAGCCGGTCTGGTTCCTGAGGACGTGGTTGTGGAAATTGGACCCGGTCTCGGTTCTCTCACTTTGGGGTTATTGGAAAAGGCCGAAAGTGTAATTGCAGTGGAGATTGACCCGAAGCTTGCCAAGCAACTGCCTCTGACAATTTCTTTGCATGCGCCGGGAAAGACCGTGGAGCTAGTGATTGCCGATGCACTTCAGATTCGGGAATTACCGAAAGCCCCAACTGCATTGGTGGCGAATCTTCCCTATAACATTTCTGTCCCGGTGCTACTGCATTTTCTAGCAACGTTCCCGACTCTAGAAAAAGGATTAGTGATGGTGCAGGCCGAGGTTGCTCATCGGTTGGCAGCGTCTCCGGGTACGAAGGACTACGGCTCCCCAAGCCTCAAGATGTCGTGGTACGGACCTGCAAGGCTGGCGGGAAACATTGGCAGAAATGTATTTTGGCCGGCGCCAAATGTTGATTCTGCGCTGGTGTATTTTCAGCACAACGTGACCAGGACTGCAGATAGAAAAGCCGTCTTCGCGGTTATCGACGCCGCTTTTGGCCAGCGAAGAAAAACCCTGAGGCAGTCTCTGTCCAGCTGGGCTGGTTCACCATCGGCCGCCGAGGAGATTCTCATCAGAGCTGGCATAGACCCTAAGTTCAGGGGCGAACAGTTGCTGATTGATCAGTTCATTTCAATTGCGGAGGCTAAATGATCAGCGCGCTAGCACCGGCAAAAATTAATCTGGCTTTTTTATCGGGACCTGTTCGCCCGGATGGATACCACAACGTCATTAGCGTCTACCAAGCCCTTGACCTCTTTGAAAAGGTCAGCGTCGAAAGTGCTAAGGACTGGGAGGTGGAGCTAATTGGGGTCGATCTCGTCGAAGCTGAGCGTATTCCGATAGACAGTTCAAACCTTGTTATTAAGGCCGCGCTTGAGCTGGCTAAGCACGTCGGAATTGAAAAGCCTCAGCCAATGAGGTTTGTTATTGAAAAGCATGTGCCTCCAGCAGCCGGAATGGCTGGCGGGTCAGCGGATGCCGCAGCCAGCCTCGTTGCACTAAACCGGGCTTGGGGTCTTGATTTGAGTTCAGCCGAGCTCACCAAGGTAGCTGCCAAAATCGGGGCGGATGTTCCATTCGCACTTCTCGGGGGAACTGCACTCGGTCTTGATACTGGCATAGACTTACGTCCGCTGACGCCTTTGGGTCTGCAGTTTGTGCTGCTAATCTTCAGCACTCCAGGGCTGTCGACCGCCGATGTTTTTAAAGAGTTTGATCGACTGTGTCCGGACGGAAATCTTACTAAGACACCTGAGCAAGTCATGTCTCAATATGAGTTAGGCGCAAGCAAGATCCTTGGCGATAACTCTCTTGAGGTGGCGGCCTATTCACTTCGACCAGATTTGTTTGGTATGGCTCAAATGATTCCAGGTAAAAAAGCTTTCGTCTCCGGTTCTGGTCCAACTTTGTTTATGCTTTCTAAGGACTCCCAAGAAGTTGCTTCTTGGCATCGGGCATTCGCTGCCAGTGGATTTAGTGCGATGGTCTGTAAAACATCTAACGGCAGTGCGGAGCTTGTGAACTAATGGCACACCTAATGGGCGCCGAAGTCATCACCCATGAGTTTCCTACTAAGGAAGTTTTTTCCGGGGTGACGGTCGGTATAAATGATGGCGACCGAATAGGCATTGTTGGACGCAATGGTGACGGAAAATCCACGCTTGTGAAAATTCTCACCAAGCAGTTTGCTCCCGATTCCGGGCGCGTGACATGGCGGGGCGGGTTGCGGATTGGCTTCCTAACCCAGGTAGATGTCATTGATGACGAAATTTCCATTGCCGAGGCGGTAGTGGGTGACAGGCCAGAGTTTGAATGGGCATCAGACCCAAAGATTAGGGACGTGCTGTCAGGTCTGGTGGCAGATCTTGATTGGCACCAAAAGGTCGGCACGCTATCGGGTGGGCAGCGTCGAAGGGTAGCTTTAGCCGCTCTATTGGCCGGTGAGTACGATGTTGTTTTTCTCGACGAGCCAACAAACCACCTCGATGTAGATGGCGTTGCTTGGCTTGCAAATCATCTTCAAACCCGCTGGCCGAAAAACGTAGGCGGCTTGGCTGTCATCACTCACGACCGGTGGTTTCTGGACGCGGTATGCAACCTGACCTGGGAGGTTTACGGAGGCCGCATTGAGCCATTCGAAGGCGGCTACGCGGCTTATGTGCAGCAGCGGGCTGAAAGATCCAGACAGGCCGATGCGATTGAGTCCAGAAGGCAAAACCTGCTTCGCAAAGAACTTGCCTGGCTTGGCCGTGGCGCCCCTGCCAGAACTGCCAAACCGAAGTTCAGAATTGATGCGGCTCTTGCCCTTATTGGCAACGAGCCCCCTCCGAGAAACAGCGTTGAGTTAGCAAAACTTGCCACCACTCGCCTTGGCAAGGACGTACTTGACATGGAGGACGTGAACTACAGCACCCCGGATGGCTTGGTTATTCTCAGTGACTTTACGCTTCGGCTTGGGCCAGGCGATCGAATTGGCCTGGTTGGAGCAAACGGCGCAGGCAAAACGACTCTGATGAGGCTGATTACAGGTGAGCTGCAGCCCGAAACCGGCCGCATAAAAATTGGCAAGACTGTCAAATTTGCAAAATTATCGCAGGATGTTCACGAGCTAAACAAGCACTCGGAAGAACGGATCTTTGATCTAATTCGCCGTGAAAAGACAACATTCATGGTCGGCAAAAAAGAGGTCGGCACGGGGCAGCTATTGGAGCAACTGGGCTTTGACCAGCAGCAGCTGCAGACTCCGATAAAAGACCTCTCAGGTGGGCAGCGAAGAAGACTTCAATTGCTCAGACTTCTTTTCAGCGAGCCAAATGTCTTGATATTGGACGAGCCAACAAACGATTTGGATACAGATATGCTTGCGGCCATGGAGGACGTTCTAGACAGCTGGCCCGGCACTTTGATTGTGGTTAGCCACGATAGGTATCTGCTTGAGCGCACGACTGACAACCAGTACGCGATGCTCGGAGACGGCAAGCTTCGCCATCTAACTCGAGGTGTCGAGCAGTATTTAGAGCTCAGAAAATCCTCGGGAACGGAAACCAAATCAACGGGCTCAGCCTCTGGAGACCCGCAAGTTACTGGGGCTGAAAAGCGCAATCTTGAAAAAGAACTCGCGCGTCTAGAGCGTGCAGTTGCCAAGTCTCACCTGGAGCTCGATGAGCTAAACAAAATACTTGGCGACCATGATCCAGCCGATTACGAAGGGCTAGTAGCTCTTGGATCTAGGCAAAAAGACCTAGAAACTAAAATCGCCAAATCCGAAGAGCTTTGGTTGGATGTGGCTCAAAAACTGCAACTGAGCTGAACTTCTGGCAGACTTATGCCCGAGACTTAGGTCTCATTCCGCCCTAGTGTAACGGCAGCACGGCGCTCTTTGGAGGCGTCCGGTCTAGGTTCGAATCCTAGGGGCGGAGCTAGTGGAGTTGAGGAGGAGCTAAGTGCAGTTAGCAGTTATTGTGCTCGCAGCTGGTGAAGGCACCAGGATGCGCTCCGGCTTGCCCAAAGTGCTCCACTCGATTGCAGGGTTACCGCTGATCGGGCACGTACTCTCCACCGCTTTCGCTTTGTCAGCTAATCATGTCGTGACCGTTCTGGGTCATCAAAAAGATCTTGTTTCTGAATTTATAACTGAGCATTTTCCTTCAACTATCGTGACCGAACAAGGTCCGACTCCAGGCACCGGTGCCGCCGTTGAAGCAGGACTTGCTGCTTTACCCAAAGGTTTCAAGGGTGAGGTTTTGGTTTTGTCCGGCGATGTGCCGCTGCTGGATGTAACAAGCATTTCCGAATTAGTTGAAATGCACCGAGACTCATCAAACGCCGCCACGCTGATAAGTACGATTTTGGATAACCCGAACGGCTACGGTCGAATTCTGCGGTCGCAAGAAAGCTTGATTGGAATCGTCGAGCAAAAAGATGCCAGCGAGTCAGATTTGTTGTTGAATGAGGTCAACGCTGGAGTTTATGTTTTTGACCGGGATCACTTGGATAGTGCCCTTTTGAATGTCACCACAAAAAATGCTCAAGGCGAAAAGTACCTGACCGACGTGGTCTCAATCATGCTTGAGCAAGGTCAATCTGCCTCTGCACATCCGATAAATGACCATTGGCTGGTTGCTGGTATAAACGATCGTCACCAGCTCTCTCAGGTTGCAGCTGAGCTGAACTCGAGAATTGTCAAGGCTTGGCAGCTTGCCGGAGTAACCATCACTGAGCCGGCCACAACCTGGATAGACGTGACTTGTCAACTTGGAGCAGACTCTACGTTGTTGCCAAGCACTCGATTGCATGGGCTAACTCAAATTGGGGTCCAGTCAACTATCGGACCTGACACGACAATCACTGACAGTTCGGTTGGTCAAGGCGTGACTATTTCCAGATCGCAGGTTTCATCATCCGAGATCTTGGACAATTCCAGCGTGGGGCCATTTGCATTTATCCGACCGGGAACCGTTTTGGGAGCCGAGGGAAAGATTGGTGCATTCGTCGAGGTCAAGAATTCCGTTATCGGACCGGGCGCTAAAGTTCCTCACCTCAGCTACGTGGGTGATGCCTCGATAGGAGAGGGTGCAAACATTGGCGCCGGAACCATCTTCGCCAACTACGACGGAGTTACTAAGCACCGCACAGTAATCGGTGCGTTTGCCAAGACAGGCAGCGGCAACACCTTTGTTGCACCGGTAACTATTGGAGATGGCGCATACACGGCCGCAGGTTCGACTATTCGTCGGAACGTTGAGTCTGGGGCGTTAGCATTGAACCCAGCGGCACAGAAAAATCTTTCCGGTTGGGTGTTGGCCAATCGACCGGGGTCAAAATCAGCAAAAGCAATAAATCTAGATACGGAGTAAAAATGGCAATCGAAAAAGCCGCCAGAAAGCAATTAGTAATTGCATCGGGAAGAGCTCATCAGGCTCTGGCTCAAGAGGTTGCCGACATTCTAGAAACCGAGCTAGTTCCTGTAACTGCCTATGACTTTGCAAACGGTGAAACTTTTGTTCGATACGAAAGAAGTGTTCGCGGCGTCGACGCTTTCATAATTCAGGCCCACCCTGCACCGATAAACCACTGGCTCATGGAGCAGTTGTTGATGGTTGATGCAATGAAGCGTGCTTCGGCCAAGCGCATAACCGTAGTTGCACCGTTTTTCCCCTACGCCCGGCAGGACAAAAAACACAAAGGCCGCGAGCCAATTTCGGCAAGACTGGTCACCGATCTTTATGCGACAGCTGGCGCAGATCGCTTAATGTCTGTGGACTTGCACGCTCCGCAGATTCAAGGTTTTTTCAATGGCCCGGTGGATCACCTTTGGGCTCTTCCGTTACTTGCAGACCACATCGCGGAGACTTTTGGCACCGATAACCTGACGATAGTCTCACCAGACTCCGGTCGCGTGAGAGTGGCTGACATTTGGGCAGATCGCCTCGGCACCCCCCTTGCGATTGTCCACAAGCGTCGTGATCCAGATAAGCCAAACCAGGTTGAAGTTAACGAAATCGTTGGAGACGTTGCGGGCCGGGATTGCCTGTTGGTTGACGACATGATTGACACTGGCGGTACCATTCTTGCCGCAGCAAAGGCGCTGAAAGCTAAGGGCGCCGCGCGCGTTATCGTTGCCGCCACCCACGCAGTTTTCTCACCTCCTGCAATCGAGCGCCTCACCGATGAAGCAATTGACTCAGTCGTGGTCACTAACACTCTTCCGGTGACGCCGGACAAGGAATTCAAGACACTAACCGTGCTATCTATCGCTCCGCTAATCGCAAAGGCAATAGCGGCAGTTTTCTATGATGACTCTGTTAACTCACTGTTTCCCGGACACTCGTAGATTCCATTTGTGACATCTCGCCTAACAACTTTTGATGCGGCAAGCATCGGGGTTGCCTCCATGCTCGGTGCTGGCGTTTTCGTTGTCTTTGGTCCGGTTGCCGACCTGACCGGAAGCCTAATGCCCTTGGCTATTGTGCTGGCTGGCTTGGTGGCGTATCTCAACGCCGGCTCAATCTCACAGCTTGCGGCTAAAGTCCCGAAAAGCGGGGGAGCTTACTCCTACGCCCGCCATTACCTGAATCCAACCTGGGGCTTTCTTGCGGGCGCTAGCTTCCTAGTAGGCAAGATTGCGTCCAGCGCGGCCATCGCACTTGTGGTTGCCGAATATGTGTCGGCTGAAAACCTTATTCCCTTTGCCCTCGCTGCCGTGTTGGTCATGACGCTCATAAACATTGCGGGGATTAATCGCACCGCTCTTGGATCAAAAGTATTAGCGGGCATTACCTTGTTATTTTTCGCTGTCCTGATAACAGCCGCGTCTTTTGCGCCCGCTGCAAGTCCGGCTCTAGAACCAGGCTCAATTCTAAATATCCCGAGCGCAGCGGCGATAGTGTTTTTTGCCTTTGCTGGGTACGCGAGGGTAGCAACCATGGCCAGCGAAGTCGATAACTCAGCAAAATCGGTTCCTAAGGCCATAGCTTGGTCACTGGCAATCGTTGTCAGCGTATATCTGGCTATCGGCATATTGTTGCCGCAAAAACTGGGGAAAAATTTGGGGGGGTCACTGACCCCCATAGCTGATCTTGCGGCTGTCGGTTTTCCGAATCTGAACTCTGGTGTTGTTGCCATTTTTGCAGCATTGGCTGGACTCGGGTCATTGCTTGCTCTGTTAGCGGGTATGACCAGAACGGCAGCCGCAATGGCTGATGACGGCGAGCTAACAAGGGTTTTTCGCATTCGCATAAAAAATGGAGTCCCGATTGTGGCGGAGGTTGTCATCGCTCTGTTTGTCGGAATATTGGTACTTTCCGGAAGTGTCGTTCTCACCATCGGCCTGTCCTCTTTTGCCGTGCTCAGCTACTACGCGATAGCTAATTTGGCCGCTTTCAGGCAACCGAAGGCTGAGAGTGGAAGGCCGAAGTGGCTAAACCTTATCGGGCTTGCCAGCTGCTTGCTTCTGGCCTTGAACGTGCCAGTGCAGGGACTGATAGTGGGGATAGCTGTTCTGGCCATGTTGCTGTTTCTGAGGTGGGGCTTGGTAAAGCTTCGCTAACTCGGCTAAGCTTTCGAGAAGTTCAGCGGCGAGGGGTACAAAAAAGTATCCGTAATCGACGGGGTCCCTTTCCTCGCCTGTAATTTGAAGAGGAAACGATGTCTGAAGTAAAAATAGTTGCGGAATCCCGCGAATCATTCGGCAAAGGCGCAGCTCGCAAGCTTCGTGCTGCCGGCCGCACCCCTGCTGTTATTTATGGTCACGGCCATGACACCCGCCACATTCATCTTCCGGCCCACGAGGTTGCTCTTGCCTTGCGCATTAAAAATGCTCTGCTGGAGCTGACTATTGCTGGCAAGTCGGAGTTGGTTTTGGTGAAGAGCGCGTCAAAGGACCCTTTCACTCAAGTGATTGAGCACGTCGACCTAGTAGAGGTCAAAAAAGGCGAGAAGGTTCACGTTGAGATTCCAGTTCACATTATTGGCGAGACAATGAGCGGCACTGTCCTAGATTTCGAGCACAAGACAGTCAAGGTGGAGGCTGAGGCAACTCACATTCCATCCTTCATCGAGTTGCACATTTCCAAAGATAACCTTGCGGGTCACCACTACTTGGTAAGCGACTTAATCGTGCCGCAAGGCGTGATCATGGAGCTTGAAAGCAATGAGTTAGTGGCATCTGTAGTCGAGACCAGAGCTGGAGTGGCTGATGAAGAATCTAATACAGAAGCTACAGCTGAGGGCGAGGCCACTGAAACAGCAGCCGCAGCCACAGCCGACGACGCAGCAGCAGAGTAGTACTTGGTTGATAGTCGGACTCGGTAACCCCGGGTCCGACTATAAATCCAACCGACATAATGTGGGTCAGCAGGCTCTAGAGGTCATGGCTTCCCGGCTTGGGGCCGTATTCAAGACTCACAAGTCCGTGGCTCTAGTTGCGCAGGCTAAAACAACTAGTGGCGATAGCTTGTTGCTTTTGAAGAGCACAGGTTTTATGAACCTATCCGGTGGTCCTGTAGCTGCCGTCGCAAAATTTTATTCGGTCCCAACTGAAAAAATAGTCGTCATTCACGACGAGTTGGATTTCGAGTTCGGTGACATCCGAAAAAAGTTTGACGGTGGACATGCTGGCCATAATGGCTTGAGAGACATCAGCGCCAAGTCCGGTTCGGGCTATCATCGGGTTCGTTTCGGGATTGGTCGCCCTCCAGGGTCAATGCCAGTGGCTAGTTTCGTATTGCAGGATTTTTCGACCACCCAGAAAAAAGAGCTCCCCGTGCTGATCGAGTTGGCAGCAGATTGCGTTTTCGAGATTCTGCAACCGGATTCCAAATAGACTTGAAAACGTGACCCTGGGCCCATTACTTCAAGCGGCGGCTCTGTCGCGCTCGCTGGCACAAATTGCCAAGTCAAAGACCAACCATTTTTACGCTCCGGCTAAGGCCAATTTCTTGGCGTTGGCAGCCTTAGTGCAGTCTTCGAGTAAGCCGATCGCCATTATTACTTCAAGCTCCAGGCAGTCCCAGGAGATAGCCGATGCATTAGCTCAGATGGTCGATGAAATTGAAGTTATCGACTTTCCATCCTGGGAGACTTTGCCCCATGAGCGGTTATCGCCTTCTGCAGAGACGGTCGGAAAGAGACTCCAAGCTCTCCACCGGATGAATCAGTTCTCCGCTAATAACCCCAAGCACAAAGTGGTCGTCATGATCTCCATCAGGGCGGCCTTGCAACCGGTAATCGGAGGCTTAGAAGACCACCCGCCATTTGAAATGACAAGAGGCAAGGACTACTTGCTGCCAGAACTCGCTCTCAAGCTAATTGAGATTGCCTACGAGCGCGTGGACATGGTAACCAGGCGTGGAGAATTTGCCATCAGGGGTGGAATTCTGGATGTCTTTCCAACCACTGCGGAGCACGCCGTTCGGCTTGAATTTTTTGGAGATGAGCTGGAAGACATTCGTGAGTTTCAGGTTGCTGATCAGCGATCGATAGCAGTATCTCTTTCAGCTATTGAACTGTATCCAGCCAGAGAGATGCTTATTACCCCGGCGGTTGCTTCTAGGGCCCGGGAAATGGCTTCAGAATTTCCAGGGCTTAGCGAGATGCTTACGAAAATATCGGAGGGTATTCCGGCTGCGGGAATGGAATCCCTGGCTCCAGTGCTAGCCAAAAAGCTAGGACCGTTGACGCAATACTTACCAACAGCGACCTTTGTATTGCTAGACCCGGAGTTGATTGCTTCCAGGGCGAAGGCCTTGGCCGACACAAACGAGGAGTTCTTGCACGCCGCTTGGGACACGGCAATTGCGGGTGGCAGCGCCCCGATTGATTTATCGACCGGCGGCTTTCTTGATCTAACTGTGTTGTTAGATGCAATTCGCAAAACTAACCGACTGGTCGAAATTAACTCCTTACCGCAAGATCATTCCATTGACCTAGGCCTGAGGGAGATCCCAACCTTTCAAGCAGGAGGCGCTGTCACCGACTGGATTATTGATCAGTTGGCGCAGTCACAGAAACTTGTAATCACCGCCAAGGGCCACGGCACGGCCGAGCGGATAGTGGAAGTTCTTTCAGGTCTCTCTATTCCTGTGTCCCTAAGCGAAATAGTCAGAGAACCAACTAGCGGTTCGGTGATGGTTGTGGTGGCCGATTTGCCTCACGGATTCTTCGTTGCAGACCAGAACCTTATTGTGATTACCGAGACTGAGTTTTTCGGTGTCGCATCGAGTTACCAGTCTTCTAATTCGCGCAAGCTTGCAAAGCGTCGCGGTCCTCAGGTTGACCCGCTGACCTTGAAGCAGGGTGATTACGTCGTTCACGAAATACACGGCATTGGCAGATTCAAGGAACTAGTACAGCGCGACAATCGCTCCCAGGTAAGGGAGTACTTAGTTATTGAGTATGCCTCTCCAAAACGTGGCTATCCGCAAGACACTTTGTTTGTGCCGACCGACCAGTTGGATTTTCTATCGCGATATGCCGGTGGTGAAGCCCCGGTTCTGTCGAAGATGGGGGGTACCGATTGGGCAAGAGCCAAGGGAAATGCAAGAAAAGCTGTTCGAAAAATAGCAATTGATCTGGTGAAGCTCTATTCGGCGCGCATGAAATCGAAAGGGTATGCCTTTGGCCCGGATACCGAGTGGCAACGGGAACTAGAGGAAGCATTTCCTTTTCAAGAAACCCCCGACCAGCTAACAACAATCGATGAGGTCAAAAGGGATATGGAGAAAGACATTCCGATGGATCGTCTTCTGGCCGGTGATGTCGGTTACGGGAAGACCGAAGTCGCGATTCGAGCTGCCTTCAAGGCAATTCAAGACGGCAAGCAAGTCGCCATGCTCGTGCCGACGACTTTGTTGGTTCGTCAACACATGCAAACTTTCAATGAGCGCTATGGCGGATTTCCAGTTAACATTCGAGCTCTTTCGAGGTTCCAAAGTGCCAAGGAGATTAAGGCCACTCTCGCAGAGACAGCTTCCGGCGCAGCGGATCTAATTATCGGAACTCACCGACTTTTGTCTAGCGGGGTCCAGTTCCGAAACCTAGGCCTAATAATCATCGACGAGGAGCAACGGTTCGGCGTCGAGCACAAGGAAAAGCTCAAGGAGCTCAAGCACAATGTCGATGTCCTGGCAATGAGCGCAACTCCGATCCCAAGAACCCTTGAGATGGCAGTAACTGGAATCCGCGAGATGTCCACTCTGGCTACCGCCCCGGAGGAAAGGCACCCCATTCTCACCTTTGTCGGCGGGTATTCAGAGAAACAAGTGGCTGCCGCAATCAGAAGAGAGATGATCCGTGAGGGTCAGGTTTTCTTCGTCCACAATCGCGTCGCGACCATTGAAAAGGTCGCCGCGGATATCCGAAAACTAGTCCCAGAGGCCAGGGTCGCGATGGCTCACGGGAAAATGCCTGAAGCTGCACTCGAGCAAGTGGTCATTGATTTCTGGGAGGGCAAGTACGACGTATTGGTTTCGACAACAATTATTGAAACTGGCATAGACATCCCTAATGCCAACACCTTGATTGTTGATCGGGCCGAGAATTTTGGCCTGAGCCAGCTGCATCAAATTAGAGGGCGAGTTGGTCGCTCCAAGGAACGTGCTTACGCGTATTTTTTCTACGATCCGTCTAAGACACTGAGTGAAACGGCTCACGATCGACTTGCAACAATCGCTACGAACAATGAACTCGGTAGTGGGATGCAGATTGCCATGAAAGATCTAGAAATTCGGGGGGCGGGGAACATGCTCGGTGGAGAGCAGTCCGGTCACATCGCCGGAGTTGGATTCGATCTTTATCTCCGAATGATCTCAGAGGCCGTAAGTGAGTTTCGGGGGGAGCCAGTCAGCTCTCCTGCTGAACTGAAGTTAGAGATCCCAGTCGATGCTCGCATTCCACCGGAGTACTTGGATAGTGAGCGGTTAAGACTCGAGGCTTACCACAAGCTCTCGGCGGCGAGCTCAAGTAAAAGCAGCCGCAAGGACCTCGACGCAATTCTGGCTGAGCTTGAAGACAGATTTGGCAAGGCGCCGGAGCCTGTTATCCAGCTACTGCAGGTGACCGAGCTTAGGCAGCAGGCGAACCGGCTGGGGTTGAAAGACGTGAACCTGCTCGGCGTCCAGGCGAAGCTGTCGCCGGTCGAGCTTTCCGATGCCAAGATGGTCGCACTGAGTCATAAGTTGCCTCAGCTTCGCTATCTTCAAAGCTCAAAGCTCCTGAGTGTTCCAATGCCGATTTCTGAGGGCTTAGAACCAATTACCAGCTCAGAGGTGATTGACTGGCTATGGCAATTATTCGCGATTGTATTTGAGGAGTCTCTTGGAAAAGCTACAGAGCTTAATTAAGACCGCCCACCAGCTTCGAGCTCCAGGCGGTTGCCCTTGGGATGCCGAGCAAACCCATGGCTCCTTGGTGCAATACCTTCTGGAAGAAACGCACGAACTAATTGAAGCGATTGAGTCTGGCAACAGAGATGAAGTCCTTGAGGAATTAGGGGACGTGCTTTACCAAGTCTTATTTCATGCTGATCTTGCGAGTCAGGGGAGCCTCGGGGAGCCCTTTGACCTGGAGGACGTGGCCCAAAAAATGGAAAACAAAATGATCTCGCGCCACCCCCACGTGTTTGGCACTGCCGAGGACAAGGAAAAATACCTGGCTGAGACTGGCGAGGATGTAGTTAAGAACTGGGAATCTCACAAAAAACTTGAGAAGCCCGGTAGAACCAGCATTTTGGACGGTGTTCCGCAGGCAATGCCTGCCCTGGCGCTAGCAAGCAAGGTTATGGGCAAGGCTGAAAAGGCTGGAATCTTAGAGACAAGTGAAATACCCGCAATCCCGATGGAAACAGAGGAGCAGCTTGGCAAGCTCCTGCTCGCAATAGTTGCCAGTGCCAGATCAGTAGGACTAGACCCCGAGCGAGCACTCCGAGAAGCGAATCGCGAACTGCAAGCCGAAATTCGAGCATCCGAATTACAGGAAGATTTTGATGCAGGTGTTGTTGGTTTTCCAACTAGCTAAAAACTGCTTCCTAGTCGCTAAAGCCTGGATGGAGAACTTCGGATGGGGTTCTCCGTTCATAGGCCTCAGCCCAGCGAATTAGTGTCGCCATTAATGCCGATATCATCGCGGCGGAGACGGCTTTTGCTTGAAGCTTTCCTCCCCTAATCAGGGAGCTGCACCCTCAAAAAACCTGCATTGCCCTATCCAATTGCCTCTGATCTCAACCGTAAACCTCGGGACATGAGCCAGTTAGCTTTAGCCTGAGCCGAACGGTCTCAGGCGAATTGTCGGCCACAAGCATGGTCTCAACCCATGATCTCAACCCATGATCCAAGCGGCAGCTTCACCGCTCCAGAAGATGAGTCGTTCAATAAGTTCTTCTCCGGCTCCGCACTGAAACGGTGCATCCCACCCAGACCCCTGCGGCCTTCGACGGGAGCACTCCAAAAAGATTTGAACGGGAGGCCCCTGAATCTTCCACAGCCTGATCCATTGTGGCCCGGTCCTAGTTTCTTGACTCCTTCTGGCAGGGCCCCAAATTTTTCAAGATAGCCGCGGTTTAGGGAAGTAGATAATTACCAGTCTGTGCCAGACTTTGAACGTGGCTAATCAAGTGAATCCCCCGCGCGGAATGCGCGACCTCCTTCCGGAAGACAAGGTCTTGCGGGAACGTCTGATTTCAAGCGTCCGCCAGGGCTACTTGGCACGAGGATTTCAAGAAGTAGAGACGCCTGCACTAGAGGATTTATCAAGGCTCACCTCGGGCCAGGGCGGCGATAATGAAAAGTTAGTGTTCCAGGTCCTAAAGCGTGGAGACGACCTCGATGCCGCAATTAGCTCTGGTTCCGGCCTAGCCGATTTGGGCTTGCGCTTTGACCTAACGGTTCCGTTAACCAGATATTTTGCAACAAACCAGGCCGTCTTGCCAAGAGTGTTCAAGGCAATACAAATTGGACCAGTGTGGCGGGCAGAAAGGCCTCAAAAGGGTCGGTACCGACAGTTTCTCCAGTGCGACATCGATATTATTGGCGATGCAAGCATTTTGGCCGAAGCCGAACTTCTGTCGGCGTCCTTGTCAGCGCTTGCCGACCTGGGGCTGGATGATGCGATTATCAGGATTAACCACCGTGAAGTTCTAACCCAAAGCATTTCAAAGATTGGCGTCCCCGAACACGAACAGCTATCTGCCATGGTCACGATAGACAAGTTGGACAAATTAGGCATTGATGGCGTTATTGCGGAGCTGGGCGAAAAATTCGGAAAGTTGGTCGCGGACGCGGGCTTTGAGTGGCTCTCGAACTTGGATGAGAGCCGGTTCCCCGAAATTCTTCAGCCTCTAGTCGACGCCATGGGACCTCTGGCTTCCGGGATTCGCTACGATGCAAGCCTTGTAAGGGGAATGGGTTACTACACCGGATCAATTTTTGAAATTGAGCACCCACTTGCATCCGCTTCGATTGGCGGAGGCGGGAGGTATGACTCCATGGTCGGAAAATGGTCCGGAACCGACGCTCCGGCAGTCGGCATTTCCCTGGGTATTGAGCGCATTATTGAGCTTGCAAGCTTGCCGAAGGAGCAAACTCCTAGCCTGGTGTTGATGATCAATTCCGATGCACTGACTGGGCAAGCACTGAGCATTCAGAGCGAACTAATAGCTCAAGGCTTTAGATGTCGAATCGAGTTTCGACAAAAGAACTTCAAGGTTCAAATGGCTTCGCTAGCCAAGCAGGGATTTGAAAAGCTTGCTCAACTCGACTCCGGCACTGTTCGAGCAAGTGACCTTGATATTCGCGCGATCGACTAACCTGACTAAACTCTTTTTGAAACCAGCGCCGCTTTCGTAACTTCAACATTTTTCTATTCACGCTTAGCTAAGGAGACAACTTGTCAATCATCACTGCGATCGGTGCCCGCGAAATCCTGGACTCTCGAGGCAACCCAACGGTTGAGGTTGAAGTACTTCTTTCGGATAATTCATTCGGTAGGGCTGCGGTCCCCTCTGGAGCATCTACCGGAGCCTTTGAGGCCCACGAATCCCGTGACGGCGATAAGGATCGCTACCTGGGTAAAGGTGTGCAGAATGCCGTCAGGGCGGTTGTTGAGACTCTCGATGAGGCACTTTTAGATTTTGACGCCACCGATCAACGAGCAGTTGATTTGGAGTTGATGCGAATTGATGGCACGTCAAACAAAGCCAAGCTAGGCGCGAACGCTATTTTGGGTGTTTCACTAGCGACTTCGAGAGCCGCAGCTGAGTCGGTTGACATGCCTTTATATCGTTACTTGGGCGGCTCAAACGCTCACGTCTTGCCAGTTCCACTTATGAACATAATCAACGGTGGTGCGCACGCGGATAACGGTGTTGACATTCAAGAATTCATGATTGTTCCACTCGGGGCTGAGTCATTCTCCGAGGCACTGCGATGGGGCGCTGAGGTCTATCACACACTCAAAAAGTTGTTAACCGAGAAAGGTTTGGCAACCGGTTTGGGCGATGAGGGCGGTTTTGCTCCTGACCTTCCGACCAACAGGGCGGCTTTGGATCTTATTTCAGAGGCGATTGAGTTGGCCGGCTACAAGCTCGGCACGGAAATCGCACTTGCTCTGGATGTCGCCTCTACTGAGTTCTACGATGAAGCAACCTCCAGCTACAACTTCGAGGGCGTCAAGAAAACAGCCGACGAAATGGTCGCTTACTACGCGGAGCTTTTGGAGAACTACCCTTTGGTCTCGATCGAGGACCCGCTTGCCGAGGATGATTGGGCTGGTTGGACGAGCATGACCAAGGAACTGGGCGAAAAAGTTCAGCTGGTGGGAGACGATTTGTACGTCACAAACCCAGCCCGCCTGCAAAAGGGAATTGATATGGCCGCGGGCAATGCGATTTTGGTGAAAGTTAACCAGATTGGAACTCTCACCGAGACAATGGACGCCGTCTGGCTCGCACAGACTCACGGAATGAACGCCATTATTTCTCACCGTTCCGGAGAGACCGAGGACACTTACATTGCCGATCTCGCTGTCGCAACCAACGCCGGACAGATAAAAACCGGTGCGCCGGCAAGGTCAGAGCGAGTTGCCAAGTACAACCAGCTTCTAAGGATCGAAGAGGAATTGGCCGAGTCTGCCAAATATGCAGGACGCTCAGCCTTTCCTAGATACCGCGACTAGCCCCGGGGCAAAGTGGTTTCTGTCGGTATAGCTCGTATTATCAAATAGTTATGGCTACAAATTCACGCGAGTCAAAGGTCCCGGTGGCATTGAGCCAGGGGAGAATTCTTCAGCGAATGCTGAGGCTGAACAGTGTGTCGGTGAGCGTGATTCTTGTAATCATTCTTGGCACTTATCTAATCTCCCCAGACGTCCAAAGTTACCTAAACCAGCGTCGAGAAATAGTGGAGATGGAGCAGAGCATCCAGCTTGCTAAAGACGCCGTGGTGGACATGCAGGCGGAACGGGACCGCTGGCAGGATCCGATTTATATACGCTCTCAAGCCAGGGACAGGCTCTATTACGTGCTGCCCGGAGAGGTCTCATACCTAGTGATGGACTCTGAGGGTCTCGATTTTTCCGATACTTCAAATACCTTGGGGGCCTTGCTTGCCCAGCAGCGGAATGCCGATGAGATAAGCCTGGAGGTTTCAGCGGCGAAGGCCAACTGGGTGGATTCACTCATGGAGACTTTGCTGCGCTCGGCAATGGAAACTCCGGTCGAGGAGTAATAAGTTTGGTGCTTGCAAAAGATGTTGATGAAGTTTCTAGGCAGTTAGGCAGGCCGGCAAGGGGAATATTGGAGATAGCTTGCCGCTGCGTTTGCGAACGTCCACTCGTCGTCAAGACCTCGCCCAGGCTAGACGATGGCACGCCGTTTCCAACCCTTTACTATCTAACGCAACCCGCAGCTACTGCCGCAATTTCAACCCTCGAGGCCTCGGGTTTTATGGCTGATTTACAATCGGAGATGGCGAATAACCAGGATTTACAAGCTGCTTATATGGTGGCGCACGAGTCCTATCTGGCCGAGCGTGATGAGCTGGAAGTGGTTGAGGAGCTTGCTAATTTTTCAGCTGGAGGCATGCCAGAGCGGGTTAAGTGTCTTCACGCCCTGGTTGCGCACTCGTTAGCAAAGGGTCCGGGCGTGAACCCAATGGGAGACGCCGCCCTCGAGGCCCTTGAGTGGTCCCCTGAGGTTTGCAAGTGCAGTTAGCCGCAGGGATAGTGGCAATTGCAATATTGGGGGCAACCCTCGCCCCTTCGGATCACTGGTGGCTTTTAGAGCTCGGGGACAAGGTTGGTCAGCCTCTGGGAGGAGAAGGGGTGGTCGTAGCGGTCATTGACACGGGTGTCGATGTTACCCACCCTGATTTGGCATCGACAGTTATTGGGGGAGCGGACTTTTCCAGGGTGGGGACACCCGAAGGAACAACGCCGGTGGGCACCAGTGGTTACCACGGCACGATGGTGGCGTCCCTAATTGCGGGCCAAGGACTTGAAAGCGGAGGGATCATTGGAATAGCACCAGGTGCAAAGTTGCTATCGGTTTCCGTCGGCTTGGGTGTTGAATCAAGTGACACTGATGCCCAAATAGCGGCGGCAATTATTTGGTCGGTTGACGCCGGGGCGGATGTCATAAACCTGTCACTTAGTCGCAACTCGGCCACTTGGCCAGTTAGTTGGGATAACGCGTTTTTATACGCCTTTGAAAATGACGTGGTGGTTGTCGCCGCAAGCGGTAATGACTCAGATGGCAACTACCGTCCAGCGGCTCCAGCAACCATTCCGGGGGTTATTTCCGTAACTGGACTAAATCAGAACCTCGAGGCTACTGGGCTAGCAGGAACAGCCGGTATCGATGTGACACTGGGTGCACCCGGGGCCGGTCTTTTTGGCAGCTATCCGGGGGATCAAATTGCCGGTTGGTCAGGGTCGTCGGCTGCCACTCCGATTGTCAGCGGCGTCGTTGCCCTTATGAGAGCGAAGGACCCTGAGGCTAGCGCGAACGACATAGTTTTCCGACTGATTAATACCACTCGAGATTTAGGAGAGCCGGGGTTCGACGAGTTTTATGGATTTGGCTTAGTTGATCCAACATCCGCCATCGCATCGGCATTGACGGCAACGACAAACCCGCTCGGCTCACTGAGTTACTGGGTATCTCTTTATCGAGCATCCGAAACAGCCGAGCCTGAAGGGTCAAATCTTGTTACCCCGATTGCGCCCGAGAGCTTTTTAGGTGCACCCGACACTCGAAACGCTCTGCAATCGCAAGCTTCCCAAGCATCCTGGTACTTAAATCCGCTACTCTATTTACTGATAACGCCCGCGGCACCGTTGCTCTGGTTAGCACTGCGCAAATGGCGCAATGAGGGCCAGGGTAGAAAAATACGAAAGTAACCAGCGCAAACATAATGACTATTGCGAAACTAAACTCCAAGACCCCTAATGCTGTGGCCGAAAAAATATTTGATCCAAAGCCGAAGCAGCAAATACTCATCATTGGTGGCGGCTATGCCGGCTTTTACACTGCCTGGAAGCTCGAGAAAACTTTAGGAAAGAATGAAGCAGAAATAACGCTCGTCGATCCGCTGCCATACATGACCTATCAGCCATTTTTGCCGGAGGTGGCGGCCGGCTCGATTGAGCCGCGCCACGTTATCGTTTCCCACCGTCAGCATTTGAGGAAGACCACACTTATTGCCGGAAGTATGACAAAAGTGAACCATAGGCAAAAAAAGGCAACCGTAAAGATCCCAGGCGGCAAAAACAGAGTTTTGGAATATGACCAAATAATCATGACGGCCGGAGCCGTAACCAGAACTTTCCCGATCAAGGGGGTTGCCGAAGAGGCAATTGGAATCAAGACGGTTGAAGAGGCCGTTGAGATTCGCAACCGCATGGTCGGAAACTTTGAGCGCGCAGCAGCACTGCCCAAAAACAGCAAGTCACGAAGTCGATTGTTGACAACCGTAGTGGTTGGGGGAGGCTTCGCTGGAGTGGAGGCTTTCGCTGAGCTTCTCAGCGCGGCCACGGCATTGGTGCGCTACTATCCTCAGATTGATTTTGAGGAAATCGAATTTCACTTAGTCGAGGCAGCCGGACGAATCATGCCGGAAGTTTCCTTGAAAACCTCGCTCTGGGTAATAGCCAACCTGGAAAAGCGCAACGCGAAGGTACACCTGAACACGCAGCTTTCCTCAGCTGAAAAAGGCCTAGTCACCTTGTCTACTGGACAGTCGATGGAGTCAGATTTGATTATCTGGACCGCGGGTGTAGCTGCCGCACCGATTGTTAAGAACTGCGATTTCCCGCTGGACGACAGATTCCGAATTTCAGCTAACACTCGATTGCAAATTGTTGATGGTGAAAAAGTTATTGCAGGTGCTTGGACCGCAGGGGATGTGGCCGCTGTTCCGGACACAACCGGTGGTGGAGTCGGAGGTTACTGTGTTCCAAACGCCCAGCATGCAGTCAGGCAGGCGAAGCTTTTGGCCAAGAATATCGTCGGAGACATTCGGGGAGAAGCGCCACACGAATACCACCACAAAAACCTCGGGGCCGTTGCTGGATTAGGTATTGGAGTTGGCGTTTTCCAGTCTGGAAAAATTGGGCTAACTGGTTTTGTGGCATGGATAGCGCACCGCGGCTACCATGGGCTGGCAATGCCAACCTGGGAACGCAAAATTCGCGTTGTCTCCGGTTGGTTCTGGAACATCTTCCTGGGCCGCGACCTTTCAAGTGTCGAGGCGATGCGCAACCCGCGACTATTCTTTGAAACCTGGGCTGCCAAAACTGGAAAATAATTTCTAGGACGAAAAACCTGGGAGAACTCCAAGGTATTTTGTCCTTTGCCCCGATAGCCCAATGGCAGAGGCAGACGACTTAAAATCGTCACAGTGTGGGTTCGAGTCCCACTCGGGGCACCAGGTTTGTCAGTCACATCACAGCAAAAGGGCATAGTCTTTTGGGTCTAGACGCTAAGGAATAACGTGGATATCGCAATTTGGGTCGTAATTGGATCAGTAGTCCTTTTGGGGCTGTACCTATGGGTGACATACAACGCGCTGGTAACCCTCAAGGTTAGGGTAGACGAGGCCTGGAGCGACATCACCGTTCAGCTCAAGCGCAGAGCAGATTTGATCCCCAATCTGATTGAAACCGTTCGAGGCTATGCTTCCCACGAAAAAGAAGTTTTTGAAAATGTGACAAAAGCGCGGGCCGCCACTGTTTCGCCTGAGGCGCTCGAGCACCCAGCGCAAGCCGGGAAGGCAGAGGGAGCCCTCCAGGGAGCTCTGAAGAGCCTTTTCGCGGTCTCAGAGGCCTACCCAGTACTTGTAGCATCTACTAACTTTCTTGAGCTGCAGCGAGAGCTTACCGATACCGAGGATAAAGTAATGGCCGCTAGGCGCTTTTTCAACGGTGGAGTGCGCGAACTGAATACGAAGATCTTGCAGTTTCCAAATAATGTTTTTGCCTCAAACCTAGGCTTCTCTGAGCGCGAGTTTTTCGAGGTTGAAGACCCCGACGCCATTGCAGAGCCGCCTACAGTTCAGTTCTAAGCGCCCCACGTGTACTCGGCGATCGCCAGGAATAAGAGAAATACCGTATTTATAATCACCGGTTTCATTGTGCTTCTGGGTGGCATCGCCTTTCTCTGGGGCGCATACAGCGGCAACGGGTCTAGTGCGATTTTTATCGTCGCATTTGCGATCGTCTACGCGTTGGTCCAGTACTACGCCGGCTCCCGAATAGCGATTTCGGTGAGTGGGGCCAAGCAAATTGAGAAAAAAGATAATCCAAGATTGTGGAACACAGTAGAAAATCTGAGCATCTCACAGGGCATGCCGATGCCCAAGGTGTACCTGATCGAAGACGCCGCGCCAAACGCCTTCGCTACCGGGAGAAATCCCGAAAACGCAGTCGTTGGAGTTACGACCGGCCTGCTGGAGATCATGGATGACAACGAGCTTGAGGGTGTCATGGCTCATGAGATGTCGCACGTGAAAAACTATGACATTCGCGTCTCGATGATTGTTTTTGGCCTGATTTCCGCCGTTGGCCTACTGGCAGACATAGCAATTCGTATGTCTTTTTATTCCAGAATGGGGGGCAATCGAAATAGCGGTCAACTTGGGTTGATTCTTGTTCTAGCAGGGGTTGTCGGAATGATAATCGCGTGGCTAATTGGACCCCTAGTTTCGGCTGCCGTGTCCAGACAGCGTGAATATCTGGCTGATGCCTCTGGGGTTGAGATGACTCGCTTCCCAGATGGCCTGGCATCGGCACTGGTTAAGCTCGGTGAATTTGGAAAGCCCATGAAGCGCGCGAACTCCGCGATGGCGCACATGTACATAAATGACCCTCTTAAGCCGGGGTTCGTGGAGCGCGCATTCTCCACCCATCCCCCTATAACTAAGAGAGTCGAAAGACTCAAGCAGATTGGTAAGGGCTTCTAAATCACTAGACTTCTAGTCATTCTTAGATTTTGAGGTTTCCTAATGGCAGCAGTTGAACCAATCACGCTAGAGCAATTCGAAGAGGCTCAGCAGACCATCGTCGGTGTTGCGGTTCGAACTCCGCTACTAAAGAGTGACTGGCTAAGCGAGTACATTGACAGTCCGGTGTTTTTTAAGTGTGAAAATCTGCAGAGAACGGGTTCCTTTAAGCTACGCGGTGCCTACAACATAATTTCGAAACTATCGCCAGAGCATCGAGCCCGGGGAGTGGTGGCGGCATCGGCCGGCAATCATGCACAGGGTGTGGCTTACGCGGCCAAAGAGCTTGGAATTAAAGCGACTATTTTTATGCCGGTTGGCGCGTCACTTCCTAAATATCAGGCAACCCTAGATTTCGGTGCCGAGGTTATCCTGACCGGCCAGATTGTTGACGAGACGATGAAGGCTGCTCGGGAGTTCACCGAGAAATCAGGAGCGGTATTGATTCCTCCTTTTGACGACAGAGACGTAGTAATTGGGCAGGGCACTGTGGGGCTTGAAATTCTCCAAGACCTTCCTGAAGTCGACAACATTCTGGTTTGTTTGGGAGGCGGAGGGTTGGCTGCCGGCGTCGCAACTGTCGCGAAACTCATGGCTGCAAAGCGTGGCAAAAAGATAAATGTCATTGCAATACAGGCCGAAGCAGCAGCGGCTTATCCAGTGTCTCTCGCAGCAGGAAAGCCGGTTGCGATAAAAATGTCACCGACAATTGCGGACGGAATCGCCGTGGGCAAGCCTGGTCAAATTCCCTTCGATCTCATAAGCCAGCATGTCGACCAAATAGTTACTGTTACCGAAGACGAGATGGCTAAGGCCATGGTTATTGTCATGGAGAAGTCAAAGCTGGTAGTCGAGGCTGGTGGAGCGGTTGGAGTTGCGGCAATTCTGGCGAACAAGGTCAAACTATCCGGTACAACTGCGGTAATACTTTCGGGTGGGAACGTTGATCCATTGCTATTGCAACGCGTGATCCGTCACGGGCTGGCGGCATCTGATCGATACACAAACATAGCCGTAATGCTTCCGGACCGTCCCGGACAGCTGGTCCTAACGGCGCAGGCCGTAGCAGACGCCGGAGCTAACGTTGTAGAGGTTCTTCACACAAGGCACGGTGACGGCCTTCAAATAAGCGAAGTTGAATTAGAGCTGAGCATCGAAACGCGTGGCAAGTCTCATCGCGACGAGGTCTTCGAGTCGCTGAAAGCAGCGGGCCTCAGCCCACGAATGACCGAAGACTAAAAGCTAAAGTTTTTTAGACCCGAAATTTCGACTGCTATTTCCTTACCGTTTGGTGCACTAAAGCTGACGGAGCTCCCAACTTTTTGCCCCATCACCGCTTTACCGATCGGTGAATCTGGACTGTAAACGTCGAGGTCACCCTCGTCGATTTTTGCCTGGAACTCAGTTCCGTCAAAGACTTCATTGCTGCCTAGGTAAAACTCCAACGGAGAACCGTTCAGATTGCAGCTAACGACGAGCCCCTGTTTGACGACTCCATCTGAAGGGTCGGCTTCGCCGATCTCGGCATTTCCGAGCATGTTTTGAAGTCGGTTGATTCTGGATTCCAGTTTGCCTTGCTCTTCCTTGGCGGCGTGGTAGCCCCCGTTCTCTTTTAGGTCGCCTTCTTCGCGGGCCTCCTGGATTTTGCGGCTTATTAGCCCTCGCTCAACTGTCATAAGTTGAGTGAGTTCAGCCATGAGCCTGTCAAAGGCCGCTTGGGTAAGCAATAGGTCGTCGCTCATAAAAATCTCTTTCGGGTATTGAAACAGCCCGCCTAGCGAGCCATAAACACTCTAACGCAGCCTGCACTCGTCGACCAAGCCTGTTACCGCCATCGAATAAGTGTTGAGGTTTATGGTGTAGCGGTTGGTTGTGGTATCGGAAGGGCCAAATTCATACTCTGCCCAGCCAACAACTCCGAAGCTGTTATCCAGGGCCTCAAAGGAGCAGAGAACAACGGCTTCAGCCGGTTTACTAAGTTCAAAATCAACTTCGGTACGCCATTCCGAAAGAACCCGGAATCCCACGTCGGTGCTTGTGACAGGGGAGTAGTTCGCCAACGCGAAGTATCCAGCCATTGCGACCAATCCAGATACCCCGAGTATGGATAGCACTCGATTTCTAATCGGGTTACTTGGCTTCTTGGCGCCGTAGCGTTTAGCCAGGAGCTCTTCATTTGTACTCATCGTGCTAAAAGTTTAAGGCACAGGTGGAATACTTGAGTAATGGATTTCTTGCTAGCGATATTTATCGAAGTTACTGCCACTCCAATCCCAGTGCCCGACGACACTTACAACTCACCGGGGCTTATCGGCTTTATCGTGACTTTTTCAGTGGCCGGTATCGCGGTGGCACTAATTTTTGACATGAACCGCAGAGTCAGAGACACTCGCTATCGCACTGAAATAAGGGCAAAGCTCGCAGCAGAAGAGCTGGGAAACATCGAAATTACGAAGCCGGATCGGCCGGAGCCTCCTATGAAGCCGAAGCGAGCGAGCCCAGAAGAGGGTCCAGGCCAATAAGTAGACATGCGGTCCAGTGGCAGAAAAAAGCCGCAACTGTGAGCGCATGGAAAATCTCGTGAAAGCCAAAGTGCTTCGGAGACGGGTTCGGACGTTTTAGTCCGTAGAACACGGCCCCCAATGAATAAAACAGCCCACCAACAATTACGAGCGTCATCATGACCCAATTTGTTTCAAGGAAATCTGGAACGAATAGGACTGCTATCCAGCCCATTCCCAGGTAAATCGGAACGTAAAGCCACCTGGGTGCGTTTATCCAAAAGATCCTAAAGCCAATTCCTAGAAGCGCTGTTGACCAGACTGCGGTCAAAAGCCAGATGCCCTTGTCGGCGACCAATGCGGTGACAGCCATCGGGGTGTAGGTTCCCGCGATCAACAGGAAAATGTTTGAGTGATCGATACGCTTCAGGACGACCTTGGTAACTGGCCCCCAGTTGAAGCGGTGATACAGGGCAGAGTTTCCAAACAGCAAAATTGAACTGGCGAAGTAGATCGCCGCAGCAGTTTTAGCTTGCCAGCCGTCAGAGAAGATGATTAACAGAACTCCGGCAGCGATTACGAATGGCAACACTCCGGTGTGGATCCACCCTCTCCAACTTGGCCGAAAATCGTCCTGAGTGACGGAGCCCTTGAGACCGCTGAGTGGTACGTGAAGCGGATCCGGGGAATCTGACTTTGCCATGTTCTCAAGGCTAGGGCATCGAGTTGTTTCAGGTAGCATTCAAAGGTGCAGAATTTGCTATACGGCTTATATTCCAAAGTTCTTGAGCGGAACCTGAGCAAAGAGGACATGCCCAAACACATTGGTGTGATGGTGGATGGGAATCGACGTTGGGCTAAAGTGCAAGGCTTCGAGGCCGCCGGCCAGGGTCACGCGGCCGGGGCAAAAAAGATAATCGAGTTTTTATCATGGTGCTCTGATCTCGGCGTGAGGCACGTGACTCTCTACTTACTTTCCACCGACAACCTCAAGGGAAGAACCAGTCAAGAGCTGACCGAACTTGTGGACATCATCGTGTCTATGAGCGAAGAGCTGGCGGATATTGGGCGCTGGAAATTACAAATGGTGGGGGATAAAGAGGCACTTCCTGCGCGGGCGATTGGGCGCTTAGCGGCTGTTGAAAAAGCGACCAGTAATAATTCTGGAACGCATGTGAACCTTGCGATCGCCTACGGGGGTCGCAAGGAAATAGCAGATGCCATGAGGGATATATTGCGGAAGCATTCAAAAGACGGCAGTACCGTTGACCAGCTTGCTGAGGTAATGACCCCGGAGCTTATTGCGGAGCATCTTTACACCGGCGGCCAGCCAGATCCCGATTTGCTAATTAGAACCAGCGGTGAGCAGCGCCTAAGCGGCTTCCTGCTTTGGCAAAGCGCTAATAGCGAGTTTTACTTTGCAGAGGCTCTTTGGCCAGATTTCCGCAGAGTTGATTTTCTGCGGGCGCTTCGAGACTTTCAAGGCAGGCATCGTCGCTACGGAAGTTAGCAAATAGATAGGTGAACGATTTGATATCCGGCGTGTCTTTTTACGTCTTGCGAAAAACGCAGGTCTAGATTTAGAAAAAGGTTCATACCGACAGGAGCCAAATTGGCAAATACCTCAAGCCCCAGGACCAATTCGAAAAACAAAGCCGGAGTTGAGCCTGAGGCGGTGAGCCCAAGAGCCAAGAAAATCAAGGAACACACACCAACTGCGTTGAGGACATTCGTCCTTGACACCTCTGTGCTGTTATCCGACCCCAAGGCAATGTTTAGGTTTGCCGAACACGAAGTTGTTTTGCCAATCGTGGTTATCAATGAGCTTGAAAAAAAGCGAAACGATTTAGAGATTGGGTTCTTCGCAAGAAAGGCGCTGCGCCTTCTGGATGACCTTCGAAAAAAGCATGAGCGACTTGACTTCCCGGTCGAAGTTGGCCAGGGCGGGACCCTCAGAGTAGAGCTCAACCACATCGAGCAAAGCATTTTGCCAACGGGGTTTCAGCTGGGGGATAACGACTCCCGTATTTTGGCCGTAGCGGCAAACCTTCAAAACGAGGGTTTCCAAGTCACGCTCGTATCCAAGGATCTTCCGATGAGAGTAAAAGCCTCATCTATCGGCCTGAACGCTGAAGAATACCTCCACGAGCTGGCAACCGATGAGTGGAGCGGTATTGCTGAGGTATCGCTTTCTGGCGATGACATGGCGAACCTCTATGACAACGAGGAATTAGTTCATGATTCGGCCAAGGAGTTGCCGATGAACACTGGTCTGGTCCTGGTTTCTGAGAGAGGAAGCGCGCTGGGTCGAGTTAGTGAGAACCGCACTATTCGTCTAGTCAAGGGCGATCGAGACCTTTTTGGTCTTCATGGCCGATCGGCAGAGCAAAGGCTTGCCATCGATTCACTGCTGGACCCGGCAATGGGCATCGTCTCTCTGGGGGGACGCGCGGGAACAGGGAAGAGCGCTTTAGCTTTGTGTGCGGGCCTAGAAGCAGTGCTGGAAAGACGCCAGCACAAAAAGATCATGGTCTTCCGCCCGCTATACGCCGTAGGTGGGCAGGAGCTGGGCTATCTGCCCGGCTCCGAAGCCGAGAAAATGAATCCCTGGGCGCAGGCAGTTTTTGACACCCTTGGGGCGCTGGTTTCTAAAGAGGTAATCGAAGAAGTCATGAATCGTGGAATCCTCGAGGTTTTGCCGCTCACTCACATTCGCGGTCGATCACTCCACGACACCTTCGTAATTGTCGATGAAGCACAGTCGCTTGAGAGAAACGTTCTACTGACAATGCTCTCTCGGATAGGTCAAAAATCCCGCGTTATTTTGACTCACGACGTGGCTCAACGCGACAACTTACGAGTTGGAAGGCACGATGGAGTTGCCTCGGTTGTAGAGAAGCTCAAGGGCCAGTCAATCTTCAGCCACGTCACTCTGACGAGGTCGGAGCGAAGTGAAATTGCAGCGTTGGTGACCGAGCTACTTGACTAACAACTGGGGATAACCCAGAACGTCCCCACCACTTTGGTTCTAGCTTGTGGTGATGTTCGCAGGTTATTTATCTTTGGTTCCGATAGTACTCATTGCTGCTCTTGCTATCCCGCTGTCGATCACTGATGTTAGAGAACACCGGCTTCCAAATAAGCACACCTACTTTTTGATCTCTACTTCCATTGCTGGAACACTGCTTACCAGCCTCCTTGAGGCACTCTGGGAGGATTTTGCAGTGGGTATCGCGCTCGGGGTAGTAACCGCTGTTATCGGCTTCCTGCTGGCTAGATTCGGAACAATTGGGATGGGCGACGTAAAACTTTTGACTGCGATGCATGTTTGCCTAGGTTGGCATTCGCCGGCTCTAGTTTTATTTTCTCTGAGTCTTAGCCTGGCCCTGGCAAGCTCAGCCAGTCTTGTTGGCTTAGTGATGGGAAAGCTAAATCCCCGAACGCTAATACCTCTAGGACCCTATTTACTCATTGGGTTTTTGGTCGTTTCCTATTCACCGGTGTCGGCAGTTATTACTGGGGAGGCCTGGTCATAGGAAGTACTGCTAGCAGCTGGTCGAGTTGCTCGAGGCTCAGTGTGTCGCCGTCGACATACCCTAGATCAAGCGCGGCCTGTTTCACCGTGACACTGTTTGCCACCGCGTGCTTGGCAATCTTTGCGGCCGCTTCATATCCGATGACCTTATTCAAGGGTGTGACTATCGCCGGTGATGATTCTGCGAGCGCCTTGGCCCTATCCTCATTCACCAGTAAGCCATCGATTGTTTTGTCGGCAAGAACACGCATTGAGCTTGAAAGCAACCTGATCGACTCCAGGAGAGCGTTCCCCATGACAGGGATAGCAACGTTCAACTCGAAGTTTCCACTTGCACCGGCCCAAGTCACGGTCGCATCATTTCCAATTACTTTTGCGCAAACCATTAGTACCGCCTCCGGGATTACCGGATTCACTTTGCCGGGCATGATTGAGCTACCGGGCTGAAGATCTGGAATCTGCAGTTCGCCGAGTCCAGTGTTTGGGCCAGATCCCATCCAACGAATATCGTTGTTGATTTTAGTTAGGCTTACCGCCAAAACCTTAAGCGCACCGGATGCCTCCACGAGCGCGTCTCTCGCGCCCTGCGCTTCAAAGTGGTCACGAGCTTCGGTGATCGGGAGGCCAGTTTCCTTGGCTAGATGGTTAATTATTGCCTGGGGGAAGCCCTTGGGTGTGTTTATGCCGGTGCCTGTGGCGGTCCCGCCCTGCGGGACTTCGCTGACTCTCGGCAGGGTCGCTTCGACTCGCTCGATCGCGTATCGGATTTGCGCTGCATAACCGGCAAATTCCTGCCCAAAAGTGACCGGGGTGGCGTCCATCAAGTGGGTACGGCCAGGCTTAACCAGATCATTCCAAGCGATCGCCTTTTTTTCAAGATGTCCGGCTAGGTAATCGAGTGAAGGCAGGAGATCTTTGATAAGCGCGCTGGTGATTGCAACGTGAACTGACGTTGGGAATACATCATTGGAGGATTGCGACATGTTTACGTGATCGTTTGGGTGAACCTCGGATCCCAAGTGACTGGTGGCTAGAGTTGCTAAGACCTCGTTCATGTTCATGTTCGAGCTAGTGCCACTGCCGGTTTGAAATACATCTACGGGGAAGTGCTCATGGTGTTCGCCGGCGATAATCTGATCAGCGGCAAACTGAATTGATGCGGAAATACTCTCGTCAAGAATGCCCAGCTGGGCATTAGCTAGTGCTGCAGCTTTTTTGATGCGGGCCAGAGCGACTATCTGTTCTTTTTCTAATCTGGTTCCGGAGATTGGAAAGTTTTCAACCGCACGTTGTGTTTGAGCCCGGTAGAGCGCGTCTTTGGGAACTTTTACCTCACCCATGGTGTCTTGCTCTATGCGATATTCCATCAATCTCTCGCTATCTGTCTAATTCGATTGTTCCACGAAATTCGACTACGCGGACTTCACCAAGCTCTAGTTTGTACTGTGCTCCGACGATCGCAACTCGACCGGCCTCGATTGCATCTCTAATAACGGCGGATTTGTCAGCAATTTCCTGGACGGTATCTCTGATGTGGCGGTTGGTAAATTCGTCGATCGACGTTTCTCCGAGGGCCAGTCCGCGCTCAATGGTCGGAGTAATTCGGTTCACAATATTGTGAATGAACTCGCCTTTTGCAGACAACTTTCCCTCTTGAGCGGCCATTCCAGCCTTGATAGCACCACATTGGTCGTGGCCGAGTATGAGTATCAAAGGGACGCCTATTACTTCAACCGCGAATTCCAGAGAACCCAGAATTGTCTCCGCCAACACTTGGCCTGCATTTCGAACAACGAATAAGTCGCCAAGCCCAACATCGAAGATCATCTCCGCTGCAAGTCTCGAATCTGAGCAGCCAAAAACTGCTGCGAACGGTGTTTGCTCTCCTGCTAGCTCGCGTCGTTGTTCAGCGTCTTGATGCCGGTGCTCGGGTACACCGGATACGAAATTCTTGTTGCCTCGCACTAGCTTGCTCCAAGCTTGCTCGGAGGTCAGAACTTCGGCCATAAATTTCCTAGTTGAGTTCAGATGAAATAGCTTTTGCCAGCTTTTCAAAATCAGCCGTAACAGCTGTTCCATAGATTACAACCACAGAATTCTCTAGTCGGTGCAAAAGCGCATATTCAGTGGTCCCGGGAGGAGAAGATGGGTTGATTGTTGGCCATATTTCCCAGGTTAATCCCGACAGTTCGATTTGCCCGTCTTGGAAGTTACTGCTTAGTAAGTCGCTCTCCCAGGAAGGATTGGAATCATATGCTTGAGAAAGTCCAATGTACTGGTTGTCCTCGGTCACGAATCCGACATACCAACTGACAACTCCGAGATTTGTCTCTAATCGTGCGGCGTTAGCCCACCAGTCCGAGGGGACCTCTGGGCTCAGAGCTTGCTGGCCGAGTGATTCTGACGCTTCCACGGAGATTGTCTGGTAATCCACCGCAGCAATTCGATTGCTGTCATCTCTTGGAACACCAAGGTAGATTGCGGCCACCAAGCCAGTGGTCACAATCAGTGAAAGGATTAGATTTCTTATGGTTTGTTTCGCTCGGCGCTGCTCTGGGGTAAGGCTCACTTGGTCTGACGCTCCTTGGATGCCTTGTCTAGTTTTTTGCGAGCGCCACTCAACCACTCTTCGCAGTGCTTAGCCAGAGCCTCACCACGCTCCCAGAGGGCCATTGAAGACTCTAAGCTCACATTTTGCTGCTCTAGTTGCTGCACGACTTCCTGAAGCTCGTCTCTGGCCTGCTCGTAGCTCAGTGAACTAATTTCTTTTGACATCTCTCTCCCTAACATCATCTACTGTTGCTGAAATTTCCTGGCTGGCTGAAACGACACTAAAGGCCTCGCCTTTTTTTGCCATGTTGATTACTTTGCCATCGACCGAAGTTATCACCGCGTAGCCGCGTTCCAAAGTCAATTGCGGCGATAGGGACCTAGCGCGAGCATGTAACTGCTCAACCTCAGCAGTGCTCCGCTCAATTCGGAAGCCCAAGATTTCAACAAGCCTTCTGGTTGCTTGAGTCAAAATTTCTTGTTGGTTATCAACGAAACCGAATGGAGATGCCAGAACGGGCCGGGACCTCATCGAGGTAATGCTTTGCTGCTGGTTTTCAACCAGAGACGACATTCGAAACCAAATTCGTTCTGCGGCATTGGAGAGCTTGGAAAATTCCTCTGCGATGTCTGGGACGACTCTCTTAGCGGCATCGGTCGGTGTTGATGCTCGGAGGTCCGCAATTAAGTCTAAAAGTGGCTGGTCATTTTCGTGGCCAATGGCGCTGACTATCGGCGTTTTGGCTGCAGCGGCAGCCCGCACCAGGCGCTCGTCGCTAAAAGGAAGTAGATCTTGGAAACTTCCACCGCCACGGGCGATGATTATCACGTCTACATCAGTCATCAGGTCCAGTTGCTCAAGGGCCAAAATAATCTCTGCCACTGCTCGATCGCCCTGAACTAGTGTATTTATCACTTCGAATTCGACTTCGGGCCAGCGCAGCCGGGAGTTTTGAAGAACATCCTTCTCGGCGTCAGATTTTGCACCAGTGATGAGGCCAATTTTGTTTGGCAAAAAGGGAAGAGGCTTTTTTAGCCCCGCATCAGTGAGGCCCTCGGCGATTAGTTGAAGCTTAAGTTTTTCGATTCGCTCAAGAAGCTCTCCAAGTCCAACCTTGTGCATCTGGATAACGCGCATCGTTAGCTTGCCGTTTTTCGGCCAGAACACTGGTTGCACAAGTGCTACTACTCGGTCGCCTTGGCTAAGCCCGGGCGCTATCTCAGCTCCGGAGCTCGCAAAAGCGTGTATTTCAATTGAATTTTCAATGTCTAGATCACGGATTGACCCAAACATGTTGGTCCCGCGCTCGGTGAACGACTGCAGTTCTCCTTCAATCCAGACTCTCCCAAGCTTCTCAATCCAGTCCTTTAGTGATTTAGATAGCGTGGAAACCTGCCATGGGGAATGCTCAGTGCTAACTTTGGATTGCAACTCATTACCGACTGCTTGCTCCAAACTGACCTCCTTGCTGGGGTTTGTAGAATTGAATGGTGACCCTTATCAACAATACCGACCTAAAAGACACTGGAACGAACAAGAAAGTCCTCCTAGCGGCGCCGAGAGGCTACTGCGCAGGAGTAGACCGAGCGGTGATCGCAGTTGAAAAGGCCTTAGACCACTACGGAGCGCCGGTTTATGTTCGCAAGCAAATAGTCCACAACAAACATGTCGTGCGCTCCTTAGAACGTCGTGGAGCAATATTTGTTGAAGAAGTGGATGAGGCCCCTGAGGGTTGCGTCATGATCTTTAGTGCTCACGGAGTTTCTCCAGCGGTAGTTGCGATGGCCGAATCCAGGAACCAACAAACCATCGACGCTACCTGCCCATTGGTAACCAAGGTCCACCGCGAGGTTCAGCGCTTTGAAAAAGAGGGTTACGACATTCTTTTGGTTGGCCACGAAGGTCACGAAGAGGTTGAGGGAACCGCAGGTCAGGCTCCAGGTATAGTCCAGCTAATTGACGGCAATGAAGACATCGCAAAGGCCAAGGTCAAAGACCCGAGTAAGGTCATTTGGCTTTCTCAAACTACGTTGTCGGTCGACGAAACCATGGAAACTGTTCTGAAAATCCGCGAGAGATTCCCGCTGTTGGAGAATCCGCCCAGCGATGACATCTGTTACGCCACCCAAAACCGTCAGGTGGCCATCAAGAAAATCGGTGCCGATTCCGATCTCGTAATTGTTGTCGGATCGGCAAACTCGTCGAACACCGTCAGGCTCGTCGAAGTTGCTCTTGAGGCAGGGGCGAAAGCCGCCTATCGAGTCGACTTTGCGTCCGAAATTGAAGAGTCCTGGTTTGAAGGCGTTGCAACCGTTGGAGTGAGTTCGGGCGCATCAGTGCCTGAGGAGCTTGTGTCAGATGTACTCGACTACCTTGATGAGAAGGGTTTTGGCAACGTTTCTACGGTCACCACCGCCGAAGAGGACATTCAGTTCTCGCTGCCAAAAGAGCTCCGCAAGGAGCTAAAAGGCGCAGGTCACGATACGTCGAACAAAAAGCGCTAATTACCCCTAGAGAAGTTTTTTAGAAAACTACCAGGCGGACTTGCCGGCGGAACCCAACTGCGTGGCAGCCTGAATCACTCGAGATGCCATGCCTGCCTCAGCGGCAGCTCCCCAGTTCCTGGGGTCATAGAGCTTCTTGTTTCCAACTTCGCCATCGATGCGCAAAACGCCATCGTAGTTTTTTAGCATGTGGTTCACCACTGGCCGGGTGAATGCGTATTGGGTGTCGGTGTCAATGTTCATTTTGATTACACCGAATGAAACCGCATCGGATATCTCTTTGTCGGTTGATCCGGATCCGCCATGGAAGACCAAGTCAAACGGATTCTCTTGTCCGTATTTCGCCCCGATCTCACGCTGAATTTCCTCTAGTAGCTCAGGTCGAAGGTGGACGTTGCCTGGCTTATAGACACCGTGAACGTTTCCAAAGGTTAGAGCCGACAGGTATCGTCCTTTTTCACCCAAACCCAGAGCTTCGATGGTCTTGATTCCGTCTTCAACAGTTGTGTAGAGGTGCTCATCGATTGCGCCTTCAACGCCATCCTCTTCGCCGCCAACCGCGCCCACTTCAATTTCAAGAACTGCTCCCACATTGTGGGTCTTTGCAAGCAGCTCCTGGGCAATGACCAAGTTCTTATCCAGGGCAATTGCCGATCCATCCCACATGTGGGAGTTGAAGATCGATTCGCCGCCCGACCTAACCCTTTCCGCCGAGAGCTCCAAGAGGGGACGCACAAATCCGTCAAGCTGATCTTCTGAGCAGTGATCGGTGTGGAGGGCGACCTTGATGTCATAGTTTTTAGCGACCTCTTTAGCAAAGGCAGCAAAGGCCAATGCGCCGGAAACTCGGTGCTTTATTGTCGAACCGGACCAATAGTCTGCTCCCCCCGTGGAGACCTGCAGGATGCCGTCGGAACCGGCTGCCTGCAAGCCGGCAAGGGCTGCATTCAAAGTCTGGGAGCTCGACACATTGAGGGCTGGATAGGCAAAGCCCCCGGCTTTGGCGCGGTTCAGCATCTCAGAATATTCGTTGGAAGTTACGACTGCCATGATGTTTGCTCCTTAGGGCTTTGCTGGCTCACCGAGAAGGTGATTTCGGTCTGGATTTTGGTTAACTGTCGCTGAAACAAGGTTCTCAATGCTTTGGAGTCCACTGGTAGGTTGTTGGACTTTTGCCGCTCCCCATTGAACCGCCGCCGAAATACCTTCGGCTATGTCGAACCCAACTCCGTATGCGGTCTCGTCAGCCGGATGCGTGGCCAGTGCCGCAAGGAACCCGGCAATGGTCGAATCCCCAGCTCCGACAGTGTTGATGACCTTCACGGGAGCTGTGCGGGCATGTATCGCGTGCGAGCTTGTGACGGCAAGTATTCCGTCGACTCCCAATGAAGCCATCACGCAGTCGATTCCCCAGCCGTTTAGCTGGCGAGCCGCAGCAATTACGTCCCCAAAAGTAGTGAGCTCTCTTCCGACGCACTCGGCTAGTTCGTGAGCGTTGGGCTTCATAACTGTGGCGCTGCCATTTTGAGCCCAGAAACGAAGTGCGGGGCCGGAAGTATCAAGCACAACGCGAACACCAAGTTTTTTCGTCAGATCGAATAGCGGCTGAAGATCTATTGCCTCGCCTGTTTCCAGTATGTCTGGGTGAGCGCCGGCAACAACCAACCACATGGCGCCACTGGCGACCAGGGTTTCCTCAGTGAGTCTCAGGACGTGATCCCAGTCAGCTTGCTTTAGGGCCCTTGGATTTTCATTAATTTTTGTGGTCGGTCCGTTTTCTTCGACGATTGTAGTTGAGACACGAAGTGTCCCTTCAACCCAAAGCGGCGTGAGAAATTCAGAACCTGTGCGCTCCAGAACGCCAGTGTCTGCATCACCAATCGGCACGATTCCAGGGGCTTCTATATTCGCAAGCCTTAGGGCTCTAGAAACATTGATCCCCTTGCCGGCTAACTCCTCGCCCACTCGAGTAGCACGGTTTACACCGCCAGCTTCTAAGTTGTTTACGAAGTAGGTTCTGTCGAGAGTTGGGGCTGGCGTGAGCGTGACTATGGAGGTATTGCCTGCCATGGTTACTCCTTGAAGGTGGGGTAGTAAAAACTGAGATTCCACTCACATCTTTGTAGGCGCGTTCTCAACACTATAGCGATAAGTGCTCAGTCGTCGGAAAGCTCCTTGGAGGTCATTGCGGTTGGAGATTCCTCGATTTGCTTGGGTTCGGTAATCGAGTCAATTCCCAGCTCATTCTCGTCAAGATCATTTAGCTTCCTGGCAGTCACCAGCATTCTGGACTCCAGGCTGGACACGAAGGCGTTGTAGGACTTCACCGTTGAGGTTAGTTTGTTGCCAAGGTCTGACGTGAGAGTAGCAAGCTTTCCAACTCGTTCATAAAGCTCTCGGCCCAGTTTTATCATTGAGCGAACCTGGGACTCATCCGCGTTTTGGCGCCAAATGTAGTTGATTGTTTTCAGAACGGAAAACAGCGAAACCGGAGACGAGAGCGCAACGTTTTTCTTGAATGCGTACTCCATCAGCGCGGGGTCCGAATCCAGAGCGGCAGAAAGCAAAGATTCGCTCGGCAGAAAACAGATCACGAAATCTGGAGACGAATTTAAGCCAGTCCAATAGGCCTTACTGCCCAAGTCGTCAATGTGTTTTCTTACTGCGGCTACGTGGTCCTTGATCAGGCGGTCCCGTCGGCTTGCTTCTTCGCCGGTTGCAAGTTCCGAGATAGCGCTGGCTTCTTGATAGGCGCTGAATGGAACCTTGGAGTCAATGGCTAGTGACTTGCCTCCGGGAAGGTTGATCACCATGTCAGCCCGGCCCATACCGGTGTCGGTGGTGATGGTTGCCTGCTCGGAAAAGTCTGCATGCTTGATTAGACCGGCAAGCTCCACCAGTTTCCGAAGTTGAGTCTCACCCCAAACGCCCCGAAGGCTGTTTGAGCTAAGCGCCTGGGAAAGCTGCTGAGTTTGCTTTCTGAGATTCTCATCGGTTTCGACCGCGGTTCTCAACTGCTCGGAGATGGAGCTGAATTGCTCGGTGCGCTCTCGCTCCAGGCGTTGGACAACATCTTGCATTTGTTGAAGCTGTTGCTTTACTGGTCCCAGCTGAACTAAAACTTTATTTTCCTGGTCTTGCTGATTGGCCTGAATTGCAGCGGCCTGGTCGGCCTTGAGAAGCTGAGCGCGCAGCTCCTTTTCTGTTGCCTCTAGGCCGGCCAACTTGCTTCCAAGTTCCGGGTCAGATCCAACGATTTTTCGTTTCTGGAATCTAATGCCGAATACGGCTCCAATGATTAGGCCGAATAGAAGGGCACTGACGCCCGCCCACATGGCTGTGCTGCTAGCAATAAGTCCAGTTTCCATACTCCCAAGTATTGCAGTGGGGTCAGACTAATAAGGTCTTAAAACGCTGCTTCGTTTTGATTAGCAACTCATCCAAAGAGCCCACTTCGTGTCGGTTAGCCATGTCCAGCGCAATCCTTGCGCAGGCGTCAGCATCCGCCAGCGCATCGTGGTGAGCAAACTCTTCGTGCCCTATCGCATACGCGACAGCGTTTAAACGGTAGCTGTCCAAGTTGTAGGTCTTCCTGGCCATGTGCAACGTGCACCCATAACTCAAGTTTGGAAGATCAAATGACACCGCCGCGGCTGAGGCGCGAAGCACGCCCATGTCAAAAGCGGCATTGTGAGCGAGAAGTGGCAACCCATCGGTAAAAAGCAACAATTCTGGGAGTACTTCCTCCCAATCAGGCGCATCCACGATGTTCTCCGGCTTGATTCCGTGGACCCGGATGTTTCCTTCGTGGAACCAGTTGTTTGGAAAAGGCGGTCGAAATAACATCGAAAGCGTCTCGGATATTTTCCCATCGGTAACCTTTACCAAGCCCACTGCGCAAGGGGACGCGGGCGAGGAATTAGCTGTTTCAAAGTCAATGCTTATGAATTCCATGGCCACACAGCAAGTATGAGGCAATAAGCTTTGCCGGTGGCCCTAACTATCGGAATCGTCGGCTTGCCCAATGTTGGCAAGTCCACCCTGTTCAACGCTCTTACTAAAAACAACGTATTGGCGGCGAATTACCCATTCGCAACAATTGAGCCCAACATTGGCGTTGTGAACCTTCCAGACCTGCGCCTCAAGAGGCTTGCAGAGATATTTAGTTCAGAGCGAATCCTTCCGGCAGCAGTTTCTTTTGTTGATATCGCAGGAATCGTCAAGGGCGCATCAGAGGGTGAAGGTCTCGGGAACAAGTTTCTGGCGAACATCCGTGAGGCCGATGCAATTGCTCAGGTAGTTCGTGGATTCGCCGATAGTGACGTTATTCATGTCGAGGGCAAAGTGGATGCCGGCGGAGACATCGAAACAATCAACACCGAATTGATTCTCGCCGACATGCAAACTCTCGAGAAGGCAAGGCCAAGACTTGAAAAGGAAGTCAAGGGTAAGAAAGTCGATCCGTCGGTGCTCGTAGTAATCGATGATGCAATTGCGTGCCTAAACGGCGGGACACCGCTTTCGCTCTCAAGTATCGACTTAGAGCCGATTCGAGAGCTCGGTTTGCTGACCGCAAAGCCAATTTTGTTCGTGTTCAATGTTGACGAGGAAGTCCTTGGAAGCCCGGAGCGGCTTCAGGAACTGGCCAACCTGGTTAAGCCCGCGGAAGCGGTGTTTTTGGATGCCAAGGTGGAATCCGAACTTATCGATCTGTCTCCGGAGGAGGCTAACGAGTTACTTGCGTCGCTCGGGCAAAACGAGTCGGGTCTTGACCAGCTTGCACGAATCGGATTTGAAACTTTGGGTCTTCAGACCTATCTAACCGCCGGGCCAAAGGAATCCAGAGCCTGGACAATACCAAAGGGCGCCAAGGCTCCCCAGGCTGCCGGCGTTATTCATACTGATTTTGAAAAAGGCTTCATCAAAGCTGAGGTTGTTTCTTTCAGCGATTTAGACAGTGCGGGCTCCATGGCTCAGGCTAAATCACTCGGCAAGGCCAGAATCGAAGGCAAGGATTACACAATGCAGGACGGCGATGTTGTGGAGTTCCGCTTTAACGTTTAGCGGTAAGTTGCAATCTGGTTAGTTGTCGGGTGCATCCTTGGGCCTGATGCGTCCATTTCTGCCTCTTACTAAACCGACTTCGTATGAGGTGACAGCAATGATGGTGATGGCAAGTAGCGGCAAGACGAACCAGAGCATGACAATCGTGAAGCCTTGTGCCGCATCGTGCTCGGTTGATGCGAGCACGAGATACAGACCGTAGGCGGCGTAGAGTGCCACAAACATCACGCCTTCCCAGCGAGCAATGATGAAGCCAGTGAATGCAATTGGTAAAAGTGCAACTGCCGCCGCGAGCATCAGCGGGAGATCAAGCGCAATTGCAGCTGAGGGCACTGGAATGCCCTGGCCGAAAATAACGGCTGGCAGACCCAGCACTACACCGATGTTGAAAAGATTACTCCCGACAATGTTTCCAACCGCCATGTCTCGCTCGCCGCGCCTGAGAGCGATGATCGAGGTGGCAAGTTCCGGCAACGAGGTGCCAAGGGCGACAACGGTCAAACCAATAACCAGGCTGCTCACGCCGAGCCCCGTAGCAATATTCACGGCTCCCGAAACCAGCAATTGGGCTCCAAGAACCAATAATCCAACCCCGACTGCAAGTAAGAGTGCGGCCAGCCACATGGATGTCGGCTTACTAATAACCGGTAGCTCATTTGGCTTATCATTCGACTCGACGGCAGTGCGCCTGCCAATCAGAATGCTCATGATTATGTGGAAAACTAGAACAGCAAGTAACAACATCCCATCAAAGACGCTGATTCTTCCATCTAGGCTCACCAGCACAAGCAGTAGCGAGAGACCGACCATTACCGGAATATCGAACCTAATCAGCTGACGCTTTATGACCAGCGGGCTGATGATCGCCGAAATTCCAAGAATCACCAAAATATTTACGATGTTGCTTCCGACGACATTGCCCACCGCGAGGTCGGGTTCTCCATCCAGAACAGCCCCAACCGTCACTGCCAGTTCAGGGGCAGAGGTTGCGGCAGATACAACTACCAGACCAATTACCAGTGGAGATAATCCAACCTTGGACGCCAAAGTTGATGCGCCACGAACAAGGGCTTCGCCTCCCGCTATTAGAAGAATCAGGCCGGCAATAACCATCACGATGTCGGAAATTATCACTTTGGTAGCTTACGCTTCTGCGATTCCGGTTATTGCCAACTCGACTCGCTCATTCAGGTAATCTTCGAGCGGTCTAAGGTCAGAGTCTGAAGCAGTCGACATCCAGCGGACCAGGAGTTGCTGAGTACGAACCCCGTCGACAAGTATTTCTCTTAGCACTAGCGGCCCATTTTCTTTTGCTAGTGCCTCTAGGTCATCTATTGGCAACCGACGAGGGTCAATCAAAACAGCGCTGTCCTCTGGGAACTTTGCCGCCAGAAGTTTTCTCCTCAGCTCTACTCGCTCTTGAGCGCTCTGAGCTTGATGGCCCGGCAAAACCTTGAGGCTCGCTCTGATTATCAAACCTGGTTCAAATACATCCCCATGAGTGGTGACCACAAGAGCACCAAGCAAAAAGCCCTCTCCGGCCTTCTTGTAGGAGGCAGAGAGCGGGAAAGCCCCAAGAAGCCTGCGAGCAGGCGTAGATACTGCAAGCTGCTCAGGGTTGGCGCCAGCGGCCGACAGTTGCTCCGCTACCGCAGTGATTAAGTTTCTAGTTTCAGCGATCACCGAGTTCAAATCCATTGCTATATCGTGCCTCTCTAGTTGCCATCTAGCAAGCAATGCCCGAATTGGCCTTGGGGCGATCGTGTTAATCTCGAGAATCCGCTTGGAAGAGCCACGCTGGGGCAGGTGAGTATTTTTGCAAAATTAGCGAGTTAGAATTCTCTCTGTGCCCTCGACCATAATCCGCTTATCAGTCTCTGACGATATCGTCAGTTGGTTTGATTCAGTCGGTCCAATTCTCTTCTACACGGTTGTTTTTGGTCTCGTATTCGCCGGAACCGGTTTGTTCATTGGTGCCTTTATCCCTTTTATAACTGGGGATTCTTTGGTATTTGCCGCTGGCTTGGTTGCGGCAGCCAATTCTGATTCAATCAATATTTTCGTCATGGTTATTGGGGTTGGAATAGCCGCTTGGCTCGGCGATCAGGTTGGCTACACTCTTGGTCGGCACTATGGACGCCCTTACCTCGACAATCGTCAGGGCAAATGGTTACAAAAAGCCATCGTCAAGTCAGATCAGTTTTACGATCGTTACGGCTGGTGGTCAATTGTTGTTGCAAGATTTGTGCCCTGGGGAAGAGTAATAATGCCTGCCCTAGCAGGCATTAGCAAGATGGATTACTACAAGTTTTTTAGTGCCAATGCTGTTGGTGCGGTCGTCTGGGGATCGGGCTTGACTATCGCCGGTTACTTTACTTATTCGATCCCGGGCGTGAGATCTGCGGTCTACATAATTGCTCTTGTTGTGATATCACTCAGCGTTATTGCTGGAGTTCGGACTTGGCGGGCCAACCGGGTTTAGTTTTCCACCACAATCTCGCACAATTTCATAGTCTGTTCTTGCTCGTAAAACTCATCTTCTTGAATGGACCAAGCCGGCCAATACGTGTCAAATTGCCCCTGATCTCTTTTCGAGAATCTCGTTTTTCTTTGGCCTGCGTCACTCTCGATCCAGATGGTCAGGTCCGCTTGTTCGCTGGATGCCAAGGACACAGAACCGCAGCCCTCGACAATAACTAGGTTGCCGCCTTCAAAACTACGCCAACCATTCGCTGGCTCGTTTGCCATGCCTCGCTCGCCAATTTGCCAATCCCAGACCTGCCAATTGGCTTGCTTTCCGGAGGCAATGGGCCCAAGGATACTTCGGTTTAGATAGGTCGACCCTGCCCTCAGGCCATCCCAGCCTGGATATAAATCGTCCATGTGGATTAGCTTGGGGAGTTGCTTCTCGGATCGAAAAATCAAATCGGCTAGCTGACCGGCGAAGCGCGACTTTCCGGATCCGGCTCTGCCATCAATCAGGACTATGGCTGTGTTTTTTGTTTGGATAAGAACATCAAGCTTGGAGTGAACCGAAACAAGGGCCTCCTCGTAGCTAAGCAAATTTCGCGGCATATGGTGAGTTTAGGCGGAATTCCCGTAAGCTTAGAAAGGCTATTCCAGCCTCCTCAGAATTTTCCCAACCCAAGGTCTATATAAAAATGAAGAACAACGCGCTCAGGAACCTAGCCATCGTGGCCCACGTGGACCACGGTAAGACTACTTTGGTTGACGCCATGTTGCGTCAGACTGGATCTTTCGCCTCTCACGGGACGCAGGGCGAGCGCGTCATGGACTCCGGGGACCTTGAGCGCGAAAAGGGCATTACCATCCTGGCCAAGAACACTGCGGTTCGCTATGAGGGTCCTGCAGCCAATGGCGAGTCGATCATCCTAAACGTTATTGACACCCCGGGTCACGCTGACTTCGGTGGCGAGGTTGAGCGTGGTTTGTCCATGGTCGACGGCGTGCTACTGCTAGTTGACGCATCAGAGGGGCCATTGCCACAAACCCGTTTTGTGCTGCGCAAGGCATTGGAAGCGAGGCTTCCTGTGGTGCTACTTGTGAACAAAACTGATCGCCCGGACGCCAGAATCGACGAGGTAGTTGAGGAAAGTCACGACCTACTTCTAGGTCTTGCTTCTGATTTGAACGACACTATGCCGGATTTGGATGTCGATGCAATTTTGGATCTTCCTGTTATTTATGCTTCAGGCCGAGCTGGTCGAGCATCACTAAACAAGCCAGCAGATGGTGAGTTTCCGGACTCGGAAGACCTAGAACCTCTATTTGAGGCGATCTTGAAGTACATCCCGGCTCCTACTTACGAAGAAGGCGCACCACTGCAAGCCCACGTCACAAACCTTGACTCATCTCCATTCCTTGGTCGCCTAGCGCTGCTTAGGATTTTTAACGGTGAAATCAAGAAGGGTCAGACAGTTGCCTGGGCTCGTCAGGACGGAACCACTCAGAACGTAAAAATTACCGAGCTGCTTGGAACAAAGGCGCTGGAGCGTATGCCAATCGATAGTGCCGGTCCTGGAGACATCGTGGCTGTTGCCGGTATCGAGGACATCACCATCGGTGAATCACTTTGTGACCCGAATGACGTCAGGCCACTGCCGCTAATTACAGTTGACGATCCTGCGATCTCGATGACCGTCGGTATTAACACTTCTCCTATGGCCGGCCGCGTCAAGGGCGCCAAAGTCACCGCTCGTTTGGTGAAAGATCGACTAGACCGCGAGCTGATCGGTAACGTTTCGATTCAAGTTCTTCCAACCGAGCGTCCAGATGCTTGGGAAGTTCAGGGACGAGGCGAGCTAGCTCTAGCCATTCTTGTTGAGCAGATGCGTCGCGAGGGGTATGAGCTAACAGTTGGCAAGCCACAGGTAGTCACCAAGAAGGTCGACGGCAAGGTGCACGAGCCGGTTGAAGACCTGACCATTGACACCCCAGAAGAGTTCTTGGGTGCTGTCACGCAGCTTCTAGCCGCCCGCAAGGGCCGCATGGTCAACATGACCAATAATGGAACTGGATGGGTGCGAATTGAGTTCATGGTTCCATCACGAGGACTTATCGGATTTAGAACTGAGTTCCTGACCACAACCAAGGGTGCCGGTATCGCGAACGCACTGGCTGCGGGCTATGAGCCATGGTTCGGCCCAATTGTTACTCGACAAAATGGATCTATGGTTGCAGACCGAGCCGGTGTTGCGACGCCATTTGCGATGATCGCGCTACAAGAGCGTGGATCATTCTTTGTTGAACCAACCAGTGAGGTCTACGCCGGAATGGTAGTAGGCGAGAACTCTAGGGCTGATGACATGGACATCAACATCACAAAGGAGAAGCAGCTCACTAACATGCGAGCTGCTTCTGCTGACAACTTTGTTGGCCTAACTCCTCCCAAGAAGCTTTCTTTGGAAGAGTGCCTGGAATTTGCTCGCGAAGACGAATGTGTTGAGGTCACGCCAGAAGCCACCAGAATTCGAAAGCTGGAGCTCGATCCAAACGCCCGTGCACGCCATGCTTCTTCCAGAAAGCGCGCTTCCGAAAGCTAGGCGATTTTGGAATCTATTGAATAGATTTCGGCGGGGTCTCTACGGGTTCTTGTTGCTACTTCACGCTGAACTAACTCTGGGCTGTGGTTTTCAATTGTTCCTTGCTTGCCAATTGCAATCACGCAGATAACTTCCCGATTCTTGGCGCCGACTATGTCTGAGACGACATCGTGATTGATGCCCCCCATGTAGTGAGCCTTGAGGCCCATGGCTTCGGTTTGGGTAACCAGCTGGCTCGCTGCAAGTCCAACGTCGAAGAAGGTACCACCTTGGTTCCTAGGTTCGCCATCAAATTTTGTATCAGCCAGCAACACTGCATAGGCGGAGCCCTGTGGCGCCCAGGCTTGGTTGAATCCCTTTAGTCCCGATTCTGACATTTGCCCAAATAGATCGGTTCCAGATCTCAGTATCACCACGTGCCAATTTTGCTGGTTGCTACTCGACGGGCTCCAGCGGAAGGCCTCGCCAAGGCTCGCAGCTTCGTCGTCAGACATTTTGTAGCTTGAATCAAAGATTCTCGGACTCCAACGGTCACGGATCAAAGGGTGTAATTCAGCGGAGGTTTCGGCAGGTTTATTCAATAAGTCGTTAGTCATAATAAACCCAACTCTAATTCCCTTTCTTTTAGTCCGCGGGCACTACTATTGGCAGGTGTCGACAAGAGGCTTGATTCTTTTTTCAATGGCAGGCCTATTTTGGGGCCTTCCGTACTTCTTTATCGCACTTGCTCTAGAGAGCTTTTCAACACCCACGATTGTTTTTGCCAGGACATTCCTTGGCGCGCTGGTTCTAATTCCTTACGCGGCTTTGACCGGGGGGCTAAAGCCGGCGCTCAAGGCGTGGCCCTATGTGGTGATGTTTGGACTTATCGAGATGGTGGGACCTTGGTTCTTGATTACCGAGGCTGAGAAAAACATATCTTCCGGTCTTGCCGGTCTTCTGATTGCGACTGTGCCATTTTTTGCCGTGGCCGTGTTGGCGATTTTCCTGAAGGACCGAAAGGCTCTGCGTCCGCGGTCATTGGCTGGAATGCTAATCGGTTTCTTCGGTGTTGTCGTTTTGGTCGGAATTGACTCGTTCTTGGGGGCAGTGAATCCGCTATTTGTGATGATGGTCATTCTGGCCGCCGTTGGTTACTCGATCGCACCGATTATCGCCAGCAGAAAGCTAAACCATGTTCCGAGCGCGGGGGTAATTGGTGTCAGCATGGCGATGGTTTCGATCATCTACGCGCCGTTTTCCCTGCCCGGTTTGGGTGACGAGTTAGCCGTTGCTAGCACATCGAGCATCTGGGCGATTGTTGTTTTGGGACTGGTTTGTTCGGCGTTGGCGTTTGTAGTGTTTTTCATGTTGATTCAGGAAGTTGGACCAGTCAGGGCCACTCTGATTACCTACGTTAATACTGCCGTAGCTCTCACACTGGGTATCGTGTTTTTGAACGAGCCGATCACCATCGGGTTGGCGGTTGGATTACCACTTATTGCAATAGGTCTTTACTTAGCCGGGGGCACTGAGAAGAAAAGAGAGATTCCAGAAACTCCGGCCTAATCAGCATTTCGAGTTAGTTTCGGAAGCACTTCAGGAGCTAGATTAGGTAGAGATCGTCTCCGGTAATGTTTAGCAATCTGGCATTAACACCGACCGCAACTGTTCCAGCTGGCATATCTTTGGTGACTACCGCGTTCGCACCAACGGCACAGTCATTACCAATGCGAATATTACCGATTAGCTTGGCTCCAGCACCGATAATTACCCGATCTCCGACCGTGGGGTGTCGCTTTACAGGGTCCAAGGTTTTACCGCCCAGGGTTACGCCGTGGTAGACCAAAACATCGTCTCCGATTACTGCTGTTTCACCGATAACGACACCGACGCCGTGATCAATCACGAACCGCTTCCCTATTGTTGCACCGGGGTGGATTTCAATGGCCGTGAAGAACTTGGCATGGTTTGAAACCATTCTTGACAGCGTTCGAAGCCGAAGATTCCACAATCTGTGTGCCAGGCGATACAGCCAAACCGCGTGAAGTCCGGCGGATGTGAACCACAGTTCCCATGCGCTTAGAGTGGCGGGATCTCGCTCAAGTCCGGCGCGAACGTCTTCCCTAAAACTCAATGCTTGCTCTGGTATTCATCTTGCAGGTCGCGGTAAAGAGTTGAAGAAACATAACGCTCACCAAATGAAGGGACGATCACCACTATTTGCTTGCCGGCAAACTCTGGACGTGTTGCAATCTGGCATGCCGCCCACAACGCGGCCCCTGACGAGATGCCCGCCAAAATGCCCTCTTCGGCGGAAGTTCGCCTCGCAAATTCAAATGCTGTCGCGTTTTCGACGCTGATGACTTCGTCATAGCTTTTGGTGTCAAGTATTGAGGGTATAAAGTTCGGCCCAATTCCAGCGAGCGGGTGACCGGCTGCATCGCCTCCGGTCAGCATCGGAGAAGAGGCAGGTTGAACAACGAAGCTTTTTATCTCCGGGTTTAGTTCCTTCAGTCGCTGCGACGTTCCAGTAATGGTTCCGCCGGTGCCACTTCCTGCAACTAGTGCGGCGACTTGGCCGTCGGTATCGGCCCAAATCTCCTCCGCGGTGGTCCTCCGGTGAATGTCGGGTCCGGCTTCATTATCAAACTGACGCATCATGACTGCGTTTTCGATTGTCCTGCCTAATTCATCGGCTTTAGCAACCGACCCCTTCATGCCCTCTGCTGCAGGAGTGAGTACTAGCTCCGCACCGTAGGCACGAATCAAGATTTTGCGCTCCATGCTCATTGAGTCAGGCATGACAATTATGGTTTTGTAGCCGCGTGCCGCACCCACCATGGCCAGCGATATTCCAGTGTTTCCGCTGGTGGCTTCGATAAGAGTCCCCTCGGGCTTTAGCTCGCCTGATTTCTCTGCGGCGTCCACCATGGCGATACCCAGTCGATCCTTCACTGAGGACGACGGATTGTAAAACTCAAGCTTGGCAAGCACAGTGGCCTTAGCGCCGTCGGTCACTTTGTTGAGGGTCACCAGAGGGGTGTTTCCGAACACTTCTGTGATGTTGTTGTAAATACGCAAGAGATCAGTCCTAAAAAGTCGAGGCTACAAGATTCTAACCAGAGTGGGGAGTGCATAAGTCCTTATTGCCGATTGTTACGTCTCGGGTATTGATTTGGCAAGAGTGGCTACCTCAAAATCAGAGCGAGTGCAAATACTCTTTGCCTAGATGAAAAAACTCTCTATGGCTGTCCTCTTGGGGCTCGGCATTATTGGCCTCGCTGGCTGCAGTATCCAAGAAGTAGCCTCCACTGCAGCCGATGCCGCTGCTTGCAAGGCACTTAGTTCCACCTTGAGTGGCATTTCTGGTGCATATGAGCAAGGCCTAGTTGACTCCGGCGTAATTGCTCAACTCGATTCGGTCGTCGGAGAGCAAGTTGATTTTTTACTTTCGACCGAATTGGCGGCTGACCTCGCTGAGCTTGCTAAACAACTAAGCCAATCAAGCCCTGCTCAGGGAACTTCGGACAAGGTCGCTGAACTAACTGCGAGCATCTCTGAAAAGTGCTCCGGCTACGGCATTGATTTTTCAAACTAACCGTGGCAGCACTTCTGGCTTCAGTAACCTAAGAGCATGAATTCATTGCCTCCGGAACTGCACCCCGACCGCAACTTGGCCTTGGAGTTGGTGCGAGCCACCGAAGCCGCGGCAATTCGTGCCTATCCGTTCATTGGTAAAGGCGATAAGAATGCGGCCGATGGCGCGGCAGTCGACGCAATGCGAGCTTTCTTGGGGACCGTTAACTTCGAGGGTCTTGTGGTAATCGGGGAGGGCGAAAAAGATAACGCTCCAATGTTGTTCAACGGTGAAATCGTGGGAACTGGTAACGGCCCGAAGGTCGACATCGCCGTTGATCCCATTGACGGCACATCATTGACTGCAGCCGGAAGGCAGAATGCTATCTCTGTGATAGCGGTTGCTGATCGCGGTTCAATGCTCGATGCTTCCACGATTTTTAAAATGGACAAGTTTGTAACCGGGCCCGCCGGTATCGGTGTGTGTGACATTAGGCAGTCAATGGATGACAACCTTCGCGCCTATTCAAAAGTGACCGGTAAGCCAGTAGCTGAGATTCTGGTCGCAGTTCTGGATCGCGAATACAACGCTGAGCTCGTGGATGAAATCAGAAGGGCTGGAGCGGCGACTCGGCTGCTTCGAGACGGCGATGTTGCCGGTGGAATTCAGGCGGCGAGAGAAAATTCTCGAATCGATATGTGCGTCGGTAAGGGAGGGTCGCCAGAGGCGATTATTACCGCCTGCGGTATTCAGGCATTAGGTGGCCTTATTCAAGGAATTCTTGCTCCCGGTGACGAGGAGGAAAAAAAGCGCGGCCTCGACGCCGGCTTGAAGTTTGACTACGTTTATGAGACCAACGAAATGGTGAAATCTGACAACACATTTTTTGTCGCCACGGGGGTGACCGATGGCATGCTGTTCTCGGGTGTCAAAAAACTTGGCAAGACCATACTCACTGAATCATTGGTGATTAGGGGAAGATCCGGAACCGTGAGAACTATCTCGGCCGAATACAAGGCTGACCGCTGGCTCTAGTGGACCAACTCGTCATCAACGAAGTGGTTTTTGGCAATCTGAATCCCCATGAGGGCACTCAGTAGCGCAACCCCAAAAAACATCCAGAGAGCAAACTCCCAACCTCCCGTGATCTCTCGGAAAACTCCCACCAAAAACACAATGATCGTGGTGATTGTGTAACTCATTCCCTGACCAAACGAGCTAACGGCGAGCACTGTGCTGCGCTCTCTCGACCGCAGGTTATAAAGAGTAAGAGCAAGAGGGAACATCGTCGGTCCAAGACCGAGCGCTGCCACCCAAACCCAGAGATGTGGCCCGTCGGTCCAAAGAATACCCAGCGCTCCTGTCATCCCCATGGCGCTTGAAAACCAGATAATGGGCGCGTGGAGCTGCTTGTACTTGACTGCTAGACCGGGGACCAAATGCGCCGCGGGGAGGCCCAGGATTCTGCAGATCTTGGACTGACGGAGCCGGTCGCCGAAACCGTGCTTGTGGACGGGCCAGCCTTTGAGATGGACCAGGTAATGAGACAGCTCATGAATGTTTTCGAACCCGAAATCCCTATCAATGTTGTGGATCTGTGGCTAATCTACGGCTGTGAAGCACAGGAACTAGATGATGGCACGTACCGAGTTGAGATTGAAATGTCAGTGGCGGCACCGGGTTGTGGCATGAGTGACGTGCTCAAGAATGACGAGCAAACCGAGGTTGGGTTGGTCGCCGGTGTGAGCGACGTCGATGTTAAGTTGGTCTGGGGGCCACCGTGGGGTCAGGACCGAATGTCGGAGGCAGCCCGGCTGGAACTTGGAATGTTCTGAGCTGACCAGGTCCCTACCGGGACAGGAGGACCTGAGGTCCCGCCTGACCTCACGAGCAATCGTGTCGACAAAGCGCAGCATGATTATCTTGTTGGGCGCTACGCAGGCAGGATTCTGGCGGAGTTCCGACACGGAAACGGGTCTAAAACCTCTTAGCCCTTGGTGTGCCGAATTGCACCCCTAAGTACGGCCTCCGCCTTAACAGCAACTCCAAACGAACAGAAGACGCGGCATTCTCATTTGCTGTTGATTGAAGTCACTATTTGGACATACTATAGGATTCAAAGCAACTTTGTGTTAGCCAAGAATAGAAGCAAGCTTTGGTATTTCCGGTCATGAACTCAGGAAGCAGTTGAAATTGAGCAAAATTATAGGCTTCGAGGTCGGAGACATCCGGTTCCCTACGTCAAAAACTCTAGTTGGGTCGGATGCGATGAATGCGGACCCGGATTACTCGGCAGCATATTTAGAAATTAAAACTGATTCTCCGGATGGCCTCTCCGGCCACGGCTTCGTCTTTACCATAGGCCGGGGAAATGATGTTCAGGTGGCAGCAATTAGAGCCCTGGAAACAATGTTCTCAGGTGAGACCGTGGAGGATTTGCTAAATGACATGGGGAAAACCTGGAAACTAATGGTTCACGACTCGCAGTTTAGGTGGCTAGGACCGGAAAAAGGCGTGATGCACATGGCTATCGGAGCCGTCATCAATGCGCTTTGGGATCTGAAGGCGAAGCGAGAAGGGCTACCCCTTTGGTTGATGCTAGCCAACATGTCGCCGGAACAGCTGGCGGACTTGGTCGACTACAGGTACATCTCGGACATGATTTCCAGAGAAGGGGCGGTAGAGATCTTTGAGAGACAGCTTTCCTCTCGAAATGAGCGAATTGAGAATCTGACCGCGAGTGGTTATCCCGCCTACACAACCAGCCCCGGCTGGCTGGGCTACGACGATGAAAAACTGACTAGGTTGTGCCACGAGGCCAAGGCTGAGGGTTTCGGTCAAATAAAACTTAAAGTCGGTGCAGATCTGGAGGACGACAAGAGGCGGCTCCGCATCGCGAGAGAAGTGCTAGGACCGGATTATCCGATCGCAGTCGATGCCAACCAGCGTTGGGGGGTTCAAGAGGCAATTGACTGGATAAATGCGCTCAAGCCCCATAATCCGGCCTGGGTAGAGGAGCCCACCAGTCCTGACGACATTTTGGGACATGCGTCAATTGCAAAGGCCGTCGCTCCGATAAAGATTGCTACAGGAGAAAACTGCGGGGGCAGGGTGATGTTCAAACAGTTCATGCAGGCAGACGCGATGCAGGTTGTTCAGATAGACGCCACGCGGGTGGCGGGAGTCAACGAAAATATCGCCATCATGCTGATGGCTCAAAAAGCTGGACTTCCCGTTTGCCCACACGCCGGCGGCGTCGGTCTGTGCGAAGCGGTTCAGCATTTGTCAATGTTTGATTTCGTTGCTATTTCTGGGACTATGCAGAATCGAGTTATCGAGTTTGTCGACCACTTGCATGAGCACTTCGTGGACCCCGTCGTGATAGCGCAAGGACACTATCGAGCGCCACTTAAAGCAGGTTCTAGCCAAGAAATGCTTGTGACATCTAGGGAGAAGTATCGATTCCCCACCGGCGCGGAATGGAGAGATCAAAATCGAATCTAAGTCCTTGGGCCGGGGCCCTATTTCCGCACCGACTCTTTCCCTTGGTTCTGCCCCGATCGGCAACCTTCTGAAGATCACGCCAGAAGAAGATGCTCTGGATGCAGTCCGTGCGGCCTGGGAGGGAGGAGTGAGGTACTTCGACACTGCTCCGCACTATGGCCTAGGCCTGGCAGAGCGTCGTTTAGGTCAAGCACTGGCGACATACCCACGCTCTGAATATCTAATTTCTACCAAAGTCGGAAGACTGCTGACACCCACTTCTGACTTCCCCGGGGAAACGGACCTCGAGGATGGATTCATGGTGCCTAAGGATTTCATTCGAGATCTGGACTACTCCGGCGATGCCGTAATGCGGTCGATAGAACAGTCACTCAAGAGAATGAATACCGATTACGTTGACATCGTCTATGTGCATGATCCTGACGAGCATTACGAGGAGGCGCTAAACGGCGCACTGCCAGCGTTGTCAAGGCTTCGGGACGAGGGAGTAATCAAAAGCTTCGGCTGTGGAATGAATCAAGCAGAAATGCTTGCGGATTTCGTAAGAAATAGCGACCTAGACGTCATCATGTTGGCGGGTAGATACACACTGCTAGACCAGGGGGCCCTGGAAGCCTTGCTTCCTCTAGCTGTGGAAAAAAATGTCAGCGTCGTGGCAGCTGGCGTCTTCAACTCGGGACTGCTGTCGAAAAATCGACCAGCGTCAGACGCGTCTTATAATTACATTCCAGCCACCATTGAGATGATGTCGAAGGCAAACCGCATTGCGGATATTTGTGAGTCATACGGAGTCGAATTACCAGCGGTCGCCGCCCAATTCCCGCTCGGGCATGATGCGGTGGCTAACATCTGTCTGGGAGCAAGGACACGCGAGCAAGTAGAACGAAACGTCAGTCTTTTTGAAGTGAATATCCCCGTCCAGCTATGGGAAGAACTTGGTGAATCCGGTGTTGTCAAAAAAGAGTCAGTAGCAAACTTTCTCGGCGAAGCTGGCTAGCGAAGACCAAAAATGAGGAACATCTCGAGGCTCAAGACCATCTATTGCGACGCAACTGCAGTTCGGTGCTCGAGCCCAATAAAGTTCCACTGCGGACAAAATTACCCGACTTAAGATTGCTGGCCCGCTGGGACTGCCAGCGACAGGCCTCGAGGCCCGTCTCGACAGGGAGATTCTTTGCAAAACCCAATAGGATACATGATATTGTAGTAAAGTTGAGGTCAATAAGCGACGCAGCTGAATTGGAGACCCTGTTGATAAACCCTGGAGAAACGGTCCAACTAAAAGGGATGACCTGGGATCACAGCCGAGGAATCGACGGCCTTCTGGCTCTCGACAAGGAGCTGCAGGATACCTTTGGGGTCAGCATTGACTGGCAGTCGCGTTCCCTCCTTGCCTTCGGAGACCAGCACATCTCGTCTTTTGCGTCCGAGTTCGACTTTTTGGTGATTGACCATCCTCACGTGCCGGATGCGGCGGATTCAAGCTCAATTTTGGCCCTAGATCATTGGTTGCCGAGCGCGACGATAGACCAACTCTCGCTGGAAAGCGTTGGGGACTCTCATGATTCTTACGCCTACAGGGGCAACATTTGGGCTTTCGGAATTGACGCAGCCGCGCAGGTATCCGCCTATCGGCTAGGAGGGAACGCCCCTCCGCCGTATTGGGCGGACGTGCTGGAGGATGCAAAAGAGGGCAAAGTTTTGTGGCCGTACAAGCCAGTCGATGCGTTCAGTACATTTGCTACCATGATGGCTCAACTGGGTAGCCCGCTTCTCACGCCCGGGAATACTTTGCATAAGAAAACTGCGCGTGAAGTGTTTTCATTCTTGATTGAGCTTGCCAGTCACGTGCCGAATGAGTGCGCCGAGTACAACCCAATCGATGTGGCAGAGATCTTGTCTACAACACGAGACTTCGACTACAGCCCCGCGCTTTATGGATACACGAACTACTCGAGGGTTGGCTTCCGCGAAAACCTCCTCCAGTACAGCGATGTCGTTTCTTTTGATGGCAGGGCAACCGGATCGCAGATGGGCGGGGCGGGAATTGCGGTTTCGAGTTCGTCAAAGCATCCTGAACTGGCTTCGCAGGTAGCCGCCTTCCTTGCGCTCGCACCGGCCCAAATGGGGGCGTACACGGTTGGAGGCGGTCAGCCTGGCAATCTACGAGCTTGGCTTTCGCCGGAGCTAAACGAATTAACAAATAACTTTTTTAGGTACACGCTTCGAACTCTTGAAAATGCCTGGGTAAGGCCCAGAATTTTGGGATATCCCGATTACCAACTCGCCTTCTCCTTGGTTGTCAGCGAGGCCCTTACCGCCCGCAAATTTACCGAAGCAACACTCAACGAGCTCGAATCACTTTCCGACGTCCACCTAAGGGAGGCATTTTGACTAGATATCTCGAAGAGTTTCAAGTGGGTGAATCTCGCATAAGTCATGGCAGGACAATCACCGAGGCGGACATTGTTTTACATGCTGGCCAGACGGGCGATTTTTACCCCCATCACATGGACGCTGTCTTCTGCGCCACCCAGCCTTTTGGTCAGCGGATGGCGCACGGCACACTTGTTCTCTCGGTCGGAGTAGGACTTCTTGCAGGCGATGTGAACGAAGTTGCCTTGAGCTATGGCTACGAAAAAGTCAGGTTCATCAGGCCTGTATTCATCGGGGACACTATTCGCTCAAGAGCCACCGTTTCTGGCATTAGGGATAACCCCAAAAACCAAAGTGAGTCGGGGTTTTTGGATGAATTAGTGGAAGTTATCAATCAAAAGGACGAGACGGTTCTAGCCATGAGCAAGATTTATCTGATTAGCAAGAATCCCAATCTGAGCTCGAAATAGGAAGAAGGAGAGACGCGTGACAGACCTACACACACCCAGGCACTCAATCGACACCCATCAGCACCTATGGGTAATTTCCGAGAGAAGCTATGACTGGCTGGTACCTGAATACGGGCCAATTTTCGATGATTTTCGCATGGAAGACGTCTCGGACGATATCAATGCTTCGGGTATAACAGGAACAGTGCTGGTTCAAGCAGCAGACACCTACGAAGATACTTTTTATATGCTCTCCGTAGCGGAGAAAACTCCTTCGATCTCTGGAGTGGTGGCTTGGGTTCCTTTGGATAGGCCAGAAGAAGCAGCCGCTGCCCTGTCGATGTTCAAGAGGGCCCCCATCATTAAGGGAATTCGAAATCTAACGCATAATTACGAGGACCCGAGGTGGATTTTGCGCCCCGAAATAGCCGATTCGCTGAAGATGGTGGAAGAGCACGGATATACGCTAGATATGGTGAGCGTGAATTCAGAGCATAATCACGCAATCGTTGCTCTTGCCAAGCGTCATCCAGGCCTTAAAATTGTGATTGATCACATGTCAAAGCCTCCAGTTGCGCAGGGGGAGCTTAATCCTTGGTCTGATGAAATGTCAGCACTGGCCCTAGAGCCGAACGTTTTTTGCAAAATTTCGGGCCTCAATACCGCATCCGGTAGCGACTGGACTTTCAACGACTGGCAGCCATACGTAGATCACGTCGTCGCAAATTTCGGGTCGAATCGAGTGATGCTTGGGAGCGATTGGCCAGTTTCGATTCTAAATGGCGACTTCCAGGGAGTCTGGAAAGCTCAGCGTGAGGTTATTTCTAACTACACGGTGGACCAGCAGGACGATATTTACTTTCGGTCTGCGAGTAATTTCTACTCCCTAGGACTCTAGCCTCGATGTCGGAAGGAATTTTGAGATGATGTCGAAGCAGGAGTTGCCACTTAACGGCACCCTAGTACTGGACTTCAGCCAGTTTCTCGCGGGCCCAATGGCCGCGATGCGCTTGGGAGATCTCGGTGCGAGGGTTATAAAAATCGAGAGACCAAACGGAGGAGACATTGGCAGAAGGCTGGCCTTCGGCGGAATCGTTGCCGATGGCGACACCCTTTCATTTCACACCACCAATCGCAATAAAGAGGGTTTTGCTGCGGATCTAAAAAATGCACAGGATAAAGAGAAAATTGCAAAACTTTTAGAGCACGCCGATGTGGTCATTCAAAATTTTCGACCGGGGGTAATGGAACGGCTTGGTTTTGGCTACGACGAAGTCTCAAAGAAGAACCCAAAAATTATTTACGCAAGCATTAGTGGCTACGGGTCGGTTGGCCCTTGGGCCAAAAGACCGGGCCAGGACCTTCTGGCTCAAAGTCTGTCGGGGTTGCCTTGGCTAAATGGGTCGGAGGATGATCCACCAACACCTGTTGGTATTGCACTGGCAGACATTATTAGCTCAATCCACTGTGCTCACGGGGTGACGGCTGCGTTGCTTCGACGGGAAAAGACAGGGCAAGGAGGACAGGTAGAAGTCAGCCTTATGGAGTCAATGCTCGACTTGCAGTTTGAGTTAATCAGTGCACGTCTCAATGATGCCTCGATCCGAGTCAATCGAGGCTCTTCCGAGTCCGCCCACGCCTTTTTGCCAGCTCCCTACGGCACCTACCCGACTTCAAACGGTTATCTCGCTCTGGCCATGGGTGAGATTCCTGCACTCGGCGAGATCCTTGGTCTCAGAGCCCTCGAGGCCTATCAGGATCCGGAGACCTGGTGGACCGAGCAGAGTGAGATCACCGCCCTGATTACGTCACACCTAAAGCACAAACCGACAGAACATTGGCTTGACTTACTCGACGCTAAGGATGTTTGGTGCGCACCAGTTTTGACTCTTGACGAGCTGGTAGAGCATGACGGGTTTAAGAGCATGGATATGGCACAGAAAATCACCCGCGCTACCCCGGAGGGAGACCTTGACCTCTGGACTACAAGGGCTCCCATGAGATTTGATGGGATAACGCTGAAGAACTCAACAGGGGCTCCGAGAATCGGCGAGCACAATTCAAAGATTGAGCAGGAGTTTATTAATAGGGAGACAACGTGAAAAATCAAAACTCGGATAAGGCTGCTCGCTACAAGATTCCAGTGTGGAATCAGGACGATAAGCACTACGAAGACTACGAAGTAGGCGAGCAGGACAGGTCCATACGTCGAACCATCTCCGAGGGGGAGATGATGATCTTTAGCTCGCTACTTGTGGACCTCCACCCATATGTCGCGGACGACATATGGGCGAGAGAAGAGGGAATTTTCGGGAAGAGAATTGTCCCAGGTGCGCTGGTATTCAGCTATGGCATGGGGCTGATGGCTCACAACAATACCCAAACATTCAGTTATGGTTACGACCGATTGAGGTTCATAAAACCTGTCTTCGTTGGCGACACGATCTACACCATCAGAACCTTGCTGCGTAAGGAGCCCAAGTACGAAGAGCTTGGACTGTTCGCAGTCAGTTACGAAGTCTTTCGCGCAGACGATGAGCAAATTGTGCTCTACTGCGAACATCTGCAAACTGTCCGATATAGGGATCCCTCAACGGCCAGGCTGGAATCAACACATGGGGCACAAGAATGAACAACGACTTTGATGAAGTCCTAGAGTTTTGCAAATTGTCAATCCCCAAGGCTCACCATAAAAGAATCGGAATTGTTGGGGCGGGAGGAATTGTGGCGGGCGCTCATCTACCCGCTTACGCGCTCGCGGGACTTCCGATCCATGGAATAACTGACATCGACCATGAGAGAGCGAAGGAGTTGGCCAAGGAGCACGGAATAGTAAATGTATACGACGACTACAAGCAGATGCTCGCTGATCCGGAGATTGAAGTGGTTGACATTGCTGTCCCTGCAGCCGAGCAGCCCAAAATACTTCTTGCCGCGCTTGCCGCTGGTAAGCACGTCCTCGCCCAGAAGCCTCTCGCAACTTCTGTCGAGGCCGCTCAAGAACTTGAGGCTGCAAGCGAAGAGTCAGGTTTAGTTGTTGGCGTAAACCAACAACTAAGGTTCGATGAAGGGATTGCGGCAGCTTACAAGATGGTACAAATGGGCTGGATTGGGAAGGTTTCCAACTTCTCGTTGACTGTGAATCTGGATACGCCCTGGGAGCTGTGGGACTGGGCCAACACCATGGAGCGGCTGGAAATTATGATTCACTCAATTCACTATCATGACGTAGTGCGATGGTTTCTTGGGGAACCGGAGAGGGTTTACGCGGTCGCGGGGAAGACGCCCGGCCAAGCTCCAATCGGGGAGACCAGGACTATTTCAACATACACATTTGCCAGTGGTGCGTCTGCCTTGATACATTCCAACCACGTAAATCGCGGAGGCGATAACATCGCGGAGTTTCGGATCGACGGAGAATCTGGATCGATCAGAGGTACTTTGGGGTTGCTGTATGACTATCCGGTTGGAAGATTGGACACCTTGGAGATCAACTCGCAAGTCCTGCCAACCGAAGGGTGGGTTGCCTACCCCGTGACGAATCGGTGGATTCCAGAGGCCTTTATCGGGACAATGGGATCTGTCCTATCGGCAATTTCCGACGGCACTCCGTTGAGAAGCTCAATAAGGGACAATGTAAATACGATTCGACTGATTCACGCGCTTTACAAATCTATCGAAAGCGGGGAGTCTCAGGCTCTTTGAGCGCCTCTGTGATAACCCCCGGCTTCCTATTGGGCTCAATCAGTCCTCAACTTTGGTGGGTGTGGAGTCAAGCCTTGAGAAAATCAACCAGGCGAATATTGTGATCGAAGCAGAGCCGCCGCGAACCTGCTGCCACAGGCCTTGAAGCCTGTATTACCAATGTATAACGATAGTTATGTATCCTATACGAAATGAAGAAATGTTCGGTAAGGTTAGCGAATGGAGTGAAGGGAATTACCCTTCGTCCAGAAGTAAAACGGAAGGAACACAACTAAATGCATAAAATTATTTCCGTCCCAATTGCAATCGCAAGCATCCTAACTTTGGCGGCCTGTGCGGGTGCTGGGAGCTCAGGTGGAAGCACCGATAGCTCGACTGGAACGACGGCGTTGCAGGATAGCCCTCGTGAGCTTTTGATATGGGTGGACATTGTCCGCGAACCTGCTGCCAAGATGTATGCCGAGAAAATGGCAGGCGAAATAGACGTAACTGTCGAGGTTGTCGCTCAGGAGGAGATGCTCCCCAAGATCGCACTAGCAAACCAGACGGGATCTGGCTGGCCAGACCTCTTGTTCGCACCACCCAATGACATAGCTATTTGGGCGGATGCGTCGAACGGTTACGCCCTCGCTCTGGATGACTACCTAGACCCTTCGATCATCGAAGGCTATGAGGGTTCAAACGACTGGTGTCTAATAGAGGGGCAGTACTATTGCCTGAAAAATGACCTCGCGCAAACTGTTCTTTGGTACGACACTGTTCTCTTCGACGAGCTAGGTCTGACAATTCCCACAACATTCTCAGAATTCTCGACTGAGGCCATGAAGCTCAAGGGAACCGGTTATGTAGCAGGTGCAATTGGAGACCAGGGTTTCTACTCTGGTTACCTATGGCCTAGCGGTTGCCCAATGACTTCAGTACAGGACGGCACCACTGTTCGAATCAACCCGGACACTCCTGAATGTTCCAGGGTTTGGAAAGAGATTCAGCCTCTTGTTGACGCCGGAGTACTGGATACCCGCTCTGCATTCGATGCAGGGTTCATTGCAGATGTAGCGAATGCTGGCAAAGTGGCGATGCACATTGGACCATCTTGGTGGGGCGAGTTTGTAATTCGACCTGCTGACAGCTGGGGAATCGAAGCGGGTCGTATATCCGCTGCACCGATGCCAAAGTGGTCTGGAGAGAGCATTAACTACTCGGGCGAGTGGGGTGGAGGAATTTGGGCAGTATCGTCTAACGCTGTGAACCCTCAGGATGCCGTAGACGCCATCGTCTATCTTGCTACCTCTGTTGAAGTAGCCAAGGACGGCGTTACTTTCCCAGGATTCAAGCCTGCCTACGAAGCATGGTCAGCACGTCTTGATGCCGACCCTTACTACGCAATAAGCCCAGTAGCGGCAATGAAGTCGCAAGCCTCCAAAATCCGACAAACTGAGAAGCCTGTTCGATTCAATGCCCAGGGTCAGATTGGAGCAACTCTCCAGGCTGGCCTCAATGGCGGCGAGACTGTAGAAAAGTCAGTGCGATCCTTTCTTGATTCACTGCAGCAGCTGGCTCCAGGTGGCGGTTACACTGTCATCGATTAGAGACAATTAGAGAAGTAACACAAGGTAGGGGGTTCGGGAAACCGGGCCCCCAACTACCGGAGGACGGAGAACCCATTTTTAGAGTTAAGTCAAAATACACCCAAGCGATAGCAGGGGTGTTGATGTTCACGCCCTATGCAGTGCTGCTGGTCTTGTTTGCCATTGTTCCGATCGGGCTCGCATTTTCTACGTCCCTAAAACCATCTTTGGCGAACCCCGAAGGCGGGTTTGCAAATTACCTGTTTGTCATAAATGATTTTCGCTTTTGGCCCGCGGTCATAAATATTTCGACGTTCCTGGCAATCTACTTACCGTCGATGGTGATTGTAGTTGCGTCGCTTTCGCTACTTTTGGACGCAATTAAGTCTAGGTGGAGCGTTCCCTTAAGGTTGGCCTATCTTGTGCCAGCGTCCATCACTGGTGCCGTGGCGATACTGGTTTGGTACTTCATGCTTGAGCCTAAGTTCAGCCCATTTAAGGGCATTCTGCTGGAGCTTGGACTGACTTCGGGCAGTCAAATTTTTGCCCAAACCAAGTTGGTGTGGGTCTTCGCCTTAATGGCGTTTTTCACTGGAGCTGGTAATTGGATTGTGATCCAGTACGGTTCACTTCAGTCAATTTCCGAGGACATTTTGGAGGCAGCCAAAATAGACGGGGCAAATGTTTTTCAAACGGCCCTCCAGATTAAGCTTCCGCTAATCCGAAAATATTTGATTTACATGACCATTCTAACTTTTGCTGCGGGTCTTCAGATTTTTGTCGAGCCGTACCTCCTGTCATCATCCGTGTACCCAAACATCGCAAGGGACTGGTCTCTGAATCAGCTCAGCTATTCATTGGCTTTTTCCGGGGCCAATTTGGGTGCAGCGACAGCGCTATCGCTCATGCTGCTGCTCGTTTGCGTCATCGCCGCTCTATTGGTGATATTCAGGACAGATTTCTTTGATGAAGCCAGAATGAAGGAGGACTAAATGCCATCCAGAACGTATGTATCTGTGAGCGACCGAATCCAAAGAGCGGTCCGAAGCGTCGCTGGAAAGTTGTTGCTTTGGACGTCTTTGATCGTTTTCGCGGTGTTCAGCGTTGTACCCATGCTCTGGCTTATTCTTGCACCTTCAAAAACTCAGACCGAACTGATCGATCTCGACCCACTGGCCTTTGGGAGCTTTGCTGGATATGTCAACTCTTGGAACAACTTGATGGTTTTCCAGGACGGCCGCATCATTACTTGGGTCTTCAACTCGATCTGGTACACCACTATTATCGTGATCATAGCGTGCGGGAGCGCACTTTTAGCGGGTTATGCTCTGGCCGCTACCAGGCTTCCATTCCGCAAGCCATTGCTCATCGTGACTTTGGTAGCAATGATTGTGCCTCCTGTCGCGTTCGTGTTGCCCTTGTTCGTTCAAATTTCCAGTTTGGGTCTGTACAACAGTCCCTGGGCAATTATCCTTACCGGCTCCTTTTATCCGTTCGGGGTCTTTTTGGCATATATCTACTTCTCGACGACTATTCCTCATGAGCTGTACGACGCTGCGAGAATCGATGGTGCCGGCGAATGGGGGACTTTTTTCCGCATTGCCATGCCTCTATCTACGGGGCTGTTGGGCATGCTGGGGTTTTTCGCGTTCACAGCTAACTGGGTCAACTTTTTCTTGCCGTACGTGATGGTTAACACTGGTGAGCTGCTGACGCTACCGGTTGGTCTGGGAATATTATTTAGCTCAACGCCTGCCCTCAACCCTGGAGTGGGTGCAAATAGCTCGCCAATTCGTGGCCCAGAGATTGCTCTCGCGGGTCTTATGGTTGCAATCCCTATCCTTTTGGTATTCCTAGCGTCGGCGCGGCTTATTGTTCGCGGTGTTCTGTCAGGCTCAGTGAAGAGTTAGCCTTTCCTAGCCAATTTTTGCAGGAGCAGAGATTTTCTGGCTTAGTCCTCCATGTTGCGCGGCTTTATAATTGGATCCCAGTTCTCACGGTTGGACCAAGGCGTCTCGTAGCTTGGAGTGTTGCAGTAGCGACTCATTCCTAGGCGGAGCGACGCCGTGCACTTGGGTGCCAGAGTTATCTTGACCCAGGGCCCGGATACCGGGCTGCTAGCCGAATCAGAACTTCCTTGCCCGAGTATCACAACCGATGTGAAGTCATGTTCCTGGAAGGCCCCAGCCTGAATTATGATGCGGCGCTCTGTTGGTCCAGTATTCACAAGGTCAACATGCGCTTCGTCCTTCGATATTTTGTGGACTAATGCTGCGACATCCTCCGGAACACCACACCGCTTTAAGTTCGCGTCGAAGTATCTGAACGTGCTGTGTTGGAGACCTCCGTGCGAGATATGTGCGGGCGCCCCGAGCATCAGCTGCATCAGAGACTCAAAGTAAACAGGGTTGAATTCTTGCCACGCATGTATCGCGTAACCATCCACCTGCATGCTCAGTGAATCAGGATAATCCAATATTTGATCCACTGTTCCCCAGCGTCTAGGGTCGCCATCCGGAGATCGCAGGCGTTCGAGCTGTTGGTCTATCAGCCTATGATTTGCCGCTAGCAGCTTCTCCGGGTAGTCCGGGAATTGGCCGTTTATAAACTCGTACCAGGGAAGAGTATTGGTGTTGTAGTGCTTGACGCTGAATGGCTTTTCCGCAATCGTGACTTTGTTCCACTCGAGGTGTTTGTTTCGAGCGCGCTCCACTCGATCCTTGTCCTCCTCCGCGAGTGTTCGAGCCCACAGGTGAATCGCGTAGGTAGGTTCTGCGGGGCGATAGTCTGCCCAGCCGGAGTCGAAGTGCTTTTGGGGCGTATGCCATACGCCGTCCTGGTCTTTTCCTAGGTGGAAGTTGACATCGAGCTGTTCTCGTACCATCGCGACTCTATTTTGGTCACCTGTCATTAGGTAGGCATTAAGGCAGGTGTTTAGAATCGGCTCGATTATTGTGAGGAAACCATGTGGCCAACGCCAACCGTAGTGTCCACCCCACCACTTGCCGTCCAGATACTCTCCGACTTTTCCTGACAGCCCAACGTTGTCGGGCATAATTCCATCGTTTGCTTGAGATCGTTTTTGCCACAGATCCATGTAATCCAGGACCCACGTTTTGAGCGTTTCATCTCCGGAGTACATATACGCATGAGTCATTTGACCAGACGCATTTAGATTTAGGGGGACATCGCCACGCGTCGTTCTCTGGTTCATCAGCAAAATTATCTCTTCGAAGACTTCAGGGTCACTCCAGATGCACAAACGCTTGCCTTCTTCGAAGGGCGAAGTCTCCATGTCCTCAAACGGTGCGTGGTAGCTGTCAAGGACACCGCGGTGAGTTCCAAGGTCCTCCTTTGTTACTCGCATGCGAGGGCCGCGACTACCCGACTGGGGGGCCCGGATAAGTTTTAGCTCGGGATCATAATTAGGCGCCAGCGGATCTTCGCCGGTGTACATTCGTGCGAATCGATCAGCTCTGACGCGCTCCGTTAGGGACTCCGGATTGGTTAGGCCGAAAAAATAGTGGAATAGGTTGGCTTCGCCATGGTGCATCCAGTCGTAGTAGCCATCAAACTCCCTTTCAATTTGACCGTACTGAGCCCACTGCCAGGTGATCGAATCCCACATCTGTCGAGCTAGTTGCCCGACTCTTTCGCTGCCGCCGAGCGCATACAGCAAGGCCAAGTATTGAAAGCCCTCATAGGGATCGTCAGAGCCATCCATTCCTGGCCATTCTTCTCGCCAGATCAGGCTGCCGTCCGGCCTTGTGTATCGAGCAACAAATTCTTCGGCGGCGTCATTGAGGCGATCAAAAAGTGCTCGTTGGCTGTCTGCCCATTGAGGAACAGCGCTGGCCGTCTCAACTGAGAAATTCGGGATTCCAGAACTCAATTCGCTCATCAACAGACCTTTCACCGCCATTCGAGGATGTAATAATCCTATAGTATACGAAGGTATATTCGTGTACCATGATTTCATGTCAACAGGCCGCAAGTACTCATCGAACAGGGTCGCTCTGATAACCGGCTCGTCAACAGGCATTGGTTTCGCAACGGCGGAGCTACTTCTAAGCGACGGTTGGTCTGTTCAGTTTCACTCGGAGATGGAAACAGAAGTTTTGCCAGGCGTCATGCAGGAACTGCTCTCCAAAAACCCGGAACGAACGAGCTATATTCAGGCTGATCTGTCTGTCCCCGAGGCGGCGAGTAAAAAAATTCTCCAGCATGTTTCAACGCGCTGGTCTCGTCTCGATGCCCTGGTTGTTTCGGCAGCCGTAACCCATCATGGCCCAATTGAAGCCATCACCGAGGAGAACTGGCATCACCTTTTGTCGGTTAATGTTATTGCGCCCTTTTTTGTGGCAACCAAGCTCCAAGGCCTTCTGGCCAAAAATGGAGGCTCGATCGTTTTTGTAAGCTCGACAAACGCGAAACGAGTGAACATTAATAACACCCTCTACGACGTGAGCAAGGCTGCTTTAAATCAGTTGAGCAGAGCTTTAGCCTTGGAGCTGAGACACAAGGGAGTACGAGTAAACACAATCATGCCTGGAGGGACATTGACTCCAATGTTGGAGAAATGGATGTCCGAATACTCTGACAGTCCTGAATCTGCATTGCGGCATGAAATGGACTCTGGTTTCCTCGCGACCCCAACACAGATTGCGGGTGCAATAGTCTCTCTTCTCGAAGATCGAAGTGGCTGGATAAATGGTGCCGCAATTGAGGTGGACGGCGGTCTGCATCTCGGTGAATTCTGGAGAGCCTAAGTTAGACACGGAGATCTAGTGTTCAGACCCTGACTGCATCCTTGACGGCTGCAAAAACTCATGCGGTTTCGCCTTGCATCACCGATCTTCCGGCTGAGCTGTTATGTCGGCGACAGGGCCATTCGATCAGAAAATAGCTATGGTGTGATCTTCGATGAAATCCCAATCGTAGTCAATGCACAGACCGGTGCCCTGTGGAGCCTGAACCATTCCATCGACAATATTCAGACTCGTTTTGGTGCCAAATTCGAAATCATCGGTCGGATAAAGCGTTTCGAAAAATTCACCATTTGATATCGCTAAGGCCGCATGGAGTTGAACCTGTTCGAGCCCATGATAAATGGTTGTATGTAATTCGCATTGCACTCCGAAGGCTTCTGCAAGGTGAGCAGTCTTCATGACCGCGGTTATGCCACCTCGCCAGCTAACATCCGTGCGAACTATGTCCACGATCCCCTCTTTGATGCAATGGGCTGTCGAGTAATACGTTCCTGCGAGCACCTCTGTGCCACAAATAGGTATGTCCAATTTTTCACGGAGTTTTTTCAGCCCGTTAAAGTTCACATCCAGAAGAGGCTCTTCAAACCAGCGAAAGTTTAGTTTTTGAAGCTCTTTACCGGCCTTCAGTGCTTGCTCGTAGCTACTCATGATTACCGGATCTGCCATCAGTATAAAGTCTGGCCCAACGGCTTCTCGAACCGCTCTGTAGCATTCGATGTCAAAGTCCACGCCTTTGTTTGGCGGGTGAAGCTTGTACCCCTTGATGCCCTTCTCTTTAACCTCAAGTGCTTGTGCAACGTAAGCCTCAGGGCCCGATAGGAACATAGATGAGACGTAAAGTGGAATTTCATCCTTGGCGGCCCCCAGAAGTTTGTAGACGGGCTGCTGTGCAATTTTGCCAACAGCATCCCAGCACGCGTTATCAAAGGGCCCGTAGGCATAAATTGGAACATGATTCCAGCGCCTGTCGAACATCTCAAAGTCCTTAAGGTTCTTGTTGGCGTCGAATACGTCTCGTCCCTCAAAGAACGGCTTTACCTGGCTCATTGCGGAGGCCGCGGCTCTGGCATCCAGGGCCCCGAATCCGAAGGAAGTGCCGGTGGTGCCGTCCGCTGTTGTGACTGTAACCACAGTGAAGTCCGGTCGCGCACCACCGGGAAGGTCGGTCGTTACCGTGGCAGCTGCGGAGCCCAGATTCGGTCCACTGCAAGCCCTAATCTCAATTTTTTCTATCGTGCTTCCGATCACAATTCCTCCAGAATCCTATACAATTCATATTAATCTACCATCCTCAGGAGATATTGGCCTACAAGTTATTGTGATATTTGTCTACGATCGAGGACTTCACTCAAATTCTTGCTCAGCTATAAGTCAAGGACCCGCCTCAGCCATTCGCCCCTGGCTGACACCGCTCGCTTTGATATTTCTGCGCCTGGGGCGGCCAGGTCGAAACCATGAAATGCACCTGCCCAGACGTGTAACTCACAATCTCCCCCTGCTAGCCATATGCTCTCAGCGTATTGGAGAACCTCGCTCCGGAAAATTTCGTGGGAACCGACATCTAGAAAAGTAGGAGGAAGTCCCGAATAGTCCACGTTCATGGCCGGCGACGCATAGATTGACACCAACGGGGTGTGTCTTCGATCCCCTAATAGGGCGCTCCAGCCGACATCGTTGCTTCCTCTGTCCCAGAGCCCAATGTCGACGAACTGCCTTCCGGACCTGGAGTCATTGCGTTCGTCCAGCATGGGGCAAATCAGCATTTGTCCGGCTAGCTCAGGGCCATCTCGGTCTCTTGCTAGAAGCGCAACTCCCGCACTAAGTCCTCCACCCGCACTCAAGCCCGTCACAACAATTTTTTTCGGGTCTATACCTAGCTCACTGGCGTTTTCTGCAACATAGATTAAGGCTCGGTAGCAATCTTCGATCGGATACGGGTCGGGGAACTCTGGGGCCAATCTGTATTCAATTGAAGTAGCAGCCACTTGAAAATCGTCAGCCCATTGGGCGATGGTCTCTAGTCCAATGAACCTATCCCCAGCTATCATTCCACCGCTGTGAATATTGAAAATAAGGGGCCTCAAAGAGGCAACTCCTCGTGGCTGAATCACCGTCAGTGTCAGCTCTGCACCAAGATAACCGGGGACCGTGAGTTCGTAGGACTCCAAATTTCTCCCGGCAATAATGGAGTGGATGGAGTTACCTACAAAAGTTTCTCGTAACTGTCCGATGTCTTCTTGTCTCAGCGAAGTTCGAGAAACCTCGGGATTGGCGTCCAGCCAAGCCTGAAGTTCCAATGCATATTTGGGAGCTCGGGAAGACATCTATTTTCACCTCACTAAATACCCTATAGTATTTAGCATTTAGATAACCTGAGGGCGATTTAGCCCTACACGACCTCATCCAAGGAGTAGTTGATGGACCCAGTAAACATTGCAAGAGGCCTCAAGGAATCCGATTTGAGTATCACGTCGGCCATATTTTCCGACTCTATGGATAAGTGTGGTTTTAGAGAAGGGGTCGCTCTCAGTCAATTTCCTCCATCCACGCCAGACGCGCACGCCCTTGGGAGGGCACGTACCGCAATGTTTGTTCCCTCCGACGATGTGGACCCCAGTCATCCCTATGACGACATGATTGATTTCATTGACGGAACACAGCCCGGAGACCTTCTCGTAATTGCGACCAGTGAGTCAAACGCGTCGGCTTTTTGGGGCGAACTGTTTAGTGCAGCCGCTTTGGCCCGAGGCGCAACCGGAATGATAACGGATGGAAACATTCGCGATGTTGAAAAGGTAATCTCGCTCGGTTTTGCGACATTTGCTCGATCACACAGGCCCGTCGATTTCCGGGGGCGGATGGTCCTCCATTCGCAACAGCAGGTTGTTCAACTAGGTGGAGTTTCGATTAGCCCCGGGGATCTAGTGTGCGCGGACCTGGACGGAATCGTGGTTGTACCGCCAGCTGCAGAAGATGAAGTTCTTAGTGCGGCTCGCGAAAGGGCTGCAGCCGAAACCAGCGTTCTGGCCGAGTTGCTCGCCGGGTCAACACTTCGGGAAGTTTGGACTCGCCACGGAGTCCTTTAAGGAAAGGAAAAACCATGCAGCGATACGCGTCAGTCATAAACCTGAAGAAAGAGGGAGCGGCCGAATATCAGGAGCTTCACGCTAACGCGTGGCCTGATGTCTTGGCCAAAATTTCTCAGTGCAATATCAGGAACTACTCCATCTATCGCTACGAAGACCTGCTCTTTTCTTACTTCGAGTATGTAGGGAGCGACTATGAAGGGGACATGGCGCGTATGGCTCAAGACGAAGTTACACAGGAATGGTGGAGTGTCTGTAAACCCTTGATGACTCCAGTACTGGAAGCAGGAAAAAAGGAATGGTGGCACGAGATTCAAGAGATCTTCCATCTTGATTAATGAGTTTAATCCAATCCGGTCTCACCTTTAGTGCGCCAGCAGAGACGGCCTGGACTGTAGATCGTGCACACTGCCCTGGATTCCCTGCAACCAACCCACACTCAACGTAAAAAACCTCCGTGGCAAGATCAGTCTTGGATAAATGATATAGGATATTGAAAACGTAAACACGTATTCGACATGACTAGGAAACTCGATGGCAAAAACGAAGCGACAGTTCCCAAGCCCCAGAGATTTGGCGCCTTTCTTAAAGTTCAAGCGGTTTGAGTTCAACGCAACTACGAGAAGACTAAATGGCGCCTTTACCATCGAGGACTTACGCAACATCGCCAAGCGCCGAACTCCTCAAGCTCCCTTCGACTATACGGACGGTGGCGCCGATGGTGAAGTGACAATGAACAGAGCACGAGATGTTTTTCGTCAAATTGAATGGCGCCCAAGAATTCTTCGTGATGTGTCGAGTATTGATCTGAGCACTAAAACCCTTGGCTTGAACATGGAGCTGCCCTTTGGCATCGCGCCAACTGGATTTACTCGGCTCATGCAGACGGAGGGTGAAATTGCAGGCGCTCAATCCGCCCAGGAGGCGGGGATTCCTTTCTGTTTGTCGACAATGGGAACGCGTTCTATAGAAGAAGTGTCCGATGCCGCACCAAAGGGCCACAACTGGTTCCAGCTCTACATGTGGACTGACCGGGACAAATCTATGGCGCTGATTGAACGCGCTAAGGCCGCGGGCTTTGAGGTGCTGGTGCTCACAGTCGATGTGCCAGTTGCGGGAGATCGGCTCAGAGACAAGCGAAACGGGATGACGATTCCTCCCACTCTCACCCCAAGAACAATAATCAATGCCATACCAAGGCCAGCCTGGTGGATGAACCTGCTAACCACCGAACCGCTGAAGTTTTCGTCTCTTGACAGCTGGAATGGGACAGTGGCAGAACTGCTTGATAACATGTTCGATCCCACGGTTAGCTTCAAGGATCTGGCGTGGATTGTAAGGCAGTGGGACGGACCGGTCGTTGTCAAGGGAGTCCAAACCGTTGAAGACGCGGTTTTATGTGTAAAAGCCGGTGCTTCGGCGGTTCAGTTATCGAACCATGGTGGCCGTCAGCTGGATCGGGCGCCGGTTCCCTTCGAAGTCCTGCCACAGGTGGTGGCAGAGATTGGAATGGATGCAGAAGTCTATCTCGATGGCGGAATTATGCACGGGGCTGACATAGTTGCATCGATCGCAGCGGGCGCAAAGCTCACGTTTATTGGTAAGGCTTATCTCTTCGGGCTTATGTCCGGGGGGCGACCTGGGGTGGATAAGGCTATCGATATTCTGCGAGGCCAAATGACCCGAACCATGAGACTTCTAGGGGTCAACGAGATTGCCGAGCTGGAGCCGGCACTTCTGACTCACTTGGCAAAAAGACCAGAAAGACTCCGGTAGAACAAAAAAAGGGGGGAGGGAGAGAATTCTATGCCTCGGATGCCCTTGTTCTGCCCTCGTGAATTGCAGAAATGGTCGGACCGAATCTCTGGCGAGACGACTCTATGTGCTCTCGCATCAACTTTTCGGCCATCTCGGACTCTCCATTCATCACCGCGTCCGCAATACCCACGTGCTCCTTAAATGCCAGATACCCTGCGGATGGTTGGTAATAGAGCTTGAAGATTTCACTGACCATTTCTGCCTCTTCGAGGTTTTCGCTCATAAAGCTTTTGAGCGCTTGGTACAAGCGAAACAAATGAAGGTGACAGTGGGTCCTTACAAAAGCATCCCTAACAAAATCACTTCCAGACAGTGATGCAATCAGCTCGTGAAATCTGGCGTCATGCTCACTCATTGCTGCGTAAGCATCATCCAGCCCTAATTCACCGGCTGCTTGACCCTTCTTCAGCTCCCGCTTGAGGGCATCAATGCCATCCTGAGAGGTGCGTCGCGCGGCTGAGGCCGCTGCCCAGGGCTCAATAATGGCCCGAAACTGAAAAAGGTCGTCAAGTTGTTCCACGGTCAGTAGTTGTGTGGCGGCGTAACCCCGGAGAGGACTCTTGGTCACTAAATCCTCCGACTCCAACCGCGCTAGGGCCTCGCGAACAGGTGTTTGAGACACATCAAGATTCTTGGCCAGACCGTCAATCTTGATTCGTGCACCAGGAGCTATTTCGTGATTTAACAGCATGCTTCGAATCGAACTGTATGTCTGATCACTCAAAACCATGCGTATTGGGCCCTTGGTATTGGTGGATCCCATCTGTTTGGCCATAAGTGCGTCCTCAGATCCTATTTCTTCGAAGGGTTGTAGTTTATGGGAATTAGAGAGGTTTGGGGTCCTGAGTGCTCCCTTCTCCACCCGTCCCAGTTGCTAACGCCTTAAGTTCAACTTGTCCATTCCGCCGTCGACTGCTAAGGATGAGCCAGTCGTGGAAGCTTGGAGCGGAGAGGCGAGGAAGCAAACAGCTCGAGCCACCTCATCGGCACTAATCAGTCTTCCAATCGGTTGACGGGATTCCAGTGAAATCCGCTCGGCTTCCGGGTCGTCCGCCTTTTCGAGCAGCCTCTGAACCCATGGAGTGTCGGCCGTGCCCGGGCTTACAGCATTTATTCTAATGTTCTCGCCAACGTGGTCCGCAGCCATTGCGAGGGTCAACGAGTGAACAGCGCCCTTGCTAGCGCTATATATTGCTCGCGATTGCAGCCCCACTGTCGCGGCTATGGAGCACAAGTTCACGATGGAAGCGTTCGGACTTCGTCGCAGCCACGGCAGCGCCGCGGTGGAAACGTGGGCAGTCCCAAAAACATTCACCCTAAATACGTTTTCCCATTCCTCAAGAGTGGCTTGCTCGATCGTTCCCGTTGCTCCGATCCCGGCATTGTTTACGACAATGTCCAGCCGATCAGTGGCGCCCGACATGGCAAAAAACGCTCTTGCGACATGGCTGGAATCGCCCACATCGCAGGAAATCCAGTGCCCGAAGTCGCCGAGGTCGCCCTCCTCTAGGTCAAAACCAAAGACCTTTGCGCCTCGTTCGGTCAGGAGTTTGGCTGTCGCTAGCCCTATTCCAGATCCGCTTCCGGTGACTATTGCAACTAGCCCCTCAAATTCCCTTTTCATGAATCGCCCTTCCCTGGGATGACAAATTTACGTTGTTCAAAATCGAACCAGCCCTAATTTGCATTTAATGTAGGATACACGATATCTTGCACGGCCGGTAAGGTCCCCACTGAACTGTTACCAAATCCATCGTCCGTAGTCCAGTGGCTACGGGGCATTTACAACATTCTGTTGGGCGACCCCAAGGCCTTCAATGGAGAGTCGCATGGTATCGCCAGGCTTGAGGTAGAACTCGGGCTTCTGGCCCAGGCCTACGCCCGGAGGAGTGCCCGTATTGATTAGGTCGCCAGGCTCCAGAACCATAAATTGGCTGAGATAGTAAATCAGAAATTCGGGCTTAAAAACCATTTGATCAGTGGAGCTATTTTGCATCAGGTCTCCGTTTAATTCCAGAGTCATCTTGAGGCCAGAAGTGTCTCCAATCTCGTCGGGCGTAATCAACCAAGGGCCAGCGGGGTTGAAGGTTTCGGAGCTTTTCCCTTTGGACCACTGCCCTTGACGTTCAAGCTGGAACTCACGTTCGCTAACATCGTTTACCAGCACGTAGCCAGCAATATAATTCATCGCCTCTTCTGGGCTGCTGATGTACCGAGCTCGCTTTCCGACTATCACCCCTAGTTCCACTTCCCAGTCTGTCTTCTTTGAATTCCTTGGTATGTGAACATCGTCGTTTGGCCCAATCAAAGTGTTCGGGCTCTTAGTGAAAATGATTGGCTCAGGCGGTACCTGAGCTCCCGTTTCCTTCGCGTGATCACGATAATTTAGGCCAATACAAATAATCTGATGTGGTCGACAGAAAGGCGCCCCAATCCTCTCTCCGTCAAGCTTCTGGGCTTCCCCTGCAGTAACTCGCGCAGAAACTTCCTTGCTTATACGCTGCAAACCCCCAGAGCCGAAGAATGCCTCGTCAAAGTCGGGAGTTAAGTCAGAGACGTCAATGTAACCATCCTCCCCGACGGCAATGACGGGCCTTTCGACCCCAGGGTTACCAATTCTCATCAGCCTCAATTGAACGCCTTTCTCAAGCTACAAGAATCCTATATGAAAACGCCTTTGCGCACGAATCACCATTAACTCTTGCCAGTTATCGAGCCAAATTCAGGATGGCGATGTCGTGGAGTTCCGCTTCAGCGTCTAGGCCAAAATCAGCGTCGGGGATTAGGGTTTGAGCTAAATATAGAAATTCAGCTAGGTAACCCTCGAGCAGTCTCAGAGGACCTGTCCATTGATATATAGCTCACCTCAAACATCAAAGAAGCAACCTGCCTACCTCGTAAATGTTCATGAATTTGCGAGCTAGCATTAGCAACCAGATGTCAAACGTAACCCGACTCTCATCCAACGAGCTTATTCAAGGGCTACTGGTAAGCCAGTAGCTGAGATTCTGGTCGCAGTTCTGGATCGCGAATACAACGCTGAGCTCGTGGATGAAATCAGAAGGGCTGGAGCGGCGACTCGGCTGCTTCGAGACGGCGATGTTGCCGGTGGAATTCAGGCGGCGAGAGAAAATTCTCGAATCGATATGTGCGTCGGTAAGGGAGGGTCGCCAGAGGCGATTATTACCGCCTGCGGTATTCAGGCATTAGGTGGCCTTATTCAAGGAATTCTTGCTCCCGGTGACGAGGAGGAAAAAAAGCGCGGCCTCGACGCCGGCTTGAAGTTTGACTACGTTTATGAGACCAACGAAATGGTGAAATCTGACAACACATTTTTTGTCGCCACGGGGGTGACCGATGGCATGCTGTTCTCGGGTGTCAAAAAACTTGGCAAGACCATACTCACTGAATCATTGGTGATTAGGGGAAGATCCGGAACCGTGAGAACTATCTCGGCCGAATACAAGGCTGACCGCTGGCTCTAGTGGACCAACTCGTCATCAACGAAGTGGTTTTTGGCAATCTGAATCCCCATGAGGGCACTCAGTAGCGCAACCCCAAAAAACATCCAGAGAGCAAACTCCCAACCTCCCGTGATCTCTCGGAAAACTCCCACCAAAAACACAATGATCGTGGTGATTGTGTAACTCATTCCCTGACCAAACGAGCTAACGGCGAGCACTGTGCTGCGCTCTCTCGACCGCAGGTTATAAAGAGTAAGAGCAAGAGGGAACATCGTCGGTCCAAGACCGAGCGCTGCCACCCAAACCCAGAGATGTGGCCCGTCGGTCCAAAGAATACCCAGCGCTCCTGTCATCCCCATGGCGCTTGAAAACCAGATAATGGGCGCGTGGAGCTGCTTGTACTTGACTGCTAGCCCTGGGACTAGCAGTGCTGCCGGAAGTCCCAATATTGCAAAGAGTGACAGTAGAGCGCCGGCTTCTGCCACGCTCACCGAATTGTGTTCGAGCAGTAAAAGTGGCAACCATGCAAAGCTCACGTAACCGAATACCGAAGTCATTCCCTGGGTCCCGATTATTGCCCAAGCTGTGGGTGAGCGCCAGATGGCCTTTTGTTTGATGACGCCGGGTGGAGGCTTCTCGGGCGCGGAGTTTTTTCTAAGGGCAATTAGGGGCAACAAGGTAAGTGCCGCCATCAATGCCCACTGTCCGAGCGAAAAGCGCCAACCGCCTAATTCTGCAAACGGAACAGCCAGGAACGAGCCCGCTGATGCGCTGAGGGCTGCTAAGGAGATGTAAAAACTAGAGACCAAGCCCACTCGGTTTGGAAAATACTTTCGAACGATCACAGGCATCAGGATGTTTCCAATTCCCATGCCCAAAAGACACATCATGCTGCCCACGAACAAGGCCGTCGAGTCCCAGGACAGGGCTCTAAGGACATGGCCGCCAATAATTAGTATTGAGGTTGCAATAAGTGTTTTTTCCACACCGATTTTTCTGGTTGGAACGCTTGCCATCGTGGTGGCCATTGCGAAAGCTAACGGAGCCGCGATCCCAAGAAGGCCAATAGTCACAATGGGGAGCGAGATTTCCTCTTGAATATAGGTAACAAGAGGTGAAAAAGAGCTAACGGCGGTCCTCATATTCAGTGCGAGTAGGGCGATTGCTACGATCGCCAGCCACTTTGTCCTGCGTTCGGTCAAAGCTAAGAGTCTGTCTGAAGAATTTGAAGCGCTTTTTCGTGCAGCTTTCCGTTAGTTGCTAAAACTGTTGAGGTGTCGTTTTCTAATGGACCGGAAAATGAGCTGATCATCCCGCCGGCCTCGAGGAGGATAGGAACCAATGCTGAAATGTCATAAATCTTCAAGTCATGCTCGGATGCAATCTCAATCGCGCCCTCGGCAACGAACATGTAGCTCAGGAAGTCACCGTAAGCGCGAGTCCTAAGAACCTTGGTTGAAAGTTCCATGAGCTGATTCAGGTATCCCGCGTCACGCCATTGCTCCAATGAATTAAAACTCAGAGTCGCATCAGCAAGCTCTGAGATGCCAGATGCCGCAAGTTTTCTCACGGTGCCATCAATGTCTCTGGTGAAAGCTCCCTTGCCGCTAGCAGCCCACCAGCGCCTCGCCAGGGCGGGTGCGGAGACCACCGAGGCAACCAGTTCGTCATCAACGCGAAGGGCAATCAATGTTGCCCAAATAGGCACACCTCGCAGATAGTTTGCGGTGCCATCGATCGGGTCGATTATCCAACTCCTATGGGAGTCACCTGTGTTTTCAAATTCCTCTCCGATGACAGAGTCGGATGGGCGATAAAGCTTCAGTAAATCCCGAAGTTTTTGTTCCACTGCCCGATCGGCATCGGTTACCGGTGTCCTGTCAGGCTTCGCCTCTACCTTTAGATCCAATGCTCGATAGCGCGAGAGTGATATCTCATCGGCAGCATTCGCGAGGACCTGTGCAAGCTCTAAATCATTCATCTTGTCCCCTAATCTACCGAGGAAAGTGACTCAAGCAGTCTTCGAAGTGAGTCCAGTCTCAAGGCAGAAATTTCGCCGGCCAGCATTTTTTGATCCAGCGCGCAATCTGGCGAATCAGCCAGATGTGTGCATCCACGCGGGCAGTCACCACTTGCGTCACTCAAGTCCGAAAAGCCCTTGAGTAAGCCATCTGCATCGATGTTGGATAGACCAAAGCTTCGTATTCCCGGGGTGTCAACCAACCAACCTCCTTGAGCTCGAATGGCGTGGGCGGAGCTAGAGGTGTGGCGGCCTTTACCCGTGACCTTATTGACTATCCCAGTCGCACGGATAAAGTCCGGAGCTATTTGGTTAATAATGGTGGTCTTGCCAACTCCAGAATGTCCCACAAACACAGTGGTGTGGCCCGTGAGCATTTGTTTTAGTGATTCCAGGTTCGGGGCGTTTTCCGAGGTTTGAATAATTTCCAGGTCAAACCCTTGAAAGCTGTCGATGAAATCCTTTGGATCCGCAAGATCGCACTTAGTCATAATCAAAATCGGTTTTAGTCCAGAGTGAAAAGCAGCGACTAAATACCTGTCGACTAGCCTCGAGCGCGGTTCGGGATTTGCTGCGGCCATCACAATCACTAGTTGATCCGCGTTGGCCACAATTGTTTGCTCCAGTGAGTCGCCGTCTTCGGCGGATCTTGACAGAGCATTCTTTCTTGGCTCGATTCTCACGATTCTGGCAAGAGCGCCGGAGGCTCCAGTAACATCGCCGTCTAGTCGAACTCGATCGCAAATCACGCAGCCATCTTTGCGAAGCTCTTTGGCCAATGTCGCTGTTATTTCTTTACCTTCATCGGTAAGAATGCGATACCTAGCCAAGTGAACCTCTAGGACCATGCCTAATGGTGCTTTGCTAAAGTCTGGACGCCGCTTCGTTCTTGGCCTGGAGCCCTTGGGGTTGGGCCTGATGCGGACATCGTCCTCATCAAGATCCATTGGATCAGCCCTAGACCAGGTCATTATGCCTCAAGCATCTCAAGCCACATCTTTGCAAAGTCAGGCATGGTTTTCGCGGTTGTTTCAATGTTCTCGACTTCAACACCACCTACTGCTAGTCCTATAATCGCCCCGCTGGTGGCCATTCGATGGTCGTGATAGCTGTGCCAAACTCCACCATGCAGAAGTTGAGGGGTGATCTCAATTCCGTCCACAAGTTCTCTAGCGTTTCCGCCGAGGTTGTTTATTTCAGCCACTAGAGCCGCGAGACGGTCGGTCTCGTGCCCCCGGAGGTGCCCGATGCCGAACAGCTTACTTGGACTAACCGCTAGTGCGCAGAGGGCTGCAATGGTCGGCGCCAGCTCGCCGGCCTCGGACAAGTCGGCTTCGATGCCAATAATTTCTCCGCTGCCCGAAATAGTGAGCACATCGTTCACAACTTCAATTTGCGCGCCCATACGAGTCAGAAGTTTTCGGTAGTGGTCTCCAACTTGAGTTGTTGAACTGGGCCAATTTGGAATCTTGACGGTTCCGTTGGTGACCATTGCTGCGGCAAGAAACGGACCTGCATTTGAAAGGTCAGGTTCAATAACGATTCTGCCACCAGAAATCGGGCCGGGCTCTACCTTCCAGCTGGAATTGTCGATCGCTCCAGCTTTAACGCCCCTTGCTCGCAGGGTGTGCAGGGTCATCTCAATGTGAGGAAGTGAAGGGAGACCCTGACCTTTGTGGGTGAGGGTTAGGCCTTGATTAAATTTGGCAGCGCTAAGCAAAAGCCCAGACACAAACTGCGAGGATGCCGATGCATCGATGGTTAGCGCACCACCGGCGACCGCCCCTTTGCCAATGACGGTAAACGGCAGTGAGTTGGCGCCGGAGGAAACTTCAGCCCCTAACGCTTGCATTGATTCGATCGTCGTTTTCATGGGCCGCGCTCTGGCACCGGCGTCACCATCAAAGGAAACTTCCCCTTGTGCCAACATCGAGAGGGGAGGGACAAATCGCATGACGGTGCCGGCAAGACCGCAATCTACCTGCGCGGGACCGGATAATTCTCCGGGGGTAACCAGCAAGTCCGAACCTCGCCACAAAAATTCGGTTCCCAAAGACTTCAGAGATGCAATCATAAGTTCGGTATCTCTGGATACTAGGGGCGAAATAAGTTCAGTTGGCTCTTCGGCCAATGCTGAGAGCACCAGCTCACGATTTGTGAGGGATTTGCTCCCAGGCAGCAAAACTTCAGCGCTAACGGCAGAAGATAGAGGCGCGGGCCAGGTTGAAAACTCAGTCATCACTCCAAAGATACAAGGAATGGCGGCTATCGGCATGTCGGGCCCTTCGTTCCTGAAAAAGGTTTTTCGCGAATTGTTTATGATTGCGCCTGCTTTTCGGGTGGAGGTTAGACTATTGAGTAATGCCCTCTAAAAAATCTGAAAAAATTCTGAGCTTCGAAGCCCAGGCGTTGCCGCTGATGCCCCAGCTTTACGGAGCAGCTCTAAGGTGGACCAGAAACCCCAGCGACGCTGAGGATTTGGTGCAGGAGACCTTTGCAAAGGCGTTTGTGGCGTGGGAAAAATTTGAGCAGGGCACCAATCTGAAGGCTTGGCTGTTTCGAATAATGACCAATACTCATATAAATCTTTACAATAAAAAAGCCAAGGACAAGGCAAAGACAGCTCTAGATGATCTAGAGGATTGGCAAGTTGGCCAAGGGGAGTCGGTAACTTCAAGGTCTTCAAGGTCTGCGGAGATAGAGGCTATGGAGAATCTTCCCTCGCTTGCCATAAAAAATGCACTCGACCAAATTCCAGAAGAATTCCGCATGGTGGTTTACTACGCGGTAGTCGAAGGCCTGCCGTACCAAGAAATCGCCGACATTATGGGCACGCCAGTTGGTACTGTTATGTCAAGATTGCACCGCGGGAAGAAATTACTGAGAACTTTGTTGCAAGACTACGCAAAGCAAGAAGGATACGACACAGGAGTGGAGGTCGACAATTGAAAAAAGTTGACTGTGAAGAGGTAAAAAAAGGCGTTCATGAGTATCTGCACTCTGAGCTGCACGAAGAAGAGCTGGATCAAGTGACCGCTCACCTTGCGAACTGCGATTCCTGTGAAAGTCACTACGACATCGAGGTTATTTTCAACCAGGTAATTCAACGTGCGTGTGATGAAGTTCCAGCCGAGCAGCTGGCGGAAAGAGTTATGGATCGCCTAAAAGAGATCCAGCAACACGACTAATCTTTTTGAGCGAGACCCAGCCACTCGAACCAGCCGCGATTCAACACCAACCAAGCAATTAGGCCATAGCCAATTTGACCGGGCAGCTGCTTTGGGTGATTAGTAACTTCTGACAACCAACCCTCATGGTCCACTAGTGGACTAAAGCAATCCACGTAAGTCAGCTGTCTTCGCTTCACAACATCCGAAAAGCCCTCTGATAGGTGCTTGACTTCGGAGTCGAATTCGGGGACACCGGTCGGTGTTGGGCCCACGACCAAAACCTTAATCCCCTCGCGAACCGCGTCATCTAGTAGTGATGCCAGGTTCAGTCTGGAGCGAGATATGGTTATGCCGGACCGAACGTCTGTAGACCCAAGAGCTAAGACTAAATAGTTATCGCTGTCCTTGGAAAACCTGATTGTGGCTTCATTTTTCCATCTGCCCAAAAGATCCGAAGTTGTCTCTCCGATCATTGGCAAGGCAAAGACTGCCACATCCCTATCTCCGGGCAGGCGTGCCTGAACTCTGCCAAGCCAGCCAATGCCCTTGGGGTCACCAGCTCCTGTGAGAAGTTCGTCTCCGAGGATAACGACGCGTAGATCAGGCATCAATCGCTGAATGCCCTATTGACCAAATCTGCTTGCTCGGCAGCGTGCCTCTTGGCGGAACCAGTTGCAGGAGAGGCGGACGCCGCTCTAGCGAAAACTCTCAAGTTGACACCGTACTTAGGCATGAATAGTCCCAGGTAGGTCCAGGCCCCTTGGTTGGCTGGCTCGTCTTGGACAAATCTCAGTTCCGCCTCTGGGAACTGAGAAATCGCGGCCTTCATTTCCTCCACTGGAGTCGGATAAAGCTGCTCAAGTCGAACAATTGCCGTGTCACCGGTTCCACGTTTTTGGCTCTCAGCCAAAAGATCCCAGTAGACCTTGCCGGAGCAGAACAAAAGCTTCGTAACCTTCGTCGGGTCCAGGTTTTGTTGGTCATTGATCAATGGCCGGAAGCTACCCTCGGTAAAGTCCTTCACAGAGCTAGAAGCCGCCTTGAGGCGCAACATTGATTTTGGAGCAAAGACTACAAGCGGTCTTCTAGGAACCGTATAGGCCTGCCTGCGGAGCAAGTGGAAATGGCTTGCTGGTGTCGAAGGCTGCGCAATCGTCATGTTGTTCTGCGCACACAGCTGGAGGAATCTCTCGAGCCTCGCTGATGAGTGGTCTGGGCCCTGACCTTCGTACCCATGAGGTAGGAGCATTACTAGCGAGGAGCTCTGACTCCATTTTTGCTCAGCGCTAGAAATAAACTCATCCACAACGACTTGGGCGCCGTTGATAAAGTCACCGAACTGAGCCTCCCAAAGCGTAAGAGTGTCTGGTCTTTCGACGGAATAGCCATATTCAAAACCGAGTGCTGCGTACTCGCTCAGGAAGGAATTGTAACCTTCAAATTTGGCTTGCTGTTCCGAAACATATCTAATTGGAGTCCATTCCTGGCCATTATTTCTGTCGTAAAACACGCTGTGGCGCTGGACAAAAGTTCCTCTCAGGCTGTCTTGACCTGCCAATCGAATGTTTACTCCCTCTACCAGCAGTGAACCGAAGGCCAGTAGCTCTCCAAAGCCCCAGTCGATTCCACCGGTTCGGGACATGTCAACTCGCTTTTGGAGTAGCTGGGCGAGTTTTGGGTGAACGCTGAAGCCGTCGGGTTCATTGCCATGAGCATTACCTATGGCCTCCACCAATTCCTGAGGTATCGCGGTTTGGCGAAGAAGCTCTTGTTTTTCGCTGGCCGTGGTCCCAATGCCATCTGGTCGCGTCTGGAGGGCAACGGTCGCGGTCATGGCGTCGTGAACATCTATAAATGCCTGCTCAAGGCTGTGCTGGAAGCGCTGATTCGCCTCGTCAAATTCCTCTTTGGTAATGTCTTCACGGCCAATCAAGTTGTCCATGTAAAGGGATCTAACCGAGCGCTTTGCCTCAATGAGGTTGTACATCATGGGCTGCGTCATTGAAGGATCATCGCCCTCGTTGTGGCCACGTCTGCGGTAGCAAACGATGTCAATCACAACGTCTTTCTTGAATTCCTGTCGGTACTCGAATGCCAACTGTGAGACTTTGACTACAGCCTCCGGATCATCGCCATTTACGTGGAAGATTGGGGCTTGAATTGCCTTTGCTACGTCGGTTGCATAGAGGCTAGATCGTGCGTCCTTTGGAATTGTGGTAAATCCGACCTGGTTGTTCACTATTACGTGGATGGTTCCGCCGACCTTATATCCATCCAGCTGGCTCATTTGAAGGGTTTCCAAGACGACTCCCTGACCCGCAAAAGCCGCGTCACCGTGAATCAAGATTGGAAGAATTGGGTAGTTCTCCGGGTTTCCCAGTTTGTCCTGCTTGGCCCTAACAATGCCCTCAAGAACTGGATTAACGGCCTCGAGGTGAGAAGGGTTCGCGGCAAGTGAGACTTTGATTTGAGTGCCGTGACCCGAGGTGAATACTCCCTCTGTTCCCAGGTGGTACTTCACGTCTCCAGAGCCCTGGACGCTAGAAATATCATTCGAACCCTCGAACTCGCGGAAGACCTGCCCGTAGGTCTTTCCAGCGATGTTCGTCAGAACATTCAGGCGACCACGGTGGGCCATTCCGATTACTGCTTCGTTCAATCCAGCGTCCGCTGCTGCCTGCAACATCTGGTCTAAAGCGGGGATTAGTGACTCGCTGCCCTCTAGCGAGAACCTTTTTTGACCGACAAACTTGGTCTGCAGAAAAGTTTCAAAAGCCTCGGCCTCGTTGAGCTTATTCAGAATCCTAAATTGCTCTTCCTTGGTCGTTTTTTGATAGGGGCGTTCTAGCCTGTCTTGGAACCAAATGCGCTCCGATGGATTTTGGATGTGCATGTACTCAACGCCAATTGTTCTGCAGTATGAATCTCGAAGAATGCCAAGAATGTTTCGGAACTTAGCTTTCGATCGCCCACCGAAACCGGCGGTCTTGAAGGTTCGATCTAGGTCCCAAAGGCTGAGTCCGTAGGATCGGATGTCAAGGTCGGAGTGCCATCGCTGAACGTACTCCAGAGGATCAATATCTGCAATGAGATGTCCACGGACTCTGAAGGCGTTGATGTATTCCTGTATTCGAGTGTTTTTGCCAGACTGGTCGGCGATGTCCCAGTGGAAATCGCTTGACCAGACCACGGGAGAGTAAGGAATTCGCATGTCAGCAAAAATTTGCTCGAAGAATTCCCTTTCACCCAGGAGAAGCTCATTGATTATTTTCAGAAACTCGCCGCTGCCAGCACCCTGAATAACGCGGTGATCGTAGGTGGAGGTAACGGTTATTGTCTTTCCGATTCCCTGGTTAGCAAGTTGCTCTTCGGACATGCCCTGAAACTCGGCTGGGTAGTCAAGTGCTCCAATTCCAACAATGCAGCCTTGGCCACTGGTCAGCCTTGGAACCGAATGAACGGTTCCAATGCCACCTGGGTTCGTAAGCGAAATAGTTGTGTCTTTAAAGTCTTCCGCGGTTAGCTTGCCTTGCCTGGCTTTGGCAACGAGTTCTTCGTAAGCGCTCACAAACTCCGCGAAATTCATCTTTTGAGCTCGCTTTATGTTTGGAACCAGAAGCGCTCTTGAGCCGTCTGACTTTGGGATGTCAATTGCAAGTCCGAAGTTGATGTTGGCCGGGGAAATAACTGCCGGTTTTCCGTCAACCTCTTCGTAGAAGACGTTCTGAGAAGGAAAGGCCTTCAGGGCCTGAACCATCGCGAAGCCAATGATGTGGGTGAAGGATACCTTTCCACCCCTAGTTCTTTTTAGGTGCGAGTTGATGACAATTCTGTTGTCGATTAGAAGTTTCGCTGGCACTTGACGAACACTGGTTGCAGTTGGCATAAATACCGACGCGTCCATATTGGCGGCAAGAGCTTTACCCATGCCCTTGAGGATTTTTACTTCCCGTTGCTCGTTAATTTCTTCCAGAGTGATGGCTTGAGAGTCAGTGGACGGCAAGTCTGCCGGGACCGGTGCAGTCCTGGGCGCTTCATCTGAGGTCTTAGCAATTGGAATAGTGATTGCCTCGGTGGGAGGCGCCGGTGCATCGGGGTCAAAGTTTGTGACTACTGTCGAGTCGGTATCAATCATCGTAATGGAGCCTGTGCTGGGCCCCTGGGAACCAGCACCTCCTTGGCTAGAAAGATGGTACCGCTCCAGAATCGGTAGCCAGGATTGGTCTACCGAATCCGGGTTCTCCTGCCACTGGGCGTACATCTCGGCCACAAGCCACTGATTGGCGCCGAAGTCATTTTCAGAATTATTTGTATCGCTGCCCGACAAGGGTGCCCCTTAGAACGAAAAACCTATGGAAAACAATGTAAGTCTAGCCACTTGACTGGCTATAGTTAAATGGAAATGGAGCTTGATAAACGCAGTTACATGCAGGTGATTGGTTGAACGACTATCTTCTGCTTGCTTTGGCCGTCGTTTTGACTCTTGGCACAGGCCTATTTGTGGCTAGCGAGTTTTCCCTAATCAGCACCGACAGAGCTCAGCTAATGGCTGATCGCGACTCGGGCGAAAAAGGCTTAGACCTCCCGATAAAAGCGGTTGCGAAGACTTCTACTCACCTCTCATCCGCCCAACTGGGAATTACTCTGACGACCTTGTTAACTGGATTCGTCGCGGAACCGGCGCTGACCAGAATGCTCAGCCCCTGGCTTCAAGGCTTTGACTTATCGCCCGAAGGCATGAGGGTCCTGTCCGTCGTTTTGGCGATGACGATTGCAACTGTTTTTTCTTTTCTGATAGGAGAGCTGGTGCCAAAGAACATGGCGCTATCGGCTCCCAAGCGCGTGTTGAAAATGGTTGTAGGTTTTCAGCTCGGCTTTACCTGGGTTTTCCGGCTGCTGGTGCGCATCATGAACGACAATGGCAACTGGTTGGTCAGAAGATTCGGAATTGAACCAAGAGAAGAACTATCGAGCGCCAGGACTGCCGATGAATTGGTATCCATGGTTAGGCGCAGCGCAACGCTGGGATCACTTGAGCAGGATACGGCCAAGCTCCTTGAAAAGACCCTGGCGATGAGTACCTTATTGGCCAGCGACATAATGACTCCTAGGCCAAAAATGTATTCCCTAGAAAGAGAATCCTCCGCTCGTGATCTAATCGAACTTGCTTCCAGTACCGGCCATTCGAGATTCCCGGTTACAGGCGAGGATGCAGACGATATCGTCGGGGTAGTGCATCTAAAGCGTGGCATCGGTGTGCCAGTTGAGCGGCGCGACCAAGTCCCAGTCAGTGCATTAATGGTTGATCCGGTTCGGGTTCCAGAGACAATGGCCCTAGACCGCTTGATCTTGCAGCTGAGGGGTAGGGGGCTGCAGTTCGGAATCGTTATTGACGAATACGGCGGCACCGCAGGGATCGTAACTCTGGAGGATGCCGTTGAAGAATTGGTGGGCGAACTATCCGACGAACACGACAGACATCGCTCTGATTTGCTGCAGTATGCCGACGGCTCACTTGCCTTCAGTGGTCTTACTAGACCAGCTGAACTTGAGGAGTTTGGGCTCTCGATAGCCGAGGACGAGGATTACGATACAGTCTCAGGATTCCTAATGAGCGAGCTTGGACGAATACCAAAAACCGGGGATCAAGTAGAGGTTTCAGGTGGGCGCCTCGTTGTCTTGAAAATGGAAGCCAGAAGAGTAGATCGAATCAAGTTCGAACCGGTGGTGATCAACGATGAGTAGCGATCTGATGGGGCTGGTCTGGTTTGTCCTGCTGCTTGTGGCAAATGCATTCTTTGTCGGCGCTGAATTCGCCGTTATCACCGCAAAGCGCTCTCAAATTGAGCCTCGAGCTGAAGCAGGAAATCCGGCGGCGAAGATCACACTGCGTGCAATGGAGCGGGTGTCGTTGATGCTCGCTACTGCGCAGCTTGGGATCACCGTTGCATCGCTTTTGATACTGGTTGTTGCGGAACCTGCGATTCACCACTTAGTTGAAATCCCTTTGAAGGCAATCGGAATCGGAGAAGCGGCTTCGGCGGTTACGGGTTTCGTAATCGCTCTGATTCTTGTTACCTATCTTCACGTTGTGATCGGCGAGATGATCCCCAAAAACATCGCAATCTCGGTGCCACTGAGAACCTCGCTTATTTTGACTCCGATTCTCTATTTCATTGCGCAGCTTGTGAAGCCAGTGGTCTGGGTGTTGAATCAGATCGCCAATCTGATTCTCGTAATTTTCAGGTTCAAGCCCGTGGAAGAGGCGAATACCGCTTTTACTTTGGATCAGGTTGAAGGTTTTGTTTCTGCAAGCCAAAAGGAGGGCACGCTTGCCGACGGCTCTGGGGCGATTGAAAAAACATTCGAATTCACCGAGAAGACAGTTCGCGATGTTGCGGTTCCAATCGGGGATTTGGTTACCATGACGCTGTCTTCGACTGCTGGAGACCTCCAGGCCGCGGTTTCCGAGCATGGCTTCAGCCGCTATCCGGTGAATGGAACCGGTGATGATATCGTTGGCTATTGGCACATAAAAGACGGGTTGACTAACGATCCTGCGGAGATGTCCAAGACGCTACCCTCCAAGCGCTTGAGGGCGATGATTTCCATCCCCGAAACAACGGACCTCGAAGACGCGCTAGCTCAAATGCGAAAAAGTGGAGCGCACATCGTTAGAAGCTTCAGTTCGTCCGGAGAAATCGTCGGCTGCCTATTTCTTGAAGATATAATCGAGGAGCTCGTCGGCGAAATCGAGGATGCCACTAGGCGTTAGGCCAGCGGCCTCGCTCATATTGGTGCGGCCACTGTATATCTGCCGAAAGCTCCGCCGCTGCTCGCAATCCAAAATACGGATCTCTCAAAAATTCGCGTCCCACAAGCACCACATCAACAAGGCCCTCGGAAAGAACCTGCTCGGCTTGCGCTGCATTTGTTATCTGACCAACTGCCGCAACATCCGAACCAGTGGCTCGCTTCGCGCTTTCAGCAAACTCAACCTGGTAGCCGGGCCCAGTCGGGATTTTTACGCCCGTAATGAGCCCTCCTGAGGAAAGATCGAATAGATCTGCCCCAAGCTCTCGGCACCACTTAGCTACCTGATTGGTTTGGTCTTGGTCCCAGCCGCCCTCAACGTAATCTGTGCTGCTAAACCTAATGAAAACCGGCATTTGCTCGCCAACTGTTTTGCGCACTTCGGCCACTATCTCAAGTAGTAGCCGGGCCCTATTTTCAAGTGGTCCACCGTAGAGGTCATCGCGCTTATTCGAGATTGGCGACAAGAATTGGTGAAGCAAGTAGCCGTGAGCAGCATGAATTTCTATCGAATCGAACCCAGCTTTTTGCGCCCTCAAGGCAGCACTGGCAAAGTCCGCAACGATTCGAGGGATTTCGCCAATGGATAACATTTTGGGAGCAGCAAGCCCCTGAAAAGCCTCTGATGTTGCGGAGTAGGTTTCCCAACCACCATCGGAAGCTGCTACCGAACCGGAGCCTGATGTTGGTCGGTGGGTGGAGCCCTTCCGTCCTGCGTGAGCAAGCTGTATTCCACTGGTGGCACCCTGCTCCCTTATAAAGTCGGTGATTACTTTCCATGGGGCTATATGGTTATCTGCGTAGAGGCCTGGACACCAGGGACTGATGCGTCCTTCCGGGCTGACTGCACTGGCTTCAGCTATCACCATGCCGGCACCTCCCATGGCCCTAGACCCCAAGTGGACAAGGTGCCATTGCCCAACAATGCCGTCTTGGCCCTCGCAGGAGTACATGCACATTGGAGACACCCACAGTCGGTTTTTGATTTCAAGATCGCGAATTTTTATGGGGCTAAATAGCTTCGTCATTGAGTAGCTTTTCCAATCTAGGGTTTGCGGCAAGAATAAATATCGCGAGGGCAGTACCCCAGCCGATTGCAACATTCAGGGGGTAGATAGCGGTCAAGAGTCCGATTGCCGAGGGTCCAGCCAGGGCGCCAATGTATGTAATGCCAACAACCCTTGCCATGTTTCTGCCCGAGTGGGTAGTTTCACCAATTTCGCCGCCGGCGGCAAAGATTTGAGGAACCACTCCGGAGATTCCAAGGCCAAGAAAATACCAAAGCGCAAGTGATATTTCGAAAGTGGGAGCGATTGCTTGGGCAGCGATTGCGATTCCACCAACCAGCGACCCCCAGCGAATGATAAAGCCCCGCCCCTTATTTTCGACTATCCGATCGATAAAAATTCGACCGGTGATCATCCCTAAGTTGAAGGCGCCGAGTCCCCAAGCGGCTACGGCAACGCTAACGCTTTGAATGTCGATTAAATAAAGCGCTGACCAGTCCTGAGCGACACCCTCAATAATTGCCCCTGCCGACGCCATCAGCCCGGCCAGAATAACAAGAGGGAGGACTCGGCGGTTCGCTTTTGAAGCCACGCGATTTTTACTTTTATCCTCTTTGGTAGCTACCACCTCGTTTGGCAGAAGCCACCCGGCGACAATAACTCCGGTAATGCTCAACACCACACCGGTAATACTGAGGGTTTGCGACTGATCGAATCCAGCTGAGATAGTAGCGAAACCTAGAGCTGCGCCAAAGAGGCCCCCCACGGACCAGAACAGGTGAAAAAAGGTAAAGATTGCGCGCTTATTCACTTTGTCGATTTGAAGGGCCGCTGCGTTCATGCCAACGTCAACTCCAGCAATTCCAAACCCGAGGAAAAAAATCGCGAGGCCGAGTGACCAGACATCTTGGGCGAAGGCCGGACCTAGTAGTGAAAGGCCTACGACAAGGCCACCGATTCGAGTGGCAGTCTTCGCTCCAATGTGGTCAATAATCCAGCCGTAAATCTGCATGGCCAAAAAGCCACCTAAACCGGAAAACATAAATAATGCTCCGAGGCCGACGTAACCAATCCCCACGGTTCGCTCAATTAGAGGGATGTGCACGGCCCAAAGAGCAAGCGACGAACCACCGGAAAAGAAAAAGAAGCAGACTGCAAATTTGGATTTAAGAAGGTTCACGATTCACACTTTAGGACAAGAAGTCTTCAAGTAGTGCCCCCACTGCGTCGAGTTCAATCAAAAAACCATCGTGGCCAAATTCACTCTGAATCACGTGCAGTTGGCCACCGTGCAGATCGCCGCTGATCGAATTAGCTATCAACTCCTGCCCACTGAGTGGAAACAGCCGATCGCTGTCAACGCCGATAACTAAAGTCGAGCAGGAAATTGCCTCAAGTGCTGATTCGACCGAGTCACGTCCACGGCCAACGTCGTGCGAGTTCATGGCATTCACGAGAGTCACGTAGCTGTTGGCATCGAATCGCCTCACAAACTTATTGCCGTGAAAATCCAGATAGCTCTCAACTGCGTATTTGCCAGCCTCGGTAAGTGGGCTCACCTTGGACTGCCAGGTTCTTCCGAATCGGTCATTCAGCTCCTTGGGGGAGCGGTAATTAAGAAGTGCCATCCTTCGAGCGAGCGCTAGACCGCGGTGGGGTCCAAATCCCGGCTTGGCATCGTAATAAGACCCACCAGCAAAATTCGCATCAGACCTGATGGCCTCAAGCTGAACCGTGTTTAGAGCGATTTGATCCGCGGTTGTGAATGGGGGAGCAGCCAGGATTGCGAGGCGCTCCACGCTTTGGGGTGAACTGATGGCCATTTCCATGGCATGCATCCCTGCCATTGAGCCGCCGATGATGCTAAACCATCTGGAAACACCGATTTGCTTAGCAAGCACCTCGAAAGATAAAGACTGGTCTTTTATGGTCAGCTGAGGAAAGTTGGGCCCATATTCTAGACCCTTGGGATTCAGGGAAGCTGGTCCGGTCGATCCTTGACAGCCTCCCAGAACATTTGGCGTCACTACAAAATATTTATTGGTATCGATTGCAAGTCCTGGACCAATTAGCCCTCCCCACCAACCCGATGTGGGGTGCCCAGGCGCCGAGGGTCCTGCGGTGTGACTGTCTCCGGTTAGGGCATGGAGCACCAAGACGGCATTTGATTTTGCAGAGTTAAGCTCTCCCCAAGTCTCGTAGGACAAAACTGCCTGGTTTAAGGTTTCCCCTGACTCTAAAGGGAGCGAAAAGACCTGAGAGAATTTTCGGTCCCCAAGGTTGTCCCCAACTCGCCACGCACCGGTGGCAGGAGGCCTTCCAACAAGCTGACGACGCTGCTCCTCGGAAATAAATTCCGAGGGAGCAGAGTCTTCAGATATTTGAAAGTCCATTTATTTTGCCGCGGCGAAGCCCGTCTGTAGGTCAGCTACGATGTCCTCGTAGTTTTCGAGTCCAACTGACAGTCTCACTAGACCAGCTGTAACTCCAGCTTTGGCTAGCGCCTCTGGGTCCAGCTGAGAGTGAGTGGTTGAGGCCGGATGAATAATTAGAGACCGAACGTCACCAATGTTGGCAACGTGGCTAAATAGCTCGACGCCTTCAACGAATTTCACTCCAGCATCTAGGCCACCGGCGATCTCGAACGAGACGATAGCACCAGCGCCTTTTGGCGCGTAGTGCTTGTGAGCCTCGTTGTACTTGCTGGATGCCAAGCCGGCGTAGTTGACCTTCAGAACCTGAGGATGAGCCTCCAGCCAAGTTGCGACTTTGCTGGCATTCTCAACGTGTCGCTCCATGCGAAGGCTCAGCGTTTCAATCCCCTGAATCAACGAGAAGGCAGTGTCTGGCGAAACTGCAGCCCCGATGTCACGCAAAAGTTGAACTCTGGCCTTGATGATGAAGGCAATTCCGTCTCCCAGGGCCTCTGTGTATACAACGCCGTGGTAGCTAGGGTCGGGTTTGTTTAGGCCAGGGAATTTGTCCGATTTGGACCATTCGAACTTTCCGCCATCTACGATCGCTCCAGCAACAACCGTTCCATGACCACCAAGGAACTTGGTTGCTGAGTGGATAACAATGTCGGCACCGTGCTCAAAGGGTCTGATCAAAAACGGGGTCGCTACGGTGTTGTCGACAAGCAATGGGATGCCGTGTTTGTGCGCAACCGTCGAAACCTTTCGGATGTCAAGTATTGACACATCTGGGTTTCCGATTGTCTCTCCGAACAGCAGCTTCGTGTTCGGGCGAATTGCGGCGGCCCAAGCATTCTCGTCATCTTGATCGTCGACAAAAGTCGTTTCGATTCCAAGCTTCGCAAGGGTGTACCTGAAGAGGTTGTATGTTCCACCATAAAGCTTCGAGCTTGCAACGATGTGGTCCCCGGCCTCAGCAATGTTTAGAACAGCGAACGTGGTGGCCGACTGACCGGAAGACAAAAGAAGGGCTGCAGTTCCACCCTCGAGAGCGGCGATACGCTTCTCGGCAACGTCTTGGGTGGGGTTCATGATGCGGGTGTAGATGTTTCCAAATTCTGCAAGGCCAAACAGCTTGCGGGCATGCTCTACTGAATTAAAGGTGTAAGCAGTGGTTTTGTAAATCGGTACAGCTCGAGCGTTGGTTGCGGGATCACTTACTGCGCCGGCGTGAATCTGTACGGTCTCAAAACCCCATTTTGCTTCATCGGTCATTTTATTTCTCCAAGTTAGGTCGTTGGCTACTGATACAACTATTCAGGGTTGCGCTTCATCAGGCAACTAAGTCAGTAACCAAAGGTAACTTTACAACAAATGCGAACTGGCTAGAGAGGCCAACAAAGCCGAGCCCAAGGGAATAACGGAGTCGTCAAAGATCGCTCTGGCCGAGTGATTAGTTGGTGCTGATGTGTGATCGATGTCTTTCGGGCAGGCCCCCAAGAACACAAAAGCCCCCGGAATTTCGTGGACAATCGAGGCAAAATCTTCTCCACCAGCGATTGGGTTCTCCATCTCCGTATAGCCGGAGGGCCCAACTAGCCCTTGCGCTATTTTGCGAACTCTCTCAACTGAGTTTTGATCATTTATCAATACCTTGGTGGGTTCACTGAATTCGATTTTGGCCGTGACCCCAAACCCTTCGGCAATCGAATTTATTAATTTGGGTGCCAGGGCTTGCAACTTCTCGGTGTTCGCTGCGGAAAAAGTTCTGACGGTTGCCCCAAAGCTCGCTGTGTCTGGGATGACATTATTGGTCGCGTCGTCTCCAGCACGAATCCAGCTGACATTTACTATTACCGGATCAAACTGGTCGAAGTTTTTATTGAGCATTGTTTGCAGGCTCGAAATCGCCTCGACCATTGGGGCCACTGGGTCCTTTGATAACCAAGGCATCGACCCGTGACCACCGGAGCCGTGGAAGACGACATTCATGTCTCCCGCACTTGCCATCATTGCTCCAGGCTTGCAGGCAATCGTGCCTGTCGGCAATGAGGTGAATACGTGAAGGCCATATGCAGCTACTGGGCGGCTGCCGGTAATTTCAAGCATGCCCTCGTCGATCATTACATCCGCACCATGGTGGCCCTCTTCACCCGGTTGGAACCAGATAGCAACATCGCCTCGTAGTTCATCCTTTATACCGTGCAAAAGTTTTGCCGCTCCAACGCCTGCCGACATGTGCAGATCATGCCCGCATGCATGCATGTAGCCGTTCTTGGAAGCAAAGTCCAAATTGGTTTCTTCCACAACGTGAAGGGCATCCATATCCGCCCTCAAGAGCACAGTTGGACCAGGATTGCCCCCTCGAATGACTAAAACAATTGAGCTGAGAGATTTACCTAGAGTTATTTCACCCAACCCTCGTAGTTCAGAAATTAGCGCCTGTTGGGTTTGGGGCAAATGAAGTGCAAACTCTGGTATTTGGTGAAGTTTTCGGCGCAGCGAAGCTAAATCTTCGCGGAGATTATTGGCTGAAACTAAGAACTCACCGGGTGTCGGCATGCTTGCTCCTTTGCTCTATTTATCTTTGCACTATTTAATGGACACTATGTTCAATCAATTACATCCTGAGTGGCAGGAACTTCTGGCTGACCAAAGGGAATTACTCGATGAGATATCTTTGGTATTGGCAGGTCAAAAAGAGGTCGTGCCGGAAAAGCCAAACATCATGCGAGCGTTTAGGTTTCCTCCCGAGCACTTTCGGGTACTGATCGTTGGTCAAGACCCATACCCGAATGCCGTTCACGCTACTGGTCTGGCTTTTTGCGTCCCAGAAGGCACAGCCCCACTCCCACCAACTCTTCGAAACATAATCAAAGAGTTGCGTGATGACCTCGGCCAAAACTTTGTGGCGACCGGGGATATTTCCAACTGGGCGAATCAAGGCGTCATGCTCCTAAACCGGTCTCTAACTACCCGTGTCGGTCAGACTGCTGCACACTTCGACATCGGCTGGGATATCTTTACCTCTCGAGCAATTCAGGTTCTTCAAGAGGTCCACAAGGGCAAATTAGTCGCGATTTTATGGGGACAGCGAGCAGGAGAATTAGCAGGGGATCTGAGTCTGTCTAGGGTCTTGAGGAGCCCACACCCTTCTCCGCTTTCGAGCTATCGGGGTTTCTTTGGTTCGAAGCCGTTTTCTAGTTGTAACAAACTGTTGACAGAATCAGGTCTACCGCCGATCGATTGGAGCTGTTAGTGGTTGATAGCAAAACTCGATGGGCAATGATTCGCCGCCTGCGGCAGAGCCCTGCTCTACCGGTACCCGAAGTGCTGATTCGGAACGTTGCGACGGAAGATTTACCCGCAATCAAAGACATTTATAACTACTTCATCAGAAATACGGTCATCACCTTTGATGATGCGCCTTTGAAGCTTGATTTCTGGCAAGAGAAATATGACATGGCTCAGAAATTTGATTTACCTTTTTTGGTAATGGTGAGAGGGTTCGATGTTTTAGGTTTTGCCTTAGTTTCTCCATGGAGACAGCGATCCGGTTATCTGAAGGTTGTGGAGAATTCGATTTACCTCTCGGCACCCGCAACCGGCAAGGGCCTGGGTACGAAGTTGTTCACCGCGCTCTTGGAGCGCTGTCGAGCCGTGGGTATCAAAGAAGTCATTGCTGTGATCGCGGACCGCGGTGCTCATGCATCGATTGCACTCCATGAGAAATTTGGCTTTGTGCAGCAGGGACATTTGGCCAACGTCGCCAATCGCTTCGGCAAGCCAATAGGAAG
>JAPKCK010000021.1 GCA_028822985.1 Aquiluna sp.
GCGCGCATTTTTGCAGGCTCGACCCAGTTGTTTGTTGGGCCTGCGTCCTTTTCGTTTTCGGAACAAATAAAAGTTCTGGACTCGACTCTTGCAACATCGGCAGGGTCAGTGCGGGAAATAAAGCTGTTTGGTCTAATCTTCGGGTTTAGTTTCTCGAAGGTCCCGTTTTCAACCAGCAGTGCGTTGATTTTTTGGCCTTCGGCGTATGAGCCGTCGCACCAGACTATTTCGGTTGGATCGGTTAGATCGGCAACCTCGGTTACCCAACGCTTCAGTGTCGACAGTGACATAAAAAACTTCCTTGTGCTTCTACGTTTAGGCTAACGCTTGCGATAAATATGTTTGCCCGGGTCGGGGCAGCTGTTTGAGACTCGCATTTGGGTTTCGCGAGATAGGAAAAACCTTTGGGGTTTGTCATTATTGTATCCAATCAGGGTTAAAGATTGCAAATATAGGCTGTATTACCAGTCAAAAGGCTTTGGTTGTATACATGAGATCCAAAGGCTGGTGAGTTGCTGAAGTGTTTTACGAGTAGATCGTTGGCGACTAACCCGCCTTTAAACGGTCAGAAGACCCAAATTTTGATATCGTTTTGCGACATACGCCTTGGTAATAAATGAAGGCACGACTTTGGCCGCGGAAATGCAGCTGGCTTTTAATGCGCCAGCGGTTGTGGACAGAGAAAGACAGTAACTAATCATTTGGCCCCCACAATCATCTTTGATAAACGGTATGACTTCAGTATGCCAGCCGGAACTTTTGAACCGGGTATTCTCCGAGGCACGTTGGTGAATTATCAAGAGACTGATCGAATTAAGTCAAAGACTGACTTAAAAGTGACTTCAAAACAGCAAAGCTTTAGACTTTGCCCCAATGAAAACTTTTAGCTGCAAAGAACTCGGCGGAGCCTGCAGTCAGGCGTTTCGCGGCTCGACCTTTGAAGAGGTAGCCAGCCAGAGCCAACAGCATGGTGCCGAGATGGTCGCCTTAGCAGATCAACCGCACCTGGATGCTATGTCAGAAATGATGACCATCTTGGAGTCGGGGCACGTTGAAGAGTGGATGAACGCCAAGATGGAGCTCTTTCAGCTTTTGCCCGACGATGGTGAGTAGCGCCGACAACTAAAAGCTTTAGTCAAACAGACCAGACATCACACCAGACCAGCCTTGACGAATATCGTCAAGTTTCAGATCTGCAATGTCCTTGATCTCAACCAGCCCTGAGGTTGCATCGGTAACACCGATTCGAAGGCAAGGCACACCTCTAGCGTCGCAGAGAGCCTGGAACTTCACATCGTCTTCTCTGCCAACGCTGACTAGCACTCTGGTTTGAGACTCTGAGAACAAAGCTGCTGTTTGGTCGATGCCATCGCGATCAAGAACGTCGCCGAGCCAGATTCGGGCACCGACGTTGAACCGAAGTGATGCTTCTAGGACTGCGATGCCAAGACCGCCCTCGGAAAGATCATGAGCGGATTCAATAAGCCCCTGAATGCTTGCCCCATGCAAAAGGTCTGCAAGCAGCTTCTCTTTTGCCAAGTCCACCTTCGGCGGTTGACCACCTAGGTGGTCGTGAATGTCCTTGGCCCAGGCTGAACCATCTAGCTCGTCATAGGTGGCTCCAAGAAGGTAGATGTTGTTGCCATCATCTTGCCAACCGGAGGGGATTCGTCTTGCGACATCGTCAATGACACCTAGGACACCGACTACCGGAGTTGGGTAGATTGCGACATCACCCGATTGGTTGTAGAAGCTGACGTTTCCGCCGGTCACTGGGATGCCTAGTTCAAGACAAGCGTCGGCTAGTCCGGCGGTTGCTTCTTTGAATTGCCACATCACTTCTGGGTTTTCAGGAGAGCCAAAGTTTAGGCAGTTAGTTACCGCTCTTGGCACTGCTCCGGTGACTGCAACGTTTCTGTAGGCTTCGGCCAATGCAAGCCTGGCGCCTTCGTAGGGGTTTAGGTAGGCGTACTTTCCGTTGGCATCCGTTGCCAGTGCAACCCCAAGGCCTGATTCTTCAGAGACTCGGATCATGCCGGAATCATCCGGCATCGAAAGCGCCGTGTTGCCACCCACGTACTTGTCATACTGAGCCGTTATCCAGCTCTTGTCGGCCTGGTTGGGGGTTGCGATTAGCTGCATGAGCTGGGTTGCTAGCTCGGTTGCGTTTTTGGCTCTTGGAAGCTTTGCCGAGCTATTTTCATTGAGTTCGTTTTGGTAAGCAGGGTAGGCGACTGGGCGCTCATAGACCGGGCCATCGTGCGCAACGGTCCTTGGTGGGACATTGACGATTTCTTCGTGACCCCAGTTGATGTAAAGGCGATCCTCGTCGATTACGTCTCCAAGTACTGAGTATTCAACTTCCCACTTGTTCACGATGCTTTCAAATTCTTTTAGGCGCTTTTTAGGAACCACTGCGCACATGCGCTCTTGAGACTCTGACATCAGAATTTCTTCTGGAGTTAGCGATTCGTCCCTCAGCAGCACATTCTTTAGCTGCACGCGCATGCCCTTGCCACCGTTTGAGGCAAGTTCTGATGTTGCGCAGGAAATTCCAGCACCACCTAGGTCTTGAATACCTGCGACTACACCTGCGTGAAACAGCTCAAGGCAGCACTCAATCAGCACTTTTTCTGCAAATGGGTCACCGACCTGAACTGCTGGGCGTTTGGTCGGGCCAGTCGACTCAAAGGTTTCTGAGGCTAGGACCGAAACGCCGCCGATTCCATCGGCGCCGGTTCTGGCGCCGAAGAGAATAACTAGGTCGCCTGGGTTTGACGCCTTGGCAAGCTTGAGGTCTTCGTGCTTCATTGAGCCAATGGATAGCGCGTTTACTAAAGGGTTGCCCTGGTAGACGGAGTCAAAGACTGTTTCGCCACCGATGTTTGGCAGACCGAGGCAGTTGCCATAGAAGCTAATGCCATCAACTACTCCGTGGACAACGCGGGCAGTATCCGGGTGGTTAGGCGCACCGAAGCGAAGCTGGTCCATGATTGCAATTGGTCTTGCTCCCATTGACAAGATGTCACGAACAATTCCGCCAACACCGGTTGCTGCGCCCTGGAAAGGCTCGATAAAGCTGGGGTGGTTATGGCTTTCAACCTTGAAGGTGACGGCCAGGCCTTCGCCGATATCTACTACGCCGGCATTTTCACCCATGCCAACCATGAGGTATTTCTTCATCTCAGGGGTGACCTTCTCACCGAACTGGCGAAGGTAGATCTTTGAGGACTTGTAGCTGCAGTGTTCGGACCACATAACCGAATACATTGCAAGCTCAGAAGATGTTGGCCTGCGGCCAAGGATATTTTTTATTTCTTCATACTCGTCTTGTTTGAGGCCAAGTTCTTGCCAGGGCTGTTCTTTATCTGGCTCGGTGCTGGCATTGTCGGTCGTGTCGACGCCGCTTGGTTCTAGCTTTTTTGAGTTAAACAACTTCAAGAATTCACCACCATTTTTAGAACGCTTTCAAAGAACAAAAGCCCGTCTATGCCAGAGCGCATTGCTGTTGGAGTGTCTGGACCAAAGCCTGCTTCAACCGCGTGCTCCGGGTGAGGCATCAGACCGACTACGTTGCCGCGTTCGTTTGTGATTCCGGCAATGTCATTCATTGACCCGTTGGGGTTGTTTTCCACGTAACGGAAGGCGATTCTGTTCTCTTGTTCCAGCATCTTTAGGGTGTCGTCGGTTGCGATGTAGCCACCCTCACCGTTTTTCAGCGGGATCAAGATTTCCTGGTCTTTTTCAAACAAGCTGGTCCAAGCAGTTTCGTTATTTTCAACGCGTAGCTTCTGGTCGCGGCAAATGAAGTGTTGCTTTTCGTTCCTGATCAGCCCACCTGGCAGTAAATGCGACTCAACCAAGACCTGGAAACCATTGCAGATGCCGAGAACCGGTAGCCCTTTTGCGGCAAGCCGAATTACCTCTTTGGTTGCTGGGGCCTTTGCGGCAATTGCTCCGCAGCGCAGGTAATCACCGTAAGAAAAGCCACCCGGCAGAACAACCGCGTCAACTTTCTTTAGATCGTCATCGTCGTGCCAGAGCGGAACCGGTGTTCCGCCGGCAAGCCTGATGGCTCTTTGAGCATCGCGGTCATCCAGGGTTCCGGGGTAGGTGATTACACCGATCTTCATCTGTCTTAGTCCTCTTTGGTTATTGCGATGACATCTTCGATGACATCGTTTGAGAGGAAGTTTGCGGCTTGATCCTTAGCCATTTCTAGATCCTGGTCGGTAATCTCGCGATCAAAGTGCAGTTCAATGCGCTTGCCAATGCGGACAGCTGTAATTTCCTTCTTGCCCTCGCGGTGTAGTGAATTTGAAACCGCTTTGCCCTGTGGGTCAAGCAGATCCTGTTTCGGCATGATCTCGACGATGATCTTTGGCACTTTTCCCCTTCGGTTTTCTTGGGCTGATGCCAAGTTTCGGGTCGGATTATTGGCTGCTTGCAACCTCGCAACTACCAATAGTTTATCGCCCGCTTTAGCTTGAATCGAATCACACGCATTTGCTCAAGCAGATTCGAGTTACTGGCTATCTCTTGAGGTAGCCGGCTACTGCTTCCAGAACCAAAAGGGCACCGAGTCTTATCGTTCTTTGGTCTTCGGAATCTCTTGATGCATCGATTTCGGTTATGTCTAGACCGCGAACTAAGGAATTGGCAGTCAAGAGCCTTGCAGCTTGGCGAAGTTCAAAAGCTGAGATGCCGCCAGGCGCAGCCGCTGGGCAGGCAGGAACCACACTTTGATCGCAGACATCGACATCAAGGTCAACGTGAATCGGACCCAAGCTGGCACCGGCGATTTCTAGAGCTTTCTTGCAAGCACTAGCGATACCAATGCTTGCAACCTCGGTTCTGGTTATTACCGTGATTCCGAGTGAGTGAGCAAGCTGTTCGTAGTCAGGAGAATTAGAAAAGTCATTGATTCCAATCTGAACTATTTGTTTTGGGTTTAGGCCAGCCTCGATGAGTCTCCTAACCGGGCTTCCATTTGAGTTGCCGTCTCTTAGGTCGTGGTGGGCATCGAGAGTAATTAGCCCAGCGGTTGAAAGTCTTTGTCCATGAACACCCAGAGCGGCAGCGTAGGTGATCGAGTTGTCGCCACCCAGGGCAATAACTAGTTCTTTGTTTGCGGCGCTGATGGTTTCTATTGTTTGCTGTTCGTTTTGCTCAGGGTCTGATATTTCGCCCAAGTCCTGAATCGATTGAACAGCGAGGTTTTTATCTGCGCTATAGGACTGGGTGGAAAACCTTTGCAGTGCCTCTCTTATTGCTTTTGGGGTGAGGTGCGCATTGGTTTGGCTAATTGAGAGCGTGTGGGCAGGAATGTCAATCAGGCCAATAACTGATTCGGTAGTGGTGATGAGCGAGCTCGCTCGCTGCCACTTGGGGTCTTCAGCCACTGTGACCAAACCTTCCGGATAGCTCATCGGCCGCTCTTGAGAGAGCCAGAGCTAATTGGTCTAACTGTAGCTTTTCTAGCTCTTGAGATTGCAACGTGATTGCTAAACCAGCGATTGGATGATTTAGTCGATCCAAGATTGCAACTCCAACCGAAGCGTAACCAAGTGTTACTTCGTCAACCTCCAGGGCAAAGCCTGACTTCGTTTCTGTTGCAAGCAAGGCCGTTAGCTCTCTCAGGGTTTTTGGACCAAGTGGGGTTCTTTTAGAAAGATCACCACTGCCAAAAGTTGCAATTAGCTGTTTTTGACCAAGGTGGGCCAGCATCGACCTGCCGGAGGCGGTTAGGTGGGCAGGGAGCCTCACGCCGACTTCGGTGACCAGCTTCAGGCTTCTTATTGGTCTTTGTTCTATCAAGTAGAGAACATCAGAGCCATCTAGCACGCCGAGATGGCCAACTACGTTCGCTCGTTTGGAAAGCTCGTCCACGAGCTTGGTAATAACTGGTCTAGCGAGTCTCTCCAATGGTTCGTGGCGCTTGTAGGCACTTCCGAGCTCCCAAGCGGCAAGACCTAGACCCCAGCGCTTGTCTTCGGTGAAGTGAATGGCGAAGCCTTGAGATTCAAGGACTTCAAGTAACTGGTAGCAACTAGATCTTGGTATCTCGAGCTTTTGGGCAAGACGATTTGCTGTTGTTGGCTGACCTAATTCGGCCATGAGCCTCAGCAATGAGAGTGTTCTTTCGGCCGCGGGGACTCTGGACATGTTTCTAGTATGTCTGAAATCTCAGACACAACTATCCGTTCTTCGATTGAAGTTGGCCTCAGTTGGCTGTGAACTTCAGTTATGAACTCAATGGCGCGTACCGTAAGGGCAGCAACCGGCAATACTTTGACCACTCAAGGCTGGCAGCAAGAGGCTGCGCTCAGGATGCTTTATAACAACCTGGACCCCTCGGTTGCCGAGCACCCCGAAGAACTTATTGTCTATGGCGGCAGCGGAAAGGCCGCCAGAAACTGGGAGAGCTTTGATGCTCTGGCCAACACTCTCACCCACCTAAAGAACGACGAAACCATGCTGGTGCAGTCGGGTAAGCCAGTTGGTGTCTTCCAAACCCACGAGTGGGCACCAAGAGTGATCCTTGCCAATAGCAACCTGGTTGGTGACTGGGCAACCTGGCCAGAATTTAGAAGGCTCGAGAAGTTGGGCCTAACGATGTATGGGCAGATGACTGCCGGGTCCTGGATCTACATCGGAACTCAAGGCATTTTGCAAGGGACCTATGAAACATTTGCCGCGGTAGCGGAGAAGAGATTTGGCGGCACTCTTGCAGGAACAATCACTCTCACCGGCGGTTGCGGAGGCATGGGCGGTGCTCAGCCATTGGCTGTGACAATGAATGAGGGTGTCTGTCTGATTGTTGACATTGACGAGTCAAGACTTCAAAAGCGAGTGCAGACCAGGTACTTGGATGAAATCGCAACCGACATCGATGACGCCATCGAGCGGGTCACCAGATATAAGAGCCAGCGCAAGGCAATCTCGGTTGGGCTAGTGGGTAATGCCGCAACGATTTTTCCCGAGTTACTAAAGCGCGAGGTTCCAATCGACATCGTGACAGATCAGACCAGCGCTCACGATCCGCTTTATTACATTCCTGAGGGCGTCGATTTATCAGACGCCAAAGAGTATGCCGCGTCAAGTCCAGCCGAATTCACCGATCGAGCAGAAACTGCGATGGCAAAGCAGGTGGAAGCAATGGTTGGTTTTATGGCCAAGGGCGCCGAAGTCTTCGACTACGGAAACTCAATCCGCGACGAGGCCAGAAAGGGCGGCTATAAAGACGCTTTCAAGTTCCCTGGTTTTGTTCCGGCCTATATCAGGCCACTGTTCTGCGAGGGTAAGGGCCCCTTCCGCTGGGTCGCACTGTCGGGAGATAAAAAAGATATTTACCGAACCGACCAGGCCATTCTCGAGCTGTTTCCTGAAAATAAGCACCTTCACCGCTGGATCAAGCTTGCGCAAGAAAGAGTTGAATTCCAGGGCCTGCCAGCAAGAATTTGCTGGCTCGGTTACGGCGAGCGCGATAAAGCAGGCGCTGCATTCAATGAGCTAGTTCGAACCGGAGAGGTTTCCGCACCGATTGTTATCGGTCGCGATCACCTTGATTGCGGAAGCGTTGCGTCTCCTTACCGAGAGACCGAAGCAATGCTCGACGGTTCGGACGCGATTGCTGACTGGCCGCTACTAAACGCAATGATTAATGTGGCCTCTGGTGCCAGCTGGGTATCTCTCCACCACGGTGGCGGGGTTGGCATGGGCCGCTCTATTCACTCCGGTCAGGTATCGGTTGCCGATGGCACCGAGTTAGCTGCCCAGAAGCTGCAACGCGTTCTGACAAATGACCCCGGCATGGGCGTCATTCGCCACGTTGATGCCGGTTACCCGGAAGCCAAAAGCGTTGCTCGGGAAAAGCACGTCCACATTCCAATGCTGGATACCGAATAGATGGCAACCTGCTATCGAAAAATCGCCACTCTTGTTTCGCCGACTGAGGCAATAGGCGAGCTCACTGTCATTACCGATGCTGCAATGGTGGTTGATGATGGTCAGGTCACTTGGCTTGGTAAGGACAGCGATGCGCCGTCCTGTGAGACCGAGGTTGATCTGACGGGCAAGACCGTGATTCCTGGGTTTGTTGATTCGCATTCTCACTTGGTGTTTGGTGGCGAACGCTCCGAGGAGTTTGCCAGTCGAATGAACGGCGAGAAATATCAGGCCGGCGGCATCAAGTCGACTGTTGCCGCAACCAGAAATGCAACCGCCGATGAACTTCGAGCGAACACGGCAGGGTTAGTTCAGGAGCTATACGCAAGCGGGATTACAACCTTCGAAATCAAATCTGGATACGGTCTAGATACTGAGACCGAGAAGCTATCGCTTGAAATCGCCAGCGAGTTCACCGACGAGGTCACTTTTTTGGGTGCTCACGTTGTGCCAAGTGGCAGTGACCCAGACCAATACACCGACCTGGTTGCAGGCGAGATGCTTACAAGCATCAAAGCCAAATGGGTCGATGTCTTCTGCGATAAAGGAGCCTTCAGCGTTACCCAGGCCAGGAAAGTCCTAACTGCTGGAATCGCCGCTGGGCTAAAGCCCAGGATGCATGCGAACCAGCTTTCCAATATCGGAGCTATCGCATTGGCGGTTGAGCTGGACTGCGCATCGGTTGATCACTGCACTTTTTTGGATGATGCCGACATCGAACTTCTAAGAAACTCCAACACCGTGGCAACTCTGTTGCCGGGAGCCGAGTTTTCAACCAGAAGCGCCTACCCGCAGGGTGGCAAGCTCATGAATGCAGGCGTTGCTGTTGCGATTGCAACTGACTGCAATCCTGGTTCAAGCTTCACTACTTCGATGCCCTTTTGCATCTCGGTAGCGGTCAGGGACATGGGTTTTAGCGTTGATCAGGCAATTTGGGCTGCCACCAAGGGCGGTGCGATGGCCCTTCGCGGCAGTCAGGGAGTGCTCGAGGTTGGTGTCAAAGCGGACTTTGTTGTGCTGGATGCACCAAACCACATCTACCTGGCCTATCGGCCAGGGGTAGCAATTATCAGCCAGACCTTTTTGCAGGGCAGAAAAGTCTACGAGAGGCGCTAAATGAACCAGATAGAAATTTCAACCAGTGGGCTGAAGCTTGAAGACGTGGTTGCGATTGCAAGGTTTGGTGCAAAGATCACTATTTCTAATGCGGCTATCACTGCCATGGACGCTACTCGAAAGCACATTGAGGAACTAGCGAATGCCAAAGAGCCGGTTTACGGCATCTCCACCGGCTTTGGCGCTTTAGCTCAGCGGCATATTCCACAAGCAGACCGGGTGCAATTGCAGAAATCGCTAATACGCTCGCATGCCGCAGGCATGGGAGACCCGGTTGAAAAAGAAGTTGTTCGAGCCCTAATGCTGCTTCGACTAAAAACCATGTGCTCGGGTCAAACCGGAGTCAGGTCCGTAATTGCAACAACTTACGCAGCAATTCTGAACGCCGGCATTACGCCAAAGGTCTTGGAATATGGGTCCTTGGGTTGCTCCGGAGATCTAGCACCACTTGCTCACTGTGCTTTAGTGCTGATGGGTGAGGGCACTGCCTATGGCCCGGATGGCCAAGAGAAGCCAGCAGGCATACTCTTGGCAGCCGCCGGCATTGAACCTGTGGAGCTCAAAGAAAAAGAGGGCCTAGCGCTCATAAACGGCACTGATGGCATGCTTGGCATGCTCATCATGGCCTGCCATGACCTTTCAGTTTTGCTTGATCAGGGCGACTTGATTGCTGCCATGAGTATTGAGGGTCAACTTGGTACCGACCAGACACTTCGGAGTCAGCTGCACCAGGACCTCCGTCCGCATCCAGGCCAAGCGGTCAGCGCAAATAACATGTTTAGCGCGCTTTCTGGAAGTGAAATCATTGCTTCCCATCGCCACGGCGATGGGGTAGTGCAAGATGCCTACTCGCTTCGCTGTGCACCTCAGGTTTCCGGTGCTGTGAGAGACACGCTTTCTCATGCTCAGTTAGTTGCAGGTCGCGAACTTGCTGCAATCATTGATAATCCGGTTGTGCTATCCACCGGTGAAGTCAGCTCCAATGGCAATTTCCACGGCGCCCCAGTTGGTTATGTGCTCGACTTTTTGGCAATTGCAGTTGCAGACCTTGGGTCCATTAGCGAGCGTAGGACCGATCGGTTCTTGGATGTTTCCAGAAACCGCGGCTTGCCGCACTTTTTAGCCCATGACGCCGGTGTTGATTCTGGCCTAATGATTGCTCAATACACCCAAGCCGGAATGGTGTCTGAGAACAAAAGGCTGGCAGTTCCTGCCAGCGTTGATTCAATTCCCTCTTCGGCTATGCAGGAAGATCATGTCTCCATGGGTTGGCACGCTGGCAGGAAGCTAAGAAAGTCCATAGAAAATCTTCGCAGAATTATGGCAATCGAACTGGTTGCCGCTGCCCGGGCAGTTGAGTTGCGTGCTCCGCTAGCCCCAGCAAGTAAGACCGGAGCGGTTATCTCCTCGTTGCGCGAACAGGTTTTGGGCATGGGTCCAGACCGAGAGCTAAGCAGTGAGCTGGAGGCAGCTAATCAGTTCTTAGTAAACGGCTTTAGTTGGAAGGCCAGGCTCTAGGGGCGTGTTGTGCACAAACTCAGATCATTGTTGGCCTGGGAGAACGATAAAAAGTTAGAGTTAGCTACATCAAGAAACGATTCTGGTCTAATAGACCAGAATCTGTTAGATTATTGGGGTGATTAGATCAGTGAGCGTATTTGAAGCCAAATCTCAGCTGTCCAAGATGATTGATGCGGTTGAAAGCGGCGAAGAGATAGTGATAACCAAGCACGGGAAGCCGGTTGCCAGGTTGGTTCAAGAGCTCCCCAGGACAATCAAGTTTGGCCTTCTCGAAGGCAAGACTCCGGACTGGGCAGAGGTTGACTTTGATGAAGATTCAACAATGACTGAGGGCTTCAATGTTTGGAAAGAAAACCTCAAGGAATTGGATTTCTAGGTGTTACTAGATACCCACGTTTTGATTTGGCTCCACCGCGAGCCTGCTCGCATCGGCAAGCAGGCCAGAAGAGCAATTGAGAATGCTTCCAGCGTCTACTATTCGCCCCTTAGCCTGTTCGAATTCCTGCAAAAAGACGATGAGCAGGGCTCCAAGACAAAAGTTTTGGCAGCAGCGTCGGTTGCAGCGGGGCTAGTCGAGCTAACGCTCGACACGAACCACGTGATGGAATCAAGCAGGTTTGGAAGTCTAAAAAACACCGACCCGTTTGACCGGTTATTAATTTCTCAAGCTAGTGGAGCGGGCATGGATTTCTACACGGCCGACATTCGACTATTGAGTCTTGGGTTTCCGATCATAAAGGACGCAACTGTTTAGCCGGCCACTAACTCATAGGCAAAATCGATGCTGAGTTGTCCACAGATTTAGAATCTTGCAAATTGCCACCACTTTGATACCATTAGCTTTATGGCTATGACACTAAGACTTACGGCAGAAGAAGAGTTGATTCTAGAAAGATTCGCAAAACAGACAAATCTTTCCAAGCAGAAGGCCCTTATCGAAGCTCTGCGAATGGCAGAGGCTACTTCCAAAAAACAACGTGACCTTGAGTTTGCTAGAAAATTCGTGATGACTAACGATAAAGACCTCATGGAGCGCTTGGCAGACGCGTGACGGTCTATTTAGATCTCGAGGACGCACTTGAACAGGTTGCTTTTCTTGGCTTCATGGTCAAGGACGTCGGTCTTTTAGATTCGGCGCTTGCGCGCCCGAGGACGTCACTTTTCGGAGAAGATGTGTATCCAGATCTGCCAACCAAGGCTGCTGCGATGATGCACTCTCTGATTAAGAACCAACCACTGATTGACGGCAATAAGAGAACGGGGTGGCTACTTTTTGTTACCTTTATCGCCACCAATGGCCACCAGCACGACATGACTTCGGATGAAGCTTTTGATCTGACCATTGGGTTGGCAACCGATGTTCTCACAATAGAAGCGGCCGCGAAAATCATAAGCAAACACTTGGTTTTAAGAACTAGCTAGTCATGAAGCTCTCGATAGGAGGGCAGGTGCAGGTGAGGTTTCTGTCGCCAAATGCGCCATCAAGTCTTCTCACTGGTGGCCAGTACTTACCCTTTGACTGTCCAGCAACTGGGAACACAGCGGTCTCTCTCGAGTAGGGGTGGTTCCAGTCACCGGTGAGCTGACTTGCTGTGTGAGGGGAATTTACCAGTGGGTTATCTTCAAGACTCCAGGTGCCGTCTTCAACCTTCTGGGCCTCTTGCCTGATCGCCAACATCGCATCGATGAATCGATCGAGCTCTTCCAAAGGCTCAGATTCGGTCGGCTCAATCATTAGAGTTCCGTTTACCGGGAAGCTCATTGTTGGGGCGTGGAATCCGTAGTCGACCAATCGTTTCGCAATGTCATCATTACCGATTCCAGTCGAGGCCTGCAGCGGTCGAATATCGATGATTGCCTCGTGGGCAATCAGTCCGTTCTTTCCCGTGTACAACAGCGGGAAGGCACCGGAGAGTTTCTTGGCGACGTAGTTGGCGCTTAGGACTGCAACTGCGGTTGCCCGCATCAAGCCTTCGCTGCCCATCATCTGAACGTAGGCCCAGGAGATCGGCAGGATGCTTGGGGATCCAAATGGCGCACCGGAAACCGGTCCGTAATTTGGAAGCTCGATCTGAGCCATTGAGTGTCCCGGCAAAAACTCTTGCAAGTGAGCTCTAGCTACGACCGGTCCCACACCTGGTCCGCCACCACCGTGAGGGATGCAGAAGGTTTTGTGAAGGTTCAGGTGTGAAACATCGC
>JAPKCK010000022.1 GCA_028822985.1 Aquiluna sp.
CTCACACGAGACGGCAAGCCACACATTTGGGACTTTGGTTCCGCCGCAAAGCACCATCAACTTTTCGCACCCTGGATAGAGCCAGGCCACTCTCACGCTGGAATGCTTGGACTAAGAGGAGCAATCCACCCAGAGGTTGGACTAATGAAGGACGCCGTCAAGACCATCAAGGGCATGCTTGCTGATGCTGGTGTTGACCACCTTCCAGTTGGCGTTGACATCGTTGAGCCAGCATTCTTATTTGAAATGCAGGCTCAGGGATTGTTCGTTGTTGATATCCAACAGGACATGCTTGACGCCCGATCAATCAAAAATGTCGACGAGATCATGCTTCTGTCTCAGGCCGCTGCAATGGTCGACGGTGTTTACCAGGACATCACCGATGCGCTTAGGCCAGGCATCAAGGAAAACGAAATCGTAGCTCTTGCTTCCAAGAAGCTATTCGAACTTGGCTCAGAGCAGGTTGAAGCGATTAACGCGGTCTCTGGAGAGCGTTGCAACCCGCACCCACACAACTTCACCGATCGCATCATCCGCCCGGGCGACCAGGCGTTTTTTGACATCATTCACTCCTACCAGGGCTACCGCACCTGCTACTACCGCACCTTCTCGGTCGGTCGCTCCACTCCCGCTCAGCACGATGCCTATGCCAAGGCAAGAGAATGGATGGATGCCGCAATCGACAAGGTTGCCGATGGTGTTGGAACCGACGAGGTTGCCAAGCTATGGCCAAAAGCCACCGACATCGGCTTCGCCAATGAGATGGATGCTTTCGGTCTGCAGTTTGGTCACGGACTTGGGCTTGGATTGCACGAGCGCCCGATTATCTCGCGCCTAAACAGCTTGAGCCACCCGGTTGAAATCAAGGCCGGCATGGTCTTCGCTCTTGAAACTTACTGCCCATCGCCAGATGGCATTTCGGCAGCCAGGATCGAAGAGGAAGTCGTTATTACAAACAATGGAGCTCAGGTTATAACCAAGTTCCCAGCCGAAAAGCTGTTTGTCACTAACCCTTACTAGTCCTAGCTGTCGGGCTTTAGTGTTATTTGCGCCATCGCGGCCCAGTCTTGATTAGCTAAGGTTGGGTCTGCAATTGCGGCGTTCATGAGCTCCATCAAGACGTGGGCTGTGGGCATTTCGAGTTGAGACACCGCCGCGCTGTCCATGGCCAATTGAAGGTCTTTTTTACCGAGCTCCATTGAGAACATGACTGGCTGATACTCCCGATCTGCAATCTGTGCTCCATAGCCTTTGTAGACGACAGATGAAAATAGTGTTGAGGTTAATAGCTCCACGAAGGCTTTGCCTGAAACACCGTTTCTCTCCACGAGTGCCACCGACTCGGCAATAGCTTGAATGGCGTGCAGAATGTTGTAGTTAACGGCAATTTTCACAAGATTGGCTGTGGCCGGCTGATCGGAAATATTCCATATTTTAGAACCCATCGCCTCCAGTAACGGCAGCGCCTGTGCGATCGCGGATTCATCACCGCCGGCGAGGATGTTTAGCTCTCCGGCCTCGGCCACATTCGGCCTGCCGAGTACAGGGGCTGAAACATACTTTGCCCCGGCTTCCAGAAACCTTCGAGAAAGCTCAAGGCCCTTTGCTGGAGATATGCTCGCCATTCCAATGTGAATGGTTCCGGCGGTAAGGTTCTCGGCTGCCAAAACGGTGTCATGAACGTCGTCGTTGGCAAGCATCGAGAAAGAAATCGATTGAGACAGGGCCTCCCTGGCAGATTCGGCAGCGTCACCTCCGGCCGCGACAAATTTCAGAAGGGGTGCTTGGGAGCGGTTCCATGCGAGAACTGGGTGACCTGACATGAGCAAATTGTTGGCCATGGCGAGTCCCATAGTGCCAAGGCCAAGAAACCCGACCCGCGGCAAGTAGCTAAGCCTTCCAGACAGTTTTTAGGTTGCAGAACTCTTTGATGCCAGCATCTGACAACTCGCGACCAAAGCCCGAGTCCTTGATGCCACCAAATGCAAGCTCTGGATAAGAAATCGTCATGCCGTTTACGAAGACAGCACCAGCCTGAAGGTGCTGAACGAAGTAGTCCTGCTCGGCAGTGTCCTGGCTCCACACAGCAGAAGAAAGACCAAAGGTTGTTTGGTTGGCGATTCGAATCGCCTCTTCCTTGTTGGCAACCTTGTAGATGCTGGCAACTGGACCAAAAGCCTCTTCCATGACAAGTCTCATGTCATCGGTTAGACCATCAATAACGGTTGCTGGGTAGAAGAAGCCCGGTCCCTCTGGAGTTTCGCCACCGCAAAGAATGTTTGCGCCCTTTGCTTTGGCGTCCTCAACTAGCTCGACAATATCGCGCTTGCCGTTGGCTGTTGCCAACGGTCCAAGCTGAACCGTCTCGTCCATCGGGTCGCCCATTTTTAGCGCGCTCATCTTCGAAACAAAACTTTCCACAAACTGGTCGTACACGTCTGCAAAGACCAAGAAGCGCTTTCCTGCGATACAGGATTGCCCGTTGTTGTTAATTCTGGCGGCTACTGCAGTTGTCGCGGCAGCTTCGATGTCAGCATTCGTCGTTACAACAAAAGCATCGGAGCCACCAAGCTCCATAACCGAGGGCTTGATCTGTCGTCCTGCACGCTCAGCAACTGCACGCCCGGCAGGCTCGGAACCGGTGAGGGTAACGGCCTTTATGCGCCAGTCGTCAATCACGCTTGCAACGCTGGATGCCGAGATCATAAGCGTAATGAAGGAGCCCTCAGGGAAGCCTGCGCGGGTGAAGATGTCATTCAAGTAAAGGGCAGACTGCGGAACGTTTGAAGCATGCTTCAACACTCCAGAGTTTCCAGCCATTAGTGCTGGACCTGCAAACCTAATTACCTGCCAAAGCGGGTAGTTCCAGGGCATAACGGCCAACACAACACCTAGCGGCTGCCAAATTGCCATCGCTTGGCTGGCGTTGACCGTCGATGGGTCCGCTAGCACCTGCGGTGCTAGAAACTCCTCTGCCTTTTCAGCATAGAAGCGCATGCTCTTGGCACACTTGAGAACTTCTCCTCGGGACTGCGCAATTGGCTTACCCATTTCACGGGTAAGCATGATTGCTGTCTGCTCTACTTCGCTTTCAATCAAGTCAGCGGCTTTGATCATCAAGGCAGCGCGCTCGGCGTAGCTCATGGTTCGAAGAGTCTCGTGGGCGGTCTGCGCCAGGGCAATTCGGGTCTCTACCTCGTCCGGTGTGTGAAGCTCTACTTCAAATTCAGTTTCGCCGGTCGTCGGGTTGATGGTTGCCATTGCCATTGGGGCCTCATTCTGGGTAGAGATGCTTTTGACTTGTACTGAACTGTTGCCACTCCCCAACTTACTAGCTACTTGAAGCAAGTTGAAATCAGGCAATTGGATACATTTTAGCTAATGCAAAGCCTAAAGTCGGCTGAATTGTAGAAAAAATGCAAGGATTGTATGCAATCGAATACTCCGACCAGGCTCATCTTCAGCGCAGATGGTCCAGAAATGACAGATAAATGAGACTAGCAAACAAGGTAGCGATTGTGACTGGTGGCTCCAGAGGCATTGGACGCGCGACTGCAGAGCTTTTTGCTGAGCAGGGGGCAAAAGTGTATGTCCTTGACCTGAGCCTAGATGAAGCTTTTACTGACCTCGAGATCAGCTTCGTCCCCCATGACGTGACAGACGGTATTGCCTGGGAAAACGTCGTAAGTCAGATCATTAAAGAAGCCGGGCACATAGATATTTTGTTTAACAACGCTGGCATTGTGGGGTCGTACGAAGGTATTGAAACTATTGAGCTGAACGACTGGACCAAGATTTTGGACATCAACCTAAATGGTGTGTTCCTGGGAACCAGAGCGGTCTTGCCGCACATGCGTGCTGCCGGCAAGGGGTCAATTGTTCACAACTCTTCTATGTGGGGAGTGGTCGGTGCAGTCGGTGTTGCGGCCTACACCGCATCCAAGGGAGCGGTTCGAGCTCTCAGCAAAAATGTCGCTCTCACCTACGCACCGGATGGTATTCGTTCTAACTCAATTCATCCGGGGATCATCGCAACCCCTCTGGTGATGGCACAGGATAAGTCGATGACCCAGGAGATTGTCGCCAAGACTCCTCTTGGTCGCCTTGGTACCGCGAGGGAAGTCGCTTTCGGGGCATTGTTTCTCGCAAGCGACGAATCCAGCTACGTAACCGGAACCGAGTTGATAATCGATGGCGGCCACACTGCTCAGTAGCTAAGGAGTAAGTAGCTAGATATCTCAGCCAACTGAAGGGGCTAAGATTCTGTCTGATAACCGAAGGAGACCAGCGTGGAGGAAAAAGACCGAGGCTCAAGCGAGAAAATCGCCAATGAGCTCCGTGCGCAAATTCTCTCCGGCGACCTACTTCCGGGATCTAGAATCCTGCAAGAGCAACTGGCAGTCGAATTTGGTGCCAGCCGGCTACCGGTCCGAGACGCACTGCGTCGTCTGCAAGCAGACGGACTGGTAACAATCGTTGTCAACACCGGTGCCTGGGTATCCAAACTAAATAAAACCGAGTGCGAAGAGGCCTATCTCATTCGCGAGAAGCTGGAGCCGCTTCTCGGACGCCGAAGCGCAGAGCAGATGCATCCAGACACAATTGTCAAATTACAAAAACTTTTAGAACAGATGGAATCCTGTGACGATGTCGCCCAGTTCCTAAGGCTCGACAGGGAATTTCATCTGCTTTCCTACTCGCATGGACCTGCCGGAATGATCAAAGACCTAGTGGAGCGTCTTTGGAACACCACTCAGCATTACCGTCGAGCATTCGTGAAGCTAAGCGGACTCGAAAAAGACAGTGTCACCCACCTAGAGCACCGATTAATTCTGGACACTTTGGTTCGCGGCGACTTGGATGAGCTAGAAGTAATTCTGGGTGCTCACATTCGACGCACCCGCAAGTCGTTGGTCGCCCACCCAGAGATTTTTGACTAAAAATTCGAATCCGATTCGAGGCTTATTGCAGTCCAACCGGCGGCTGAAATCCTAATTTCTCCCTCATCGCACACGGTTTACTAGACTTCAACGACTGTCTCGTTTATCCGATTTTGAGAGGAAGCAATGGCTAGCACTCCGATAATTATTGCCGATACCGGCTCCCCCAGTCAGATCCACGGCGTTCACGGCGGCCGGGGCGTCCTTCGCTGGAAGCGCTTTGTTACAGGTCTGATGATGCACGCTGCCTGGGATTCCTTCGAGCACAATCGTCTTGAGCCGGGCGCAGCGGTCGGCGAGCACGTTCACTCTCGAACCGAAGAGATTTATTTCATTATTCGCGGACGCGGAATGATGAAATATAACGGTGAACATTTTGAGGTTGGTCCTGGGGATTTGATTATGACCCCGCTTCACGGCAAGCATGCAATCGAGACCATTGGCGATGAGACTCTGGAGTTCTTCGTTGTTGAGGCGCTGCCGCCGGAGATTGTGAACGCACTTCCTCAATACAGACCCTCAGCAGAATCGGAGGACCAGTCATGAGTTATAGCCCACGAGTAAACCTCTACGAGACCGATGTGACCAACATCACTGAAATCATGGCGGGGCCCTGGAAGGCCATAAAAGTGGTTGACGCAGCTTCCGGTGAAACCCTTGAGTTCTCAACCGACGGCGAAGAGCACGGTGTTTTTGTGATTGAAGGCTCATTTGTTGCGACCATCCCGGATGGCTCAACGTTCGAGTTCAAGAAAGACATGTCGATGACCCTGGCCAGTGGCGGGGCCGCTTCGGTTGTTGCAGGCCCAGAGGGCTTCAAGATTTGTCAGGTAACAATGAGGGTCGACTAAGAAACTACTCCGCAGGAGTTTTTGGAGACCACAGTTTGACCGGAGCAGTCGTCTCGTAGTCCTTACCGTTTGGGTAGCTGACAAGTTCGAACTGCATACCCCAGGGGGCCAAGAAGTAAATCCAACGCTGACCGGTGGCAAATGCCTTACTTGAGACCGGTTCACCCAAAACCTCAACACCATGAGACTTCAGGTGTTCAATTGCAGCATCTAAGTCGTCGACGTAGAAGGCGAGATGGTGACCACCGGCATCGCTGTTTTTAGGCTGAGCCATCGGGGTCTGATCAACCGATTGGTATTCGAAGATTTCAAAGTTGGTGCCGTGGCCTAGGCGGAAGTGACGGTTCTGCTTGATAACTGTTCTGGGGTCAACGTTTAGTTGTCTCTCCATCCAGTCATCATCGGACTGGAACGGACCCAGCTTGTAAATGTAGTCGCAACCGATTACCTCGACAAAGAACTTGGTTGCTTGCTCGATATCCGGCACGTTGAAACCGACGTGGTCGGTGCCCCTTAGTCCAGGAATTCCCTTTTTCATGACATGCCCATCTGCTAGCTATTGGATACAAACTACCGACAAAAAGTGCTTTTTGCACGCTATTTTGGCTTAGCAGTTGTAGTAATGTATCCAATCACGCTAAATTAGTACCAATAGCCAATCAATATTCTTTACGGAGTCACCGATGACCGAACGCATTCAGCTAGATCCCCTCGAGCCATGGGTTGAGATCAAAACCACCAAGCAGGATTATCAAAACGCCGACCCCAAACTACTCGAGACCATGCTCGGTCAGCTGCACCTAATCAGAGCATTCGAAGAGGCGATTCTTGAAATCGCCGGAGAGGGTCTGGTCCACGGCCCCGCTCACTCATCTGTCGGTCAAGAAGGTGGAGCAGTGGGTTCCATCGTCGGTATGCGCCCAACCGATGCCATCAATGGATCCCACCGAGGACACCACCAATTTTTAGCTAAGGCGATTGCCTACGTAGCACCGCAACTAGATGTGACAAACCTTGTAACCAGCCAGGTTCAAGAAGTTTTGCAGAAAACTGCCGCCGAGATTCTTGGGCTTGCCCAAGGATATTGCAAGGGCCGAGGTGGCTCCATGCACCTTCAGTGGCATGAAGCAGGAGCACTGGGAACCAACGCGATTGTTGGCGGCGGTGTTCCGCTTGCAGCTGGTAACGCATGGTCACAGAAGCGAGCCGGAACCACTGATATGACAACCAGCTACTTCGGAGACGGAGCCGTAAACATTGGCAGCGTGCTTGAGAGCATGAACCTAACTGCAGCCTGGGATGTCCCACTGGTGTTCTTCATTGAGAACAACCTCTACGCGGTTTCAACCACGGTTGCCGAGGCAACCAAGGAAGACCGCCTAAGCGGTCGCGGCGTTGGCTTTGGTATTCCTAGCTGGCGCGTAGACGGAATGGACCCACTTGCCGTCTGGCACGTGATGCAAGAAGTTGAGGAGCATGTTCGCTCGGGCAAGGGCCCAGCGGTTGTTGAAGCAGAGGTCTACCGATTCTTCCACCAGAACGGAGCCTTCCCAGGAAGCGCATTCGGTTACCGCTCGAAGGAAGAAGAAGAGCACTGGAGAAGCCGTGACCCACTGGACAAGGTTGCCAACGAGATGATCGAACTCGGTTTGATCACTCAGGAGCAGGTGACTGAAACTAGAAATCAAGCAGTTGCCGCAATGGAGCTAGTCGCACTTGAATTGCTAGAGCCAGATCTAGACGGAAAGCCGGGAGCTAGAAAAATCAAGGCTAACCTCTGGCCAGACTCTGGTTTCGTGGACGTTGGGCTGCGCTCGGATCTTTCAGAGCTTGCTGGAGCCAAGACACTGGAGCAAGACTCTTACACCGGAGAAACAACCGACATTCGTTTTGTTGACGCCATCGCCAAGGGCATGGATCGTCAAATGGAACTTGATGACCGAATCATTATTTTGGGTGAGGATGTTCATCGCCTAAAGGGTGGCACCAACGGTGCAACCAAGGGCCTGCCAGATAAATATGACGGCCGAGTACTTGGAACCCCAATTAGCGAGAACGCCTTTGCGGGTCTTGGCGGCGGAATGGCCATGGATGGCAGATTTCGCCCGGTAGTTGAGTTCATGTATCCGGACTTCCTTTGGGTTGCAGCGGACCAGGTCTTCAATCAGATTGGTAAGGCCAGGCACATGTTTGGTGGTCAGAACCCAGTGCCATTGGTTCTAAGAACCAAGATTGCAATGGGCTCGGGCTATGGCTCCCAGCACCTAATGGACCCAGCCGGCATCTTTGCTACTGCCCCTGGTTGGCGAGTAGTTGCAGCCAGCAACCCGTTTGACTACATCGGCCTCATGAACGCTGCGCTCAAGATGGAAGACCCAGTTTTGATGATCGAGCACGTTGATCTGTATACCCAGCGCGGTCTGATTCCAGCCGACGATCTTGACTACCACATCGAATTTGGCAAGGCACGAGTTGTTAGAGAAGGAAAAGACACCACAATTCTCAGCTACCTAAACATGGTAAACATCACTAAGGAAGCTCTTGACCAGACCGGCCTAGATGGCGAACTAATCGATCTTCGCTGGCTAGACCGCGCGAGCATCGACTGGGACACCATCGGCGAAAGCATCAAAAAGACCAACAGTGTTGTCATAGTTGAGCAGGGCGTTCAGGGCACCAGCTACGGTGGGTGGTTGTCCGATGAGATACAGCGCAGGTTCTTTGACCACTTGGATCAGCCAGTTCAACGAGTTCACGGACGTGAAGCATCACCAAGCATCTCCAAGGTTCTAGAGCGAGCATCTATCGCAGGCCTTGAAGAAGTGGTGGCAGGCTTGAACCTCGTGAAGGAAGGGTTTGGCAAAAACTAATGGCCACACAAATCAAACTTCCCGAGGTTGCTGCAGGTGCAACCCACGCAGTCATCTCTAGCTGGCAGGTCGCCGTTGGCGATCAGGTTACTGTCGGCCAGCAAATAGCTGAAATCGAAACCGATAAGGCAGTCGTAGAGCTCTTGGCAGAAACTTCCGGAACTATTTTGGAGCTCATTGGCAAGCCAGGCGATGAAATGGAAGTCGGTAGCACCATTGCCATGGTTGGCGAAGCAGGCGAGAGTGCTGCTGCTCCAGAAGAAGTGACTCCAGCTGCAGCACCTCAAGCTGCATCTCCGGTTGCTAGCTCTGTTGCGAGTCCTGTTGCCTCCCCAGTGTCCGAGCCAGTCGCCACTCCAAGTGTCACGGCCGCAGATACCTCAGCAGCTATTCCGGCTGAAACCGTTCAGGCTTCCGGAAGACAGCGTGTGTCTCCTATTGCCAGAAAACTAGCTAAGGATGCTGGCGTTGATGTGAGTCAGATCACCGGTACTGGCCCAAGTGGAAGAGTTGTCAGACGCGATGTCGAAGCAAGCGTCGCAAACGCACCTGTTGCGGTTGAACCAATGGCTGCACCTGTTGCAGCTAGCCCAGTAGTAGCCCCTCAGGCCCCAGCTCCAGTGAGCACCAGTGCTTCTAAGGAGCTTGCGAGCCAGGAGTACTCATCTACTTACTCAACGGTTCCTCACACTTCGATGCGTAAGGCGATTGCAAGAAGGCTTACCGAGAGTAAAAGCACTGTCCCTCACTTCTACCTAAACGCAGACTGCAAAGTAGATGAACTACTTGCATTGCGTAAGAAGATCAACGAAAGCTCACAGGTCAAGATCTCGGTCAACGACATGGTTGTCAGAGCCGTCGCCGCAGCGTTTGAGGATGTCCCAGAAGCGAATGTGGTCTGGGGACCAGACGCCATGATCAAGTACGAGTCAGTGGACATATCGATCGCAGTCTCAACCGACGGTGGTTTGCTCACTCCGGTTATCCGAGGCGTTGAAAAACGGTCACTTAGCAATATTGCCAGGACCATCACTGACTTGGCCGAAAGATCACGAGCAGGCAAGCTACGCCAAGAAGAACTAAATGGTGGAAGCTTTGCTGTCACCAACTTGGGCATGTATGGCACCTCAAGCTTCTCGGCGATCTTGAACCCACCGCAGTCAGGTATTTTGGCCGTCGGTGCAGCTGGGCCGAAGGCCGTGGTTGTGGATGGCGAGATAACTATCGCCACCATCATGAGCGTGACGCTATCTGCTGACCACCGAGCGGTTGACGGTGCGTTGGCTGCTCAGTGGCTAGCCGCCTTCAAGGCAAGGATCGAGAATCCTCTAACAATGCTTATCTAGCGCATAAAAAAATCCCCCCTAAGGCGGCTACCTTTTGGGGGGATTTTTTTATTGTCTAAATTACTGGATTACCATTCCGCCATCGATCATTAGAAGCTGACCGGTCATGTAGTCAGACTCTGGGCTGGCTAGGAACGAAGCAGTTCCAACTACGTCCTCTGGGTAGCTGTAGCGCTTCATAAGAATCATGTTCTCAGCGATGTCATCCATTGACTGCCCCCGCTTCTCGAACTTGCCGATCTCGACTAGGTCCTTGTCTAGCTGCTCCCACATTTCGGTGCGAACAACCCCTGGGCCGTAGCCGTTGACAGTGATGTTGTGCTCAATAAGCGACTTGGCACCGGCCTTGATTAGACCAAGAATTGCGTGCTTTGTCATTGTGTACACGGTGACGTCATCGAAAGCCTCGCGAGAAAGAATCGAGCCAACGTTGAGAATCTTGTATGGATACTCGCGCTTGCCCTGATCCTTCATCTGCTGTGCGACCTTCTGCATAACGTTTAGAGATCCCCAGGTGTTTACTTTGTTCAATAGGTCGAAGTTTTCCTTCGTGATGTCCAAGAAAAACAGAGGCTTGTTGATGCCTGCGTTGTTCAGAAGAAGGTTGATTTCACCAAAGGTGTCAACGGTGTGCTGAACGGCTGCCTTGGCGTCTTCCTCGCTGGCAACATCAAGCTTGATGTAGGTGGCCTTGCCGCCATCGGCAATGATTTCATCGGCAACGGCCTTGATGCCCTCAATGTTTAGGTCTCCGAGGCAAACTTCCGCGCCTTGGGCTGCCCAGTGCTTGGCGATTGCAGCACCCATTCCTTGGGCGGCTCCCGTAATAAGGGCCTTTTTACCGGCCAGTCTTGTCTTATCCATCGTTGTTCCTTCCTCATTGAAGCTCGATCATTGTGGCGTAAGAAATCTAGATTAATTTTTACGACGTTCCGACTTTAGTGTAAACCCTGACAGAACAACAAGAGGCTTTCACAGAACAAACTTTAGGGAATCGTTACCTGCTTTCGAAGCCGATAAAAAGGCCAAAAAACAGAGGCTTACTACGCCCGAAGTCTGCTCTCGAGGTTTTGCAGTTCTACCTTCAACTCCTCCGGCATTTTGTCGCCAAAGCTTTCAAAGAACCCCGCTATTTCAGCGGCTTCGTGGCTCCAAGTGTCCCTATCAACCGCAAGTAATTTAGCAAGCTTCTCTTCTGAGAGCTGCAGCCCTTCGGTGTTTAGTGCCTCAGCTTTTGGAACCATGCCAATTGGGGTCGCGATCGAGGAGTCTTTGCCCTCGATCTGTCCCACGATCCACTGCAGAACCCTCATGTTTTCGCCAAAGCCTGGCCAAATAAACTTGCCGTTTTCATCTTTTCTAAACCAGTTCACCTGGAAGATAGTAGGCAAGTTAGCCGGATCTAACTTTTCGGCGAAAGACAACCAGTGACCGAAGTAGTCACCCATGTTGTAGCCGCAGAACGGCAACATCGCAAATGGGTCGCGTCGAAGGATTCCAATTGGCCCCTCGGCAGCAGCAGTTTGCTCACTGGCAATGGTTGCCCCTAGGAAAACGCCATGCTGCCAGTTCAGGGATCGAACAGCCAGCGGCACGTTAGTGGCTCTTCGGCCACCAAACAAGATTGCATCTAGCTCAACACCCTCGGGCTCTGCCCAGTTGTCACTGAGGCTCGTAACCTGATCGATTGGCAAACAGAACCTAGCATTTGGGTGAGCGGCAGTGTCCCCGCTGTCCTTGTCCCAGGGGTCACCCTTCCAATCAGTCAGGTGGTCTGGAGCTTCATCGGTAAGACCCTCCCACCAAACGTCGCCGTCTTTAGTGGTGGCAACATTGGTAAAAATAGCGCCCTCGCGCATTGAGTCAACCGCAACCTTGTTGGTGGCGATTCCAGTACCCGGTGCGACTCCGAATAAACCATTTTCTGGGTTGATTGCCCGGATCTTGCCTTTGTCATTTGGAGCCATCCAGACAATGTCATCGCCCAGGGTCTCGACTTTCCAACCTGGCATTTGAGACTGCAACATCGCAAGGTTTGTCTTACCGCAGGCTGAAGGGAACGCAGCTGCCAAGTGGTACTTCTTTTTTTCCGGGGTGGTAATTCTGATTAGCAGCATGTGCTCTGCCAACCAACCTTCGTCGCGCGCAAGGACCGAACCGATGCGCAGCGCCATGGCTTTTTTCCCAAGCAGCGAATTGCCGCCGTACCCAGAACCGAAGGACCAAATCTCTCGGGTCTCCGGGAACTGAACTACGTAAACGTTTTCCGGGTTGCAGGGCCAAGGGGTGTCGGCAACGGTATTGCCTTGATCATCAATCAGTGGTTGACCAACTGAATGAATCGCTGGGACCCAGTCCGCGCCGGCAGCAATCCTGTCGACAATCTTGTCGCTGACCCGGGTCATTATTCGCATTGATGCCACGACATATGGGGAGTCTGTTATTTCAACTCCGTAGCGAGCAAGCGGTGAGTTGAGTGGTCCCATGGAAAACGGGATCACATACATTTTGCGACCACGCATCGAGCCTGCAAATTTCTCATTGAGTTCAGCGCGCATTTTTGCAGGCTCGACCCAGTTGTTTGTTGGGCCTGCGTCCTTTTCGT
>JAPKCK010000023.1 GCA_028822985.1 Aquiluna sp.
ATGACCGTCATTGTATCCAAAATGAGATGCCCAAAGGTTAACTAAATTGAAGAGTACTTCGTGGTCAGTGTTCATGCGTTTTCCTAAATCTTTAGCCTGCGATTCGAATGCGCTTCATCCGTGCGCGCACGCTCAGTCGTTCGCGCATGGGAAGCCCAGACTAACAGATCATCAATGAGCATCAGCTTGTTTCCAGCTATTACCTCAGGCTCATGGAACTGCATGGGCACGTAGTCTCAGTTTTCGCTGCTCACTTCCGGCACCGCAAGGTATCGCATCGTGGGCTGACGGCGTTGGAGAAAAAGCCAAGGTGAGGTTGCACCTTCGTTAGCCGCCTTGGTCGGACTGGAAAGGCAAGTATCTCTCACTATTTCAAGCCGCTTCTTGATCACGGGCGACTCAAGAAGCTCTGAAGATTGAGCTTCGGTCATCCATAAACACCAACGATCGATGCTGTGCAACATCTCTTTTGACTGCCTATACGGTCGCAGGAATTTTGCCGCTATGGGATCGGCGGCCACCTCTGAATAGTCGTCCGGAAAAACAGAGAGCGCGTTCTGATCCCACGGCTTGCTTCCTTGATGCATAGACGGAAGACTGCCAATTAGAGGCTGGCTTCGCTTGCTGGGGCCAGGAAGTTCAGAATCGACTAGCCAAAAGTTCAAGCTAGAGCGGTCCATACTTTCTAGAGGGTTGCCTAGTCTTTATCAAGCACGGAATCAACTTGGCTCCGAAAGGGCACAGACTCAGATGCCCCCATCGCTTGAACAGCTAGTCCGGCTGCGATCGTTGCTAGTTTCGCGGCCTCCATGGGTAATAGCCCCTGAGACAAGCCAGCCACTAGATATCCGCAAAACGTATCGCCGGCCCCCGTTGCATCTAGCGCAGAAACCGCCATTGCATCCACGTGCCCGATGAGCTCACCAGCTTCAAAAACTGATACCCCTTTTGAGCCTCTAGTTAAATAAACGCTTTGCACTTTTTGAGAAAGGTTCTTGCCGGAAGTCATGAAATCCGACCCTCCCCCAATTTGGAGAGCTTCGGATTCATTGAGGGTCAGAATGTCCACTTTGGAAAGTAGTCCTGAGTCAAACTCGGATGACGGTGCAGGGGTTAGCACTACTGTCCAGCCGGCTCCCTTGGCCTGTTCAGCAAGAAAAAGATTATTGTCGTTGCCTATCTCTAGTTGCAACACAAGAAAACCTGGGCCCGGTTCGAAGACAACGTCTTTCAACTTACGGCTGCGATTAGCTCCCGGAACAACTACAATCTGGTTTTCTCCCTCCTCGTCGACAAAGATGTAGGCCCTCCCTGTAGGTAGATGTAGGTCGAGCACAGGCACATGCACCATTCCCTGCTTGCCGAGGAATTCAGTGAGGAAATTGCCCTCATCATCATCTCCATGGGCAAACTGGAACCTCACTTCCCCAGCGGCACGGTGGGCCGCTGTCGCCTGATTTAGCCCTTTACCACCTGCGAATCGCGCTGCACCCGAGGCAAGCACAGTCTCCCCCGGTTTTGGCAACTCATGCATAAAGACCGCGTAATCACAGTTGGCACTTCCGATAACAACTATTGGATCCTGATCAACCATGCTTGATCAACGATCGATTCACCGCATCTATCTCCTTAGCCAGAGTAGCCAAATCGCGGCGGGCAATTACCTCTGCACTCTTGGCCAACCGCTGAGCTGGTTCAAAAATACTGAATCCGCTGGCCTCCTCTACCTTCGCGGCCCAGTCGCTTGGAACCGATTCCGCGCCACCGAGGGCGCCGGCGATGGCGCCACCCATGGATGCAATTGAGTCCGCGTCACGGCCATAGTTTGTGCCTCCAAGAATGGTTCCTCGCACATCTCCGTCCGTGATCTGAAGCATGGCAAGCGCCACGGGAAGCTCTTCAATCGATTTGGTACGGCTAGGCATCTTGGCCCCCATGTCCGGTTCACGATACTTCTCACCTACCGTGTCGAAGGGCGCTATTGCGTCCCTAACGCGACCCGATGTTACTGCTGTTTGCCAGTCACTAAACTCTTTTGCTGCCTCAAGAACCGCCGCTATTGCCTCGTGAGTTCCGTCCTTTGAAAGGTCTAAAGCCACCTTGGTAATGCGCTCTACAGAGCTTCCGTCAGGACTGGCTGCCTCCGCCACGCAGGCGGCCATTACTCCAGCCGCTTCACGTCCATATGACGCCTGATGGGCACCGAACACGCTTATTGCCTCGTCGTAGGCGCGCTCCGGCCTGCCGGCATTGATTAGTCCAATCGGCGAGGCATACATTGCCGCCCCGCAGTTCACGGCATTTCCAACGCCCGCCTCTCGTGGGTCCGATTTAACTACTAGCAACTTGAGCACGAGATACTTCTCTGCGAGAAAGACTCTATTTAGAACATTGGACTCGATTTGCATTTCGGGAAGCCATCTTTTTTCAAAAGCCATCTTCGGTACAAAAACATCACCTAGATCAAAAGCATCAATGTGGCGATTAAGCTCGGTAATCGTGTCGATCATCAGGTTCGTCATGAGAGTGTCATCAGTCACCCTTCCATTGCCGCGTTCGAGCCAAGGGGAGATTGTGTTCTGCTTGTGAGTTGGAGCAAGTCCCAGAACGAATCCACCCCAATTTTCCATTATCTGCTCATGCATCCAGCCCTCAGTAGCTCCTCCGATTGCATCCCCCACCGCAGCACTTGCTAGTGCTCCGACGATCCGGCTCTCCAGAGAGTGCGGCGGCTTCGCAGTTGAGTCCTTGCTATCGCTCTTTTTCATGATGCGCTCCTTTTAGATTGAGAGATTAGTTTGGTGATTATGCCTTCGGAGTTAGTCCCCCGTAGGGTGCGGACAGAAACGCCCTGCAGTGGTTTAGATATTTGCTCATATCCTCCGAAGAGAACTCCTGCAATGCTCCAGATCAGCGGAGCCATTGTCTCCGCTCTGGAGGAATGCAAGATTCCGCCAGCTATAAGCTGGTCTCTGGAAGACGCAAAAGCCAAGTGTGCGCAAATCATGGCAAGCGTCTCTGGAGCGGAAACTGGAAAGCAGTAGACGTTATCTGCAATCTCCCTTTCCAGGGCAAAGGTAAGATCATCGACCGAGCTGGCATTGGCAGCAATTTCGAGAGACTGCTCTAGTACAGCGGCTCCCCACGTTCCAACCGGAAGTCGATCGATTGCCGCACTAATTGCAGTCTCCTTGGTGCTCCCAGCCAGAAGCTCGTAAAAGAGCTGCCCAAATGCGACTGCAGCCTTGAGGCCATCGCCACTTGCGGTGAGGCTAACTTCGTCCTCTATTTCCTTTTCTAGGCTCCTGGAATCACTACATTGCATGGCCACCGCGACCGCCCTCACCAGGCCCAAGTCATCAAAATAATGCGGGTTATCCTTGCCGCTTGTGCCGTCTTTGCCATTTGCGGCAAGTGTTGCCAAGGCAATGGTGGTCCCAAGGCGACCTCGAACCATCGATGGATCGACCTGCCGTTGCTTGGTCAATTCGAGCCAGATCTCCTGCTTTTCGGCTTTCTCATGATCTTTTGTCAATGCTGCAGAACTCAGTAGAGAGACAGTAAACCACTCGGCGACATCTGCCGGCCCCAACGGGTCGAATACCGACTCATGGGTCGAATGTAGGTATGGAACTGCAAGAGTGGACTGACTGCCCTGTTCGGCAAATTCATCCAAGCTCCGCATCCGATCTCTTCTTTTTGGCGGGACTAAGTTCAGGCGCTGCTTGGCGGCGGCCCAATTCATTGAGTCACCACGAATTAGTCCGCGGACTCCTTGAATAAGTCTTTGATTGTGGTCCATTAGATTTGAACTCCGCTCTCTGCCAATTCGGCCAATGAGTCCGCAATGTCAAGGGGGTTCATTCCCTTGGTCACGTGCAGACATACTCCAGGAGCCTCCGCCACGGCCGGAAGCCATTCTTCAGGTATCCCGTCTATTCCAGTCATTGCGCCGACAATCCCAGCCGTCATGGCGGCGATTGTGTCTGCGTCTCTGCCAAGATTCACGGCATTCAGAACGCTGGAAGAGAAGTCCCCTTCGCCGCCCAAGAAGGCTACGAAACTCAACGAGACCGCCTCGGGAGCCAAGTCGGCCCAGTAATAATCCATGCAGGTAAGCTCATCACCAGCTTTGATCGCAAGATCATTCCAGTTGTTGCTGCTGGAGACCAGCTCGTCCGCTCTCTTCATGAGACGTGCGGTCCAAGAATCTGGCTCCACAACGGACAAGGCGTCACTAAAGATTCGGTCAATGGAATTACCCACCATTGCGCTCGCAACCGCCGCAGCGATTGCCTGGCCGGCGTATATTCCCTCTTCGGAATGGCTCACCAATCCGTCTTGGAGTGTAAGCGCAGCCGCATGCTTTGGGTCCCCGGCTGCAACTACGCCAATCGGAGCCACGCGCATCGCAAGACCATCGCTCCAGGCGTGAGAATGCTGGCCACTTCTTGGAGGCATAAAACCTCGAGAGAGGTTTCTGATGGCTAGCATTTCACTGAACCCTCCGCCACCGAAACCACCCCGTTGGTTGCAGACCTTGTCTACCCAAAGCTTTGCAATGTTATTTGCATTAAAGCTTTTGGGATGTGTGATCAGTGCCAGCGCAGTGAGCAACGCATATTCAGTGTCGTCGCTGCCGAGAGGATCGTCCGAAACGTATCCCTCAACCCTCCCCCACTTTTCCTGGATTTCCCTTGGCGTAAAACCCTCGACGGGTCTTCCTAGTGCGTCACCAATGGAAAGTCCAGCGATGGAACCCTGGGCTCGATTTTTCATACCTATTTCATTCATTTCTATCCTTCGAGCCCAGAGCCCCGTCTGCTAGTTCATTTTCGCTAGAACTGGGTCGCCCAGCTCTATAACAATGGAGGTGAATTCCGAAATGGAGCTGTCACCATTTAGGTAGTCAAACCAGGCCGGTGTAACTGCGCCACGCCATTGGTCGAAGGTTGCTAGCCCCTGCCAAGGTGCGTACTCCAAGTTCTTGGCCAGTTTGAGTGACACATCCCAGTAGTCCCCTGAAGTCAGCTCAGCACTTTCAACGGCAGCCGTAGAGGTTGGGATTAGCCAGTCTCCAAGCGCCAACTTCACCTGGTTCTCGGTATTAAGAGCGAACTCAATAAACTCCATTGAAGCCGCAGAGTTTTCGGAGCCACCGGCGATTGACATGGTCTGAGCGCTGTTGGGCTGCGTTGCAGAAATCCCGACTGGTGCCGGCATTACAACCCAATCGAAGTCTGGATTAGCTGCAACGATTTGGCTTCTCATGTAGTCACCTGAAATCTGCATGCCCAACGCACCTTGGAGGAACAGGGTGTTCACTCCAGTGCCGCTAAGCCCAAGAAGATCGGTAGACATTGAGCCGTCGAGGTGGATCATGTCATGGAACATCTTCGGTAGCGCAAGCTCATTTGGTCCCATTACGGTCTTCCATGAACCGGAAGAATCCTCGACGTATTCACCTCCGACGCTTAAGGCAAGTTTAATTATTCCATTAACCCCACCACTGCCCTTTAAGCTTAAACCAGCGCCGTCAACGTCGGCTGAGGTCATTTTGGCTGCCGCTGCACGGAATTCTGGCCACGTCCATGGGTCGTCGACGGTTGCTGCCACAACTCCTGCGGCGTCCATTATGTCCTTATTGGCCAAAATAACACGGTTTTCCATCAAAAATGGCGCTCCATAGACACCCTCCGTCCCAGGAAACTGAGTGGTTGCCCAAGCAGACTCAGGCATGGATGCCCTGAAATCATCCGACATAAGTGGTTCTAGGTCGACTAGGTTTCCACGCTCAGCGTAGGAACGAAGTCCGGTGTCATAGAAGTGGAATACATCTGGGCAGTTTGAAGCCTCAAAGCAAGTTGTTAGGAGCTGATCTATTGCGCCCCAGTCTCCTTGAACGTGTTTTACCGTTACGTACTCACTCTGAGCGTTGAATGCTTCAACAATTTCCTCGTGAGAGGCGATGGCGCCTTCTTGCCAGGCAAGGGAGTAGAACTCAATTTCTACGGGCTCCATTACCTCAGCGGTAGCGTCAGTTCCGGTATCAGTCGTGGAATCGTTTCCTGTGCTGTCAGACGAAGTGCTGGCAGATGTGCAGCTTGCCAATACTAGGAGTAGCAGCGACGATGCTGCTACGAACTTAGTTGCTCTTTTGAGTTTCATTTGTTCTCCTTTTACTGTTGGTTGGTCGAATTAGGTACAGGTTTGTGAATCTCATACTTTGGCATCATCCCTTTACGGCACCGCCAATGAGCGCCCCAGAGAGGCGCTTTTGTAGGAAAGCGAAGGCGATGACACTTGGAATCGTTGCAACCAGAGCCGTTGCCGCCAGCGGACCTAGTCGCACCCCCTCATTGGCGCCGATGAAGCGGACAATGAGAAGAGATAGTGGTGCGATCTCGGGGTCCCGAATCAGCACCAGCGCGAAGAAAAATTCATTCCAAGAGTTTATGAAAGCGAAGGCAGTTGTCACCACGAGGCCCGGCACCAACAATGGCGCGATGATGCTGCGAATAACCTGCAGTCTGGATGCTCCGTCCATCGAGGCCGACTCCTCAAGCTCGACAGGGATCGCCATAATGAAATTTCTCAGCATCCACAACGCGTATGGGAGGCTCCAAACCGTGTAGACCAAAATGAGTCCAAGAAGGTTGTTGTAGAACCCAGCTTTAATAACAATCAGATACAGCGGGATTATTATCAAAATGAAAGGCACCATCTGAGCCAAAATCGCCCAGCCCAGTACTATCTTGCTTGCGGCCCCCTTGAATCGCGCCAAAACGTAAGCCGCCGGCACCGACAGCAAAACCGTCATGACGGCGGCTGAGATCGAAACAAACAGACTGTTTCCGGCAGATCGGAATATCGACTGTTCAGTAAATGCGGCAATGAAGTTATCGAAGGTCGGCTCCTCTGGAATGAAGCTTGGCACGCCCATCAGTATTTCCTGCTGGCCCTTGAATGCGGTCGAGAAGAGCCAAAGAGCAGGACTGAGGATGAACACCAGCATCATCAGCAACAGCACGTAGCGCAGGGCCAAAAACAGCATCTTTTTTTGCTTTCTAGTCATTGGCTTTTTCACCGCCCCGAGCGATTACGCGGAAAGCCAGAGCAATTGAAACCGACATTACGAGAATCATCGCGACACCAACCGCTGAGGCGTAGCCAAAATCACCAAACTCAAAGGCTTGCTGATAGGCAAAGATCGCTGGAAGTCGGATTGCGCCGCCAGGCGACCCATCGGTAAGAATAAATACGATGCTGAAATTATTAAATGCCGATATGAAATCCAGGGTTGCGATCGCGTAGACAATCCTCTTGATGCTCGGCCAGGTTGCGACCTTGAATACACCAAAGACATTAGCCCTGTCTATGCTGGCAGCCTCTTCAAGTTCACGTGGAACGCCCTGTAAGGCCGCAAGTATCACCAAGGTGGTTTGCGGAATTGTCGCCCAAACTCCAACTAAGATTGCCGCCGGCATGGCGAACCCAGGCTGAATAAGCCAACTGATGTTTTTGTCGATTGCACCAGACTCTGTTAGCACGGCATTAAGTAGTCCAGAGGTGGGCTCGTACACCAACAGCCACATCAGGGCAATGACCACCGGAGGAATGGCCCACGGGATGACGGCTAGGCTGCGAAAAAACGACCTACCCGGAAAATCTCCGTTCAGCAAAACTGCAAAAAAGAGTGAGACAAATAACCCAATGAGAGTTACGGACACTGCCCAGACAATTCCTATGCGAAGAGATTCCAGAAACGGAGTGTCGGACATCAGCCTCTGAAAATTTTCCAATCCAGTGAATTCAAATTGCAAGTTATTGCCAGCTCGGGCATTTGTAAAAGCGAGAAACAGGCCGTAGCCGATAGGGGCAACGCTGAAAAATATGACGGGAAGCACGGCCGGCAGGAGCAACATGGTCTGTGCCATGTTTCTGGATTTAGACTTATTCACAGGCTGCTCTCCCGGACGACAATGCGAGGCCTCACAATGGCCGTCTTTGGAGCAGAGTCAAAGCCACTTAGCCTCGACGTTAAGAACTCGGCGGCCATTCTTCCTCGATCAATTGCCCCAAGGTCAATGCTCGTAAGGCGGGGTATCGCGAGTCGAGCCGCTTCGCTATTGTCAACACCAACCACTCGAACATTCAGCGGCACAGACAGTCCGGCATCCCTCACGGCATGAAGCACAGACAGCGCGAGAATGTCCGTGCTTCCCAGAACACCATCCACGCCCTGCTCAATAAGTCGCTTAGCGGCCTCGAGGCCCGAGTCAAACTCAAAATCCTTCAGAATCACGATGTTCTCCTCAAAGAAAACACCCGACTCAGATGCGGCGGCAACGAAGCCCTCGTAGCGATTACGACCCGGGACAGTATCCAACGGACCACCGATCAATCCAATTTTGCGACAACCTTGGCTTACCAGGTGCTCAACCGCCAATCGCGCAGCTTGCTTCGAATCTGTGGACACCACATCAAAAGAAACTGCGGTCTTAAGAGATCCAACCAAGACCACGGGTACCTCGGAAGCCTCAATCTCCTCGATCAGTTCTGGGGTAGGCCGGATGGTCGTGAATATTAACCCGTCCACATATTTCTGCCGAAGGCCCCGGATCAACTCAATATCATCGCCGCTGTTTCCACCGGTATTAATCAAGGTAGTTCTGTATCCAGCCTCCGAAAAAACTCGCTGACACTCTTTCACCAAGGCTAGGTAAGACGCATTGGAAATGTCAGGAACAGCGACGGCTACTTGGCCGGTTCGTTGGGTCTTAAAAGACTGCCCAATTTGACTTGGGACATACTCCACAAGTTTGACCGCATCATTAACACGTTGAAGTAGTTCCTGATTCGCCGTAAGTCCATTGAGGGCGCGGGATACCGAGGAAATAGACACGCCAGCTTCACGCGCAACGTCTTTAATTGTCATTCTGCTGGACTTGCGAGACATAAGCTACCTTCGTTGAGGAAACGTTTCCTGTCGGTTACCAAGAGACTGCCACCAAATACATTCCGTGGAGTTCAAAAAACTACTTCGTTACCGAAGCGTGATAATTAACCCTTGCTTCAGTCCCTTAAATTAGGTCGCCTCAGCCAAGCAGAATCCAGCAGCTGCAGCATTCTTTTTAGCGGAGCGTAATCAGCTGTCTGCGGCTCAAGTGCTAGTTAGTTCCAGAATCTCATACTGGTGGACTTGCGACCTGGGCCACGAATTCAAAAAAACCCCGTCTTCAATCTTGAAGGGCGTCGGGTGTCCATACTGTGGGCGTTGGCAATTGTTAACTGGGTTCAACGACCTCGCTACCGAAGCACCAGAAATAGCAGCTGAATGGCACCCCACAAAAAATGGGAAGCTGACCTCTGCAGATGTTATGAATGGTGGCCACAGAAAGTTCTGGTGGCTATGCATGGAAGGCCACACCTACGAACAGTCAGGTAAAAAACGAAGACAAGGGCAAGGGTGCCCGACATGCGCACCATCGGGATTCAGCCCAGGAAAGCGTGGATACCTATATCTACTTTCCAAGCCACAATTCGGGTTACAACAGTTCGGCATTACAAATTCGCCAAGAAAGCGGACCGACCAGCACAAGAAAAACGGCTGGTCCTTGCTTGATATTGTCGGACCTGCGGACGGGTATTGGGTGGTGGAAACAGAGACGGCTTTGAAAAAGTTCTTCCGAGCGGAGAGCGTTCTCCTGCCTAGGAATTACGGAGACAAGTTTGACGGTTACACAGAGTCTTGGGACAGCACTGAAGTGCGGTTCAAAACGGTGGCCGAGATGCTCTCTGCATTGAGGACTTTTGAAGACCAAACAAACTAACCCTCATAACCCTCTGGCACATTTAGCATCTGCATGAACTGAAGCTCATCTACTGTTTCAATGTCCAAGCCCGAAGCACGCAAATCCTCCGCTTTCTGGCGCTTTCCTGAAAGGGCCTTGCCCTTGAGTACACTCGGGTGTTGATAGCCAAATACAAGCATGTCGGTTTTTTTGCTAACGCCACTCGTTGGTAAACCGCCTGCCTTCATGACTGCCAACTCCGCAGCATCCTGGGTCATGCTCATGAGTTTTCCCGTGAACACAATCCTCTTGCCTGCGAAGTCGGGGTCTTCATAGCGCTCAGATTCTGGAACAGCATCATTGAGCTTCTTCTTTTCGGCCATGGAGAGACCGCTTCCCCCAGGGTCGCCCTTGTAGCGGCTGCCTGAGAATCCATCCGAGTTCAAGGTCCCAGGGTTCACTCTTAGTAGCTCAGCCAATTCATGAAGGCTGCCGACTGATTTATTTGCCATGAGAGCAATAGCAACTTTGCCAGCCGCCTCAGCGTCACTATCCGCCCTGTGAATCATTGGGTACTCAATCCCCAGGTGCTCGGTAACGCCTGGAAGGCCAAAGTACGGAATGTCTAACATCCTGCGACTCAAAACCAGTGAGCAAAAGTAGGTGTAGTCATTTCTAAAGACTCCAAGCTCTAGAGAGCGGCAGAGAACGCTGATGTCAAACCCAGCGTTGTGAGCAAGTAGCGGAGAGTCACCGATGAAATTCTCCGCCTCAGCCCAGACATCATCAAAGGACGGTGCCTTCGCAACTTTTTTCTCAGTTATGCCGTGCAATGCGACATTGAAAGGGTTGAAGTAGTCCTGATAGATAAGACTCTGAAATCTGTCAACTACTTGCCCGCCTGAGAAGCGAACAAGCCCAATCTCACACGCTGAGCCACGGTCCTCATTGGCCGTTTCAAAATCAATCGCTACGAAGTCCATAGATATTCCCCCCACGCTTCTGTGCCTAATACTGACAGTACTAGGGGACTTATCGGAGGTCCATAGAGGGAATTTCGGAAGTCACACCAAGCCCCAAAGTGACCTGGGGTCGCAATCCCAGCAGATTAGAATCTGAATCTAGCTCGAAAGCTCTGAGCGGAGCGTTGCTGTTGCAAATTTCACAATTCATCAGTGCAAAGTAACTCAATTCCTGAGCCTGAGGATTCAGTTGTGCACAAGCAGCAATGTCTATTTGCAACTATCGTGAAAGTGGTTGCAAAGCCAGGTCTTGTTGAAGGGAGCTAGATGAGCTATCTTCGTTCTGGCATTGGTACCTTTTGTGGCTTCATACTCGCAGCCGTCGGTATCGGAGAGCGTTCTTTGGTTCTTGCCCTAATTGGTCTTTTTTCCTTCGCATATGGCTTGTTCTTCATCATCCGAAGGTACCTACAGCACTGACAGCCTTTCAGATGTATTTGGAAATGAGCCTGAAATTACGCTTAATAGAAACCACTTAGGCATGTATTAGGCATAAAAGCCGAATAATTGAGTCGCTTCCCCGCACCTGCTGGGGTCTAAGGGTGGGCGATACTGGGTTCGAACCAGCGACCTCTTCCGTGTCAGGGAAGCGCGC
>JAPKCK010000010.1 GCA_028822985.1 Aquiluna sp.
AGCGTTGCACTCGGTGGGCAAAAGATTCTAAGAGGCGCGTATATAGAGCAGCCAATGCCAGCTGAAACATGCAGCATCGCCTGGTGGTTATCATCTGACCAAGCCGATAATCCGCTTGCGTACTTCGTTGGCAAATCACAGTTAGTAATCAATGCCTTTTGTCCTGGCAAACATAGCTGACCACCGTGAGTGTGGCCGGCAAACATGATTTCAACTCGCTGCTCCAAGAACGCGTCTATAACCTCCAAGTAAGGGGCGTGAGCCACTCCAATTGTGATGTCCACCTCTTGCAGTGATGCGGTTTGCTTCGGCAGCCCAGCAAAATCCTCAAGTCCTTCGTGCGCATCATTGAGTCCAAGAAAACCGACCCGCGTTCCATTGATCTCCAGTTGACCTGCTTTGTTGTTGAGGTTTAGCCAACCCGAGCCAATGAGCTCATCTTCGAATCTTTTGGTGTTGAGTCGAACTCCTGGAGTCGAGTTTGATGAGGGTCCAATGAAATAACGCAGTGGGTTTCTTGGCATAGGTGCACGGTAGTCATTGCTGCCGTTGACAAAAACACCCGGAAACTGCCTGAGTGGTTCCAGGGCCAATAGCGCCGGATTGATGGCATCCTTATGCCCCAGGTTGTCGCCCGTGTTGATTACTAAATCCGGTTCCAGTTCAGACAATCTGACCAGGAAGTCAGCCTTGGCTGCTTGCCCCGGGGCGAAGTGCAGGTCAGAAATGTGCAGGATACGTAAGCCTTTGCCGGCTGTGCTTGCAATCTCTATTTCATGAATCTTAAAGGGGCCGGAGTTTCCAGCTATCCACATGCGTTGGGCTGCACAATCACTGCGGATGCGACGATGACTGATTCGCCGGCGGCAGGAATGGTCGAATGAGCCGAACCTGCTGGGAGATTCGGATCACAAAGGTTTAGCATCCAGTATTGACTTGGCTGCGGTGGTGTTGGGAAGAAGCCCATCACTTCAAGCGTGGTGTATGCGTCCTGAAGGCTTAGCCCCGAAACATCAGGCATTACTTGCTGACCGCCGGATGAAATAAAGACTTCAATAATGGATCCCCTGGGCACTGACTCTCCTGCGGCAGGGAGAGTGTATGCAACGGTTCCGACTTGCTGAGCCGAGGCAACTGGAGTGTCCACGAATCTCACGTTCAAATTTCCGGTTACCAACTGCACCTTCGCACTGTCGGCGCTAAACCCAGTTATTTCCGGCACGCTCAGCATGGTTGCGTCGAGATATCTAGGGTTTGCCGTTGGGAACTGGACTTCCTCGTAGTGCTTATTTACCTCGAGCATTATCTCTTTCCAGACGGCATGACGAATGGTTGAAACTGCTCGATTGTTTACCGACTTGCCAGTCTGGGGGGTAAGCCCAACTACGTTTCCAACCCAAGTTGCGGTTGCCACCTCAGACGAGAAACCTGCCATCCAGGTGTGGATGCGGTCGTCGGTGGTACCGGTCTTACCGGCCAAAGGTGTTCCATCATTGGTGTTGGCAGCCGAACCGGTTCCTCCGGAAACAACTCCCTTCATGGCATTAATCATCGCCGCCGAGACCTCAGGGGAGACCGACTGGTTGCACAAACTCTCTGGAACGGTCAGTTCCTCGTTGGTGAGCCTCACAAGGACTCTGTCAATCGCTATCGGAGAGCAGTAGACACCGGCGTTTGCGATGCCGGCGTAGGCGGCAGCCATTGTTAGTGGTGCAATTTCGTTGGTCCCCAGGATTGCGGATGGGACATACAAAAGCTCATCGCCATCTGCTCTGTGGACACCGAAATCCTTGGCTGTGTCTCTGATTGCGCAGAGGTCTAATTGAGATGCCATTGCTGCAAAGGCCGTGTTCTGTGAGGTTACAACTGCTTCTCGAACGCTTATGTCATCGATGGTTTGGTCTCCGGAGTTATTTACTTCCCAGAGTCCAACCACACCGCCACAACTCGCTTGGAAATCTTTGGAAACATCCCAAATCTTCACTTCGTCAGGTTCTCCATCGAGGTCGACATCTTCTCCGGTGAAGATTCGGCCATCAACATGGTCACCGAGGGTGTAGCCATTCTTTAGCCACTCGGCCAATGTAAATACTTTGTAGGTGGAGCCAGGCTGGAAGCCAGAAGAGCCACCGTATGGTTTATCGCTGTTGAAGTTCACGCTGGTGCCACCCTCAACTGGGTTATCGCTCTGATCAAAGTATCGATTCTGCGCCATGGCAACGATTCGGCCAGTGCCAACCTCAACCGATACCGATGCAGTACCAAAGCCCCATTCGTTTTCAGGTGGAAGGTTTGTCATAACCGAATCCCAGGCTGCTTGCTGAATATCTAAATCAATTGTGGTGAAGATTTCTAGCCCGCCGCGGCGAAGAAGCATTTCCCGGTCCTCCGGGGTAACTCCAAATTCCGGTGAATTTCTTATGGTCCAGACGGTGTAGTCGCAGAAGAATGCCGAAACTTGGTTCTCTCCACAGCCCTGCTTGTTTTTAGTGATTTTGGTCTGGATTGGAGATTCTTTATAGGCGTCGGCCTGCTCCTGAGAAATGTAACCCTCGCTAGCCATATTCTGAATGACGTAGTTTCTTCGGTTAAGGCCACGCTCGTGATTTGCCGCCTCATCGGGCTTGTAATCATTCGGCGATTTCAGCATTCCGGCTAGGTACGCCGCTTGCGGGACGTTCAGTTTGCTTGCTGAAATTCCAAAGTAGTACTGGGAGGCAGTCTCGACACCGTTTATTTGGTTCCCCAAAAACACTAAGTTCAGATACCCGGCCAGGATCTCTTTTTTAGTAACCTCTTGCTCCAGGGCGATTGCGAGTCTAATTTCTCTAAGTTTTCTCGCAACGCTGACTTCGGTAGCAGCCTGAATCGCTCCAGAGTCATTCGAAATGCTTGCAGCTTCAACCATTGACTGCCGGACATACTGCATGGTGATGGTTGAGGCGCCTGGTCCGTCGCCAAAAGTGGCAAGGTTTGTAAGCGTCGCACGGATCAAAGAAATGATGTCAACTCCGCCGTGCTCGTAAAATCTTGGGTCCTCAGTTGCCACAACCGCGTTAACCAGATTTTCGGATATGTTCTCGAAGGGGACCTCAACGCGGTTTTCGTGAAAGAAGGTCGCAATTTGCTCTGGTTTTCCGTCTCGAAGCGCGTAAATCGCAGAGGACTGCGAGGAGTTCACGGGCTTGATATAAGAAGGTATTCCTTCAAACATTCCAATCGAAGTGGTCGTAACCACTCCGGCCACCGCGACCGCTGGCGCTAGCAGCGCCACCGACAATAGGCCGGCGACAACGCTGAGTAGGCCGAATTTCAGAAGGCTCACGAACGTGGAGGATTTAGAGCTGCCAGACATAGGCTCTAGGATACTCGCAATAGGCTGAAATGGAGCTGTGAAATGACCAAGTGGGAGTACATAACAACGCCGCTGTTGATACACAAGGAAACTCAAATTCTAAACACCTGGGGTAACCAGGGATGGGAACTGGTCCAGGTGACTACCGGTCCGCAGGGCGGCCTCATAGCATTCTTCAAAAAAGCTGTTGCCGAATGAGCAAGGTCGAACAAAGGCTTAGCGAACTGGGCTTTACTCTTCCCGAGGTGGCAGCCCCTGCCGGCTCTTATTTGCCAGCCATGATCTCAGGAAATCTAGTCTTCACGGCCGGCCAAATACCGCTAGTTGATGGCAAGCTCATGGCTACTGGCAAGCTCGGTGCGGAAATAACCGTTGAGCACGGAGCCGAAATTGCACAGCGCTGCGCGCTAAATGCCCTTGCTGCTGTTAAGTCGGTTATTGGGGATCTAGATCGAGTGAAGCAGATAGTCAAGGTAGTTGGCTTTGTGTCATCGGTCCCAGAGTTCTCCAGTCAGCCGGCGGTCATTAATGGCGCCAGCGAGTTTTTGCAACAGGTTTTTGGCGACGCAGGCAAACACGCTAGAAGTGCGGTTGGAGTTCCAGTATTACCGCTTGATGCTCCAGTTGAAATCGAACTGATTGTGGAGTTTTCCTAGGGGGCATTGGGCTTCGGTCCCAAGACTCACGGCCCTTGTGTCGTAATCGCCCAACAGATAGCCGCGGTGTTTCTCTAGGGCACAGACCCCATCTATTAGCGCTTCCCCGCCGCCAGATTCGATTCCTCATTACCAGCCGATGACTGTTTAACCGACAAGCAAGTTGTCTAGTCCAGCGAGCAAGTGCTAACGACCGAAGTTAGAGCCGGCGTCTTCAGAAAAGCCCGTCAAAAGAGGCAGCAGTGGTCCTAAATCAAAAGGACCTGCTTGCCTAATCATCATTTAGTCGTTAGCACCAGAGTCGAGCTTTTGGCCGATAATGTCCATGACCGAAGTGTCCGTGAGGGTGCTTATGTCGCCAATCGGTCGATCTTCAGCAACGTCTCTTAGGAGCCTGCGCATAATCTTTCCGGAACGAGTTTTGGGCAGTTCGCTCACCACGAAGATTGACCTTGGCCGAGCAATCGGACCTATCTGACTTGCAACATGATCACGCAGAATCTTTGAGGTGTCGGCTTCGCTACCGAGTTTGTCTATTTCTTCTCGCATCAGAATCACAAACGCCACAATTGCCTGCCCAGTGGTTTCATCGGAAGCTCCCACCACGGCAGCTTCTGCTACATAGGGGTGAGCTACCAGCGCTGACTCAATCTCTGTCGTGCTGAGTCGGTGACCAGAGATGTTCATCACGTCGTCCACACGGCCGAGTAACCAAAGGTCGCCATCGGCGTCTAGTTTTGCGCCGTCACCCGCAAAATAAACTCCTGGAAACCTGGACCAATAAGTTTCCTTGAACCGTTCTGGGTCTCCCCAGATACCTCGCAGCATTGCGGGCCAGGGCTCAGTGATCGCTAGGTAGCCGCCGTGACCGGGCCCAAGCTTTTTGCCGTCTTCATTGATTACCGCAATCTCGATTCCTGGAAGTGGCACTTGAGCACTACCGGGCTTGGTTTTTGTGATCCCAGGTAGTGCAGAAACCATGATCGCTCCAGTTTCGGTCTGCCACCAGGTATCGACAATCGGCGCTTTGTCAGAGCCAATCGCCTTTCGATACCACAGCCAGGCTGCTGGGTTTATTGGCTCACCAACCGAACCAAGGACTCTTATCGAGCTCAGGTCGTAGTGACTTACGACCGAGTCGCCTAGTTTCATAAAGCTTCTAATTGCGGTGGGTGCGGTGTAGAAAATGCTGACGTGGTACTTCTGAACAATGTCCCACCAACGGCCCCAGTCCGGGGTGTCCGGTGTGCCCTCGTAAATCACTTGCGTTGCACCATTGGCAAGTGGCCCGTAGACAACATAGGTGTGGCCGGTTATCCAGCCGACATCGGCCGTGCACCAATAAACATCCTGACCCTCGTGCAGATCAAAGACGTTTTTGTGAGTGAAGCTTGATTGAGTTAGATATCCGCCGGTGGTGTGCAGAATCCCCTTAGGCGTTCCGGTGGTTCCCGAAGTGTAGAGAATAAACAGCGGGTGCTCGGCATTGAACCCCTTGGCTACATGCTCGTTGTCAACGCTCTGCATTTGCTCTTCCCACCAGACATCGCGGGCGGAATCCCAGTCAACGTCTTGGCCAGTTCGCTTCACCACAAGCACCTGTTCGACGCTCGGGCAGTTTCCATCCTGAAGAGCCTGATCTACCGCTGGCTTCAGCGCGCTGGCTTTACCTTTTCGATAACCACCATCGGCCGTGATGACTACCTTGGCCCCAGCATCTTGAATTCTGGACGCCAATGACTCGGCGCTAAAACCGCCAAACACGACCGAGTGCACAGCGCCGATTCTGACGACTGCCTGCATGGCGATGATCGCTTCCGGAATCATCGGCATATAGATAGCCACCCGATCACCTGGTTCAACGCCCATTCTTATTAGGACGTTCGCTGCTTTTTTTACAGCCTTGAGCAAATCTAAGTAGGTATAAACCTGACTGTCGCCCGGTTCTCCTTCAAAAAACAACGCCACTCGCTTGCCCCAGCCGGCTTCAACGTGACGGTCAAGGCAGTTGTAGCTCACATTCAGTTCGCCGTCGGCAAACCACTTTGCAAACGGTGCGTTAGTAAAATCTAGGGTCTCAGTAAAAGGCTTGTGCCAGTGCAGCTCCCTGGCTTTCTCGGCCCAGAATTCCAAACGGTCCTCCTGGGCCCGGTCGTAGATACCAGGCTTAGCTATTGCGGCTTCGGCGAATTCCTTAGAAGGCGCAAATGAGTCAGTATCGGTCAGCAGGGACTCTATTTCGTGCTGTTCAGACAACTTTGCCCTCCAGGTGGTTTCTAGTTTGGTACCTAATCTTATTATCGGTTTTCATTGCTGTTTCGGCTATCACGCTAGCGCTTTTCGTTATCGGCCATGTCGATACCTAAAGAGATCTGAATGTACTTACAGACAAAAATATTCGTATTTTGCCCATTGTCCCGAAATGGGGGACAAATCTACAAAATCTTCTATAAGATTAAAGGGCTGATTAGTCAGTCGCGATGCCACATCCCCCATGTCGGCATCGCCGGCAGCAGGTTTCCCCAAACCTGCTGCCACCCTAATTTTCCCCAGCTTCGTCTTTTTTGACACGAAGCTTCCGGCCCACGAACGAACATAAGTTTGTGGAGATCAATCAACTAAGCATTTGGCAAATAATCGACACCCCTGGGGTTACCGATCTGGTCATCGATGGCGCCAGTTATGCTCGCGCGGATTATGGGTCCGGCTTTCAGGATGTTGAATCGCCATTTATTACAGACCAGGATCTTTCCGAAGCTATCATCCAGCTCGCGCTAGATGCCGGATCAAGAATCGATATCGCAAAGCCGGTTGCCGATTTCGTTTATCGCGGAGCAAGGTTTCACGCCATCTTGCCATTCGGGTTATCTGCCAAGCCGTTGCTGAGCATTCGGGTTCACCCCAGTAAGCCCCAACCTCTTGAGTCGCTGCAGGCAGCTGGAATGTTCTCTAATCAACAGCTCGATTGGCTTAGGCGGCAAATGTTTCATAAAAAGAACATCGTCTTTAGTGGTCCAACCGGTGTAGGCAAAACCACCTTGTTGCGTTCGCTCTTGAGTGAAGTCACTGAGCGAGTGATCTGTATTGAGCAAACACCAGAACTGTTTCTCGCTCCACCCGCGATTGCCCTTACAGAGAGGGAAGCAAACCAAGAAGGTGTCGGTCAAATCGAGCTGGATGAACTAATAGTTCACGCCCTTCGCATGCGACCAGATCGCATAGTGGTCGGCGAAGTGCGCTCAAAAGAGTTCAGAGTGTTGTTGCAAGCTATCAACAATGGGCACGAGGGCACCCTAACGACTCTGCATGCAAATAACTTGGAAAGTGTCGCGGAGCGACTATTAGTCCTTGGGTTGCTCGGGAACCTAACTTCCGAGCTCACCTCGAGGCTCGTTTCCCAATCGATCGATTACGTGGTTCAGCTGGGGAAAAAAGGAAACCAAAGAGTCATTTCGGGGATTGGTCAACCGATCATGACCCCAACTGGGCTAGTGGTTCAGAGGGTGGCAATCTAATGCGGCCTGCAATGTTGGCGGGGCTGTTGTCAGCGGGGGTTCCGTTTCCAAAGGCCATTGAGCTTGCAGACCCCAAGGATTTACCGGATAAGTTTCGAGATTTTATAGTTCTCGCTTTCGAACTGGGTGCTCCATTGGTTCCAACCTTGAGTCAACTTGAAGTGCAGATGCGGCACGAGGAGCGCACCAGTCAAGAAATCGACCAAGCACAGGCAGTTCCTCAGGCCACCAGAACACTGTTGATTTGGCTGCCGGTGGTCTGCTTCGTCTTGGCACAAATAATGGGCCTTGGAACCTTCAGTGGAATATTGCATCCCGTGGGAGCCTTGGCCGCATTGCTGGCAGGAGCGCTGCTGTTCGCGGGTTACAAAATTTCCGGGCGAATGCTCAACAGCTTTCTTGCCCCAAAACCCGACCCAACCTTGTCGCTGATGGTTTTGCGTATTTGCCTGTCCGCCGGAGAACCGTTGGAAAAAATTCGAAAAAGACTTGAAGGCTACCCAGACGGCGGAGCAAGTCAGCTGGTTGAAATTTCAAAGCGCACTGGAGCAAGGCTGTCCTTTCTCATTGACTCTGAACTCGAGCAACTCAATCAAAAGCTTTTATCCAGCCGGATTGAGGAGGCCAGAAAGCTTTCGGTTCGATTGCTTATTCCGTTGTCGTTGACAACCCTTCCTGCGTTCTTACTTCTCACCCTGCCGCCGATAATTATCGGCTTCACCCAATAAGAAAGGATAAAAAATGCAACTACTAAAATCCGAAGACGGTGCCATCACCGCCGAATATGCCATTGCCACTCTTGCCGGGGTCGCGTTTGCGGGTCTCATGCTGCTGGTGCTGAAATCAGAGGAGGTCAGGTCACTGTTATTCAAGTTGATTGCAGGAGCAATTGGGCTTGGCTAGCAAAAGCTTGTCCAGTGATCATGGGGCGGTAACAGCAGAGTTCATGCTGCTGTTACCGGCTCTCATGATGCTATTTGCCACGGTTCTCGGTTCAGTGGTTTTTGCAACCGATCGAATAGCACTTGAGGTAAAAGGTTTTGAGGCAGCTAGGTCACTCGCCCTTGGGCTTGATATTCGAGCTGAAGAGGGAATCGAAATTGAGAAATCCTTAGAAGGGGCTCTAATTTGCGCAAAAATAACCAAACAGTCGGCCATGCCCATGAGCACCAAGCTCTGCGTCATGCAGGTTGGTCAGTAGATGCTGGGTCCACGGCAATGGTCTCGCTGGCGTTCATGGGCGCAGTCACGTTGTTGTTGTCCGCTATATCTATAACGACGTCCTTGGCACTTGAACGCACGAGGTTACAGGTGGTTGCGGATCTGGGTTCGCTAGCCGCTGCCGACACACTTCGGGGACTCATTTCTGGTATTCCTTGCGAAAATGCTGAACTGATTGCGGTTTCAAATGGTAGTTTCCTAGATTCATGTCGTATTGTCGGAAGCGACGCGAGCGTCGAGCTAACCAAGCAGTTTGGATTTGCACATCTTTTTGCATTTTCGGAAGCGGGTTCGCCAAATGACTAAATAGGAGTATTTTCTTGACTAAGAAACTGGTGATTGTTGAGTCGCCCGCAAAGGCGAAGACGATTTCCAAGTACCTCGGAAACGACTACGAAGTATTGGCATCGGTTGGTCACATCCGAGACTTGGCTCAGGCAAAGGAAATTCCAGCTGACAAGAAAAAAGGCTCGCTCGGCAAGTTCTCAATCGACGTAGAAAACGACTTCGAACCTTTCTACGTGGTTTCCCCCGGTAAAGCCAAGACCGTCAGCGATCTAAAAAAAGCGCTAAAAAATGCCGATGAGCTCTACCTTGCTACCGATGAGGACCGCGAAGGCGAAGCAATCGCTTGGCATCTTTTGGAGGTCCTGAAACCCAAGGTCCCAGTCCACCGGATGGTCTTCAACGAAATCACAAAAGATGCGATCACTGCGGCCGCAAACAACACCAGGGAGCTAAACACTAACCTGGTGCAGGCTCAGGAAACTAGGCGAGTAGTCGATCGTTTGGTTGGCTATGAAATTTCCCCGGTGCTTTGGCGCAAGATAAATCGCGGTCTTTCCGCTGGAAGAGTCCAATCGCCTGCAATGCGAATGATCGTGCAGCGCGAGCGCGAGCGGATGGCTTTTGTCTCTGCTAGCTATTCCTCGATTACCGCGAATCTTGAGGCCAACTCAATTAGCTTTGAGGCGAAACTCACAATCCTGGACGGACAAAAGCTCGCCGGAACAAAGACTTTTGACTCCAAGGGCGTTCTAGTTCAAGAGGCTTTGGTGCTCTCGCCCGAGGAAGCCGCAGGCTATGCGTCAAAACTCAAGGGTCAAATCCTTAGGGTTTCAGCGGTTGAAGCGAAGCCGTCGACCAGGAAGCCTTTTGCGCCTTTCACGACTTCGACCCTCCAGCAGGAAGCCTCCAAAAAACTCGGCATGAGTGCCAAGCAGGCAATGGACACGGCGCAGATGCTTTATCAAGATGGTCACATTACCTACATGCGAACAGATTCACCGTCGCTGTCTGGTCAGGCAAGTTCTGCAGCAATCGCTGCTGCCAAAGAGCTCTTTGGCGCGGACTCGGTCTCTTCGGCGCCACGCATGTATGGGGCTAAGTCGAAAAACGCTCAAGAGGCCCACGAGGCTATTCGTCCTTCGGGCGAGAAATTCGTTCACCCAGATGACCTCAAAAATGTTTTGCAGGGAAAATCACACCTTTTATACGAGTTGATTTGGAGAAGGACAGTCGCCTCTCAAATGGCGGACGCAAAGCTCTCAACAACGACAGCAAAGTTGCAAACCGAAGTCGATGCGAAGGTCGCTGAATTCTCAGCATCCGGAACCGTGGTCTTGTTCAAAGGCTTCATGGCTGTTTATCAAGAAGCTCAAGAGGAGGGCAAAGAACCAGAGAGTGCGAAGCTTCCGGATCTTGAGGTTGGCGCCACAATCAAAATTGACGAAATCGCATCGAAGGACCACTCGACTTCGCCACCAGCCAGATACACCGAGGCTTCATTGGTCAAGGCCTTGGAGGAGCAGGGTATTGGAAGACCTTCAACTTACGCTGCCATTATTTCCACAATTATTACCAAGGGCTACGTCGTTAAGCGCGGTAGCGCCCTTGTTCCCGAGTGGATCGCGTTTACAGTGACACGATTCTTGGAAGATAACTTTGGCGACTTGGTTGATTACGCCTTCACGGCGAAGATGGAGTCTGATCTCGACCGCATAGCGCTGGGCGAACTCGATCGATCTGGTTGGCTTAAGAATTTCTACTTCGGGGAAACTGGATTGCAGTCAACAGTTGAGGGGCTTGGCGAAAGCGACCCTAGATCGATAAACACATTTGAGATTTCCGAAGACATCAATCTTCGAACCGGTAAATTCGGTCCATACCTTGAAGTCATGGAGAACGAAGAGCGCAGAATTGTGAACATCCCTGCGGACCTAAGTCCGGATGAACTGACTCAAGCTAAAGCTGTGGAACTTGTAAATGCTCCTCCGGCGAGCGACCGAGTCCTTGGTCAGGAGCCGGAATCAGGTTTGGACATCATCGTGAAAGATGGTCGCTTTGGTCCTTACCTAACGTTGGTTGATGAGGGTAATCCAAAGCCAAAGACCGCGTCCTTGTTCAAGACCATGGCCGTCGACACTGTCACCTACGAAGACGCCCTGAGGCTAATGTCACTTCCAAGGGCCATCGGCGTCGATCCGGAAACTGAAACCGAAATTACTGCTCAAAACGGGAAGTTTGGTCCATACCTCAAGCGAGGGACGGACTCCCGATCTCTCGATACCGAGGAGCAGATTTTCTCACTCGATTTAGCTTCGGCGTTGGAGATCTACAAGCAGCCAAAGTATGGCGGGCGCCGCACAGCAGCCACTCCGCTAAGGGAGTTTGGCGAAGACCCAGCCTCCAAACTGAACGTTGTGGCCAAGACCGGACAGTTCGGAACTTATGTGTCTGATGGAATCGTGAACGCAACGGTCCCAACGGATGAACCCTTAGATGAGCTAGCTAATGACCGCGCCTTCGAGCTTTTGGCCATCAGGCGTGAAAAGCTAGGGGTAGAACCAGGCGAAACACCGAAGACGCAGAAAAAGACGACCAGAAAAAAGCGGTAGCCGTGTTTATTACTTTTGAAGGAATCGACGGAGTTGGCAAGTCCACTCAGTTGGACCTGCTCGAGACCTGGCTAAAAACCAGGGGACATGAAGTCCTGCGCACGATGGAGCCCGGCGGCACTGAACTGGGTCAAGAAATAAGGCACTTACTGCTTCACCGTAAGGGAGATGTCGCCCCAAGGGCAGAGGCACTTTTATACGCCGCAGACCGAGCACATCACGTCGCCACCAAGATTAGGCCGGCTCTAGAACTCGGCACAATAGTGCTAGGGGACCGCTATTACGATTCGTCAATTGCTTATCAGGGTGCCGCTCGTGAGCTTTCCGTGAAGGAAGTCCACGACATTTCGCTCTGGGCTGTTGCAGGACTCGAGCCTGACCTGACTTTTTTACTGGACATGCCAGCCGAGCAGGCGCTTGCCAGACGTGATGACACCGGGACTGCTCCAGATCGACTAGAAAGTGAGCAGGTTGAGTTTTTTACAAGGGCGAGAGATCAGTACTTGAAGCTCGCAACCCAGCCTCGTTTTGAAGTTATCGACGCGTCCATGGCAATACCCGACATACATTCAGCGGTGATTGCTCGTATTGAAAAAGCGGGGCTTGGCAAATGACCGCCGGGGTCTTTGATCAGCTTCTAGGCCAGCCGGAAGCAATTGAGCAGCTTCAACGTGCGGTTGCCGGAAAGCTAGATGGTGTGCACCACGCGTGGTTATTTACCGGCCCAGCAGGTTCTGGCCGGTCTTTATTAGCCAAGGCCTTCGCTGCCGCGCTTCAATGTCAAAATGATGGCTGTGGGCGCTGCCAGCAATGTTCCTTGACAATCGCCGGAGCTCACCCAGATGTATTGACCCTTGCCACCGAACGGGTGTTGATTAGCATCGATGAGGTTCGTGAATTGGTGCAAAAATCGGGGATGAATAGCACCATTGGTGATTATCGAATCGTCATTATCGAAGACAGCGATCGTATGACCGAGCGCACCTCAAATGTTTTATTAAAGGCCCTGGAAGAACCCCAAGACAAAACAATTTGGATTTTATGCGCACCAAGTGTGGCCGACCTGTTGCCAACAATCCGTTCCAGAACTATGAACGTGCTTCTTCGCCTCCCGAGTGTCGAGGAGGTTGCCGAGTTGCTGGTTCAGCGGGACAAGGTTGATAGGGAGCTTGCCATTAGATCAGCACGCCAGGCTCAGAATCACGTTGGCATGGCAAGAAGGCTGGCAGTGTCCCAGGACGCTAGATCCAGAAGGGCTGAAACCCTTCGGGAAATTGCGGGAATCACAAACCTTAGCCGAGCCATGCTTGCTGCTGAAAAGCTATTGGGCGTCGCCAAGCGCGATGCTGAGGCGCTTGCTCAGGAGCGCGATAAATCGGAAAAGGAACATTTGATGCTTGCCTACGGACTTGGGCTTGACGAGAAGATTCCTCCCAACCTGAGGCCGCAGTTCAAGGGCCTAGAGGAAAATCAGAAGAGAAGGAACACTCGGGCTCTAAGAGACGGGATTGATAGGATTTTCACCGATGCCGAGTCATTTTTTAGAGATGTGCTTGCTCTTCAACTCGGAGCGAATGTCGAAATGACTAATCCTGAGCTTGCCGAAGACCTTCAGCTACGGCAGCTGGGTACAAACGCGTCTGCAAGCATCGCTGTCTTAGACGCAATCACCGAATCCAGAAAGCGTTTGGCTTCAAATGTTAGAGACCTGCTGGTCCTCGAATCCCTTTGCACGCTGATGATCCTGAGACGCGACCTTGCGGCTTAGGGCGGCTGTCACCGCTGGCGTTTTGTTGCTTGCCGGCTGCACTCCCACTCCAGCCCCGAATCCCGTTGCTGACATCTCAAGCGGGGCCGTATCCCTGTATGAGCAGGTGGTCATTTGGGAAGACTGTGAAGAGAGTTTTGAGTGCGCGGTCGTTGCTGCACCGCTTGATTGGCAAGCGCCAGATGAATCACTCTTCAGGGTATCCCTTATTCGAAAAGCCGGAACCTCGTCGTTAGAACCAATGCTCGTAAACCCAGGTGGACCGGGCTCTAGCTCGATCGAATGGCTACTGGCTTCTTACGAGAGCCTCGGAAGCGATTACCTGCGATCAAATTTTCAGGTCATAGCTTTTGACCCAAGGGGGGTTGGAAAGACTTCGCCCGTTGAGTGCCGGAACCTAGGCCTAAAAGACCAGCTTCTATACGGAAGCTCTCCTTATCGGTTTGGAACGGAAGAGGATATTCAGTATTCGGCGGACTTGTCTTATCGCTTTGCACAGAGTTGCCAAGGAGAAGTGAGCACCGGTTACTACAACACTCAGCAGACCGCCAGGGACATGGAGCTACTGAGGATTCTTCTTGGCGGCGAGAAGTTAAATTATCTTGGCTACAGCTACGGCACTGAGCTTGGAGCAACTTTCGCTGTCCTGTTCCCAGATCAAGTCGGTCTGTTTGTCCTTGACGGTGCAGTTGACCCAACTATTGATCCTGACCTGGCTCTACTGGGCCAGATAAAAGGCTTTGATAAGGCGCTCAGCGCCTATCTAGTCGACTGCTTCACCAGAGTCGGCTGCCCACTACCAAATGACATGGCCGAGGCTAAGGACACCATTGCAGGAATCTTGAGCTCACTAGAAAATAGTGCGATGCCAACTGATTTTGATAGGGACCTATCATTATCGGCAGCGATTTCAGGGATGATTGTGACTCTTTACTCGGAAGACAGCTGGGAGTTTCTATCGATTGGGCTTGAAGAGGCTCTTGCAGGAGACGGCACGACGCTATTGCTACTTGCAGACTTTTATAACGACCGCGATGCCGAAGGCGGTTATCTAACCAACTTGGTTGAGGCGAATTATGCAATTGCGTGCGCCGATGAAATTACTTACCCATTTTCGTCCACTGATCTGACCCAAGAAATAGTGGCTGCAAGCAAGGTTTTCGGAAAGTACTTTGCCTACGGCGAGAGTTCTTGCGATGGGTGGGCAGCCGGTATTGGGAACCAAGAGCTTGACTACAAGGTTGATTTACAAAGTCCAGTAATGATCGTAGGCACCACCGGTGACCCGGCTACTCCCTACGAGCAGGCCGTTACCCTGAGTTCGCTGATGAAAGGTTCTTACTTGCTTACATTCGAAGGCGAGGGCCACACTGCTTATGGCTCAAGCGACTGCGTCGGCAAGGTCGTCGATGACTATCTTGCAGGTGAAGAGATTTCAGAAGATTCCCTTTACTGCAGGTAGTGCACCTGCAGTCCCCAGCCTTCTACTTGGCCATCTATAGATAAAGTGCTGCCATCAATACTGCAAATATCACGATAAAGATTGCAGGGGTCACAAACTTCACAACTTCTAGCCATGGACGAAAGCTAACTATCCGTGATCGAAGAGCCGAGTGACCCGGTAGCGCACTGAGATCATCAATGACGGCCTGGGCCTGGGACGCAGCCGAGTACTCCGCTAAGGCGCCGAGAATTCCTGAGGCTAGTAAAATAAGGGCAAATCCATGAACCACAAACATTTCATAGCCGGAGATGGTCGGGGTTGCAAAGGCGGCAAAGGCCAGTAGGGCCGTTGGCGCGAGCTGGGCCAAAATAATGTGGAGTCGGTTTTTTTGGAACTCGCGGATTAGTTCTGCTTCTGTCATGGTTAGTTCCTTTGATCGTATCTACAAGGTTAGGTAACACATTGAAAAATAACGCCCTGCAGGAGAGCCTGTCGCGCAGATTCAGGAAACTCCTGTCTGGTGCACCGGACGGAGTTCCTCCGTGGCTAGAAGTTGTCGCCAAGGGCAATGAGCCAGGTTTTTACCTGCCTACGGATGCACCCTGGGTTGTGCACGGAAACTTTTCGACATTGGTTGGAGGCGTTAGAGCTCTACTTATGCAGGCCCTGCACCCGGGTTCTCTTACCGGAGTGTCAGAACACTCTCGCTATGAGCAAGACCCACTGGGCAGGCTTTCGGGAACGATTAGATGGCTAACGGTTACTACCTTTGGTTCAATCGAGGCAATAAATGGTGAGGCCAGCAGAGTAAACCGGATGCACAAGACGGTTAGCGGCGAATACCAAACTTCTGCTGGCGAGACAAAGGGCTACAGGGCAGGAGACAAGGATTTGTTGCTTTGGGTTCACGTCGCTTTTATGGACTCATTCCTGAGGGCCCACCAGAATTACTCAAAGACCCCAATTCCGGGTGGAGCGGATTCTTACGTTGCTCTGTGGTCAAAATCAGTTCAGCCTCTCGGGCTAAAAACTGCTCCGATGAGTGAAGCCGAGCTCCTGGAAACCCTCGAAGATTTCAAATCAAAGCTCACCGTTACCGAGGACACTAAAGCAGTTATCAGCTGGATAAGGAAAGCGCCACTACCGCTTGTTGCAAAGCCCGTATACGCTCTGCTGTTTCAGTCGGCGCTCGCGTCCATGCCTAAGGAGTACCAGTTGATGATTGGACTAAAACCTTGGCCACTTTGGTTCTTGAGACCCGTCACTACATCGTTATTGAGCTTTATGCGGTTCGCTATCGGGCCGGAGTCTCCAATAGAAGACGCAGCCCTTGCCAGGCTTAGGCGAGCAGGCGCAATTAACGACTAAACTTTTGAAACGATACGCCACCCTAGCTCAGTTGGTAGAGCAGCTCACTCGTAACGAGCAGGTCAGGAGTTCGATTCTCCTGGGTGGCTCTGTGTAACGTCCCATAACCCAGTCGCCATAAAAAACTCGGGTCAGTTTTGCGCCATGACTGTCCCTCGTGAGAAGAGGAATCCAGTGCACGTGGAGGCCACTCGATTACTGGCCCCAATAGACTCGACCTATGAATAGGCCATTGGTAAAAATTACTGCCGCGGATTACCACACCGCTGGCGAGCCATTTCGAATCGTGAGTGCCGGGCTTCCCTCGATCACGGGAGCAACTGTTCTGGACAAGCGAGCTGGGGCTCCCTCAAATCAAGAACTCGAACAAATTAGAAAGTTACTTGTCAATGAACCCCGGGGTCATGCGGATATGTATGGCGGGTTTATCGTGGAGCCAAACGATGATGGCGCTGATTTCGGTGTGCTGTTCTGGCACGGTGATGGCTATTCAACCGCCTGTGGACACGGCACCATTGCGCTGGGCGCCTGGGCTGTAGACACCGGGTTGGTCGCGGCAGAACCGAATGGTGAAACAGCAGTCACAATCGACGTTCCATCCGGCAGAGTGCAGGCTCTCGTGACCCAAGAAAACGGCGTTACAACAAAGATTTCCTTTAGGAACGTGTTTTCCCATGAAATCGCCGAGGCAGTGCCAGTAGCTCTTGATGATGGCAGGACTGTCTTGGTGGACATTGGTTACGGGGGTGCCAACTACGCAAGTATTGAAGCCAGCAAACTCGGCCTATCGGTAGAGCCGAAGCATCTAGATGAGCTAATTCGCATCGGCAGGCAGATCAAATGGAAGTTGAACGAGACCCCAGAATCGAATTCGCAGGCCGATGAGCGCTTAAACGGTATCTACGGAACCATTATTTTTGATGAAATAAATTCAACTGAGACCGAACTTCATCAAAGAAATGTAACCGTTTATGCCGATGGCCGAGTTGACAGGTCACCTTGTGGCTCTGGAACTGCAGCAAGAATTGCTCAGCTGGCCTATTCCGGCCAGCTAACTAAGTCAATGACCCTAATTCACGACTCAATCATCGGGACTAGGTTCTTAGGTCGCATTGAAGAAACCCAAACCAACGGCCAGAGATCCGGCGTTATTCCGGTGATTACCGGAAACGCCTTCCATGTTGCCAACTCTGAGTTTTTGCTATTGGAAAACGATGAATTAGACACTGGGTTCTCGCTTCGATGAGCGATGTAAGCCCGGCAAAGTGGATAAGTGAGCAAGAGCTATTCATAAAGTTTGGCTATCGCAAAGCAATCGAAGCAATAACCCATGCATTGACCGGAGGGTTCGACCCTGCAACTGATAAATCCCGCTCATTTGTCGAATTCGCATCCGGCCAGGGGCTCGTGATGCCGAGCGAGAATGCCGAGTTTGTAGGACTGAAGTTCGTCACCGTGGCACCCAAGAATCCGGCTAAAGGGATTCCAAGAATCCAAGGCATCTACACGCTATTTGATGCCAAAACTCTCGCTCCTCTTGCCCAGTGTGATGGCGCCGCCCTTACTCTTCTAAGGACTTCCTGCGTCACAGCAGCCATGGTGCAAAAGTTGGATTTGCCAGAGAGTCCAAAGCTGGTTGTTTTTGGGTCTGGGCCGCAGGCCTTTGCCCACATTGTCGCAATTTCAGCAGTGTCAACGCCGAGTGGAATTCGCATATTGGCCAGGAACACCCCCGGGGTTGAGAAGCTGATTGTTGACCTCAGGTCCCATGGCATTGAGGCGGCTGCGGGTTCAACCAAGGACCTTGCGGAGGCGGACCTGGTTGTTACTGCAACTACGGCCAGAGAGCCCCTATTTGCCGCAGAGCAAGTGCAGAAGACCGCAATCGTGGCGGCGATTGGTTCTCACGAACCAAGCGCTAGAGAATTACCTGGAAACCTTCTGGGGATTGGGACGGTTTTCATCGAAGATCGATCAGCCGCGTTGAGAGAGGCCGGTGATGTCATCATGGCAATCAACGAAGGCTTCGTTACCGAGGAAGATCTCGTGGAGGTGAAAAATCTATTCACCTCTGAGCAAAAGATAGACAGTCAGTCCCTGAGAATTTACAAATCATCCGGGATGCCCTGGCAGGACCTTGCGATTTTTGGCGCGGCTTATAGGGCTCTGATCTAAGTTCTTATTTTGCGCGCAATGCGCTTATCAGAGCCAAGCCCCCGGCAATTAGGACCATGGCTGGCGGGATGAAGTTTAGAGGCGAGTACCAATCGGTGGCGCTGTTGACGATTACGAACGCTACTCCAGCGACACCAAGCGCGAGCAGGAGCCATGCAATCGCCCTGGTTGACTGGGGGTCTATCTTCTGAAGATCTTCCCTTGACTGAGCGGTTGTTTTGCCGCAACTTGGGCAATTAAAATTAGACTCGGAAATTTCACTCTGGCAGTTTTTGCATTTCATGGCTTTAGGTTATTACTTATCTAAAGTCTGGGTTCACTAAATCAATAACCTGAGGGCCTGCCACCAAGACGATTGCCAGCACAAAAAGCGCTAGACCAATTCGTTTCCACATTTTTTCTAGTTGGCTGGGATCCCTAGGTTCTTTCGGGTTCTGTTTATCAGTCATGTCTCCAGCCTACTTCTTGCCTCTGGCGGGGGCGGGCTTTGACCTGCTGGCAGTTACACTTGCCCAAACGGGTAGCAGCTCTGCTGGAGTTTCATTTAGAGTCGTCGCCCTTTTCTAGATTGGAAAACCTTGAAGAACAATCTCGTGGCGCTGGAGCCTAGGCAGTTTCCAGAATACGCCCAGGCAATCGCCGATTCCGGTGGTCAGGTGACTGCAATCACTGCTTCTACACAAGCCCTTATCTGGACCGACTACTCCTCGCCCGAGGCCTTGCAGGCGATACTCATTGCTAACCCGCAGCTTGAGTGGGTGCAGCTGCCATTTGCCGGAGTTGATGCTTTTGGTGAGATTTTGAAAAGTCCAATTATTTTTACCAGTGCCAAGCGGTCCTACTCTGAACCAGTTGCTGAGCACGCCCTCGCACTTTGCTTATCTTTGGCAAGGATCATTCCGGAGAGAGTAAGGACCAAGAACTGGGGCAGGCAGTTTGCCGATTCTGTCTATGATGAGGATGTTTTGATTGTTGGTGGTGGCGGTATTGCCGAGGAGCTTGCGTCACTGCTTACCCCATTTCGGTCCAAGGTAACGGTGTTGAGGAACAGGCCCAACGAGCCTTTTCTCGAGGGCTTCACGGGACGAGTTGTTTCGTTTGATCACTTTGACCACGAGTTAGCGAAAGCAAAGTTTGTGATTCTGGCTTGCGCTTTGACTGAGACCACGAGGTTCTTGTTTGATGCTCGAGCCTTCGGGCTAATGCGCAAGGATTCGTATTTAGTGAACATCGCAAGGGGAGAGGTTGTGAACCAAGAGGACTTGGTTCAAGCGTTAAAATCGGGCAGCATTGCGGCAGCGGCAACCGATGTTACTTACCCAGAGCCCTTGCCAGCAGATCATGAAATGTGGCGGCTGGATAATTTGCTCATCACGCCCCACACCGCAGACACCAAAGAGATTGTGACGAGGCTATTTTCGGATCGACTTAGAGTGAACGTGGCGGCTTGGCTTGCAGAAAAGCCGCTAGTCGGCGTTGTCGATGCTGAGCTGGGTTATTAGGTGAGAGTGGAGCTCTAGCCCCAAAGCTTTGGGCTAAACACTTCTACTTTTCCACCGGGCAGGTAGTTCAAGCCGCTTGGAATATCTTGGGCTATCAATAGAGGCCCATCGATATCTACAAACTCAGAATGCTGACCAATGACATAGGCCGGGGCCATTGACAGCGAGGTGCCGGTCATATTCCCAACCATTATCGACTTACCGTCTTTTTTGGCAACCTCAACAATTTGCAATGCTTCTGTCAGGCCGCCGCATTTATCCAGCTTTATGTTTATCACCTGGAAGTTTTTTGAATTGGCTCCATATTCGCTGAGGTTTAGAACACTCTCGTCCCCGCCCAAAGGAATGGGAGAAACAAAGCCGTCAAGTTCAGAGTCGTTGCCTCGAGCTAGCGGCTGCTCGATCATCTTTATACCCAGGTCGCTTAGGGCTGGAATGAAATTCTTGAGCTGTTCGAAATGCCAGCCTTGATTCACATCGACAACCAGGTTCGCATCTGGTCTTGCTAGTCGTATCGCGGATAGCTTGTCGACTGGCTCGTGATCGTCGAGCTTAATTTTTAGGTTGAGAAAATCGCTTAGCTCTTTTGCTCTGCTGGCCATCTGCTGTGGTGTGCCGATACCTATGGTCGCCACGGTATTTAGCTGTTTGGGCTTGATCCCAACCAGCTCCCAAATGCTGGCATCTCTAATCTTGCATTCCAAATCCCACATCGCAGAGTCAAGCGCGTTTCGGGCCCCATTAGGCGGCATTAGTTCGTTGAGGTCTTGACGTGTGGCACCTTGCTCGATTTGGGGCTTTATTTCTTCAAGATCTCTCAGCATCTTGGCCTGATCGTCTCCCAAGTAATAAGCGCCAACACCTTCGCCCCTACCAATAAACCCATCTTGTTCGAGGGTCACCCAAACCGCATTTAGCTCAAGAAAGGTGTAGCCGGTGATAACAAAGGGTGAGTGCAAAGCGAAATCCCGGCGCTCAATTGTCATCCTCATTTTTGGCCCAGAAGATTATCAATTACCGCGTCGAGTCCGGCTACCAGCGGGTCCATGGTGGGGAGGTCATAGAGAGAGCTCAGATTAGTAAGGTACGCGGCCCGCTCGTGATCCGGCAGCCCGCTCGTATTGACGCTGATTCCGACGCATCTAATTTCAGGGTTCACGCTTCTGGCGATTTCAATGGTTCGATCGATCACGGCTGGAATGCTCGGCAATTCAAAATCGGGCCAGCCCTTGATATGGGTGCGAAGTGCTTCGGTGCAAACCACAAAGGCATCTGGTTGCGAGCCCACTAGCAGACCGGTGCTTACTGATGAGTAGCCCGGGTGAAACAAGCTTCCCTGACCCTCGATTATGTCCCAGTGATCGGGGTGATTGTCAGGAGAAATCATTTCCGCCGCACCCGAAAGGAAGTCGGCAACAACGGCATCAATCGGGATACCGCTTCCGGCAATCATGATGCCAGTTTGGCCGGAAGCGCGGAAGTCAGCATCGATGCCCCGTTCTTGCAGTCGGTTAGCGATCGCTAAAGCTGTGTACTTCTTGCCCAGTGCGCAATCGGTACCAACTGTCAGAAGTCTTTTTCCAGTTCGTTTTTTACCGGTTCCGACAGGAATGTCCTTTGGTGGCACCCGAATGTCAACCAGCTTTGTCCCAGACGCGTTAGCTACCGAAACCAGAGCGGGAATGTCATTCAACTTCGTGTGAACTCCCGCGACGATGTCCATGCCCGCCTGCAAGGCGGCAACCAGGGTTGGCATCCAAGCCTCTGGAATTGCGCCGCCCACGGCCGATGTTCCAATGACTAGTGATTTAGCTCCGGCTTCGGCCGCGCTCGCCACGCTGTGCTTACTAAGGCCTAAATCGATCGTGCCGCCCTCGAGGCTCAGCTGGCCCATGCAGCTTTCTGGCCGCCACTTGGCGAGCCCTGCAGCGGTCTTGGCATAGATTGGCTCAGTCTCGCTGCCAATAAATAAGAGGTAGGGGGTGCGGAGCGTGATTGTTGTCAATTGATCCTCGCCGGATTAGATTTCCACTTCATTCTTCACTCTAACTAGGTTTGTGGCTTGAAGTTTCGCTTCTTAGTTCTAGGGCATTTGGCACTCTGGGGTGCCGCCCGGGAGGCGATGCCGATTAGCCGCGACCAAGTAGTAAATGGGCTTTGCGATGTTTCTCACTACCGGGAGCTTTAGGAGCCAGCCAGCTAGCGCCCAAATCGTTTTCGATTCGATTAGTGCCTGGGCAATAGCTGCCGCCGCAACGAATCTTTTGCTACCAGACACGAAGTAGACCGCCTTGGATGTTAGCTCGGAGGTCAGACCTAAAGACCCGAGGTCTAATTTTTGGTACGGTTCAATCGCAATTTTGTTGTTGGTCATTCTGCGAAGCAGCCTTGCACTGGAGCTGCAGAAAGCGCAGTCCCCGTCGAAAATAAGAACTTGTTTACTTGCGCTCATCGGTTAAGCCTAATGCGGTGTAATGTTTTGGGGTTGTATTGGTTTTACTACAGGAGGCGTAGGCTAAAAGCGTGAACCAATTAGGTCGCAAGCGATCCATGCACCCAACACAGATCGTAGTTATTGCGTTCGGTGCGGCGGCAATTGTTGGCACCCTGTTGCTTTTGCTCCCAATATCAACATCCGCCGGAAATAACACAACTCTGGTCACGGCATTTTTCACCGCCGTTTCCGCTGTTTGCATTACAGGTTTGACCGTCGTGGACACCGCGACCCACTGGTCCGGATTCGGGCACTTCGTGATTTTGATTTTGATTCAACTCGGTGGTCTCGGAATAGTCGCCTTTGCAACTCTCCTTGGCTTGCTGATTTCCGGTCGCATTAGCCTTAGAGATCGAATGAACACCTTGTCCGAGGCCAAGATTGTTGGCGCAGATAACGTTTCTAAATTGCTCGGTCGAATTCTGTTGGTTTATTTCGGCTTCGAGCTAATCCTGGCTACGTACCTAAGCATTAGATTGCACTTCAGCTACGGGGAGGAAGTTCTTCGTTCAATTTGGCACGGTACTTTTCACGCGATTTCAGCTTTCAATAATGGCGGTTTTTCGCTTTACACCGACAGCATGATGGGTTTTAGCAAGGACATGTTTTTCATTGCCCCGGTGATGCTGGCCGTGATTGTCGGAGGACTTGGGTTCCCTGTTCTAATCGAGCTACATGAGCGGCTGTGGCGTTTGCGATTGAAGCCAGGCGGAAAGCCAAAGCGCTTTAGCCTTCACACCAGGCTTACTCTCTGGATGACCATTAGCCTGATCGGTCTTGGAGCACTATTTATAGGACTACTTGAGTGGAATAATCCTGGAACCCTCGGGGGCTTGAACACCTGGGACAAAGTGGTAAACACCCTCTTCTCGGCTGTCATGCCGCGTTCGGGTGGTTTTAACTCGATAGACATCTCTTTGATGGACCCTGCCACTTGGCTTGGCATAGACCTACTGATGTTTATCGGTGGCGGTTCGGCTTCCACCGCCGGCGGCATAAAGGTGACCACGATTGCCGTTTTGATTTTTATTGTTTACACCGAAATTCGCGGCGAGACTGCGGTGAACGTTGGAAATCGCAGACTTCCTCGTTCGATTCAGCGTCAGGCTCTTACTTTGGTGGCTCTTAGCACGACGGCTATTTTGGGCACGACTTTGCTTTTTGCCGCCACAACTGACTTCTCACTGGACGAGATACTTTTCGACGTGGTCTCGGCTGCCGCGACGGTAGGACTTTCAACCGGTATAACCGCTGAATTACCGGCGTTCCACCAATTTTGGCTCGCATTTTTGATGTTTATTGGTCGGTTGGGACCCGTTGTTGTTGCGTCAGCACTTGCTCTTCGAATCACAAAGAGGCACTATGAATTACCAAAGGAAAGGCCCCTAATTGGCTAAAGAGAAAGCAAAGCGACGAATTCTGCACACAAACGTCATCGTTATTGGCCTGGGTCGTTTTGGGTCTTCGTTGGCCAGAGAGCTAGTTCGAACTGGACACGAGGTTCTCGGTGTTGATACCGATGAGAAGCTGGTTCAACAAATGGCTCAGGAACTTACCCACACCGTCAAGGCTGACTGCACCGACGAGGCCGTATTGTCTGAACTTGGCATTCAGGAGTTTGATGCTGCCGTCGTGGCAATCGGGGCAGATATCGAGGCCAGCATTTTGACCACCTCGCTGCTGTTGCAACTGGGTGTTCCAAACGTCTGGGCAAAAGCCAACTCAAAATCTCACGGTCGCATCTTGGAGCAACTAGGTGCTCACCACGTGGTGTTCCCAGAGTTTGAGATGGGTAAGCGAGTGGCGCACATGGTTTCGGGCGAGTCACTTGACTATGTCCCAATCGACAACGATTTTGTGATGATCAAGTCAAAAGTTCCGGAGTCATTTCACAACAAAAATTTGGCGGAGCTGAAAATTAGAACCAACTATGAAGTGACCGTGGTTGCGGTCACAAAGGGCGATGGTAAATATTCGCCAGCATTCCCCGAGACCGTTCTGGAGTTAGGCGATCAAATAGTTGTGGCTGGCCAAGTGGAACCGTTGAATAAGTTCTGCCGGGTTATTTAGGCAGCCTTTGAATTCGTCAAGAACCCTCAAGGTCTTATTGTTTTGGCTGTCCCTATTGCTCGCCATGCTGGCCAGTAACTTTTTTTACCAGACTACTTATCCACTAATTTTCACCGGTGCAGCACTCGCGCTTGGGCTTTCCGCGTTGACGATTTGGAGCGGCTCTAGAATCTCCGGCAGCGTCGTTCCAGTAAAGCTGATGGTCGTGGCGGGCGTCTCCGCGTTTATGTATGCGCAGGCACTCGATGTTGCCTACTCTTTGGCCTTTGCACCGATGGGCAATCGTTTTGACATGCCGATTGAAGTTCTAGTTTTCGGTCTTCTTTTCTGGGCCTTCGCGGTTATTGCCAGAACTTTTGTTTTTAGACCTCAGCAACAAAAATAGTCCAACTGCAGCCAGTGGTAATGATGCCCAGAGCAACCAATACAAAGACTCAGATGTCTGAACCTCGACCTCTAAGGCATCCGGGTTGTAAGGGTTAGCGCACTCGGTGAATAGGTATTCTGGGTCAGCGATGTAGCCGGTATTGTTTTCAACCACGAAGCTAAAACTTCCGGAAATTGGATGTCCGTCTCCGGAAACTACTCTCCAGCCGACCTGGTAGGACCCAGGTCTGTCGATGTCGGCCCGGGCAGTCGCGGTGCGGCCATCGACAACTGCGCAGCCGTTGTTTATTGGATTCTGATTCGAATCAAGAATGACTATTTCGGAGCCGGCTGAATTTTCCAGAGACATCAGATCATCGCTGAAGGACAGCCTTACTTCGGAGATACCGGCTTCCATGATCTGTCCGGCCTTGGGCTCTTGATCCACAAGCTGCTCGTGGGCGGTTGCCGGAAGGGCTGTCAACGTGACTGCGGTTACTAGGGCGAGCATTGATGATGCGAACAATCTAAACTTCATGGGTAAAGCTTAGGCGGGTGAGATGAAGCAAACACTAATTGGCATCGGTTCAGGGTTGGCCGCGGGTTCCGTCGCGCTTGGCTTTTTGTTTTTGGGCCCGCTTAGCCAGACCAGTGACGTTTCTGCGACGATAGCCAGCCAAGCTGTTGTGCCCGAGGCAACGGTTTCTGCTTCTCCGGTTGAAATCGAGCCGGAACCGACAACGCCGGAAGTCATCCGATGCTCGGTGTCGGTGCTAGAGGACGCTGCTGAAATTTTATTGCTCCAGGCTCAGGTGATTGATACTTCTACGGGCGAGGTGTTATTTGACCGCGGAAGCGGTTCGGCTGCTAGGCCCGCATCGGTTATGAAGCTTTTCACAGCGGCAGCCGCCCTTGAAACTCTCGGTCCGGACTATCAAGTTACAACCAGGGTCTATCAGGACAAAGTTGAGCCTGGAAAAATTTACTTGGTTGGAGCTGGTGACCCGACTCTTTCTAGGACAGGAATCAATCAAAATTCGGTCTATCAAAAGGCCCCAAAGCTTTCTGACCTCGTCGCTCAGGTGCTCAAGGTTTTAGAGAAAGAGGCGATAACCAAAATAGTTCTTGACACTTCCCTGTACGGCGGAGCCAAGGGCGAATACCAAAGCGTTTGGGACTCTCGCGGTATCACCAATGGCTACATGTCTCCGGTTTCTGCTCTTCAGGTGGACGGTGACAGGGCGAGCCCAGCCGCAAAGGAATCTCAGCGCTCCATGGACCCGGTCAGCAGGGCCGGTACTTGGTTCCAAGAGGCACTTGGAGCGTCGGCGACGGATGCGGTAATTACCAAGGGCCTGGCCCCAGCAGATTCAATACAAATTGCAGCTGTAAAATCTAGGCCAATCAGCGAGTGGATCGACTACATGCTCGTTGTAAGCGACAACACCCTGGCGGAGGCACTTGCAAGATTGGTGTCTCTCGATGTCGGGCTGGATGGGACCTTTGGCTCTTTGACTGAAACCTACAACCGGGCACTCAGGGAAACTGGGCTGAATCTTGCAGGCCTTACCATTGAGGACGGCTCAGGCTTGTCAAAGTACAACCAGGCCTCTCCTGAACTAGTAAATAACCTTTTGAGGCTAATTGATGCCGGATATGGAGACTTTGAGGTCATTCTTGGGGGAATGCCTGTGTCTGGGACCCCCGGCTCATTGAGCTACCGATTCGAAGATGCGGTTGGGACAGTCACTGCAAAGACTGGTTGGATCAGAACGGGTTACACGCTCGCCGGCTTCCTGGACACCCCGGATCAGTCGAGGCTCATTTTTACCGTGTACAACCTAGGTGATGTGACCGCTAGCAATCGTGAGGCCATGGACGATTTGGTCATGGGCTTTTATGATTGTGGCTCGACGCTAGTCAACAGATAGCCAGTCAATAGATAGCCTGAGAACGAAAAGGGTAACAAGAAAGCAAAATGACTAAAGCATTATTGGTAATTGACGTTCAGGTCGATTTTTGTGAAGGAGGTGTCTTGGCCTGTGCCGGAGGGGCAATAACCGCCAAGCGAATTACCGAACATCTCGAATGCAATAAAGGCGATTACGACTATGTAATTGCTTCAAGAGATTGGCACAAAGCCAACGATGCAAACGGTGGGCACTTTGCTGCACTAGACGAATCTCCTGATTTCAAAACTAGCTGGCCGGAACATTGTGTCGAAAACGAACTAGGCAGCCAGTACCACGCGAACCTCGACACCGGTCTTATCGACATCCACATAAAAAAAGGCCAGGGAGCAAACGGCTACTCGATCTTCGAAGGTATCGATGATGCCGGCACCAGCTTCCCTGATCTAGTAAATGAGCTTCAGATTACCCAGGTCGATGTTGTCGGGATAGCTACCGACTACTGTGTGCTGGCTTCCTCGATGGACGCAAAGAAATTTGGGCTAGCCGTTAGGGTCATTACTGGCCTAACCACCGGGGTTTCTCAGGGTTCCACTGAAACTGCAATCGATGACATGGTCGATCGGGGAATCGAAGTAACTCCCGTTTACGAGGCAAATTAGCCTTCTCTGTTTGCTCCGGCGCTCGCGGAGACGATAAATACATTTGCTGCGCCAAATCCAGCTTGGGCGAATGCAGCCCTGACAGCGACTTCTAGGCCGGTCAGCAGGTCCTTATTGATAACAGCAATCGCAGCGCCCCCAAAGCCGCCACCGGTCATTCTGGAGGCGATTGCGCCGGTTTTTAGGGCAGTTTCGACCGCTAGGTCAAGTTCTGGTATGGAAATCTCGAAATCATCGCGCATTGAGACGTGGCTGGCTTCAAAAATCGGGCCGATTTTGTCAATTTGGCCGGCTCTAAGGGCTGCAACGGTCGCTAACACTCGGTCGTTTTCGGTGATGATGTGGCGGACGCGGCGATAAGTCAGATCGTCGAGCTTTGACTTTGCAGCTTCGAGGTCTGAGTGCCCAAGTTCACGAAGAGAGCTAACGCCCATAATGAGCGCTCCCTTCTCGCAGGCATCTCTTCTAGACCGGTAGCCACCGTCGGAGTGGCGATGTGAGACCTGGGTGTCTATTACTGCAACAACTAGATTCTGAGCCTCAAGGCCCAGATCGACTATTTCTGTCTCAAGACTTAGGCAGTCAATCAAAACAGCAGCATCGGTCGAGGCCAGCATCGAGGCTGTCTGATCCATAATTCCGGTCGGGGCACCCACCACTTCGTTTTCGGCTCGCTGACCGATAAGGGCAAGTTCCTTTTTGCTATGGCCCATGTTCCACAGGTCGTTTATTGCAAGGGCTACAGAGCATTCAACCGCGGCAGACGAAGAAAGGCCGGCTCCAATGGGAACATTTGAATCCAAATACAGATCAAAGCCAGAATCCAGACCCGCACGCATTACCCAGGCTACGCCCAGCGGGTATAGCGCCCAATCGAGATCTTGCGGCTCGGTTTCTCCTAGGTTGAATTCGACGATGCCCTCTGTGAAGGAAGTCCCGAGTCTGATCAGAGAGTCATCCCGCTTGGACATTGCCGCATAGGTTCTCTTGTTGATTCCAAAGGGAAGAACAAACCCATTGTTGTAATCGGTGTGCTCGCCAATTAGGTTGGCGCGTCCCGGCGCTGACCAGACTCCAGTTGGCAAGTAACCAAACTGTTTTTCAAAGCCGGCTGTTGTTTGCTTGGTCAGGTTCACTTGATTGCTTTCTTGAGTCTTGCAGCAGTTTTTTCTGGAGCAACGTCTCCGACAAAGGCCCCCATGGCGCTTTCAGACCCTGCCAAATATTTCAGCTTGTCGGCATCCCGAAGCGGGGAAGTGATTTGAAGCATCAATCTAATCCGGTCCCGGTTTTCAATCATCGGAGCCTGGTGCCAAGCTGAAATGTATGGAATTGGCTTGTCATACAGGGCATCAAGACCCAAAAGTATTTGCTTGTAAGCGCCAGCTAGCTCGCTCACTTCGGCGTCTGTCAGCTCAGTGAGATCTGCAACCTGGCGCTTTGGCAACAGGTGGATTTCGATTGGCCACCTTGCGGCAAAAGGCACGAACGCAACAAAGTTCTTAGTTTCTAGAATATTTCTACTTGAGGATTTTTCGAATTCAACTAGCTCACCGAAGAAGTCACCGCCGTGATTCCGGACGCTCGCGATTAGCTTTTCAGTTCTAGGAGTCACAAACGGATAGGAGTAGATCTGTCCGTGTGGGTGGTGGAGGGTGACACCTATGTCCTGCCCCCGGTTTTCAAAGGGGAAGACCTGAATAACCCCTTCCAGTTGCTGAAGGTGTGAGGTTCGAGATTGCCAGGCTTTTATGACCGTCTCGATGCGAGCCACCGGCATGGAGCCCAAGTTGCCCGTGTGATCGGGGCTGAAAACAACCACTTCGCAGCGGCCGAAGGAGGTTGTTGAGAAACCAAATGGGGCAGTTTGATTGGGCGGTGAGATCTCACCGAGATCCGGACCAAAGGCCGGACCCTTGTTCTCAAAAACCGCGACATCGAAGTTGTCAGGAACTTCGCTTGGGTTATTTTCGGAAGTTTGACAGAGCGGACAAGCGTGAGCAGGTGGTAGAAATGCGCGCTGTTGTCTATGGGATGCGACAGTGATCCATTCACCAGACAATGCGTCGTAACGCAATTCAGCAGTTTCGGGTCTTTGCTCCGACTCTCGCTGATCTCGCATACGGTCTGCTGGAAGCTTCGATTCGGCGTCATCAAAATAAAAGATGTCGCGGCCATCAAAAAGCTTGGCTTCAATACTGGGCTTGTTCACTCAAGTACCTCTTACTCACTGTCTGTAACATAAACGGGTGCGCAAAAACGACCCTGGTGAGCAACTGAGTATTTCTCGCCTAGACGAGAAGAACCTCAGTATTGCAGAATTTGGTGCATTCGGGGGTCAAATGAGCCATCTTGTATTGGGTGGCGTTGAGATCATTCCTAAATTTTCTGGCGACAATGCGCGCGCTCAGGTGTTTGGCTACACAATGACACCTTGGCCTAACCGTCTCGAAGACGGTAATTACCAGATGGCTGGAATCGACTATCAGATTCCAAAACTTGATTCTCAAAACAACGCTAATCACGGGTTACTGCTCGACGAAAAAATGGAGCTTGTCTCTCATGCCCCGGATTCCCTAAAGCTCTCCTACAGCTTCGGCCAAGATGCTCACTATCCGTTTGCGATTGATTTAGTGCTTGAATTTAGCCTCGAGGAAAATGCACTGGTAACGCGAGCAACCGCAACGAACAACTCGAGGTATGCGGCACCCTTTGCCATCGGCTTCCATCCTTATTTCCTGATGGGCAATGAGTTCACCGTGTCCGCGAATTTTACTCACCACGTAGCTACCGATGACCGAATGTTGCCGGTTTCGGCAAAAGAAGTCTCGGGGTTAGGTCTGAACCAGGATTCTCTGGATCTAGCGACACTGGACGATTGCTATTACGGGAGCAATGAAGTTCTGGTTACGAATTCCCTAGGTTCTTTCGAGATTCGCGGCCTGGAAAATATCGACTACTTCATGCTCTATCGGCCATCAGCACAGTTGTTCGCGCAGGGCTCTGCGCTTGCTATAGAGCCCATGTCTCATCCGGCGAACGTCTTCGTAACCGACATCGCAAGCACTGAAATTTTGGCTGGAGAATCTAAAAGCTACAGCTACGAAATTAGAAGTCTGTAGAAGCTAGGTCTTTCTCATCGGCTTCCAAGGCGGCAATCAACCTTGCAACCACATGTTCCGTCGTCATGCCAGCTGGGAAATTTGGAGCTTGGCCAGCAATCGCTCTTGTGGCCAGACCGGTTTCGGTGTGTCCAGGCCTGGCAGAGATTACTCGAATTCCTTCGCGACGCCATTCTTTGCCCAGTGCGGTCAAGAACCCATGAACTGCGGTCTTTGAGCCGCAGTAAGCAGCCATACCCATCATCGGGGTTTCCGCAACCACTCCGGTAATGTTCAGCACGAAAGGCTGGTTACCGGCCTCTGAGGATTCCTTTAGTTTCCCAAACAGCTGGGAGATTAGCTGAATAGGCCCCTGGGAGTTCACGGCCGTTAGTCGCCTGCTGGTATCGACGGTCAGTTCGCTGACCGGACCAAACGCAACTACTCCACTTGCGTTGATGATTCCGTCCACTTGGCTCGCAGCAACTAGGTAATCGGTCAAGGTTTGAATGGAGTCTGGCTCCTGGAAGTCAAGCAGTAATCTAACTTCAGCCTTGGCAGGGATGCTGCCCGCAGACTCGTTGTTAGTCGCAGTGCCAAGCACCTTTGCCCCCTTTGATGAGAGCACGTTTGTAAGTTCTGCACCAAGTGCGCCTGATGCGCCGGTCACCAATATAGTTTTTCCTGAAAGATCCATAGGGAAAGCTAACACCATTGCGGCTCGCGGTATTTCGATGAACCCAATGAATTTCTTACAGGAGCCTAAACTTGGGCCTCGTAGCCCTGTTTTCAAAAGGTCCTGAAGGGGATTTCATGTTCAAATCGGTTTCGCTGACGGCCATAGCGGCGTTGGTCTTGACTGGCTGTGCATCAGCTTCGGTCTCAGAATTTGCAGCAGACGGTAGCTGCGGTGGCGCCAGGGTGACGGTCAATTTTGCAGGTCTTGGCCAGGATGTTTCCAGCTGCGTTTCAATCAGTGGCAATGCGGCCACCGCTAGGCAGGTCTTGTCCGCGGCAGGTGTCTCCACCGAGGGCACCAAGACCTATGGCGACATGGTTCTTTGCCGTGTAAACGGTGTTCCGGGCAAGAACCAGCAGATAGTGATTTCAGGCGGCGAGCCATACGTGGAAACTTGCCAGGAGCTGCCAGCGGCATTTGCCTACTGGGGTTTTTATCTTCGGGTTTCAGATTCAACCGACTGGGTTTTTGCGCCGGAGGCGGTGACAGATCTTTTAGTTAGACCCGGAGACTCGATTGGTTTGGCTTTTTCACTAGGTGGAACGCCCCTAAAGCCGACAGACTAGGCAGCATTGTCCATAAGAGGGGTAACACATTGAAGCGAATCGGTATTTGGGCTTTGGTGGCCGCGACACTCGGCCCAATTCAAAACGTACTGGGATGGACCATTTCAGGTTCACTGGTTCCCGGCTATGACCCCATCGCCAAAACAATAAGCGATCTTGCTGCAGACGATTCTCCCGTGCAGGTCATTCAGTCCAGTTTCTTTCTGTTTGGCTCGCTACTGACGCTAGTCGGCGCGTGGCACGCTAAGGCGTTTTCTTTGCCCGGACGGCTGGCGCTTGCTGCTGCTGGCTTTGCCGGCTTTGGTTATACATTCTTTTCAACTCCCTCTCAAGACAGCTCCTCCTATTGGCACGTGTTGTTTGCAACTTTTGCCTTCGTCTTATTCTCGGCGTGGCCACTGTTGGCAATGCGATTTGACAAGCGATACCACTGGAGCATCAGACCCGTCGGCGCGATTCCAGCCACTCTGATTATGGGGATCACCACTTTATGGTTTCTGCTCACGTGGCTGGAACCTGGACAGCCGATTGTTGGATTATCAGAGCGTGTTATCGCTGTTATGCAGGTCTTGTGGCTTTCGGCTGCCATCTGGTTGCAGTGGTTGCACCAGAAAAAGGCTGACGCCCGGCTTGTCGCCAGCTAGTTCTAATTGATACAAACCTGGCCTTAGGCTTTTATGGTGATCACCGCCGGAATCGACCTAGCCGCAGAGCCAAAAGGCACTGCCTTGGCCCTCATCGATTGGAACAATCGCTCTGGGACGCTTATAGACCTGAGGGTAGGTGTCGCTGACAGTGTCATAGTTCAGGGCGTTTCTAATGCCGAGAAAATTGGAATCGACTGCGCACTCGGGTGGCCAATCGAATTTGTAGATTTCGTCTCGAACCATAATGACCCAGATTCTAAAAGCCACGACGTAGAAGGCGACATGGATTGGCGTCGACGCCTTTCATACCGAGAGACCGACAGGGCGGTTCGTGCAAGAACAGGCAGATGGCCACTGAGCGTTTCTACCGACCGACTCGGGCTCACGGCGATGAGGTGCGCTGGTCTTTTAGGCAGGCTTGAGAAAAGCGGAATCCAGATTGATAGATCTGGTGCCGGCGCAGTTGTCGAGGTTTATCCCGGAGCAACCTTGAGGGTTTGGGGCTTCGATACCGCCGGTTATCGAAAGTCCATTGATGAACGTAAGCGTCTACTGGGCCAAATTCTTGAGCAGGCCGACTGGCTAGATACTTCCGCGTTCGAAACGCTAATGCTCGAATCATGCGACGCGTTTGACGCAGTGATAGCCGCCCTTGCAGGCAGAGCGGCGCTTCTGGGCCTATCTGAGCTTCCGACTCAAATCCAGATGTCACAGGCTCGCATCGAAGGCTGGATTGCCTTGCCGGTCGGTAAAATAACCGAGCTGATAGCGCCCGGCCAAGAATGAAGCAGGCCCCGTCGGATTCGAACCGACATCAAAAGCGATGTAAGAGCTAGCTCTCCGTTAAGAGAGATGCTGCAGAAAAATCATCGATAATCAAATCGGTAATGAAGCCCCCGGCAAGAGCCCCTTGCAGGCTAGGAATTCGAGATTTACCCGACACGACACAAACTCGCCTTGGCGCACGCTTGAGGACATCCAGGTCTAGGCCACTGGATCGACGGTTTAGTTTGACATCTTCCCAGGAGCCATCGGGACGATAAAACACTGTCGCGATATCACCGACCACATTATCGTCGCGAAGACTATCTAGGTCGGCCTGACTCAGGTAGCCGGCCGTATAGACGTGACTTGGGACCTCGGCGTGCAGGGCGCCTAGCCCAAAGAGCGCCACATCTAAAGAGCCTTGAATGTTTAGAGTGCGCTTAATGCTGCGCTCCTTCCAGAGGATTGATTTAGTGTCTGAGTCATCAAAGAAGGCTGGCACCGGAAACTGTTCAACTACGGCACTAAAGGCCTCACCAAAACGACGAAGAATTTCACCGGAGTAGGTAACTCCCGTGGTGTGGTCATTCCCGGCTCCGTTTAGTTGAACAATCCGGGAATCACTTGTTTGCCTGCGGGTCAAGTGACGACTCACGGCGCTGGTAGTTGCTCCCCATGCCACCCCCATTGTCATCTTCGAACCAAAAAAGCCGCTTAGCATTCGTGCAGCACTGAGCGAAACTCGGTCCAATTGCTCGACCGGGGAGGCACTATCGGAAACTGGAACCAGGTGAGCATTTACTCCAAATCGGTCATTAATCTCACTGGCCATTCGCCTTGGAGCATCGTCCGGGGTGTGGACTTTTATTTCAACGATGCCTCGGTCTCTGGCCATCTGTAGCAGCCTCGAAACGGAAGACCGAGATACATTTAGCTCGCGGCCTATGGCCTCCATTGTGAGATCTTGCTGGTAATACAACTGGGCAGCTTTAAGCGAAAGCTTGACCTTGGATTTCTCGTTCAGCTCCTGATACATAACAAAAGTATTGCACGAATGTGCAACATCCCCGATTCATGTTTCAGGTTTCGAAAAGCCCACCTAGATTCAAACCGTTGCTGAATTATGAAGGGAAGCTAACCCGTGGAGCAAAGAAGCTCGAACATTGCATCAGTCAAAAGGCTTCAGAGCCTTAGAGATAACCCGACTGCGCAGGTGCTTATTATCGGCGGTGGCATAAACGGGATTGCGACCTTCAGAGATCTTGCGCTTCAAGGTGTAAATGTTGTTTTGGTTGAACGCGAGGACTTCTGCTCCGGCGCATCGGCGGCCTCTTCGCACATGATTCACGGGGGAGTTCGCTACCTAGAAAACGGTGAGTTTCGACTAGTCAAAGAGTCGCTCCAAGAGCGTAATCGTCTTTTGGCGTCTGCTCCTCATTACGTCAAGCCACTTCAGACCACAATGCCGATTTTCACTATATTTTCGGGTTTGCTTTCTGCGCCGATGCGGATTCTCAGGCACACCCAAGGCAAACCACAAGAGCGCGGAGCTGTGCTAATCAAAGTGGGATTGACCCTGTATGACTTCTTCGGTCGTAACGGCGGACGCATGTCGCGCCATGAGTTTTTTGGCAAGAAGAAATCACTGAAACTATTTCCAGAGCTCAACAAGAACGTGGCTTTTACCGCCACCTACTATGACGCAGCGATGGAAAGCCCAGAGCGCCTAGCACTGGACACTCTCAAGGATGGCTTGGCAACAGGCTCTCATGCTCGAGCTGCAAACTACTTGTCGGCAGTAGGCATGAAAGATGGTGGAGTTGTTTTACGCGATTCGCTGTCGGGTCAGGAGTTTCCCTTCAAGGCTGAGGTAATTATTAACACCTCGGGACCCTGGACGGACCTAACCAACAAGACCCTCGGTCGAGCCACAAGCTACATGGCCGGTACAAAAGGCTCACACATTGTGCTTGATAATCCTGAACTACTTGCAGCCTGCGACAGCCGTGAAATTTTCTTCGAGAACGAAGATGGTCGAATTGTGCTTATGTACCCAATTCTTGGTCGAGTCTTGGTCGGCACCAGCGATATTCCTCATGACATGTCTGAGCCTGCGGTTTGCACCGAGGAAGAGGTGGACTACTTCTTTGATTTGGTGAAGTACATCTTCCCTGACATCAAGGTGGATAGATCTCAAATCGTATTCCGGTATTCCGGTGTTCGCCCCTTGCCAAAATCAGATGACTTGTTGCCCGGCTTTGTTTCCAGGGACTATCGGATTGTGAAGACATCCGATGAAGCGGACACTCCGTGGCTGAGCTTGGTTGGTGGAAAGTGGACCACCTTTAGGGCTCTTGGAGAGCACATGTCCTCTGAGGCATTGAAGATTCTCGGTATGAAGCGCACCGTCTCAACTACCGACATGGCTATCGGTGGGGGCAAGGATTTTCCAATCTCAGAGACCTCGCAGCTTGAGTGGGCCGAAGGGCACGGCGGTGAACTGGCCACGGAAAGATCTCTGCAGTTATTAAACCGCTACGGTACTTTAGCGTCAGAAGTTATTGACTTTATTCGGTCAGCCAACAAGGACGAGCAACTTATTCACAGTCCGGAATATTCAGAGGCCGAAATCCAGTTTTTGGTAGATCGGGAGCATGTGGTTCATCTTTCGGACATCGTCCACAGGAGGACCAGTCTTGCTTTTACTGGCAAAGTGAATCGAGAAATGTTAGTCGAGCTCGCCGAAATAGCGGGAGCGAGGTTGGGCTGGTCATCTGATCAGAAGACTCAAGAAGTCCGGGGAATTCAACTGGGGGGCGGCGGGTCAGTATGAGCGCGCTTGAACTAAAGAGCATTCCCTAAAACGATAGAGTGCAGGGCAAGCGGCGGATGCCGCATATTTACGCCCTAAGAAGTCATTAGCTCTTCCAGGACCGGAAGAAAGCTGCAATTAAGAACACGGGTCGGATTGATACGGACGTGGAGACCTAATCAACCACTCTTCACGACACGAGCAGATCAGTCGCGTCTCGAAAAACCGCTGTACCCAAT
>JAPKCK010000011.1 GCA_028822985.1 Aquiluna sp.
GACCCAGAGTTGATAGACCCAGAGTTGATAGACCCAGACGCTGCCGAAGAGATTCTAGAGTTTATTAAAAATGAAGAACCTCTTCCCGCTGATCAGGAATCGCAAAGCGCAGCGGTGGCCCCAATTCCGACTCGGTCAAACGAACAAGACTCGCCGCGGATTCAGGCGAAGCCATTACGGACCGCTTCTGGGATCGAGCCTGAAGATATCGAGAGCGCAGTCAAGGTAACGGATCAGGAGGAAGGCTGGCTAGACACACGCTCAATACCTACTCAGTCAACGTATGCCGCTGAGTTGGCATCAGGAACCCAAAAGCCGGCGGGGCGGAATCTTGTCAACCAGATTTCACCATGGTTGGCAGTCGGCACACTGTCCGCAATCTTGGCTTTTATTGGTTATCGAAAGATGATGGTGCGCTGACCATCAAGCAGCACTCTATGTTCCGCGAACCATCTAATCGCTTGGGTAAGAGTCTTGGACTCAACGTCCTGGCCAATCTGAACCAAGTGCGACTTGGTCGACGCGTGTTCCACTCGGGTCACGTTTTGTTCAATGATCGGACCTTCATCGAGATCTTCGGTAACAAAGTGGGCGGTTGCACCGATTAGCTTCACACCTCGAGCATGAGCCTGGGCGTATGGGTTAGCACCCTTAAATCCAGGCAGGAAAGAGTGGTGGATGTTAATTATTTTTCCGGCAAACTCAGCACAGAATTCGGCAGAGAGAATCTGCATGTAACGAGCCAAAACAATAAGTTCGATGTCATTTTCAATAATAATTTCACGTAATCGCTTTTCGAACGCAGCCTTGTCGCTGAGTTTTTTAGTTGGGCGAGATTCAAAGTCGACCCCAAAAAAACGGGCGAGCTCTTCCAGTTCATCGGAGTTGCCAAAGACCTTAGGGATTTCGATTGCAATTTGCCCAGCACGCTGACGGTAGAGCAGGTCATTTAGGCAGTGATCAGCCTTGGTAACTAAAACCACAGTGCGCATTGGCCTACTTACATGGTCAAGCACGTACTGCATTTGAAAAGTCTCGGCGATGCTCTCAAATTGTTTTTCGAAATCCGCCTTTGTTATGTCGGCTTCGATCTGTAGCCGCATAAAAAAGCGTCCAGTATCTTGTGAGGTGAACTGCTGGCTCTCGGTGATGTTTCCAACGGCCGCAACCACGGCTCCGGAGATTGCGTGGACTATGCCGGGTCGGTCTGGGCAGATAAAGGTCAGAACCCAATGTTCTTTGGCAGATTGCATTACCCAATACTATTGGCGCCTACCTTTCTGACTGAAATAAGTCTGGTAAAGTTGAGAGATGCTTACTCATTCAGTGAATTTTATGTCCCCGCTAAGCGAAGTTGATCCGGAAATTGCCGCGGTTTTACAGCAAGAACTTGATCGTCAGCGCCACACCTTGGAAATGATAGCGAGCGAGAACTTCGTGTCCGCCGCAATTTTGGAAACTCAAGGATCAGTCTTAACAAATAAGTACGCCGAAGGTTATCCAGGTAAGCGTTATTACGGCGGTTGTGAAGCCGTGGACATCGCCGAAGATTTGGCAAGAGAGCGTGCAAAAGAATTATTTGGTGCCGAACATGCAAACGTTCAGCCGCACTCCGGAGCTTCAGCCAACGCGGCTGTTCTCATGGCCCTTGCAAGTCCGGGAGATCGTATTCTGGGTCTAAACCTCGCCCACGGCGGTCACTTGACTCACGGTATGAAGCTGAACTTTTCTGGGCGCATGTACGAGGGGCACTCATACGAATTAGACCCAGAGACACATTTGGTCGACATGGAGACCGTTCGTCAGCGCGCAATAGAGGTAAAGCCGGCTGTTCTCATCGCGGGATGGTCCGCTTACTCCCGACATCTAGATTTTGCCGCTTTCAGGGCAATCGCCGATGAGGTTGGTGCCAAGCTTTGGGTCGACATGGCTCACTTCGCAGGACTTGTTGCTGCAGGAGTTCACCCAAGCCCAGTTCCATACGCGGACGTGATTTCCACCACCGTTCACAAGACTCTGGGTGGTCCCCGATCCGGTCTAATCCTCTGTAAGCAGGAGTGGGCAAAGAAGATCGACTCTGCGGTCTTCCCTGGACAGCAGGGTGGACCGTTGATGCACGTAATTGCCGGAAAGGCAGTGGCCTTCAAAGCGGCCATGCAGCCAGAATTTCGAGAGCGTCAAGAGCGAACGATTTCGGGTGCGCGAATTATTGCGGACAGGTTGAATCAAGCCGATGTCACCGGGGCTGGAATCGCAGTATTGACTGGCGGAACCGATGTTCACTTGGTGCTTGTTGACCTTAGGAATTCTGTGGTTGACGGTCAAATGGCCGAGAACTTGCTTCACGAGGCCGGCGTAACCGTTAACAAGAACTCAGTTCCTAACGACCCTAGGCCGCCAATGGTGACCTCTGGAGTTCGCATTGGAACAGCAGCCCTAGCTACTAGAGGCTTTAGTGATGATGAGTTCGTAGAGGTTGCTGACATCATTGCGAACGCTCTTATTCCAGGTGCTAATCTTCCTGCCCTTAAGGCCAGAGTTCGAGTATTGACCGAAGCTTTTCCTCTGTATGACGGACTAGAAACTAGGTAGCTGGTTGACCGCTCTAATACTTGATGGCTTAGCAACAGCCAAGGCCATAAAGACAGAGCTTGCAGCTGAGGTTATTAGTCTGAAGACCAGAGGTACAGCAGTTGGTCTCGGGACTATTTTGGTCGGCGATGACCCGGGTTCACTTTCTTATGTGTCCGGCAAACATAGGGATTGCGCCGAAGTTGGAATTGAGTCAATTCGAATCGATCTGCCAGCAACTGCCTCCATGGCAGATGTCCGGGCGGCTATAGACGACCTTAATCAGGCCAGAGAAGTTACAGGCTTCATCGTGCAGTTACCTTTGCCGAGTGGAATCGACGCTAACGAAATGTTGGAACTAATCGATCCCGATAAAGACGCCGATGGACTTCACCCGGTGAATCTTGGCCGCCTGGTCATGAACACCGGCGGTCAGATGAGAGGTCCACTGCCTTGCACGCCGAGCGGCATTATTGAACTACTAGGGCGCCACGACGTCAGACTTCAAGGGGCAGAGGTTGCAATTATTGGCAGAGGCCTGACCGTGGGAAGACCGCTCGGACTAATGCTTACTCGCAAGGGCATCGATGCAACACCAACCCTCCTCCACAGCGCATCCAAGCACATTCAAGAAGTCATTTCAAGGTCAGACATCGTGGTGGCGGCTCTAGGTAGCCCGCATTTCATCAAGCCCGAATGGATAAAGCCCGGTGCTGCGGTTTTGGATGTTGGAATAACCAGAGTCGACGGAAAGCTTCTAGGAGATGTCGACCCTTCGGTTGCAAAGGTTGCCGGTTATGTGTCTCCGAATCCGGGCGGTGTGGGTCCAATGACCCGCGCAATGCTCGTTAGAAACGTTGTCCTGGCTGCCCTCTAGAAACGCGACCTTATAGCCCACAGATCCGGGAAGACCGGGTTGAAAAGTGTGCTTGCCAAATAGCCTGCTCCGGCCGAGCCCCCGGATCCTATTTTGTGCCCGATGGTGCGCTCCACCATCTTGACGTGACGATAACGCCACTCCTGCAGTCCCTCATCCAAATCAACCAGAGCCTCACCAATCATGGATGCTTCCGGATCATTGCGGTGTAGTTCAATAAGAACATCCTGGAGACCCTCGTGAGGTTCCCAGGCCGCTGTGACGTCTCTAGATAGCAACTCCTTGGGGATTGCTTTCCGCGAATTGAAATAGTGCAGGGCCGAATCCCACAACGACATCCTTGTCATCGCTGCTTCTACTCTTGCTCGAGCGGGGGAGCCAGCAATTAGGTGCTCAGCCATCCCCATGCCCGATTTGGCATCGGCTTTTGCCCCGGCCTGATCACGTCTTCCCAGCACGGCCTCGAGCTCGCGGAACTGTGCGGACTGGAATCCGCTTGCTGAGCTCAAGCGCTCACGGAATGAATTGAATTGCAGCGGCGTCATTGTCTCAAGGATGTCCAGCTGAGAGACACAAGTCTTCATAATGGTTCGGATTCGACCTAACAGTGCCATGGATCGATGTGAGTTGCCGGCTTCTAGCGTGACCTGCAGTGCGGCAACTTCGTGTAAAACCTGCTTGAACCAGAGTTCATAGACCTGGTGGATGGTTATGAAAAGTAATTCGTCGTGCTCCGGGCCATCGCTCAGCGGTTGTTGCAGCGCGAGTAGTTCATCAATTTTGAGGTACGAAATATAAGTGACGTGCTTATTCTGTTCCACTGTTATCCATTCTCTGTGTCTGACCGTTCTCTGCCAGCTTTCCTGGCTTTTTTATTTAGGCCCAAGATGAGACTTGAGGTCAGGTTACCCGGTTGGCATCCTGCTCGATGCTCATGTACTTTCCGCTTTCGACCAAGTCCCGCAATCGCAAGAACCCTTCGAATACCTCTGTGTAGCTGGTTGCAAGAGGAGAAATAGCCACTCTGATCGCGTTGGGTTCTCGATAGTCAGGTATTACCTTTGAAATCTTCCGCATCGCGTATGCAATTTGTCTTGCGTCTGGGTGCGTGAGGATTATGTGACCACCTCTGAGCTCGGCTTGAGAGGGCGATGCAATTTCAAATCCAAGTGGCTCCAACCATTGCTTGAACAGGTCCATCATCAGCTCTGTGCCCTTGGCGGCTTTCTGTTCAATAAGATCAATGCCGGCGCGCTCGATCATTTCGTACGCAACCTCAACAGCTCTGATGCCGATGATAGAGGGGCTAGCAATTTGGTAGCGACGAATTGTGTCCGCCGGCTCAAAGTCTGGCCCCATTTCGAACTGCATTTCTTGAGCGAACCATCCTTGAATTGGAACCCTTAGCTCAGTTTGAATCGATTTTGAGACAAATAGCCATGCTGGTGAACCAGGCCCAGAATTACCGTATTTGTACGTGCACCCGACAGCTAAGTCGACGCCGTTTTTCTCGAAATCTAGCTGGATAGAACCAGCCGCGTGAGAGCAATCCCAGACCACAAGCCCTCCGTGTTGTCGCACTAAATCGGTTATGGCCTTAAGGTCTTGCCTTGCTCCGGATCGATAGTTGATTGCTTGCAGGGTAACCATCGCTACGTCGTCATTTAGATGCTTAGCAAGTTCGGAAGCGGTCACTCTTTCAAACTCGGAGTCGATTTTCACGGCCCCGGGTCCGCCAGAGCCGTCGGTATCAAGTGTTACAAGATTGAGCCCCATCGATTCGGCAATGCCAGCCAGAATGTATCGGTCGGTGGGGAAATTAGATGAATCAATAATCACTGTCTTACGTCCCGGTCGGGCCTTTATGGCCGCGACGCAAAGCTGGTAGAAATTCACGCTGGTGGTGTCACAAACCAGGGTTTGGCCTGCACTTGCTCCAAGCACGGCACGCGCCAGAAGATCTCCAGCGGGTTGAGCTTGGTCTATCCAGTGAGACCAACCGTCGACGAGCTCTGGTCCCCACTCGTTGGTCAAGAACTTGTTAACTTCCTCGATTGTGCGTTTTGGCAGTCTGCCCAGTGAGTTGCCGTCCAGGTAGCAAACTTCGGGATCCGAAATCACAAACTCGTCGCGAAATCGCGCCAATGGATCGGTAGCGTCGAGTTTCGATACCTGTTCGGCAGTGATCTGATTATGGGAAGTCATGCCAATACTCTATTGCTAAACCAGCAGTTGGTGCTTCGCCAGGTCGGCATAAAGCGGAGTGGTTTTTACCAGCTCAGAGTGTGTGCCAATTCCGACTACTTTGCCGTGTTCTAGAACAATAATCTGGTCGGAATCAACAACGGTGGATAGCCTATGCGCAATCACCAGAAGCGTTCGATCGTGAGCTACCGCATCAATTGCCTCTCGCATGCGCTGTTCATTCGGTCCATCCAAAGCGCTGGTTGATTCATCCAGCAGCAAGATCTCAGGAGAAGCCAAAAGAGCCCTAGCGATGGCCAATCGCTGACGCTCGCCACCAGACAGCATTATCCCGTCTTCGCCGACCTGAGCACCAAGACCCTTGGTGTCGCGCTTTAGAACCTCGCTCAGGTTTACCTGTCTGAGCACGCTTTCTAGCTCTTCGTCGGTTGCATCTGCTTTGCCGAGTAGCAAGTTGTCTTTCAGTGAACCCGCAAGGACGGGAGCATCCTGCTCAACATAACCCAGCTGCTGGCGCAGCGACTCTCTAGAGAATTCGGTTACCGGCTGGCCGTCAAGCAGTATTCGACCCTCTGTCGGCTCGTAGAAGCGCTCTATAAGCGAGAAGATTGTCGACTTACCGGCTCCGGAAGGTCCTACCAGTGCGACGCGGGCACCACGGGCAATTTTTATGTCGATGCCTTTGATTATGTCGTCAGACTCTTCGCCTTCATCGGGTGCATAGTGGAAATGAACATTTTGAAATTCAATTGCTGTCGAGTTGGTGCTTTTTCTCGGAACCCTGTCACTCCCGGTCTCTTCCTCATCGAGGTCCATGATCTCTTTGATTCGAGCCAAGGCGCCCAAGGCGCCCATGATCGAGGTGTATGCACCAAAGGCGGAAATCAGAGGGCCAATCATGAAGACAAGCAAAATTACGAAGGTAACTAGCGATGCAATTGTCGTCGACCCGCTCGCTACTCTCAGGCCACCCAGCCCAAGCACGATTATGAATGCGCTGTTGAAGGCAACTTGTGCGATCGGAGCAACAACGGCTGAGAGTCTTGCGATGCTGAGGCCTTGGTCATAAGCAGCTTCGGCGTTCTTGTAAATTTCCTCGGTCTCGCGATCTTCTGCCCGAGACGCGCGTATGGTCCTAATTGCACTCAGTGCACGCTCAACTGCAGCGCTCATTTCACCGACTCGCATTTGTGCTTTGGTGGTCGCTGAGCGAATCCGACGACCAGTGAGAGAGATTGCGCCCACTGCGATAGAAACGACCACGAGTGTGGTTCCTAGCAAGATCGGATCAATGAATGCCATGACCACGATTGCGCCGACAAACTGAATCAGGCCTCCAAGCGCGTCAACTAATCCTTGAGTAAGCACTGCCTTCAAAAGAGTTGAGTCAGAACCAACCCGAGACACGAGGTCTCCGATACGGCGGCGGTCGTACTGCCAGATCGGGAGACGAAGCATTCTGGCAATCAGGGCTTTTCTCGTGGAGAGAACTACTCCCTCTCCAGTTTTATAGAGCAGGTAGTACTGAAAGGCATTTACAAGCGCGGAAGTGATCACCAAAACCACGATAAGCCACGCCAGGACGCTCGTATCAAGGCTCTCCTGCACCGCAGTTATCAGTTGGCCAATCAGCAATGGTTGGCCCAGTGCGAGGAGTGAGCCCAGGACCGATAGAGCCAGAGCGAGAACCAAGGTTCGGCGGTGGTCTTTTAGGTATGGAAGAAGGTCGGTCAGTTTGGCCCGCGGCCCACGGTATTCTCGGCTCTTCGGGTTTTGGGATGGATCTTTGTAATACTCACTCACTGCTTTATAAACCTAACTTCTTGTGGAACCCATCCCCAAAGACCCGTTCATTAATCAGAAAGTTTATTTCTTGAAAAGAAAGAGCTCTTGTGTAGGCGGTGTTTATTGAAAACCTCTCATAATCTAAGTCCTGGAGAGCTGATTTGATGTTTTTATCCAAAACTCTCAGGAACATCAATGTGGTGTTTGGCCGACGCGGAAAGTCGCTCATCACGTTTCCGCAGCCGTAGCCAAAAACCCTTATCGCCAGATCCGCGTTCTCGGGAGTTGTTTTTTTGATAAAGCCGTTGTCGGGAACCGCTATTGCCGCGCGTAGATCCAGGCGTTTTTCCCAGATCTGAAAGCAGGTCCTTAGGTCGTTGCGCTTTGCGATTTTTTCGCCGAAAGCGTCTTCGTACTGAACAGCCACGTCAACATCTAAAACTAGGTGGAATCTCGGGTCTAGCCGGTTTTGAACCGACCACTTGCGCCAAGATCGGGGCACCAAAAAAGCGATCTGGCTAGAAAACTCCGCCGCTCGATTGAAAAAAGGCACGGAGAGAGCATTATTTCTGCCAAACGGAGGATTTGAAATGGTGAGTAGGTCCGTGTGTTTTGTTTCCCACTGTAGAAAGTCTGCCTGAATAACACTTGGGTGCATCGGGTACTTATCCACCGAGGTGATCGCCGTTATGCCTGCCCTATTGAGAGCTTCAATAAAACTTCCGGTGCCACCGGCGGGTTCGAGAAAAGACTTTTCGGTCGCGCGAGAGATTGTTCTTAGAGTCAGTTCGACTAGTTCACCTGCGAGGTCTTTGGGGGTGTAGTACTGCTCGGTTCCGCTAACCCTGCGGTTACCAAGCTTTTTAGTCATTTACTAAAGATACAAGTGCCATCGCCAAAGTTCCTTGCTAAGGCACCAGACAAATTCGCATTTTTATGCAAGAAAAAGGGAAAGCTCAAGGGCAACGGGTGTCATTTAGGTCCGACTGAGAATTTTTGCCCGAAGAAACTTATTTCTTATACAAACGGGTTTTCAGGGGACCGCTAGCCGGGCATTAGGGCAGACATGGCAAGTGCGGCCTGAACTGCTTCCGCGCCTTTGTCTTCTTTGGACCCCTCGAGACCAGCTCGATCAAGGGCTTCTTGTTCGTTGTTTACCGTAAGTAGGCCGAAGCCCAGGGGTTTGTTTGAATCAAGTTGGACTCGGGTCAGGCCCTCGGTCGCGGAAGAGCAAATGTAGTCAAAGTGAGGGGTCCCCCCTTGAATTACAACTCCAAGAGCTATAACTAGATCCGCCCCTTGATCAAAAGCCCATTTGGCCGCAAGCGGAAGCTCGAATGCTCCGGGAACCATAGTCACTTGGACATTAACTGCTCCGGTAACTTCGAGTTCTTTCTGCGCGCCCAATATCAGGCCCGCCATTATTTCCGGGTGCCAAGAGGTTGCAACAATGACGGCTTTTTTGCCGACTGCTGAAACATTCAGGTTTGGTGCTCCGCTACCGCTCACTTGTCCAGATTAGCGGGTAACTCATGTCCCATGCGTTCTCGCTTAGCGTCTAGATATCCAAGGTTCTGCTCTGCTAGGCCCACAATTAGTGGAACTGTCTCGTTAACAGCTATGTCAGCTTTCTCCAATGACTCCCGTTTTTCGGGATTGTTCGTCAGCAAGCGAACGCTTTCGATGCCCAAGTCTTGCAAGATGGCAATAGCCGCTCCGTACTCGCGGGCTTCACTTGGGAGTCCAAGCGCAAGATTTGCATCCACGGTGTCCAAACCTTGTTCTTGCAGCGCATAGGCCTTGAGCTTGTTTAGTAGTCCAATACCACGGCCCTCTTGGCCACGCAGATAAATAACTACTCCGCCTTTGGGGTCGGCGGCAATGGCATCCATTGCGCCCTCTAGCTGTGGGCCACATTCACACTTCAAAGATCCAAAGGCTTCTCCCGTAATGCACTCAGAATGCAGGCGGACAAGAACATCTTTTCCGGTCGGATTACCAGAAATGATGGCCACGTGGTCTGCAGTGGTCTGAACGTCGTAATACCCTCTAACGCGGAAGTCACCGTGCGTAGTGGGCAACTTAGCTTCGGCGTCGAAACGAATTCTGTTAGACCTGGGATTCAGCTTTGGCGCAAGTTTGGCTAAGTGCTCTTTCAGGTTCGAAATGCTAGTCATAGGTAAGTCAAACCTTTGGGCGGTCTGAAATAATTCCTCGCGGCGCATCATTGTTCCGTCGTCATTGACCATCTCAGCCATCATCGCAACCGGCTCAAGGCCTGCTAGTTTCATGAGGTCAACTGCGGCTTCGGTGTGACCGGGTCTCTCTAGCACACCACCGTCTTTTGCTCGCAGCGGAAGAACGTGACCTGGACGCATCAGCGAGAGTGGTCCGGAGCTTCGGTCAGCCAGCACTCTGGCGGTTAGCCCTCTGTCGGCCGCTGAAATCCCGGTCGTCGCGCGGTCGGCAGCATCGACGCTCACCGTGTAGGCAGTCCGGTGCGGGTCTTGGGTTTTTACCCACATCAAGGGCAAGTCAAGCTCATTGGCTCGCTGCTCGGTCATGGGCGCACAGATATATCCTGAGGTGTAGCGGATCATCCAGGCCATCCACTCGGTCGTTGCAAACTCAGCTGCAATTATCGCGTCGCCTTCGTCCTCTCGGTCTGCAGCGTCGGTAACCAAAACCGGCTTGCCGGCCCGAAGCGCACTAAGAACCTCTTCGATGCTCGATTCGACAATTTCCATTTACTTGAACTCCATGAGTCTCTCGATGTGTTTCGCCATTACATCAACCTCAACGTTGACCTTTGATCCGGGCTTTTTGGAACCCAGCGTTGTCACCTGCAGCGTCTCAGGAATCAAAGAAAGCCCAATTACATCGTCGGATATTTCATTGACGGTCAGCGAGATGCCGTCAAAGGTGATCGACCCCTTCATCACTACGTATCTCAGGAGCTCGCGAGGAATTCTGATTCTTACCCAATCCCAGTTCTCACTGGTCTCACGCGAGACAAACTCCCCGACACCATCGATGTGCCCCTGGACGACGTGTCCGCCGTAACGAGTTTGGGCATTCATCGCGCGCTCTAAGTTGATTGGGTCACCAACCACCACCTCCATGAGGCTAGTTAGCTTGATGGTTTCCATCATCACGTCTGCGGTGAAGCCATTCTCGTCAATCTCGATAGCTGTTAGGCAAGTGCCTGAGCAGGAGATCGAGTCGCCTCGCTTCAGGTCTCCCAGCACCATATTTCCTTTTATCGTTAGACGCAATGCGTCTGACTGCTTGGTAATTCCAGTTACAGTTCCAAGCTCTTCAATGATTCCGGTGAACATTAGGCGCTCCTCGCTCTGATGAATATGTCGTTTCCAAGTTGTTTGGTTTCCAGCACTGTCAGCCGTGCTGCGTCTTCGATGCTGTTAATCCCTATTTGACCAAGTGCCATGTTTGGGCCACCCAGAAGCATTGGCGATAAATACACGATGAATTCATCTACCAATTTGGCTGCAACAAACGCACTTGCCAGCCTTGGCCCTCCTTCAACAAAAACGTGCTTTATGCCCTGGGCCCAAAGTTGCCGAAGGGCATCGTTCAAGTCACGCGTTTGGATTTGAATAGTTTTGGCCCTGTCATTAAACAGACGCAAATTGTTCGGAATTACCGATTCCCCCAAAACTATTCGGATTGGCTGATCTTCAAAATAATTACCGTCTGGCCTCCTGGCCGTCAGTTCGGGGTCGTCAGCGATTGCCGTACTCGTTCCGACCAAAATACTGTCAGCATTCGCACGTCTTGAATGAGTATCAGCCCTTGAGTCGGGGCCGCTAATCCATTGACTGGTGCCGTCTGAAGCCGCACTGCGGCCATCCAATGTGCTTGCCCACTTCAGGGTCACAAATGGCCTGCCGAGGCGCTTAGAGCCGAGCCAGACTCGATTCTGTTCCTCGGCTTGCTTTAGAAGGACATCGGGTATCACTTCGATGCCGGCATCTTTCAGGGTTTGAGATCCCTGGCTTGACTGATCCCCGGGATCAGCGGATGCGAATATAACTCGACTGACTCCGGCCTCAATAAGAGCCAACGCGCAAGGACCAGTCTTGCCGACGTGGTTGCAGGGCTCTAACGTGACAACAGCGGTGTGATTTTTCAGGGAAACATCGGGAAAGTTTTCTGCGAAGTGCTCAAGGGCCATAACTTCGGCATGGTCGCTACCCGCGCCCTTATGCCAGCCTTCACTCACGATTGAACCAGATGGATCTAAAATTACGGCGCCAACCTGCGGGTTTATCCCGACTGCTGGGCCATTGAGCGAGATTGCAAGGGCGCGGCGCATCGCGGATTCGTATTGCTCTACGCTTGGCATCTTTCCCTCTCGATTCTGGTAACACAGAACCGCGGGAACGGAAAATAAGAGGGCGCAAATAGCGCCCTAGTTCTTCTCTCATCCGGACTTTAACCGTCGGTCTTGGATTTTCACCAAGTCAACCGCCTGGAGGCTCATCGCTGGTCGCGATGTTTCCAGTCGGGTCGCGGACTATAACCGCCGGTTCAGATTTTCACTGACCCCGAAGAACTGTGCTTAGATGAAACAATACTCTTTTGGGCTAAGAAATTCCTCAGACCGGAGTTACCAGCCCAAGGTTTGCATACACAGTCTTGAGTGTTTTTTCCGCAGTCTGGTTCGCGCTAGCCGCACCTTTTGCAAGCAATCGATCCAATTCAGCGGGATCCTCGAGCAGTTCATTGGCTCTAGTTCTGATCGGCTCAAGTGCTGCAATTACGGCGTCGGCAACTTCAGTCTTGAGCGTTCCGTACCCTCTACCCGAAAGGCCGGCCTCTATTTTGGCGACTGGCTCGCCAGTGAGTGCAGAATAAATACCGAGCAGGTTAGAAATACCCGGCTTATTTTCTCGATCAAAGCGGATGTCACCATCGGTGTCGGTGACGGCGGACTTTATTTTCTTAGTTATTTGCGCCGGCTCATCCATCAGATTTATCAACCCCTTAGGGTCGTGGGCCGACTTCGACATCTTGGCTGTCGGCACTTGCAAGTCGTAAATTTTGGCGGTTTCTTTCAGAATTTCTGCTTTTGGAATGGTAAAAGTTTCGCCGTATCTGGAATTAAATCGCATCGCCAAATCGCGAGTAAGTTCTAGATGTTGGCGCTGGTCCTCGCCGACTGGAACTGCGGTTGGTTGATAAAGCAAAATGTCCGCCGCTTGCAAGATTGGGTACGTGAATAGACCGACGGATGAGTTGTCTGCTCCACCCTTTTGGCTCTTGTCTTTAAACTGCGTCATCCTCGAAGCTTCTCCGAAGCCGGTGATGCAGTTCAAGACCCAGGCGAGTTGGGCGTGAGCCGGCACATGAGACTGCACAAACAACGCGCTTTTGGCCGGGTCTAATCCTGCCGCCAGATACTGAGCCGCTGTCCGGCGAGTGTTTTCTAGAAGCAGCTTCGGATCTTGCGGCACCGTGATCGCGTGCAGGTCAACAATTACGTAGTAGGCGCTGAATTGGTCCTGCATTGCCACCCACTGGGTGAGTGCACCCAGATAGTTTCCTAGGTGAAGGCTTGCCGCCGATGGTTGCATTCCTGAGAGCAGGTTTGGTTTAGTCATCTTCTGTTCCTACAGTTCGTACTCAACGACGACGGGGGAGTGGTCGCTCCACCTCGTGTCATAGCTCGGGGCTCGATCTACTTGATAAGTCTGGCTAAGTTTTGCCAATGCAGGGGTAGCAAGTTGGTAATCAATTCGCCAGCCGGCGTCGGTGTCGAAAGCTTTACCTCGATAGGACCACCAGGTGTAGGGGCCGGGCTGGTCGGGGTGACTCGTTCTTCCCACATCTACCCAGCCCATTTTTTGGAAGCCATCGAAATACAATCGCTCTTCTTGCAAGAAGCCGGAGTTTTTCAGGTTGCCCTTCCAGTTTTTTATGTCTAATTCGGTGTGGCCAACGTTCAGGTCTCCAACGACGACCGCATGGTGACCCGAGTCCATAAGTTCCTGCATGCGAATTGTCATTGCATCCAAGAACTTGTACTTTTCAACCTGTTTAGGGGTGTCTACTTCGCCGGAGTGAACGTAACAACTGATAACAATTATCTTTTGGTCGCCAACCTCGATCTCGGCCTCTAGCCATCGCCCGGCAGAATCAAAGTCATCCGAGCCGAGCTTTGTCGAGGAAGAAAGGACCTTGTGCTTGGAAAGCACTGCAACTCCTGCCCTGCCTTTAGCAGTCGCGAGGTCATCGAAAATATTCCAGCCCTCGGCAACCGCCAGCGGGCCGTTAGTAGAGAGCTCTACCAAATCTTCGGTAGGGGCTCGAACCTCTTGAAGGCAAAGCACGTCGGGGTTAGATTCTTGAACCCATTCGCCCATGTTTTTCCGGGCTGCGGCTCGGACTCCATTTACGTTTACGCTTGCAATCTTTAGCATCTACACCAATCTAGGAGCTAGATAAGCGCGTAGAGATCTTCACCGCGCACTTCAATGGTTATTTTGCCCAGAGCACTTCTTGCCGGACCGGACTGAGGTTCGCCGCTATCAGTGTCGAATCTTGCTCCGTGGCAACCGCAAACTATCTGTTCTTCGCGTACGCCAGTTACGATGCACCCGGCGTGAGTGCATGTCGCGTTGAAGGCGCGGAAAGTGTCAAGAGCTGGGCGCGTAACCAAGATGGTGAGCGCATCGCTTATTTTGTACTTCATTCCAGAGCCGACAATCACTTCACTGGCTTTCCCGAGTAACTGTTCTGATGCGGGCGGGGAGCTTGATTCCTCCAATGTGGCGCTAGGGGAAACTGTTGGTACTGGTTGCGCTTCAGAAGCGCAGGCGGCCAAGGTAAAGGCAGCGGATGTGGCGACAATCCCAGTAAGGGCAGTTCGTCTATTTAGGGTCATTGAGTTGTCAACAAATAAATTGTCTAAGCTCTTCCGCGCAAGATGGCTTGTTTCACCTCGGCTATGGCCTTAGTCACTTCAATCCCTCTTGGGCATGCTTCGGTGCAGTTAAAAGTAGTGCGGCAGCGCCAGACACCCTCTTTATCATTCAATATATCCAGACGAAGTTCCGCGTTTTCGTCTCTGGAGTCAAAAATGAAGCGGTGAGCGTTCACGATTGCGGCAGGGCCAAAGTACTGACCATCGGTCCAGAACACAGGGCAGCTACTTGTACACGCGGCACAAAGGATGCACTTAGTTGTGTCGTCGTAGCGAGCACGTTCTTCGGGAGACTGCAGGCGCTCCTTCTTGGGCTTATCGGTGGCAACCAAGAATGGGTTGATTTCCAAATACGCCTTGTAGAACGGCGTCATGTCAACAATCAGGTCCTTTTCTACGGGTAGGCCCTTGATTGGCTCTACGTAGATGGGCTTAGAGATGTCAAGGTCCTTGATTAGCGTCTTGCAAGCAAGTCTGTTTCTACCGTTGATACGCATCGCGTCGGAGCCGCAAACACCGTGAGCGCAAGAGCGGCGGAAGGTCAGAGACCCATCTTGCTCCCACTTGATCTTGTGAAGCGCGTCTAGAACTCGATCGGTTCCATACATCTCGACGTCAAAATCCTCCCACTTCGGCTCTGTGTCGTTCTCTGGGTCAAAGCGTCTGACGATAAGTGTGACCGTGAAGGACTCAATCGTTGGGACGGATAGTTCAGCCATTAGTACTTGCGCTCCATTGGTTGGTAGTTGGTTACAACAACCGGCTTCCACCCGATTCTCATGTTTGTCCCAGTGTTCTTTTCTATTTTTCCCTGCTTGTAGACCATGGAGTGAACCATGAAGTTCTTGTCATCTCGCTCGGTGTAATCCTCGCGCAGGTGGGCACCGCGTGATTCTCGGCGCTCGCGGCAAGCAATTACAGTAACCTCGGCAAGATCCAGCAGGAATCCTAATTCGATCGCTTCTAGTAAGTCGGTGTTGAATCGCTTGCCTTGATCCTGAATAGAGATATTTTCGTAACGCTTGCGAAGTTCCTGGACTTTCTCCAAAGCTTCGTTCAGTGTTTCTTCGGTTCTAAAGACCTGAGCGTTCTTGTCCATCGTCTCCTGAAGCTCCTTACGAAGCTGAGCGATTTTCTCTTTGCCCTTCGCCTTGCGAACTTTGTCGATCATTGCAATGACATCGGCGGCGGCGTTTTCTGGCATCGGAACCTGAGTTGCGGTTTTTGCATACTCGACTGAGTACTGCCCGGCGCGCTTCCCAAACACGTTGATGTCTAGTAGTGAGTTGGTGCCTAGGCGGTTTGCTCCGTGCACCGAAACACAAGCACATTCCCCAGCCGCGTAAAGACCTGGAATGACAGTGTCATTATCCGATAGCACTTCGGCCTTGATGTTGGTTGGGATGCCACCCATGGCGTAGTGAGCGGTTGGAAAAACGGGTATCTGCTCGGTGTAAGGCTCAACACCAAGATAGGTTCTTGCAAACTCTGTGATGTCTGGAAGCTTTGCGTCAATGACCGCAGGCTCAAGGTGCGTTAGGTCAAGGAAAACATAATCCTTGTTGGGTCCGCCACCGCGGCCCTCGCGAACCTCGTTTGCCATTGCTCTTGCAACCATGTCTCTTGGCGCAAGGTCTTTAATGGTCGGGGCGTAGCGCTCCATAAATCTCTCACCGGCGGAGTTTCGTAGAATTCCACCCTCACCGCGAGCAGCCTCGGAGAGCAAAATTCCCAAGCCGGCAAGGCCGGTCGGGTGGAACTGGTAAAACTCCATGTCCTCCAGTGGGATGCCTCTTCTGAAGGCAATCGCCACTCCGTCACCGGTCAAGGTGTGAGCGTTCGAAGTGGTCTTGTAGATCTTCCCAAATCCACCGGTTGCAAAAATGATCGACTTTGCCTGGAAAACGTGAATGTCTCCAGTGGCAAGCTCATAAGCAACGACTCCTGCTGGCTTGCCATCGTTCATTACTAAATCCAGAACGTAGAACTCGTTGAAAAAATTGATTCCCATCTTGACGCAGTTCTGGTACAAAGTCTGCAGAATCATGTGGCCAGTCCGGTCAGCTGCATAACAGCTACGCCTAACTGGCGCCTTGCCGTGGTCTCTGGTGTGACCACCGAAGCGGCGCTGATCAATCTTGCCGTCTGGGGTTCTATTGAAGGGCAGTCCCATGTTTTCTAAATCAATTACCGCCTGAACCGATTCCTTCGCCAAGATTTCGGCTGCATCCTGGTCAACTAGGTAGTCTCCACCTTTTACTGTGTCAAATGTGTGCCACTCCCAGTTGTCTTCCTCAACGTTTGCAAGTGCGGCGGCCATTCCGCCCTGAGCAGCTCCAGTGTGACTTCTAGTTGGAAATAGCTTTGAGACGACACCGACATTGAGGTCTGTGCCCGCTTCGATTGCGGCTCGCATGCCAGCACCTCCGGCACCAACAATTAGCACGTCAAACGAGTGATAGGTGATGTTGTCGTCTACTGATACTTTTTCCGCCAATTTATTTCCCTTACTTACTGCGCTGGGCAGAATGAGGCCAAAAGCTCAGCAGATGCACCAGCTGGGCATGGGTCGAATGTGAAAATTACGAGAGTTCCAAGCAGAATCAAAAGCGCGCAGACTGCCCACAGTGTTGTGGTGAGGGCGCGGCGGACCTTGACTTGGCCGGCGTAGTCATTGACGATGGTTCGCATTCCGTTAGTTCCGTGAATCAATGCGAGCCAGAGCATCGCTAGATCCCAAACCTGCCAGAACGGGTCCGCCCACTTGCCGGCCACGAATGCGAAGTCGATGGCTTTGATGCCATCACCAAGAACGAGGTTCACCACTAGGTGAGTGAAGATAAGAACGATTAGCAAGGGACCGCTGACACGCATGAACAGCCAGCCGTACTTCTCCCAGTTAGCTTGCTTGCGGGTTCGAGGACGGTTCGGTACTTCGATAGTTACGCTCATCATCTACCCCCTAGTGTCCGAATACTCGTGCAAGATGCATTGGAGTGAACCCTGCGACCGCGATGACAGTCACAGCGATCACAACCCAGAACATTGCGCTCTGGTATTTCGTTCCCTTAGACCAGAAATCAATCGCTATGACGCGAAGACCATTCAGGCCGTGAAACAAGATTGCCCCCACTAGGCCCAGCTCCGCTAGACCGACCACCGGGGTTTTGTAAGACTCGATGACGATGTTGTAGGCCTCAGGGCTCACTCGAACGAGCGCGGTGTCCAAAACATGGACGAGTAAAAAGAAAAAGATACCGACGCCACTGATGCGGTGTAGTACCCAGGACCACATACCGACTTTGCCGCGGTAAAGGGTTCCTGCCGGCTTTATTGCCAAGCTAGCCTCCATGGATAGATCAGAATTTGACCTTAAGTCTAACTCAGGAAATCCCAACCTTTTGAATCTAAGCCAATAACACCTAGAGTGATTTCGTGAATAAAAAATCAACCGCTGGCCAGGACCATTTCTTCGCAATCATTCCGGCCGGCGGTGTGGGGTCAAGGCTGTGGCCACTTTCTAGAGCCAGTGCCCCAAAGTTTCTGCACGACCTGACCGGCTCTGGGCAAACGTTGCTTCAGGACACCTGGGATCGCCTATCGCCCATGGTGGGCAACCGGATGATGGTTGTGACCGGCGATGTGCATGCCACGACGGTTGCACAGCACCTGCCGCACTTAGACCAGGCAAATCTAATTCTTGAACCTTCGCCAAAGGACTCGACCGCGGCGATCGCCTTGGCAGCTGCCGTGCTTTATAAAAGAGATCCGGAAGTTATAGTCGGCTCTTTTGCCGCAGACCATGTAATCAGGGATAACGAAAAGCTTTTGAAGGCAATCGAAGCCTCAATTGAAATAGCCGCCACCGGAAAGATCGTCACCATTGGCATCGTCCCGACCGAAGCATCCGTGGCTTTTGGGTATATCAAAAAAGGTTCTTCAATCTCGGGCACCGAAGGATTTGAGGTGGCTGACTTCATTGAAAAGCCGAACATAAAAAAGGCCGGAAAATTTGTGGCCTCAAAAAAATACCTTTGGAACGCCGGAATGTTCATCGCGCCCGCAAAACTTTTGCTCGATGTGCTTGCAAAGACGCAACCAAGACTTCACGCAGGCGTCATGGAGCTAGCTGAGCACTGGGACACTGAGAATCGAGCCGCGAAGTTGCATTCAATCTGGCCAGGACTCGACAAGATCGCAATCGACTACGCCATAGCCGAGCCAGCAGCAAAGCTGGGCTTGGTGGCCGTAGTGCCTGGCAATTTCGAATGGCATGACGTTGGAGACTTCGCGGCAATCGCGGAACTGCAGTCGCAGGGAAAAAGCAACAACCTGGCGGTGCTGGGCTCGGCGAAGGTTCTGTCCGATTCGTCGTCAGGAATATTGGTCAGTGACACCAACCGATTGGTTGCGCTGATTGGACTTGAGGACATCATCGTGGTGGACACAGCGGACGCACTTCTTATCACCACAAAAGCCCACGCTCAAAAGGTCAAAGCTATGGTTGAGGCGCTCAAGCAAACCGGCCACTCTGACCTGCTTTAGACAAACATCTCAATAATGTAAAGCTTTAGAATATCGGTTTCAGCCACGATTTGGGGCGCTAGAGTATTGCTAAAATAGGTGCGTCGCGCGCCTTCACTTAATTCAGGAGGAACCTTGAAGCTACATAATGCATCCGCTGCTTTCGCTCTAATGGGCGTATCAGCACTAGTGCTGTCAGGCTGTGCTGCCGCCCCAGAGGCCGAGCCAACCGAGACAGTCGCCGCTACCGCAACCGAAGAAGCAGCACCAGCCATTGACTACTTGGCATGTGCAGTTTCTGACGAAGGTAGCTGGAACGACAAGTCATTCAACGAGTCGGTATACGACGGCCTAGAAAAAGCCGTAGCAGACCTTGGAGCACAGATTGCCGACGCTGAGTCAATCTCCGCCGAAGACTTTGCTCCTAACTTGCAGGCAATGGTTGACGCGAACTGCGACATTACATTCGCAGTGGGCTTTAACTTGGTGGCCGATGCTAACGCAATCGCAGCTGCTAACCCAACCATGAGCTTCGTAACCATCGATGGATGGTCAGAGGGCAACGCAAACCTAAAGCCAGTTGTTTACAACATGGCTGAGTCTTCTTACCTTGCAGGATATGCAGCTGCTGCATACTCGACAACCAAGGTTGTTGGAACTTACGGTGGAGTTCAGATCCCAGCAGTTACTGACTTCATGGACGGTTTCTATTATGGCGCAATGGCCTGGGCTAACGAAAACGGTGTCCCTGTGACCGTTGTTGGCTGGGACCCAATGGCCCAAACCGGTCAGTTCATCGGTGACTTCGTTCCAAACTCTGGAACCTCAAAGTCAATTGCTGCCGCTCTTATCAACGAAGGTGCTGACGTATTGTTCCCAGTTGGTGGCGACCAGTTCGGTGCTTCATCCGAAGCAATCAAGGAAGCCGGCATCGATGGCGTCATGATTGGTGTTGACAAGGACGTAGCCCTTACCTCCCCAGAGTATGCACCATTCGTGCTTACTTCAGCTGAGAAGCGCATGACCAACGCCGTTTACGACATCATTGCTGAGCTTTCAGCTGGTGGAGCATTCGACGGTGAGGCATACGTTGGAACGCTTGCGAATGGCGGAACTGGCCTAAGCCCGTTCTACGACTTCGACTCCAAGCTATCTGACGAACTAAAGGCTCGACTAGTCGAGATTGAAGCCGGAATCAACTCCGGTGAAATTGATCCGAAGAGCTAGTTAAAAAAGGCAAAAAGGCCGTGGGGTAAATCCCACGGCCTTTTTGCTTTTAGTTTTTAACATAAAGTAAATGCGCAAAGGGGTGTCTTTTGAAACTTGAACTACGCGGAATCACGAAGCGCTTTGGCGCTGTCACTGCGAACGAAGATATTGACCTAGTTATTGAACCCGGTGAGATTCATGCTCTGCTCGGCGAAAATGGCGCTGGCAAGTCCACGTTGATGAACGTCCTCTACGGCCTATACACCGCCGATGAGGGCCACATAGAAATCGATGGCGTTAGGCAGAACTTCTCCGGACCAGGCGATGCCATGGCGGCCGGAATCGGAATGGTGCATCAGCACTTCATGCTCATCCCCGTCTTTACTGTTGCAGAGAACGTTGCCCTCGGCCACGAGCCGACTAAGGCCTTTGGGGTAATTGATTTAGCTCAGGCGAAAAAGCAAGTTTTAGAGATATCGGAGCGGTTTGGCTTCAACATCGACCCGGACGCTCTAATTGAGGACCTTCCAGTGGGAGCCCAGCAGCGAGTCGAAATTATCAAGGCGCTTTCAAGAGACGCCAAGATCCTCGTGCTGGACGAGCCAACTGCAGTACTCACTCCTCAGGAGACTGACGAGCTGATGGAGATCATGCGCCAACTTGCCAAAAGCGGCACCTCCATTGTTTTTATCACCCACAAGCTTCGTGAAGTAAAAGCAGTGGCTGACCGAATCACTGTTATTCGGCTCGGCAAAGTTGTTGGCTCGGCCAAGCCCGATGCTGAAACCTCGGAACTTGCATCTCTAATGGTTGGTCGTGAAGTGATGCTGACGGTGAACAAGAAGCCAGCAGTACTGGGAGATGTGGTTTTAGAAGCCGAGCACATAACCGTCCTAGATGATCGATCTCAAAAGGCAGTAAATGATGTGAGCTTCGAGGTTCGAGGCGGAGAGATTTTGGCCCTTGCCGGAGTTCAGGGCAACGGTCAAACCGAACTAGCCGAATTCTTACTTGGGCTGAGGAAGCCCCTGGGGTCAAAAGCCAAAGTTAACCTAAACGGCAAGGAAATAACAAACAAGTCAGTGCGCGAGGTTCTGGAGAGTGGCGTCGGGTTTATTCCTGAAGATCGCCAGAGCGATGGCTTGGTTTCCGAGTTTACGATTGCCGAAAATCTAATGCTGAACTCCTCGTATAAATCAAGGTTCACTAAGGGTCTGAACATAAACTTTGCAGCTCGCAAGCGGATTGCCAAAGAGCTTGTCGAGCAGTTCGATGTTCGAACTCCATCTGCAGAGACGGTTGCTAATAAGCTTTCCGGCGGTAACCAACAAAAAGTAGTTGTCGCCAGGGAGCTATCTAGAGAGGTAAGCCTCTTGATCGCCTCTCAGCCAACCCGAGGGGTCGACGTGGGCTCCATTGAGTTTATACACGAGCAAATAATCGCTGCGCGAGATGCTGGTAAAGCCGTGATCTTGATCTCTTCGGAACTTGACGAAGTCTTGGCACTGGCGGATCGAATTGCAGTGATGTATCGAGGCAAAATAGTTGGAATTGTCGAGCCGAATACTTCTAGAGAAGATCTCGGCAAGCTAATGGCTGGAGTGACCGCATGAGTGAAATCAACAAGGCTGACAACACGATGCCACAGGTAATGCGTGAAATCTTTTCTGGTGGGTTGGTCCGAACAGTGATCTCTGTCTTGCTGGGTTTTTTGGTCGGTGCGTTGTTCATGATTGGCTCAAACAAGGAATTTATTGAGTCCCTCGGATACATATTGGCCAGGCCTGGCGACGCCATAGGGGCTGCCTTCGCTGTTGTAAATGATGGCTATGGAGCGCTTTTCCGGGGAGCTATCTACAACGCCGATGCGGAAACATTTGAAAAAGCAATCAGGCCGCTAACGGAGACTCTTCGTTTGGGCGCACCTCTAATTGCTGCCGGACTTGGCATCGGGCTTACTTTTCGAGTGGGCCTATTCAATATCGGTGGCACCGGGCAACTAATCTTCGGAATGATATTCGCGACCTTTGTCGCGACCAGACTTGAGCTTCCGTTTGTTCTGCACATGGTCGTTGCCCTCATCGCCGGAATAGTAGGCGCCGCGCTTTTGGGCGCATTTGTGGGTTTTCTGAAGGCTACAACTGGCGCTCATGAGGTGATCTTGACGATCATGTTCAACTACATCGCGCTTTATTTCTTTACGTTCTTGATGCGAGACCCTGCGCTGTTGCAGGAATCTCGAGCGTCCGGCAACCCAAAGGCGGACCCTGCTGCCGAAACGGCACTGCTTCCCAAATTGCTGGGAGATAATTATTCGCTGCACTGGGGTCTAATCTTCGCACTGCTGGCAGTTGTGGTTTTCTGGTGGCTTATGGAGCGAAGCACCATCGGGTATCGCCTGAGAATGGTGGGCTTTAATCCGGATGCCGCTAGGGCCGCCGGAATAAATGTCGAAAAGACTTACATTTTAGCTATGGCGCTGTCGGCCGGTTTTGTTGGCGTTGCTGCAGCCAACCAGACTCTGGGAACTGCAATCGGTGTTACTCCTTCGAGTCACGCGAACATTGGCTTTGATGCAATTACGGTTGCCTTGCTAGGCGGGTCATCAGGACCAGGAATTTTGCTGGCCGGCCTGCTCTTCGGAGCCTTTAAGGCCGGTGCGCCCTCCATGCAGGTCATCGGTGTGAGCCCGGAAGTACTCGGAATCGTGCAGGGGGCAATCGTGCTATTCATAGCCGCCCCGCCCCTAATTCGTGCTCTGTTCAGGCTGCCAAAGCCACAGACGACTAACGCCCTCGAATCTTTCCGAAAACGAGTATTTACACGCGGGGGAGGTTCCAAATGAGCACCTCAAAAGAAATTGAAGTAAAGGTGGGCCTTAAGTCACCGATCGTGATGGGCTCAATAGGTCTCTTAACACTTGTGTTCTTGGGCCTTCTGGGTCGCGATGGAATGGTCGCATTTGAGATCTCCAGACGAACCGATTCCCTTCAGCTCCCCACCTTAGATATCGACTCCAGTCTGCTTGGAGTCCTCTCCGGCTTAGCAATGTTTGCATTGGCGGCTTTTTCGCTTTCCAGGGCCATAAAGAACCTCAAGACCCCGATATGGGTTTCGATTGTCTTTGGTGCCGTCGGAGTAACAGCGTTACTTGGCTGGCTAGCGGCTGAAAAATCGGTTCCAATTGCGTTTATCGCCGGCACGGCTTTGGTTTTGGCGGTCCCAATCATTCTTGGGGCGATGGCTGGAATCATGAGTGAGCGCGTGGGAATAACGAACATAGCCATCGAGGGCCAGCTTCTAACCGGAGCGTTCATGGCGGCAGTCGTGTCATCAATCACGGATAATTTTCTGTTTGGAGTAATCGCCGCAATGGTCACCTCCGCCTTTCTCTCGATGATCTTGGCGATATTTTCCATCAAGTTCCTGGCGCAGCAGATTATTGTTGGCGTCGTGCTGAACGTTCTGGTTATCGGGGTTACTAATTTCTTATATCAGCAGTGGCTCACAGAGGATGCCCAGAACGTGAACTTTCCCGGCACCATGGACATAATCAAAATTCCGGTATTGAGTGACATTCCGCTTCTGGGTCCCGTGTTCTTCGAAAATCGCATCACGGTTTTCTTGGCAATTCTTATCGTGCCAACTATCTGGTTCATTTTATTCAAGACCAGATTGGGGCTTCGAGCAAGGGCAGTTGGTGAGCACCCATTGGCCGCTGACACAGTAGGTATTAATGTGGGGCGAACCAGATTCTGGTGGGTAACTATCGGTGGGTCAATAGCGGGCCTTGGCGGCGCTGCGCTAACAATTGGTAACGCAGGGGCTTTTGGCCGAGAGATGTCTGGAGGCTTTGGATTTATCGCTCTCGCGGTGGTTATCCTGGGTCGTTGGAACCCTATCTATGCGTCCCTTGCAGCACTCTTGTTTGGGTTCTCGATCATCCTTCGGGTATGGGCAAACCAGGTGAGCCCGGGTATTCCGACGGACTTTATAACCATGGTCCCTTACGTAGTAACAATCATTGCGGTTGTCGGTTTTGTCGGTAAATCAAGGCCACCTAAGGCGCTAGCAGTGCCATACGTGAAGGGCTAGTAAATGAAAATCGACTGGGAGAACCTGACCCAACAAGCTATTGATGTGCTGCCAAAATCGTATTCACCGTATTCAAAGTTCCCGGTTGGTGCTGCTGCAATCTGTGACGATGGCCGCATCATCACGGGCGTCAATGTTGAGAATGCTTCCTACGGGCTTGCGCTTTGTGCGGAATGCTCGCTTGTAAGTGAGCTGTTTCGCACCGGAGGCGGTCAACTCGTTGCATTTGCTTGCGTTGACGGTCAGGGAAATCCATTGATGCCTTGTGGCCGATGTCGGCAGTTGCTCTATGAGCACAGTGCCGAGGGGATGCTTCTTCAAACTGTTTCGGGAATTAAAACAATCAACGAGGTACTCCCGGATGCCTTTGGACCGAAGGATCTTCAACGCCATGAGCTTTAGTGCCGTAGAACTGATTATTAAAAAGCGCGAACACGGAGCGCTTAGTTCCGCCGAAATCAACTGGCTGGTTGAGAACTACACCTCTGGCGTGGTGGCGGACGAGCAAATGTCTGCAATGGCCATGGCTATTTTGCTAAACGGCATGAGCCGAGATGAAATCAAAGACCTGACGATGGCGATGATTGCCTCCGGAGAGCGATTGAACTTCTCTGGACTCACCCAGCCCACCGCAGACAAGCATTCCACCGGTGGCGTGGGGGACAAGATCACCTTGCCGCTGGCTCCGTTGGTTGCTTCCTATGGGATTGCGGTTCCTCAGCTAAGTGGTCGTGGTCTTGGCCATACCGGTGGGACACTGGATAAATTAGAGGCAATTCCGGGTTGGCAGGCCAGTCTTTCGAACACAGAGCTATACAGCCAGCTAGCCGATGTGGGGGCAGTCATTTGTGCCGCTGGTCAAGGGCTTGCACCTGCAGATCGCAAATTATATTCACTGCGGGATGTCACGGGAACAGTGGAGGCAATTCCCCTTATCGCTTCTTCAATCATGAGCAAGAAGATTGCCGAAGGGACTTCGTCACTGGTTCTGGATGTAAAGGTCGGTTCCGGCGCATTCATGAAGACCCTTGACAGAGCGAATGAATTGGCAACGGTGTTGGTACAGCTCGGAAAAGATGCCGGTGTTAACACCTCGGCGCTATTGACCGACATGTCTACTCCTTTGGGTAAGAAGATTGGTAACTCACTCGAGGTCGAGGAATCGGTGGAGGTTCTTTCTGGCGGAGGCCCAGCCGATGTCGTGGAACTAACGGTGGAATTGGCCAGGGAGATGCTTTCGCTGAGCGGTATGCCAGACGTGGACCCTCGCGAGAATCTAAATAACGGCAAAGCTCTTGATGTTTGGCGGAAGATGATTGCGGCGCAGGGTGGAGACCCAGATGCCAAACTGCCAAAGGCCACGGATTCGCACATTATTAGAGCTAGCCAGTCCGGATTCATTTCGAAGTTGGAAGCTTTGTCAATCGGCGTCGCTTCCTGGAGGCTCGGAGCCGGAAGAGAGCGCAAAGAAGATGAGGTTCAGTTTGGAGCCGGAGTCGAATTGCATGCTCAACTCGGCGACCACGTAAAAGCCGGAGAACCGATAATGACTCTTTACACCGACACCCCAGAGCGGTTTGAGCGAGCAATCGCAATTGCCGAAGAGGCAATTGGATTCCAAGAAAGCAAGCCGGCGGAACGTAAGCTAATCCTTGGACGGGTCAATTAGACCTAGACCAACAAGAAACATGGTTAGTTAGGAACAAATGGACATCGCAGCGCTTCCGAAAATTTCGCTCCACGACCACCTAGATGGCGGGCTTAGGCCCCAAACCATCATTGACCTCGCCGCTGAAATTGGGCACGAATTACCAAGCACCAATGCGCTGGAGTTAGCGGACTGGTTTGCAGAAAATGCAGACTCGGGCTCCTTGGAGAGGTATCTCTCAACTTTTCAGCACACCGTGGGTGTCATGCAAACTCGCGCGGGGCTCGAACGAGTCGCCTTTGAAGCTGTCATTGACTTGGCGAGCGAAAATATAATTTATGCGGAATTACGGTGGGCCCCCGAACAGCACTTGAACTTGGGCCTAAGCCTTGATGAGGCAGTTGAAGCAGTGCAGGACGGCCTTGAGCGTGGCATGGAGGAAGTGGGTGACCAAGGCGGGTTCATTCGCACTGGTCAGATCATTATTGCGATGCGTCACGCGGACAGGGCTCTCGAGGTCGCGGAGCTTGCAGTTAGGCACCGTAACGATGGAGTCGTCGGCTTTGACATTGCAGGGGCCGAAGAAGGCTTTTTACCATCCAGGCACCAATTGGCATTTGACTACCTCGCAGCTGAGTTATTTCCCTGCACCGTTCACGCAGGAGAAGGAAGCGGCATTGAGTCCATTAAGGACGCAATAGTTTCCGGAAGAGCGCTCAGGATAGGACACGGAGTTCGATTGGTGGAGGACATCATGTTCTCAAGAACCGATGGTGACACTGATCTAGTGGTTCTTGGCCCGGTCGCTCAGTGGGTGCATGATCGACAAATAGCCCTTGAGGTCTCTCCTTCTTCGAACCTGCAAACTGGATCTTTTAGTATCTTGGGCGACACGATGGCCGATCATCCGATCGACATCATGTATGACCTCGGGTTCAACATAACCGTGAATACTGACAACCGGCTTATGAGTTCCACAAACCTCACCAAGGAACTGCAGATTTTGGTCGATACTTTTGGCTACAAGCTGGCAGACCTGGAGCAGTTGCAGCTAAACGCCGCCGAGGCCGCTTTTCAAGCGGTGGATGAGCGCGAAGAGCTAATCGAGATGATTGAAGCCGGTTTCGCTGAGGCAAACGGTGCTGAGTAGCTATTTTGGCGCAGGATCTATTGTCACTCAAGACAAGTCACCAAGCTTCGCTGACGCAGTGTCGCAATCGGTTTTACTTCTGGTCGAATCAGGTAAAGCGAAACTCAGTTATGTCGACGAGGTTTCAGAAAGCCTAAAAGCTTTGGGCCCGTACTTTGTGATTGCCCCTGGACTCGCTCTAGCTCATGCCAAGCCGTCAAATTCAGTTTCAGCCCCAGGCATGGCACTTCTGAGGCTTGCCGAGCCGGTTATCTCTGGATCCGCAAATGATCCGGTCAGTCTGATTTTTTCGATGTGCTCCCCAAATGTCAGCGAGCACATAGAAATGCTGGGCGATTTTGGACAGCTAATGAGTACCGATGAGGTTATGAATAACTTGTTAAATGCTTCTGCCGTGAGCGTCATTAAGGACATTCTTTTTAAAAAAGCGCTTTAATTTAGTTATGTTAATTTACGCAGTGTGTGGAGCGGGGATTGGGACCAGTGTTCTACTGAAATCCAATGCCGAGAGGGCTCTTTCAATGCTGGGTATCGAAGCAGAGGTTCGCGCTGTCTCAATAGAAGAAGCTCGTGGGGCCGACAAAATGGCACAGGTGGTTTTGGCTACGCCGGAAATCCTCGACCAACTTGTCGGGATTCCTGCCGAGGTAATTGCTATAAATAACATTTTTGATTTGGGTGAATTAGGCGAAAAGCTAAAAGCCACGCTGAGCTAGTCTTGCAGAATGAGTACCCCAGGCTCCTCGGAGCGGACCAAGCTCAACAGAATGAGCTACAAATCTTCTGAGAGCATCGCGGATCTGAACAGCATCTTGGATGCCAATCTGGTGGCGCACGTCGGCGTCGTTATCGACGGCTCTCCTCTGGTCATCCCGATGGCATATGGCAGAAGCGGAGATGAAATATTCCTTCACGGCTCATCGGGATCAAGGCTGATGCGCGTATTAGAAACTGAACCAGAGGTTTGTGTTTCCATAACCGAACTCAATGCGCTGAAGATAGCCAGAAGTAATTTCAACAGCGGCATGCATTACCGAGCAGTCATGATCTTTGGAAAAGCCAAAGTGGTTCCCATGGACCAAAAACATCACGCTTTAGATGTCGTAAGTGACGCGATGATTCCAGGGAGGGTTAGTGAGGCAAGACCAACCACCAAAAAAGAAGTAGCTGCCACCTTGATTTTGTCTTTGTCGCTGGCAGAAGCGTCAGTGAAGATTTCGGTCAACGAAGTTGACGACCCGCCAGAAGACATGAACCTAGGTTTTTGGTCAGGGACCATCCCGCTTACATCAAAGGCCGGCGAGGCAATGCCGGCTGACTCGGAGTCGGCATCTTTGGCTGTTCCGGAAAGCATTCAAAGATTTATTTCAAAGCACTCAAAGTAGCTTCGGCCCAGGTTTTTAGGTCGTCAAGCAGCTTGGTGGCAGCCAGCTTGTTGGTCGCGGAAGCCTGTAAATAGCACTTGAGCTTGGGTTCGGTTCCAGAGGGCCTCACGATTATCTTGATCGACTCGCTGGAAAAAATGAGAGCATCCGTTTTCATGGCATCGGTTCGGGCTAGGTAATCCTCGAAAAGGACTGCTTCGTCTCCAATACTTGCCGGCGGGTTAGACCGTAGGCCAGATGTGATGTTTCCAATTACCGAAAGATCCGACACTCTAAGTGAAACCTGACCGGTTGCAACGTGCCCAAATTTCTGGGCCAAATCCTGAATCTGGTCAACCAGGGTTTTACCCTGGGCTTTCAAATCTGATGCCATCTGGGCGATTATCAGTCCGGCTGTTATGCCGTCTTTATCCGGGGTGTATTCCGGATCAACGCAGTAGCCGAGAGCTTCTTCATATCCATATCCAAGATCAGGAACCTTGGAAATCCACTTGAAGCCAGTCAGCGTCTGGGTGTAGGGCACGCCATAGTGCTTGGCGAGTGCTGATAAATCAGCCGACACTATCGAGTTTGCGATCGCCTTGGATGTTGGAGCAAGCTGATTTGCAAGCAGCAGTCCAACCTGGTCTCCGGTGAGCATTTGATAACCATCAGCGCTGCGAACTGCTACTGCCAGCCGGTCGGCATCGGGGTCATTTGCTAAAATTAGGTCGCTGTCATTGCTAGTTGCTTCGGCGAAACTCAGATCCATGGCACCTTTTTCCTCCGGGTTTGGAAAGGCCACGGTTGGAAATTCAGCGTCTGGCTCAGCTTGCAGCGCGACCGGTAATACCTTGAAACCAGCTGCCGCCATTAGTGGGCCAACTACCTTCCAGCCAACTCCATGCAATGCAGTGTGTGTGATTCGGATTGCTGACCTTTTGCTAATTTCGCTTTCGTGCATGCTAATTAGCGTTTTGGCTCGATCCAGGTACTGGCTGATTTCTGGTTGCCCGATGAGCGTAAAGTCTTTGCTCTTTGGGATCTCTTGAAAAGTAGTTTTAGTGGAGAGTGCAGTTATCAGATTCGCTATTTCCCTGTCCTGCGGTGGAACAAGCTGACTGCCCCCGGTGGGGCCTCCAAGGTAGACCTTGTAACCGTTATCTCTTGGAGGGTTATGGCTTGCCGTCACAACTACAGTGAGGCTGGCGCCAAGCCGCCTGCCGGTGAATGCAGCAACTGGGGTAGGAACCATCTCCGAAAATAGAAAGGTTTTAATTCCGGCTGCGCTCAAAATCTCCGCGCTGTCTAGGGCGAACACATCTGAGTTTGTTCTGCCGTCATAACCGATTACTGCGCTTAGTCCTCCGGAAGTATCCAAGTAGGTTTCACGATTAGCGTTCAAAAACTTAGCCAAGCCCAGAGCCGTTTGCGCCACAACGACTCGGTTCATTCGGTTCGGGCCGGCGCCTAGTTCCCCGCGCAGTCCGGCGGTCCCAAAGTCTAGGCGGGTGCTAAATCGAGAAGCAATGCCCTCCTCATCGTGATTATCGATAAGTGCTTGAAGTTCAAGCTTGGTAACTGGGTCCGGATCCTGATCAAGCCATGCTTGGGCTCGATCTACTAGTTGACTCAAATTTTGTCCACAATTTCTGCTAGAAGCTTGGATATTCGGGCTTCGGCTTGCTGGCCGGCTTCAATAACCTCCGCGTGGCTGAGCGGAGTCTTTTGGATGCCTGCGGCCAAGTTTGTTATTAGTGACATGCCGAGAATCTCCATGCCTGATTCTCTGGCGGCAATGGCCTCTAGCGCGGTTGACATTCCTACGATGTCGCCCCCCATTATTTTGGCCATTTGGACTTCCGCGGGTGTTTCGTAGTGGGGGCCACGGAACTGAACATAGACACCCTCATCGAGACTGGGATCAACCGTCTTTGCAATATCGCGGAGTCTTGCTGAGTAGAGGTCGGTCAGATCAATGAAGTTGGCCCCCTCAAGCGGGCTTGAGGCGGTTAGGTTGATGTGATCGGAAATCAGAACCGCGGCACCACCGGCCCATTTCGGCTTTATCCCACCCGCACCATTTGTTAGGACCATTACTTTTGCTCCGGACTTAGCAGCCGTTCGAACTGAATGAACCACTGCTCGGACTCCGTGGTTCTCGTAGAAATGGGTTCTCGCACCAATTACCAGCGCAAACTTCCCGTTGGGTAGTTTTATGGATCTAATGTTTCCAACGTGGCCTGCTAGGGCAGGCTTTGAGAAACCGATCACCTCAGAGGCCGGTATCTCGCTGACTGTTTCACCAATGAGATCGGCCGCCTTTGCCCAGCCGGAGCCAAGTGTCAGCGCGATGTGATGGGTGCCAACGCCCGAAAGCTTTCTAATTTGGTCAGCTGCCTTCTGGGCAATTTCGAAGGGGTTAATTGTCTCGTCGTCGAGTAGATGCGTCATGAAAATTAGTCTAGCCACGCATAGTCATGCTCGCGTGGTGGAGAATAGGGGCTGTGATCGAAAAAAAAATGACTAAGCACCGCATTGTGGTGATCGGTGGTGGCCCGGGTGGCTACGAGGCTGCTCGTGCTGGCGTGCAGCTCGGAGCCGAAGTCATACTTATTGAGGAAAGCGGTATCGGCGGCAATGCTGTCCTCACCGATGTTGTCCCCTCGAAGACTCTTATCGCAACCGCAGAGGCGGCCCAACGTGTTGCATCTGCTGCTGCACTTGGCGTTCGGCTAGTAGTGGACGGCAAACGCGTGACTCCGACAATCGACATAGATTTACCGGCAATCAACGCACGCTTACTCCAATTGGCCAAGTCGCAGTCCAAGGACATGCTGGAAACTCTCGAGGCCGAAGGGGTAACCGTGGTTAATGGCCATGGAGTTCTTGACGGAAACCACCACGTTCTTATAACCAAATCTGGCGAGACTTCCTCAGAGCGAATCGAAGCCAAGACAATCATTGTCGCCACCGGTGCTCGCCCTAGGGAACTTGCCAGCGCCAAGAGTGACGGCAAGAGAATTCTGAACTGGAAGCAGCTTTACAACATTGGCGATTTACCGAAACACATGATTGTGGTTGGTTCCGGTGTCACCGGAGCGGAGTTCGCGTCGGCCTACCTGCATCTGGGCAGTGAGGTTACCCTCGTTTCCTCGAGAGACAAAGTCCTTCCAGGAAACGACGGTGATGCGGCCGAGTTGATTGAGGATGTCTTTAAACGCAAAGGCATGAATATCTTGCGCAATGCTCGGGCAACCTCAGTGAAAAACTTAGGTGAGAGCGTCGAAGTCACCCTGGAAGATGGCCAGGTTATTTCTGGTTCGCATTGCCTGATGGCTGTCGGAGCGATTCCAAACACTGCGAATCTTGGTTTAGAAGAAGCCGGCGTGAGGCTGAATGAAACCGGTCATGTGATTTCAAACAAAGTCGCTCGAACTTCTAGGGCGAATGTATATGCCGTCGGCGACTGCTCCACAGCGCTACCGCTAGCGTCGGTTTCTGCCATGCAGGGAAGAACTGCGATCTACCACACCATGGGAGACGTGTCCGTCCCAACAGCTTTGCGTAACGTGGCCTCCAATGTTTTCACGTCACCGGAGATTGCTTCGGTCGGCTGGTCTCAGGACGAAATTGAGCAGGGTTTGGTTCGCGGTGAAGTGCGAAAAATTATGTTAGAAACCAACCCCAGGGCCAAAATGCAAGGCATCGAAGAGGGCTTTATAAAGCTCTATGCATCTGTGGGCTCGGGAACCGTTATCGGAGGGGTGGTAGTTGCTCCAACTGCTTCGGATTTGATCTACCCGATTGCCGTAGCGATTGAGAATCGATTAACTGTTGACCAGTTGGCCAGAACCTACACGGTCTATCCTTCGTTGTCTGGATCCATTGCTGAGGCTGCTAGCGCACTGCACCAGCCGATTGACGACTGATTAGTCCTCTATCTCCAGAAGCAGAGTGCCAGCTGAAACGGTATCTCCCACGGCCACTCCTATTTGCTTAATCTTTCCTGAGCGATGGGCGGTTAGGGGTTGTTCCATCTTCATCGCTTCCAGAACTACAGCTAGGTCGCCCTTTTCAACAGGGTCGCCAACGCTGACCGCCACCTTCACAACGCTCGCTTGCATTGGAGCTAGCAGTAGGTTGCCTTTGGCGCCAGTGTGACCTGAGATGTTAGAAGATGCTGCGCGTTTGGGAGCATGACCCTGAGCCGAGCCGATTTCGCCAACCAGCAATCGCTTAGGAACCGAAACCTCAAGGCGTTTTCCAGCAACCTCCACAACAATTTCATGGCGTGGTTCCGGCTCCGGGATTTGTTCCTGCGATCCTGACCACGGTTCAATGGTGTTGTCCCACTCGGTTTCGATCCAGCGAGTGAAAATCCCAAAGGTTGACCCGTCGCCAATAAATGCCTTGTCGTCAACTATTGCTCGATGGAAAGGAAGGACGGTTGGCAGCCCGAGAACCTGCATTTCGGCTAGAGCCCTGCGAGATCTTGCAAGAGCTTCAGCGCGATCTTTGCCGGTTACAATCAACTTCGCCATCATCGAGTCAAACTTGCCTGAAATAACGTCTCCAGAAACTACTCCAGAATCAACCCTGACGCCTGGGCCCGAGGGGGCTATGAACTGGTGGATTGGGCCGGGAGCAGGCAAGAAACCATTGCCGGCATCCTCGCCATTGATTCGGAATTCTATGGAGTGGCCACGAATTTCCGGGTCCGAGTAAGAAAGCTTCTTTCCTTCTGCGATAAAGAACTGTTCGCGGACGAGATCGATGCCCGTCACTTCTTCGGAGACCGGGTGCTCGACCTGCAGTCGTGTGTTTACTTCGAGGAAAGAAATGGTTCCATCTTGCGAGATCAAAAACTCACAGGTGCCAGCACCGACGTAGTTGACCTTTTTCAGGATGGCTTTTGATGCCTCGTACAAAATTATTTCTTGTTCTTTGGTCAAGAACGGAGCTGGCGCTTCTTCAACCAACTTCTGGTGTCTGCGCTGAAGCGAGCAGTCTCTTGTAGAAACAACCACAACATTTCCATGAGAATCCGCAAGGCACTGTGTTTCCACATGACGCGGCTTCTCAAGGTATTTTTCCAAGAAGCATTCTCCGCGACCAAATGCCGCGATTGCTTCCCGGGTTGCAGACTCGAAAAGCTCTGCAATTTCAGAGGCATCACGAACAATCTTTATACCCCTACCACCACCACCGTGGGCCGCCTTGATAGCCACCGGAAGCCCATGAATTGCAACAAACTCTTCTACCTCGGCAACGGTTTCTACTGGGTTCAGCGTTCCTGGGGCCATTGGCGCACCGACAGATTCAGCAATCTTTCGCGCGGACACCTTGTCACCCAGAGACGTGATCGACTGAGCATCAGGGCCAATCCAAATTAGGCCAGCGTCAACTACAGCTTTTGCAAATTCAGCATTTTCCGATAGAAATCCGTAGCCGGGGTGGATTGCGTTGGCACCGCTTCTTTTTGCTGCTGAAAGTATTTTCTCGATTACCAAATAGGTTTCTGCAGCACTCTCGCCGTTAAGCGCGTAGGCCTCATCGGCCAGCTTCACATGTAGCGAATTACGGTCGGAGTCTGCGTACACCGCAACGGTCTGGATTCCGCTGTCTTTGGCTGCTCGGATAACTCTGACCGCAATTTCGCCACGGTTGGCTATTAGTACTTTAGAAATCTTGCGCTCGGTCATAGTTGGAAGCTTATTGGCACATTGGGTCAGGTGTTTATGCTCAACCTACAAAAAAATCAACTATTCGTATCTGTTATCTCCAGAGAGATTGATAATCGAGCCCAAGCTCGCCCATCATTTTTCTAAGTCCCACGAGCGATAGGCCAACCACAGTGTGGTAGTCGCCATTGATGCGCTCGACAAAAGCTCCACCTAGCCCGTCAATGGTGAAACCACCCGCCACCTGCAGGGGCTCCTTGGTAGCGACATAGGTTTCAATCTCTCGGTCGGAAAGATCTGCGAAGAAAACTTCAGTGCTGGTAACGAGTGAGACTGCCCGATTGTTTTGAACATCAATCAGGTGATGCCCAGAAAAGAGCGAGCCAGACTTGCCTCGCATGGATTTCCA
>JAPKCK010000001.1 GCA_028822985.1 Aquiluna sp.
GTGCACTTAACTGGGGGACAAGGGGTCGCGGGTTCAAATCCCGCCAGCCCGACGGCGTGTGAAGCATATTGAAGGCAATAACCCCTTAAATTATTAGGAGTAAGATTCTCTTCACTTCAACGATTGGAACTCCATTAAAACTGGATCACTGACATCTACGTACATCTACTTAATAACTGCGGGGCTCTTACTGCTGACCTCCTGCGCGACTGTTAGCGGTGAGCCTGCTGCAGACCGAGCTCTTCCATCGCCGACCGAGGAGGAAATGGCTGCTAGTGAGGAAGAAGTCGCTTCCCGTCGCGGGATTCCAACGGCGCTCGAATGTCCAAAATCTCCGATCCCAGAAAGCCAAGTGAGCCTGGTTAACTTTTCGGATTATCCAGACGACGAAATCATAAATTGCTTTAATTTTGCGGTGAATAAAATTGCCGAGGTGCAAACTGACGTAATGCTGATTATGTACCCAGTGGGGCCGCTACTCTTGCCCCCCGGTGAGGTGAAGAATAACGACACCTTTTACAAGGGTGCTGGTTTTGAGCCGGTAATGACAGCGAACCAAGTGGACTCGATGGCTAGCTCGATGGAGAAATATTTAGAACCCGCCTGCGGCAAGGAGGAGGCGATATTGCAGGCTCGCCAAGTATCACGCTTTGCTGAACTGGGCGGAGGGCAGCAGGTTCAAGCACGTGGGGGCGGTTCGGAAGAGTGTACGAAGAAGGCATGGGTAATTTTGAGCATTGATCCCTCCAGAGCAGGCCCTTCCAGAACGCTAGTGACAACTTTTTTTCACGAGGTGTTTCACACAGTTCAAGCCCGTCCCTCACAGCCCTGTAATTATTCCGGTGCGCCAGCAGATGATGATCAATTTTGGATTCATGAGGCTGGTGCAACGTTCTTCGGACTGGAGATGGCGGCCGAACTTGGGAACTTGAATTCCGACGCGGTGTGGTGGGACCACATGGATACTATTTCCGATTTGCTGGCGAACCAACAAATTGGCTCTGAGCTTGCGGATCCCGGCATCGCCGAAAAGGGCGCTATAGCGTTGCGGTTGCTTGCTGAGCGAGGGCAGCTAGAAACATCCGAGGTTATGGACGGGTCTTTGTACCAGAACTGCGGAGGACAACCAGAGGCCTTTAGCCCACAAAACATTCAGGTTGCGAAAGATAATTGGTTCGATTACTCAGAAGTTAGTAGGGGAGGTGGTTTTAGGTTTTCCGAAACCGCACTGACTCAGTAACATCTGCGGCCCTGTCTGGTTGAGGCCCTTGAAGTTATGAGAGTGCTTCTAGTTGCTGGTCCGGAGACAGCTTGAGGAAAACATCAAATTCCTCATAAAAGGCGTCTATGTCTCTGCCGAAAACATCTGCGAATGCTTTGTAGAATCCATCAGTTTTATTGGCCTTGTAGAAGTCAAAAAAGATCGCCTCGTCTGACGTTATATCAGCCAAGAACGCCATGGCCAGGTAACCCATTCCATACTGAAGGAACCCAATGCACAGTTCGCTCTGACAGTAACTCTTGGTTCTGGTGGTGGCAGCTTCCGTCTCGATGTCAATCAGGCGTAAGCTCGGCCAAGTTTCCAGGCCACGTTGCACGTCGCCTATGTTATCTCGAGTCATGTCCAGTCGAATGTTCGGATTCCAGCCCTCCTGTTGAGTTAGAAACACAGCAAAATACTCTGCAGCTCCCTCCTCAAACCATCGAGGCATTGGAAAGCCTCCCTCGTAATGCGGCCTGAAGATCTGCTGGGACCCTTGGTAAACATGAAAATATTCATGAGCAGTCACTTTCTGCAGTCCGATTAGTTCCTCGGGATACTTCAGGGCACAAAATTCGTTTTGCTCGTTGGCACAAGGGTTGTTTACGAAATAGAAAACTGGATCATCTAAGTACCAGGAGGCTCCGGCGAATGCGTTTCCGCCCGGATAGATTGCTGACATTTCTCGCATTGATTCGCCTTGATCTTGCGAGCACTGTTCGAAACTGATGTCGGAGTTGCCCCAAGAGCAGAAGTCTTTGATTATTGGCTCAACAACTGCGGGTTCATTGCCTACTGTATAAAACTTGAGTGGACCGTAATTTCCTAAGTAGTCTGTGGCAGCCTGCAAGGACTCCGAGGTGGCATCAAGAATGTACTGCGGAACATCTGGCGTGGCTAGCATCTGAACTGCATTCAATTGTGGCCGATCCCACCCGAGCGCTTGGAGTCTCTTCGCATTGTCCTTGGCTATTTCAGACACTGGACCCATGAACCTATCAGGGGTTAGATGTTCTATCCCCAAAAAGTCCAGTTCGTAGACGCACTCTTCAAATGGTCCTCGAGCAAGTCGGTTTTCCTCGGTTAGAAGTAACGGGTAATTATCAATGCATTCCTGGCTGGCATCCGCCGACCAAGAAAAACAAGTATCCGCATCAGATAGACACATCTCGAATGGCAAATTCGCCGCACTGTCAGTCGAAAATTCCGGGTTTACGTCCGAATGCGAACTCTCCTCGGACTTCGCTGAACTCTCCTCGGACACGGTTCCACAGGAAACAAGCAACATGGACCCAGCAACCAGCAACGAGATTGAAGTAAATACCGGTCTTTTAGTCGACAATGAGGTCCATTCTTAGGGGGTAGTCGAACTGTACCACTGTGCGAACGACCAGCCTGAATCTTGCCGCCTAGCAGCCTGGTTGAAGCTAGAGAGCTGTCGGAGGCATATTTTCTTTCATGAAAATGCAATCAGCTCGGCCTGATCTTTATTCGAATGCACTGCTTTGTGAATTGGCAGGATCAAAATCCTCCAGTCCAAATTTATTGGCTCTGTTAGGTTCATGGCATGAGTAATTTCAGCGTCACCAACATAGGGCCCTTATCTAGCTGGAGAGACTATTTCGGCGCGTTTGTTGAAGCCACCAATAAGCAGGGCCGAAGAGTTGTGGACCATGAACTCGATAGCAAAATCATCGGGTTCACTGCCGCGGCATACTAACCTGGTGAAGAAGCCGGCTACTGGCATAGCCACAGTGAACTCGAGGAGATCTACATCTTCCTTGAAGGAGAGGGGCAGATGGGGCTGAATGACCAGGTTGTTGATGTCCAAGCTGGGACGGTTGTTCATGTTGGAATTGGCGTTATGAGGACTTGGAGATGCAAGCCAGAAAGCAATGGTCAGCTGCGTTGGTTGTGTATTCGAGCAGGCATTTGAAATGTCGATTGAAGAGTTTAATGACGAGTTCATGGACTTTATCGTGACAGCATCTGAGAGTGAAAAGCTGGCTATGCTGCCTCGCCCCTAGGCGATAGAAAAACATAGCCCGCTGAGTTCTTAGGCATGCCCCAGGGATTCCACTGCTAACGCACCACCTGCTGATGTTCGCCTGTGTTCGCTAATGTTCGCACGCCTGACCTGGCGCGATTTCCAAACAGCTACGAACACCTACGAACAAGCTGCACTTAACTGGGGGACAAGGGGTCGCGGGTTCAAATCCCGCCAGCCCGAAAAGGATGCAGTGCGTATTTGGGCGAATTTCCCTCTACGTTAATTGGAGGCGTGGATGTCCCACGAGCTTTGCGCCGATTAGCTTTGAAACGGCGAACGGGGACCGTGGCTCAGCCCGCTTGGGTGGTTTCTATCAAATGAGACCCCCATTGGGGCTTTTGGCTGGTTAAGCTGAAGTACTGAACTAATTCATTCAAGGGAGAATGCTTATGGTCTTGGAAACGCTTTTAGTGCTTCTGGTATTGGGCGCGGTGGTCGCAAGTGTGCTCAGTCTTTTTGTTGTGAGATCCAAGAAGCATCAACCGGAAGAGAACAGCAAACCCGACGCCGACAATCCACAGTGGGACGGCAAGTAGATTTTTCAGTGATCAAGGGCTTCTTGTCTAGTCCTCGATACCAGGCTGCATTCGACTATGCGCCACCAGAGAGACTTGGGCAAGGATCTCAACAGAGTCAGCTTTCTTGGCTAGCCATTGCCAACCTGTGAGGGTAGGAGTAGGTTCAAACTATTCAACATTTCGCATCAAGGCCTTTTCCGGAACCTATGGATGACCGAAGACATGAAGAGTTAGCTAACACGTACGCCCAGGCAGCGCTGGACTACTCGAGGGCGTGCGAAGCTTTTGAAAGTGCAACAAAATCCCACAGAGCCTCTGTGCTTGCGTATTTTTCAGCAATGAGACTCAGAGGCGATGTGCAGTTTGACCTACCACTGAGCCCGCCCGCCCAAGACCCGCCAAAGTTCGAAATCTAAAGCCCTTGTATTCACTCAATGATGAGAAAGGCTCTCGTAGTCATTCGGGAGGAGATCTAGGCATCGGCTCAGGATGGTGTTCGAACAATCACATGCGGCCACAATCCCAGTAAACAGAGATTCGGCCGGAGTCCAAGTCGAACGCCCTTAGAGGCTGGTTCTTGTAAATCAGATACATCTGCATAAGTCATGGTCTCTACCATTGCGTCCAATTTTCAAGTCGGGCTCATGGGCCCCGGCGCTAGATAATCGAGCTGTGAAATTATTTAGTTGCTCATTTATTTTGTCGGCAACACTTATTCTTTCCGGTTGTGCCAGCGGGGGAATTTCAGTCGATGGTGAGGAAATTTCAGTCGATGGGCCGCAAAACCTTTCGTTCGGTGTGGCGGTAGATGAGCCCGTTCAGTTGTACATTGCTGCATCGGACATAGACCCTGGCTACGAAGCTGAGTACCGAGAAGTAATGGCGAACCTAAATGCCTTTGTGGGCGGATATTCTGGCTTCAACACTTACATTTTCTCGACGTGGGATAACTCTTCGGCAATTATTCAAGACTTGAACCGATTTACCCCTGCCTACCGTTCCATAGACAGTTTTGATGATCTGGAACAGAATTGCCTCAGCACCGTTGGAGACTTCCCAAATAAATTCGGTATTTGTCTAAACGAGCGAGACTGGTATTTCTTTATTGGAAAAAATCCAGGAGACTCATCCAAAGAGTCTGACCGTTATGACGTCTACACGGGGGTAGCCCACGAATACTTCCATTGGTTCCAGCACAACATGGCAGGACAGAAGCACTTGGACTATCAGGGCAGTCCAAGCGTCAGTGCTCCGACATGGTGGGTCGAAGGCACGGCAAGCCTATTTTCGTTTCTCTGGATAGAGGAAAATGCCCCTAGTTTTTCTATTTTCCAGCAGGGGGTCCCCGACGACTATCAATGGCGCACCGATCCTGAAGTGCGAAGAATGGACGCGAGTAATTTTATTAAAAGGTGCACCGAGCATGGACTTGACTTTAGTTGAAATTCTCGCACCGTCTGAGTAAAAGTTCGGCTGGGCGGGCGCGGAGAGCACCGTCAATTTGAATCCCGCAAGCGCTATCTTGTCAGCGTTATGTGGCTGTATCGCTTGGTCCTCTAGCGCCTCAACCAAGGTCCATTATCGGACTCGGGTTGAATGATCTCGTCTTGCCAAACACCATCTGGATGTTCGACCTGCGTCACTATCGGAACCCAGCCAACTTCCTTTCCGGCTGGGGGATCCAGAATTAGCCCGTGGTCAATTTCTGCCAGGTGGAAGCGTGTCTGATCAGCCGGTCGTTCCAGCAAGTTCACGCTGCCATCCCAATTCCTATGCATGTTTTCCATAGTCATCTGTAGGTCTGCTAGGTAGGAATCGGTGTAAAACTCTGGGTACTCGCGCTTCATGTTCCAGAAAACCGGTTGGTCGATAAATCGGTACCAGCGGTAGCTGATCACGCTGCCATCGTCCAAAGTAGTCTGGTGGATTTCCTCGTCGCAACCGTCTGGGTCCTCGCAGACCCAGCAGTCGGTATTGAAAGTGTCATCGGTTGAAAGCTCAATGTTGTCAAAATGGTTCTGCAGATTAGTTGGATTTTTGAGATTTCCGTAATCTAAAAGTCGCAATGTTTCTGGCACTTCTGACTCGGTGACCCCAATGACCTTGTCTCCTACCACCTCGAAGTAGCTGGCTATTTCCCTGTCGGCCTTGGGGGTAGATGTCCAGTCAATCACGATGCTGGTTTCACCATTCTGGGTGGCAGCAAGCAGTGGAACGTTGAAGTTGATGGTGGAGCCGTCGTAGTAGTCCTCGCCCATTACCCTGAGACCGAAAAATTCAACCAGTGGTCCGGTTCTCTCGTTTCGCTCAACATGCATGGGAATTCCCAGCTCCTCGAAGGTCTTCTTCCAGGAGGAGTCCTTCGCGGTTGACTTAAAGGTCTCGGTAAAAGCTGAAATCAGGTTTGCGTTAAAGGTCTGAATATTCTGAGCAATGGGCTCTTGGTCAAAAGTATTCGGAACCCTAGGTGGGTAGCTCTTTATAAATGTCCTGCCATCTTCTTCAATCGCAAAAAGTGGGACAGGAGGCATCTCGATCCCAGTTGGCACATACCTGTCAGCGGGTGAGACACCGTGTGTCTTATTGGGGTCTGCCCACCAATCCTTGTACCAGGTTTGATTTCGAATCTTGACTAGCATTTCGGTTTCGGTAATCTCTTCGTTCAGGAAATCGACCAACGCCTGGCCCGAAGGGTCGGCTATCGAATCTCCAACAGTCCAATTGAAGACATCATTCAGCATCTCCAGTGCATTCCACCTGGCCATTCTCAGGTTCCAGTGTTGTGGGGTGTAGGCAATAAGGGGCCCTGAGTAGTTTGCAGAATCAATAACGAAGGTCCAGGTGAGTAGTCCTGGTGAGTCACCAGAACTAACGGCTCCGAACTCATTGCCTATTATGGGAAGCGCAGCCCAAGAGGTTCCTACCGATATCCCTCCGTCATTTTCGAATGCTTCTTGATCTTCATCGAAGGAAATCAAGTGCGGTGGCACCAGCATCTTGTTGGACAGGGTCACTCGGCCAAGCACGTCGCAGGAAATCCTTCTTTCGTAAAAACCCCAGCCACCGCCAGTGTCGCTAGTGCCGCTGTAGAGATGGGTTGCCGCAGAAGCCATGTACTTCGGGTAGTAGCTTCTCCCCATCTTGTCTGCAACGAAGAGCCCACCTTCGATTGAGTTAAAGGGCCCGGCGTGATGAGCGTCGTTGCCAATCCATTGACCCCACTGCCCAAATTGACCAATTGTGGGAACTTTTTCGAGTAGTCGATAGACCCGAAGGTACTGCGAGACACCAAACAAATCTGGGCCGGCTGACTCAGCGGTCACCACTTCGGCTCCACCCATATTGATTTGGGAGGTGTATGGCGCAACGCAGTTCTCGGCATCAAGCTCACTGATCAAATCTTCGAATACTGGAATTGCTCCTGGGTCAACGCCATCACAGTGCTCGGGCAGATAGGTTCCGGGCAAATAGCCGCTGGTGCCTGTAAGGCTTGTCGATTCTGACTGTCCAGGCTCTGGTTCCTGGGACACTTGCGCGGAGTTTGAGCTATCGACAGAGGATACGCATCCTGCCAAAGTCAACAGCATCACTATGCCGAGACTGAAGTATTTCAAAGTTTCCCTAAGTTGTATTTATTGCAGCCTACTGTGGAGTTGGAGTTGACTCAGAGTACGACGATCGATTCGGGTGTAGGCCTCTGACCGAGTGCACCGCCCCCGAGCATCATTCTTGAGATTGGTCCTTGATACCTCGCGGCCCACTAACCAAAACCTAAGCATCGGACTCCGTTTCAGTCCGGTTAGGTCCGTCACTTCACCGGAGTGCCGTACTGGTTTTCCCCGGCAGTTGAGTCCAAGACGGAGAACACAAACAGGACAACGCCTCCAACTAGGGGGACTAGCCCTATCAATGCCCACCATCCACTCTTGCCAGTGTCGTGAAGACGGCGAACGAGTACCGCTAGCGCGGGGACGATGGTTACAAGAATCCAGATGAGGCCGAGGATGCCGCCGCCGCCGTTTGCGATAAACCGATCAACGTCGCCATCCATAAGCGCCAAATCAATAGCTGCTGCGGCAAGGTTAGTAATAATCAGAAAAAGCTGGATAAACCAATACTCTGAGCGGCGTGACCGGCCCTTGAACATTGTGTAACGCGACCAAAAAGACTTCACTGCCTCTGCAAAACTCATGACGACCTCTTTCATTTGTTTGTTGTTTCAACAACCAGTTAGGTTACGAGCAGATTCCCCTAGTCTGAAGCTCGCCTTAGTCCGCTTGGTTTGTGCTGATGTGTGAACGTTGCTCCAGGGTTCGGTGCACGGGGCATTTATCCGCAATGGCCAACAGTGAGGCGATCTGTTCCTCGGTTAGATCGCCACGCAATCGAATGTCCCGCTGAAAGTGATCGATTTTCGACTCGGAGGCCTCGCAGTTTTCGCATTCGACGGCATGACGTTTATCGTGGCGGACGCTCACTGAGACGTGATCGAGGGGTATTTTCTTGCGCCTGGCATAGAGGCGAATCGTCATGGCGGTGCAAGCCCCAAGCCCGGCAGCCACGAACTGGTAAGGCGTTGGTCCGCTATTGGTGCCACCAACATCTTCTGGCTCATCAGCTTTCATTTGGTGCACGCCTGCGACCAAAACGTCTTGAGCAAAGCCATCTGGGGATACTTCGGAGACCATCACATCGCCTTCAGGCGATGATTGGTCGCTGCCGGAGGGAGAGCCAGGAAGGTAACGGCTCGCCCAAGCGGTAATAACAGACGAGGCATATTCCGCATCGGACACTCGGCTCATGAGATGGTCGGCGTCATCAAGGGACACGTAGGACTTTGGGTGCAGAGCCGCGCTGAAGATATCTGCAGCGTTGGAGACATTCACAATCGCGTCTACGGGTGAGTGCATGATCAACAGTGCAGCATCTAGCTTCAGAAGTGCTCCGTGAAGATTGGCGGTGCTAATGTCATCGACAAACTGTTGAGTGATCTTGAAGGGCCGACCCCCGAGGTCAACCTCGGCAAATCCCTGTGCACTGATTTCCGGAACCGCCTCACTAAAGAGCTTCTTTAGGTGTTCTGGGTTTGAGGGTGCGCCAATGGTAACGACAGCTTTGACAGAACTCAGCTTCGGTGCTGCCGCAATAACTGCCGCGCCTCCAAGAGAATGACCCACCAGCAGGCTCGCTGGTGCGACGCGCTCCTCTAGAGCCTTTGCGGCTGCCAGGAGGTCCTCAACATTGGAGCTAAAGTTCGTGTTTTCGAATTCTCCATTGGAGTGACCAAGACCTGTGAAATCAAAACTCAGTACAGCAATGCCTCGGGCCGCCAATGCGCTCGTGATGCGCTTTGCCGCCGGGATGTCTTTTGAGCATGTGAAACAGTGGGCAAAAAGTGCGCTGTGCGTCACGGGTCGATCGGGCAGGCTTAGCCGACCAGACAATTGCCCCATGGATCCTTCGAATACAAACTCTTCGTTTGGCATTTGATTTCTCCTTTGATCGAGTCTTTTCAGTGTTGCACAGTTTCATGGAGAACGAAAATGTGCTTTCCGCCGCATCATGGGGAGGCGACTCGACTAATAAACGGCCCGTTTTGCACGGACACCGCGGTGGTCTCAGAAGCAGGACAAATTAGTCAATGCGCTTCTCCACAGCGGTGAGCCCGAAGGTCACGAGCTTTCGTAAACACTCCTTGCGGTCTAGGTTCGAGGGAGAAGACACGAGTCTTGGGCTAACGATTGAGCAAGCATGAGCAAGATCATTCGCAAATGGAAAATCACGAGAACACGACCTCCGAGACCACTTCGCAGCAAGTCGGCCGACCCGATGAGATGACCACTTTGAGATCACGCACGACCAGCACGCGAACCATTCCGAGAAGTCTGGGCATTCGAACCACATGGATCACTCTGGTCACGTGCAAAAATTCCGACGCCTATTTTGGATCATGCTGATTATGGTCGAAGTTTCCCAGTCGCCGGCATTGTTTTCGATTGATAAAGAGCTAGGGCTTGGAGGCTTACCGCAGTGATGCCAGCCGCCGAAGACCTCTTAGAAAAAATGCCCAAATTCTCTGCTGAAATCTTCACTTCATTGGAGCAACCCGGGCACTGAATATGAATGTCTCTTTCCGCCTGGGTCGCACCATCTTGACGGAAAGCTTTTTGTGAAGCACTGTCTACTTGATTCCATGGAATAAATTCACCCGAGACCGCAAAGACACCAATTTCTAAGTGCTCACCGCAGCCGTGGTCGCAGTAAAAAGAACTGTCGAATTTATTCTCGATAGGACTGGCAGTCATCGTGACCCCTTTCAAGAATTATTGATTGAACCCTCAATAGCTTGCGTAAGCAACTTTGTAGTTTAGGAAAGCGCAATCAGGTCGGCATAACCTTCGTTCCAGTGGTCTTCATCGCCGTCCGGCAAAATCAAAACTCGCTCCGGGTTCAGGGCTTCAACGGCCCCAACATCGTGGGAGACCAGCACAACTGCTCCCTTAAAGCTTGCTAGAGCACCCAGAATCTCTTCACGGCTTGCCGGGTCCAGGTTGTTGGTTGGCTCGTCAAGTAGCAACACGTTGGCTGATGAAACCACGAGTGACGCAAGCGCTAGCCTGGTCTTTTCTCCTCCGGACAATACCCCGGCTAACTTCGAGACATCGTCACCTGAGAACAGGAAAGAGCCGAGCACTTTTCTGGCATCAGTGTCGGGAAGGCCAGGAGCGGCATCCTGCATATTCTGAAGTACGGTTTTGTTCACGTCCAAAGTCTCATGCTCCTGGGCAAAGTAGCCGACCTTGAGTCCGTGACCGGCAATCAGTTCACCCGTGTCTGGCTGGTCTACTCCTGCAAGAATCCTCAACAATGTGGTCTTGCCCGCTCCGTTTAGACCGATAATGACAACTCTGGAACCCCGGTCGATTGCCAAATCAACAGCAGTGAAGATCTCCAATGAGCCATAACTTCTGCTCAAGTTCTCAGCCATCAAAGGGGTTTTCCCGCAGGGTGCTGGGTCAGGGAACTTGATTTTTGCAACGCGATCTACTTCTCGTACATCGTCCAGGTTCGCAAGCAGAGACTCAGCGCGGCGCACCATCTGCTTGGCGGCAACTGCTTTGCTGGCCTTTGCCCCAAACTTGGCCGCTTGAAGCTGCAATGTGCTTGCCTTTTTCTGGGCAATTGACCGCTCGCGTTTCCGGCGCTCTTCGTCGGTTTCTCTGGCCTTCTTGTATTGGTTCCAGCCCATGTTGTAAATATCGATGATCGTGCGATTGGCGTCTAGGTAAAAGACGCGATTTACCGTTTCTTCAACTAGAGCAACGTCGTGGCTGATAATAATCAGCCCACCCTTATAGGACTTCAGAAATTCCCTGAGCCAAACTACAGAGTCGGCATCGAGGTGGTTTGTCGGTTCATCGAGAATCATGGTTTGAGCGTTGCTGAATAAAATCCTCGCCAATTCAATTCTTCTACGCTGTCCGCCCGAGAGGGTCTTGAGGGCCTGGTTCAAGATCTGCCCCTTGATTCCTAGGCTTCCTGCTATTGCCTCCGCCTGGGCCTCCGCAGCGTAGCCGCCCGCCGCCTGGAAGCGCTCCTCAAACTTTGCGTATGAAATCATGGCCGCGGCTGAGACTTCCGGGTCCGTGCTTCCCATCTCAAGGCCTGCATTATTCATGCCTTCGAGAGTGTCGCCAAGGTTCCTGGCATTCAAGATTCTGGTTCTCGCTAGTTGCTCTGGATCTCCGGTGCGTGGGTCTTGGGGGAGATATCCAATTTCACCCTGGCGATCAACAAAGCCTTGAGATGGCTGGCCATCACCGGCGAGTATTTTCGTAAGAGTAGTTTTACCGGCGCCATTTCTGCCAACTAGCCCTACTTTGTCGCCCTTGTCCACGCGAAAATTTACGCCGTGCATCAGCACCCTGGGTCCGATTCGAATCTCGAGGTCGCGCACGCCGATCATCTCAGAATCTCCAAAGGGTTTTGTTGCAAGCAGAGGCAACGAATGCTCCTATCCTACCAAGGTCGTCTCAAGGTTTTGTGATGGTGATTACGAGTGAAGGGCGAGGGGAGCTAGCTGATTTATCTCAGACCTATAGAATTTGGGAATGGGCGTTATGCAGGAGCTAAAGAGCATTCCAAACATGCTGAGCGTCCTTCGGCTATTTATGGTGCCGGTGTTCCTCGTGTTGCTTTTGACTGGGCAATTTATTGCAGCTTTGATTATTTTGATGGTCGCCAGCGCCACAGATTGGCTCGATGGGCAAATAGCGAGGCGTTTTAATCAAGTAACAAGACTGGGTCAACTTCTAGATCCGGCGGCTGACCGGCTTTTCATCTTCGCCGCCTTGATCGGTCTGACAATCAATGGAAACATACCGCTCTGGTTAGCTCTGATTGTCGCTTCTAGGGATCTGATGCTGGTGATTGTCTACCCGATTTTGGCTAGCCATGGCTACGGTCCGCTACCGGTACATTTTTTGGGCAAAGCTGGGACCTTTGCACTTTTGTACGCTCTGCCGCTGTTATTGATGGCTGATGTCTGGCCGGAGGCTGACTTCATAGTCTTACCACTTGCTTGGGGCTTCGCGTATTGGGGGGTGGCTCTCTACTGGCTGTCCGGATTGCTGTATGTCAAGCAAGTTATAGAAGTCTTGTCATCCATCAAGCCAAAATCCCCTAAAGTATGAAGGGGAGGCCAAATTGTCTAAAGAAGCTTTTGGAAGTGATGACACAGCTCGTTTTTCTGATGACCTGATAGCCAAAAACACTCCTGTTCTTTCTGACGAAGAAGCAATCGCAGTGGCGGCTCTTCCTCCCAACTCGGCACTTCTTATTTCGCACAGAGGACCGGGATCCGGATCGAGATTCCTACTCGACCAAGATCTAACTATCGCCGGAAGGCACCCAGAGGCGGACATTTTCCTGGATGACGTAACTGTTTCCAGAAAGCATGTTCAAATCTCCAGGACGCGATTGGCCTTTGCGCTTGAGGACTTGGGGTCCATGAACGGAACCTATGTCGACGGCAATAGAGTGGACATGATCGATTTGACCGACGGAGCCGAAGTACTAATCGGAAAATTTCGTCTGACTTTTTACTCTTCGAAGAAGGGGGGCTGAGCTTGGAAAACTCTTTATCGAGACTTCAAGATCATCGCAAGCTGTACACAATCGGCCAGGTGCTTTCCGTTCTTAAGCCGGATTTCGGTGATCTGAGCCCATCCAAGCTCCGCTTTTTAGAAGATCAGGGCCTTGTCGCTCCGGAGCGAACCGAAGCTGGATATCGAAAATTTTCGGAACCACAGATTGAGCGCCTCAGAATTATTCTGACTCTTCAGCGCGATCAGTATCTTCCTCTCAAGGTGATTAGGGAGTACTTGGATGAACTAGATTCCGGAAGGCAGCCGCTATTACCGGCGGCCAGCCCAGCATCGCTGCGAAAAGGACAACGTTTTTCAACCTCTCAACTGAAGCTTGAGACTGGACTTTCAGATATTGCCTTTAAAGAAGGTGCAGATTTAGGTCTATTTGGAGCTCAACCTCATTCTTCGCACGAAGTCGAGATCGCTTTTGCTTTGGTCGGCCTGGAGGAATTTGGCATTCAACCCCGCCACTTACGTGGGTTGAAGTCCGCAGCGGAGCGTGAAATTGGAATCATCACAGGCGTGACTGAGCCTATTCTTCGCAAGAAAGCACCGGACAGTGCGGCAAAGGCCGGACATATTTCCAGGGAGATAGCAGAGCGCTTCGGCGCTATTAGGTCTCACTTGATAACAGAAGTCATCGAAGAGATAGAACGATAGTGCGACACGCCCGAGTCGGAAGAGAAACCCTAAACCTTAACTTGAAGGCAGACTTAGCAGTCTGTGCAAATTAGGAGTAGCGGTGGAATACGAATCTGGTGTGTTGTTCACTGACGGCTTGCCAAACACTGATATTGGTTACCGGGGAGCTTCCGCCGCCGCCGCCGCGGGCATAACTTACCGTCAGCTTGATTACTGGGACAGAACCGGGCTCGCGGTTCCCGCGATACAGGGCGCGACAGGTTCTGGATCACAGCGACTTTATTCATTCCGAGACATTTTGGTTTTGAAACTTGTCAAGCGACTCCTGGACACCGGTGTCTCACTGCAACAGATCAGAATCGCAGTTGAGCAACTTTCCGCAGCTGGTATTTCGGACCTAACTAACACAACGCTCATGTCGGATGGGGCGCGAGTTTACTTGTGTACTTCCCAGGACGAGGTTATTGACCTTCTAGGTCAAGGCCAGGGTGTGTTTGGAATTGCGATAGGTAGAGTGCTGCGTGAAGTCGAAGCCACTTTGGTTGACTTTGCCGCTGAAGAAGCAGCGGTTCATGATGAACTTGCGGCCCGAAGGGCTCGTAAAATCTCCTAGCGTTGAAACCAACGCTTCTTTTTTCTTACCCGTCTTGATTCGGGCGTAACTTCTGTTTTGATTTCTGGCTGAGTAAGGTCCTTTAGCAAATTCGACTGACCTCGCATGGTTCGGCCAACTATTCCGATTCGTGCCCGTTTTACTTCGGTAGTGTCAAAATCTGCCATTAGACCAGCCAGTAGGCGATCGAAGCCTTGGGCTACTTCCGAGGCGCCTTCCGCAGGCCAAGAGTGAATTGGCCTGGCTGCCCCGGTCGACTGCTGAACGGCAGCGCGCTCTTCGAAATATGGTTGCAGTAGTTGATCCCCAAACATTTCGCGAAGTTCATTTAGGCGAAACTCGTGCTCATGCGAATTCTGCCTAAGGCGATTGACAACGAAACCGTAGAGGCTAAGCCTTGGACTCAGCTTCGCGCTAATCTCCGCAATTGCTCGGCGTGCTCTGTCGGCTGCAATGACTGAATACAGTGCCGGCTCAGTCACTAAAATTACTCGATCGCTCGCTACCCAGGCGGTTCGAGTGAGGGCGTTGATGGATGGGGGAGTGTCGATGATAACAAGGTCATACTCATCTTCGATTAGGGCAAGAATTTCCTCAAGTTTCCAGACATCGGAGACAGTCGGAGCAGGATTGTCAAGCAAAAGTGACCTTGGGCTGCCAACTAGAACATCTAGCTTTGATCCTCTTGACCAAGGAGAGGAGACCACCGCTCTTCTCAAGACAGGAAGCTTGGGGCTCTGCAGCACTTCGGCTACGGACGCGGTCATGTCCGCAGGGGCTGCGAGCCCGCTGGTTGCGTCGCACTGAGGGTCTAGGTCAATTACCAGGGTGTTGATTCCTCGATTGAGAGCCGCCGATGCCAAGCCAAGGGCTACCGTAGTTTTTCCTACGCCACCCTTGAGGGAACTCACGCTAAGTACATGCACTGTAATAGGCTACCTAGTTATTAGGCGTGTGCATTGCGCGCCACATCGGTTCAGTAAGGTTTGATGTTTAAAAAGATTCTGGTAGCCAACCGAGGTGAAATTGCCGTACGAGCATTTCGGGCCGCTTACGAAATTGGTGCGAAGACCGTAGCTGTCTACCCTTACGAAGATCGGGGCTCTGTCCACCGACTGAAGGCTGACGAGGCCTATGAGATAAAGGCAGATGGGTCACCCGTAAGGGCTTATCTTTCAGTCTCGGAAATGATACGGGTCGCCAAAGAATCGGGCGCCGACGCCATTTACCCGGGCTATGGCTTCTTGAGCGAAAACGCTGAACTTGGAAGGCAAGCCAAACTAAACGGAATAGCCTTTGTCGGCCCATCTCCAGAAGTTCTTGAGTTGGCTGGCGACAAGGTGAATGCCAAGGCAGCAGCAATCCGCGCAGGAGTCCCTGTTCTTGCTTCTACTGAATCGTCCGAGGATGTCCCAAAACTTATCGCCGAGGCTGGAAAGATCGGCTTTCCGCTATTTGTCAAGGCCGTTGCCGGAGGTGGTGGCCGCGGCATGCGCAAAGTAGACGCTGAGGCCGACCTTCCTGATGCAATCGGTGAAGCGATGCGTGAAGCAGGGAGTGCGTTTGGGGACGCTCACGTATTTCTCGAGCAAGCAGTAATTCGCCCGAGACACATCGAAGTGCAAATTTTGGCCGACAATCACGGCAACGTAGTTCATCTTCACGAGCGAGACTGTTCGATTCAGCGACGCAATCAAAAAGTCATTGAGATAGCTCCGGCTCCGCACCTAGATGACGTTCTTCGACAGCAATTGTTCGCCGATGCGGTTAATTTCGCCAAGGAAATCGGGTACCAGAATGCCGGGACCGTTGAGTTTCTAATTGAGACCGTGGGACCGAACACGGGAAAGCACGTGTTCATCGAGATGAACCCCCGAATACAGGTTGAACACACTGTTACCGAAGAAATCACCGATGTTGATCTCGTGCAGTCTCAGCTTCGAATTGCTGCTGGCGCGACTCTTGCGGACATGGGCCTTACTCAAGACAGCATTCGGCCGCATGGCTTTGCCGTGCAGTGCAGGATTACTACTGAGGATCCAGCCGCGGGTTTTAGGCCCGACACTGGAAAGATAACGACCTATCGCTCCCCGGGTGGTGCTGGTATTCGACTTGATGGCGGAACAGTATCAACCGGAACCGAGGTTTCCCCTCACTTTGATTCGATGCTCGTGAAGCTAATTACTCGGGGTAGAGATTTCAGATCGGCAGTTGATAGGGGGAAGCGCGCACTCGCCGAATTCAGAATTCGCGGTGTTGCCACCAACATTAATTTCCTGCAGGCAGTTTTGGATGACGAGACGTTTGCATCGGGCGAACTCTCAACGCACTTTATCGATGAGCGTCCCGAGCTTATGAATGCAAGGGTTTCCAAAGACCGTGGCACAAAGGTGCTGCAGTGGCTCGCCGAGGTGACCGTTAATAAGCCCTATGGCGACCGAGAAGGCCGGACAGATCCGCAACTAAAATTACCAAAAATTGATTTGGGCACGACAGTTCCCGATGGTTCAAAGCAGCGATTGGTGGAACTTGGGCCGGAAGGTTTTGCCAAGTGGATGAGGTTACAGAGACAAGTTCTGGTCACTGACACCACCTTCAGGGACGCTCATCAGTCGCTACTTGCAACCAGAGTGCGAGGTCGCGACCTTGTGGCGGCGGCTCCGTACGTGGCCAGAATGACGCCGGAGCTTCTCTCGGTCGAAGCTTGGGGAGGCGCAACCTATGACGTAGCACTCAGGTTCCTCGGTGAGAACCCCTGGTCAAGGCTCGCTCAACTGCGAGAGGAGCTTCCAAATTTGTGCATTCAAATGTTGCTTCGTGGCCGAAATACCGTTGGCTATACTCCGTACCCGGTCGAGGTCACCGACGCCTTTGTTGAAGAGGCCGCTCATACCGGAGTGGATATTTTCCGAATTTTTGATGCCCTGAACGATGTGTCGCAAATGGCACCGGCGATTGCGGCTGTAAGGGACAAGACCAAGTCTCTAGCCGAGGTTGGCATGAGCTTTACCGGTAATTTCTTGGATCCAAAAGAAGAGCTTTACACTCTGGATTACTACTTGAAACTCGCAGATCGAATCGTCGATGCCGGCGCTCACGTCCTCGCAATCAAGGACATGGCGGGCTTACTGAGACCCCAGGCTGCACGCGTACTTGTAAGCGCGCTCAGAGATCGATTTGATCTACCAGTTCACCTACACACTCATGACACGGCAGGCGGCCAGCTGGCGACGCTTTTGGCCGCAGTCGAGGCTGGAGTGGACGCAGTCGATGTGGCAAGTGCGCCGATGGCCGGCACCACTAGTCAGCCCTCATTTAGCTCCCTGGTTGCCGCACTGGAAAACACCGAGCGCGACACTGGAATTTCAATGAGCGCAGTGACCGATCTTGAGCCATATTGGGAGGCCGTCCGAAAGGTCTATTCGCCGTTTGAATCTGGACTGCCAGGCCCAACCGGTCGCGTTTATTCGCATGAGATCCCCGGTGGTCAGCTTTCAAATCTCCGGCAACAGGCAATCGCGCTAGGTTTGGGTGACCGGTTCGAATTGGTTGAAGACATGTATGCGGCTGCGAATCGAATCCTTGGAAGGCCTCCTAAGGTGACTCCGTCTTCGAAAGTTGTCGGTGACTTGGCGCTGCATCTCGTTGCGGTCGAGGCTGACCCTGAAGATTTTGAAAATAACCCTCAAAACTATGACATTCCGGACTCCGTTATCGGTTTCATGGCAGGCGAATTAGGGGATCTGCCCGGTGGTTGGCCGGAACCATTCCGGTCCAAGGTTCTGAAGGGTAAAAAACCTGACATTTCAGTGACTCCAGTTTCGACCGATGACTTAGCGGCCCTAAAATCCACAGACCACAAGCTGATTCAGCGAACCCTGAATCAACTTTTGTTCCCCGGTCCAACCAAAGAGTTCGACCGTGTTCAGGCCGCGTACGGGGAGCTCGATAACCTCGAAACCCTTGACTACCTATACGGGCTAGAGCAAGACCACGAGCATGTTGTGGAACTGCGAAAGGGGCTCCAGCTGTTCGTGGGCCTCGAGGCCATCGGAGAGGCTGACAGTAAAGGCTTCAGGACGGTGATGGCAAAACTCAACGGCCAGTTGCGTCCAATTTTGGCGCGAGATCACAGCATTACAGCGACAACTTCGTCTGCCGAAAAAGCAGATCCGGCCATCAAGGGACATGCGGCCGCTCCATTCACCGGTGTTGTGACTCCAAAGGTTGAAGTGGGTGATAGCGTTCAGGTCGGCGATCCAATTGCCGGTATCGAAGCTATGAAGATGGAAGCAAGCATCGCCGCCCCAATCTCTGGCAAAATAGTAAGGCTTGGCATTACTGGTCCCACGCCCGTTGAAGGCGGCGACCTAATAGCCGTAATTGAATAGGAGTTGTTTTGGAAAAGAACCCAGAACGCGATTATGCCTCAGGAGAAAGCGCTGACTTCAGCGACTTGGAGCTCGACCCAGAGACTGGTCAGTTGAACCAAGTTTCTGCCGATGCAGTGTCGATTCCCATTGACGTTGCTCCAGAGGTTGAGGACTTGTTTGCTGAGCCCGAGCCAGCTAGCTTGCTTACCGCGGACCGACTATTGCAAGACAAGGCAAAGCCGAACTTTATTCCGGAGACCTTTTTTAGGCGCAGCCTGTATCGAATCAGCTTTGGTCTCATAAACCTCGGCGACAACGCCGTGGTGCGGGCCAGAAGGGCCCTCGACGCAAGGATTAGGGCTGATCTTGCTGGAGAAACCAAGTTTGTACCAGTGCTTACTCGAAAGGGCGGCGTTGGAAAAACCACAATGACTGCCCTCATTGGCATGGCAATGGCGCGAGCCCGAGAAGATCGGATACTTGCAATCGACGCAAACCCGGATCGCGGAACACTGTCGGAACGCGTGCAAAAGCGTACCGATCGCACGGTTAGGGACGTCGTTAATCGAGCTGGCGGTATTTCAAGTTTTAGCGTCTTCAGTGATTTTGTCTCACGCGATAAATCTCGCTTGGACGTGCTTTCATCGGACGCCGATCCCATGATCTCTGAAGCTTTCAACGAGGGCGACTACAACGTAGTGGCAGACATTGCTGCAAGGTATTACAGCGTCTGCCTTACCGACTGTGGTACTGGAATTGTTCACAGTGTCATGCGTGCGGTTTTGATGCGGGCCAACGGAGTAGTAATTGTTTCTGGTGGATCGATTGACGAGGCGAAGCTCGCTTCCGAGACTCTCACCTGGTTGGACTCGAATGGGCACAGCGAGCTTGTTCGCAATAGCGTGGTGGCCCTGAACACTGCGACTTTTGGGACAGAGCTCGTGAAGCTTGATGAAATCGAAGCCCACTTTCAATCTCGGGTTCGTGCCGTAGTCAGAATTCCTTACGACCCTCAGCTAGCCGCAGGAGCTTTTATCGATTTCGATCAGTTGCACCCCGCCACAAGGCAGGCTGCCAGAGACCTAGCCGCCTTGGTGGTTGATGGGTTAGCTGCTTGAGCGTCAGGGAAATAAGGCTTTTTGGCGACCCAATCCTGAAAACACCATCAGCTGAAATCCTCGATTTCACATCGGCTTCGGGTCTGATACAGGATCTAATCGACACCACGTCTCTGTCCGGTAGGGCGGGAGTGGCAGCCACGCAGATCGGTGTGGGGCTAAGTGCGTTCGCCTATAACGTAGAGGGTGAAATCGGCTACCTCATAAACCCAAAAATTACTGAACTCTCGGGTGAACTAGTTCCAATGGAGGAGGGCTGTCTTTCAGTCCCGGGCCTTTGGCACCTGGCCATGCGCCATCCCTTAGCCAAGGCCTCAGGCTTTCAGCTTGATGGATCAATAATTGAAATCTCAGGTGAAGGCTTGATGGCTCAAGCCCTCCAGCATGAAATTGATCACCTATCGGGAATTCTTTATCTGGATCGCTTGGAAAAGCAGGAGCGAAAACTAGCCTTTAAGGCCCTCCGCGAGCAAGCGTGGTTTACGCGCTAGCGTAAATCCTCTCCACTTGAAGATCGAAATCCACCATCACTTTGGAGCGCTTAATCTTCAGCGATGGTGTCAAGTGACCGGATGCCTCGGTTAGCTCAACGTCCAGAATTTCAAAAGAGCGCACCTGCTCAGCTTTCGAGAATAACTCGTTGACTTCGTCAACAGTCTTTTGAATCTCCGCAATTATGGTCGGGTGCTTCGTTGCCTCGGCGAGCGTCAGTTTCTTCTCGATGCCGTTGTTTTGAGCCCAAACCATCACCATGTCTGGGTCCAGAGATATGAGCGCTGAAATAAATGGCTTTGAGTCCCCAATCACGACTACCTGCCCGACAAGTGGGTGGGCACGAAGTGGATCTTCAATCGGAGCCGGGGCAACATTCTTGCCTCCCGCGGTTACGAGCATCTCTTTTTTGCGGCCAGTGATAGTGAGGAAGCCGTCCTCGTCCAGCTCACCAAGGTCGCCTGTTCGGAACCAATCTTCAACAAACGCTTCTCTGGTTGCGGCTTCGTTACGCCGGTAGCCGCGCATACAGTTGATGCCGCGCAGCCAAATTTCTCCGTCATCGGCGATCTTGATTCCAGTTCCAGGTAGAGCGCGACCGACTTTGCCAATTTTTTGCCAGACAACCCGCCCGATTACGGCGGCAGCGGCTGTTTCGGTAAGCCCGTAGCCTTCTAGCACGATTAGTCCGATGCCTCGATAAAAGTGTCCAAGCCTTGCTCCGAGCGGGGCGCCTCCTGAAATAGCGTATTTCACGTTGCCACCCATTGCGGCACGCAACTTGCCGTAGACGAGTCGGTCAAACAGCTTGTGCTTGATCTTTAGCCCAAGAGAAGGTCCGGACTTGCTGTCCAGAGCCTTCGAGTAATCGATTGCGACCTCGGCAGCGGAACGGAAAATCTTGCCCTTGCCTCCGGTTTCTGCCCTTAGCTCTGCGCCGTTGTAAATCTTCTCGAAAACTCTTGGAACCGCCAAGATGAAGGTTGGCTTGAATACTGGAAGAACTTGAACCACTTGTAGAGAGTCACTCAAGTGACCTACTCGGATTCCAGAGTGAAGACACAGAACCGAAACGTACCTAGCCAGAATATGAGCAAGCGGCAGGAAGATGAGTGAGGATTGTTTGATATTGGCAATTTCTGGGATTTCCGCAGCAGCATTCTTTGCATGATCCACAAAGCTCTTGTGAGTCAGCTCGCAGCCCTTTGGGTTACCTGTGGTGCCGGATGTGTAAACGATGGTCGCGAGGTCGCCCAGGTTTGCGTGCGAGCGAGCTTTTTCCAGCTGGTCGTCACCAATCTTTTCACCGTCTTGGTGAAGTCCGGAAAAGTCTTTTGAATCAATTCTCCAAACGTGCTTCACTTTTGGAGCGCTGGACTTGACCTTGTTGAAGCGCTCTAAATGCTCGTCGTCCTCTATGAACAGAGCAATTGCATCCGAATCGGTCAGTATCCATTCAATTTGGCTTGCTGCCGAGCTTTCGTAGATTGGCACACCTATTGCACCCGCGAACCAAATGGCAAAATCAATCATTGTCCACTCATACCGAGTGCGAGACATTATGGCTACAGCGTCGCCCGGCTTAATTCCCTTAGCGATAAGACCCTTGGCTAGTGACTTGACCTCGTCCAAGAACTCCTGGGAGGTTACATTTCTCCAAGTGCCGTCCTTGTTCTGGCGGCTAAAAAGTGGATGAGACGGGTCTATTGCGACTCTTTCAAGGAGAAGGTCGCTCGCGTTCAGGCTTGGGTCTGTGTTCACCTTTATTGGCACATCGTAAAACTTCATTGTCTCTCCTGTGTCCATTTACCCATACTTTAACTTGTTTTGAATTGGATTTCCATTGGTACTGGAAAATCAATAAATTTCTTTGTAGCTTTTTGTGGTGGTTCGCCCCCTAAAATTTAGCTCTCACCTAACCAAGGAGCTAAAAGCTTGCTCAGCATCGGCATAGACATCGGCGGCACCAAAATTTTGGGGGCAATTGTCGACGACAACGGCAAGGTTATAACCGAGAAAAGGGTCTTATCACCGGCCAAGGATGCAGATTTGATGGTGAATGCGGTGGCAGGTTTGATTCAAGAGCTTTTTGAGCAGGTTGGATCAGAGCAGGTGCCGGTGGGTGTCGCGGCTGCAGGGTTTATCGATGCCGACCAATCCAATGTCCTATACGCGCCGAACTTGAGCTGGAGAGATGAGCCGCTTCGAGAACGTTTAGAGGAAAAAATTCAGCGGAGCCTTGTTATCGAGAATGACGCAAACGCCGCCGGCTGGGCAGAATATCGTTTTGGAGCGGGCAAAGGCTCAAGGGACATGGTCATGCTCACGCTAGGCACGGGGGTGGGCGGTGCGGTTATCTCTGATGGCGCCATTCGAAGAGGGGGCTTCGGCATTGCCGGAGAGCTTGGACACATCAGGGTTGTCAGGGGCGGCAAGCAATGCGGCTGCGGGAGAACCGGTTGCGTCGAGCAGTATGCCTCAGGAACCGCATTGCTAGAGGCCGCTCGAATTTTGAGTTCAAGCGGCGATCCAGCTGGGAACCTGCTCGCATCTTTGCAGGCAGACCATCAGGAACTGACGGGGGAGCATGTTAGGCAAGCGCTTGCTGCCAAAGACCCAGGCGCATTGTCGCTCCTGCGCGATGTTGGAGCCTTCCTCGGTGAAGCAATGGGGAGTATTACTGCCGCTCTCGACCCTCAGGTTTATGTAATAGGCGGAGGCCTTTCCGAGGCTGGAGAATTACTACTTGACCCGATCAGAGAGAGCTTCCTTCGAGAATTACCGGCACAGGGTTTTCGACCGGTGGCTAAAATTTTGGCAGCATCCTTCTCGAATCAGGCTGGAGTGATTGGCGCCGCTGATTTGGCGCGCGACTCACTTCGGTAGGCTGTCAGGCAACGACTGGAGAATTCATGACCTATTTTTTTCTAAAGAATTTTGTTCTGGGTCCCATTCTCAGGCTGCTGTTCCGACCGTGGTCTAGAGGGACCGAACACATTCCAAGGAATGGCGGTGCAATTTTGGCATCAAACCATTTATCTTTTGTCGACTCCATTTTTCTGCCGCTCAAGCTAAGACGCCCGGTGACCTTTCTGGCTAAGAGCGAATATTTCAACGGTAAGGGCCTCAAAGGGGCTCTCATAAAGTGGTTTTTCATTTCCACTGGCCAGATCCCTATAGATAGGTCTGGGGGCAAGGCCTCGGAGGATTCGTTGAATACTGGTCTCGGAGTTCTAGAACGAGGTTTGCTACTGGGTATTTATCCCGAAGGAACAAGGTCCCCCAACTCCGACATGCATCGAGGTAGAACCGGCATAGCCAGAATGGCCCTAGAGGCCGGGGTTCCAGTGATACCGGTTGCAATGATTGACACCGACAAGGTTCAGCCGCTGGGCGCTAAGTATCCAAAAATACATCGAGTAGGAGTGGTGATTGGGGAGCCGTTAGACTTCTCTAGGTTTGCCGGCATGGAGGGTGAGCGAGCGGTCTTGAGATCCGTGACCGACCAAATCGTGTACAACATCCACCGACTTTCGAATCAAAAGTATGAAGACGTGTACGCCTCGACGGTCAAAAGCAGACTTGCAAGAGCAGAATAGGGAATCGTGAACGAGTTCGGATTAGACAACTACCTCAATCTTGAGGCGAAGCAGCAACCAACCTGGGACAGCCAAGAGACTCTTGAAAAGGTAAAAGAAGAGCTGTCTGTTAAGCCACCGTTGGTGTTTGCCGGCGAAGTTGACTCGTTACGCGATCGAATTGCAACTGCGAGCCGAGGCGAAGCCTTTGTTCTCCAGGGTGGCGACTGTGCCGAGACCTTTGCGGATGCAACCGCAGATCGAATTCGCAGTCGGATAAAAACGGTCCTGCAGATGGCAGTCGTTCTCATGTATGGCTCCTCGCTGCCGGTGGTCAAAATGGGTCGCATGGCCGGTCAGTTTGCTAAGCCGAGGTCTGCGGACAACGAAACTCGTGGAGACGTAACTTTGCCGGCCTACCGCGGCGATGCGGTAAACGGATACGAATTCACTCCTGAGTCAAGAAGAAATGACCCCAATAGATTAATGCAGGCTTACAACACGTCTGCAAGCACACTCAACTTAATTAGGGCCTTCACGACCGGCGGCTTCGCCGACCTTCGCGAAGTCCACTCGTGGAATAAGGGCTTCACGGACAACCCGGCGAATAAGCGTTACGAAAGCATTGCTCAGGACATTGACCGAGCGATGAGATTTATGGACGCCTGCGGAATTGACGCAAATGAGCTTAAGTCGACCGAGTTCTTTGTGTCCCACGAGGGCTTGTTATTCGACTACGAGCGCCCACTAACCAGACTAGATTCCAGAACCGGAACGCCATATGTCACAAGCGGTCACTTTATTTGGGTGGGGGAGCGAACAAGGCAACTTGATGGCGCCCACATTGACTACCTCTCGAAGGTTAGAAACCCTTTGGGCGTGAAGCTCGGGCCTTCGACTAGCAAGCAAGACGTTCTTGATTTGATCGACAGGCTGGATCCAGAGCGCGAGCCAGGCCGATTGACTTTTATTAGCCGAATGGGAGCTGGCAAAATCCGCGATGAGCTTCCAAAGCTTATTGAAGCAGCACAGGAGTCCGAGTCGACTCCGCTGTGGATCACCGACCCAATGCATGGAAACGGCATGACAACTGCGAATGGCTACAAGTCCAGAAGGTTCGATGACATCATGGACGAGGTCGCAGGCTTCTTCGAGGTGCACCGAGGACTTGGAACTCACCCGGGCGGACTACATGTTGAGCTAACCGGTGACGATGTCGCGGAATGTCTTGGCGGGTCAGATTTGATTGACGAAAGCACTCTGGCCGAGCGCTATGAGTCAGTGTGCGACCCGAGGCTAAACCACATGCAGTCTCTCGAGCTTGCCTTTTTGGTGGCTGAGCAGCTGGTAAAAACGGCAAGGGCGTAAATTGATAACCGACAAAGTTTCTAGCTGGCTAACCATTGATCAGGCTGCTGATCTTCTTGAGACCTCGCCTGGAAGAGTGCGCAGGCTGATAGATGAACATTTTTTGTTCACCTATCGAATCGACAAAGTGCCGATGATCCCGGCCGATCTAATTATTGATCGTGAACCGTTGAGTAGTGTTCACGGAACTCTAATTTTGCTGAACGATTTAGGACTGACTCGAGACGAGTCAATCGTTTGGCTTTATGAGATGAATGCGGAGCTAGGGACAGAGCCGATCACCGCATTGCTCGCTGGCCACAAAGCCCCTGTTCGTAGAGCCGCCCAAGGGCTCGGCTAGACAACTACTTAGCTCGATTTATTACCTGATCTGCCAATTTCGCGAGGGCGTTTCTGCCCCTGTCGCTAATTTCTAGGGCCGCCAAGGACTCAATCGACCTGGTGGAGTGCTCAGCAATGAGCCGTTCGGTCTTCTCTAAAGCTTTAGAGTCTGAGATCGTATTTCTCATAAATTCGAGCTGCTCATCATTAATCTCTCCGGAAATTAGCAGCTCCTCGAAAATTCGGGCAACGGATTTGGGAAGAGTCTCCAGTGTGAGCGCAATCAGAACGGTGCGTTTGCCTTCTCTAAGGTCGTCTCCCGCGGGCTTTCCCGTTACTTGAGGGTCACCAAACACCCCCAGGACGTCGTCTCTTAGCTGAAAAGCTAGCCCAAGCGGAATGCCGAACTCGCTGAGCGCATTTAGAGATCCATCTTCCGCGCCAGCAAGAGCTGCACCAATTAGTAGAGGCGCTTCCAGGCTGTATTTTGCAGTTTTATACAGCATTATCCTGTTGGCTCGGGCAACCGCGGCACCATCGGTCCTCGTCGGTGCGGCATTTTCTTCCAAAACGTCTAGGTACTGACCGGCCATCACCTCAAAGCGCATTTTGCCGAATTCATGTCTGCAGTTGGCTTCGGATTTTTCATTGGGAGCATGAAGTAGTGCTTCGCCAAAAATCTCTGAACTCCATGCCAGCATCAGGTCGCCCACAAGAACTGAACCCGCCAAACCAAAACGCTCGGGAGACCCCACGTAGCTGTGTTGCTTGTGGAGGCTCTCAAAGCGCTTATGGATCGAAGGCGCACCTCGACGAGTGTCGGATTGATCGAGTAGGTCATCATGAACAAGTGCAGCGGCGTGGAACATCTCTAGGGCTGCGGCTACTCCGACGATCGGGGAGTCTGGGCCTAATTCCGCTCCATTTGTTTCAGAGCCCAAGGTTGAGGCGAAGGACCAATAGCAGAAAAGGGCCCTGAATCTTTTCCCACCGGAAAGTAGAGACTGAGTAAAATCTATAAGGGGTATCAAGTCTTCGGAGATACCAGAAAGCTCGTCGCGTTTTTGATCGCAAAACGCGTCGAGTTTGTTCTGAACGAGTTCTAACAGGAAATCTTGAGCCACGCGGAATAGCTTAGCGTCTGAAAGTTGTTTACAATTAGGAAGGAACGGAGTCAACCAATGGCATTATCAGACCGAGAGCAAAAGCTCCTTGAAGAGATGGAACGTAATCTCATAGAGGAAGACGCTGGCTTTGCCAACCGAGTGCGCGACGTGGGTTCGTCGAACAAGGACGGTAAAAAGCTAGTGGTCGGAGTAATCACAATGCTTGTGGGCGTGGTTCTTCTTATTTCGGCGGTTTCGCTTCAGGTGGCATTTTTCGGGGTGGTCGCATTTATGGTCATGGTTATTGGCCTCGTGGTTGCAACCAGCAATTTCCGCATTCCGGGACTGGGTAAGTCCGCAAAAGCTCCTGGGGGCTCTTCATTTTTTGAGGATCGCTGGAACCAGAGATTCAACAACGACTAATCGTTCTTTTCTAAAACCCCGCTAAGGCGGGGTTTTTTTATTTAATTTATTTTGCCAAAAAAATCAAAAAGGGCTTGCCAAAATGCATCTAGTGGAGCAAAGTGGAGTAAAGTGGGGTATAACACGATGCGGAGGGAGTGTTCATGCTGTTAGGTACGCACACTCCAAAGCTGGACGAAAAGGGCCGATTAATTCTTCCCGCCAAATTCCGAAGCGAATTGGATGAAGGCGTAGTAATAACAAAGGGTCAAGAGCACTGCCTCTACATTTTTTCGGCAAAAGAATTTCAGGAAGTCCACGAGAAGATTCGTCAAGCGCCAGTCACATCCGAAGAAGCGCGCCGTTATCTGCGTGTTTTTCTGTCAGGGGCCACTGACGAGTCACCTGACAAGCAGGGCAGAGTTCTTCTCCCGCAACTACTCAGAGACTATGCGTCACTCACCAAGGAACTAGTAATCATCGGCGTTGGCTCCAGGGCTGAAATCTGGGACGCGCAGGCGTGGCATTCCTACCTCAAGAGCAATGAGGAATCTTTTGCTCAGCAGGCGAAGGAGGTGATTCCGGGACTGTTCTAATTTCCTGCACTTTGTTCCTTGGCCGTACCGGCTTACTTCCCCTAAGTCGGACCTACGAAAACCAAGCTCGTAGACGGACAAGGATCAAGGTGTAGGAAATGATTCCCCATAAAAGATGAATCATTCAACCTCAGATCTTCACCGCCCAGTAATGCTCCAACGTTGCATGGAGCTTCTAAGACCGGGAATCACCGGAGACTCAGCCGTTGTAATTGACTGCACTCTCGGTCTCGGTGGTCACACCGAGGCACTCCTGAAAGAGCACGACAACCTGACCGTGATTGGTATCGACAGGGATCCGGCAGCATTGGAACTAGCGACAGCGCGTTTGGAACCTTTTGGCACCCGGTTTATCCCCGCTGCCGCCACCTACGATGAGATCAGCGAGGTGATAGCTGAGCTGGACTTGACTTCTGTCCAGGGCATCTTGATGGACTTGGGTGTCAGTTCAATGCAGCTCGACGAAGCCGACCGCGGGTTTTCGTATGCGCAGGATGCGCCCTTAGACATGAGAATGAACCAAAACCTGGGTCAAACCGCCGCGGATTTGATTGCAAAGCTCGGCGAAAAGGAACTCACTAAAATTTTCCGAGACTACGGCGAGGAGCGGTTTGCTCCACTAATTGCCAAACGGGTCGTTGCCGAACGCGAAGTCTCAGACATTCTTACAAGTGCTGACTTGAACAAAATCGTCACCGCCGTAGTTCCAATGGCACCAGGTCGGGCAACTGGTCACCCAGCGAAGCGGATTTACCAAGCGCTGCGAATCGCAGTAAATAGCGAGCTTTCTGGTCTCGAGTCGGCATTGCCGCAGGCCATTGATGCCCTCGCAGTTGGGGCAAGGCTGGTCGTCATGTCCTACCACTCGCTTGAAGACGGCATTACGAAGCGCGCCATGCAGCAAGCGGCGGTCTCTTCGACGCCAATCGGAATGCCCATGCAGCTACCTGGGACCTCTCCGGCTCTAAAGGTCATCACTCGCGGTGTAGAGCGAGCAACGGAGCTAGAACTTTCTCAAAACCCAAGGGCTGCTTCCGCGAGGCTGCGGGCCGCCCAAAAACTGGAGGTCTTCTAGTGAGCATTTATATGGTGTCAGAAAACGATGCCAAAAAGCTAAAGCCGAGCCTAACAGCCGGGCTTATTTTTGTGCTGGGAATTGTCGCGGTTCTCATCGGACAAATTTCTCTCAACATGGTTCTCACTCAAGACGCTTACCAACTGCGGTCTCTCACGCTTGAGAAGCGAAACTTAGCTACTGATGTGCAGATTATTCAGGAGGAAGTCTCATCGCTGTCGTCTCCGCAGAACCTTGCTGATGCCGCAAATATGCTGGGCATGGTTGCGAACCCGGCGTCGGTAATGATTGATATTTACAACGACAAGATATTCGGCGAACCGGCTCCGGCTCGCGCCGATGGCTCGGCAGTTGCAAGTGCAAATCTGGTTGCTAACTCGGCATTAGGAACAGTTTCTGAGTTTTCTATGGCTACCGTCGCAGATGGAGACCTTGAGGTGAGTGTTGAAACCGCGAATTTGGCCAGTTCTGGCCTAGTTTGGCAGTCTGGGCTAATACCGGCGTCACCAACCAGATAGGGCCAACATGGGAACTCACTCTTCGTTGAGCCGACGCCTAGGCGCCTTTGCAGTGCTTCTGTTCTTGATGGTTGCCGTACTTGGGTTTCGCTTAGTCGATTTTCAAGTAGTAAGAGCGGCGGAGATTCAAGAACAGTCTCTCGAGACCAGAAAAATTACCCAAACCATTTCTTCACTACGCGGTGACATCCTTGACTCTTCCGGTCAGGTGCTGGCTAAAACTGTGTTTCGATACGACGTGAATGTCGCTCCGAAGAGTGTTGGTCCGGTATTTCAGACCATAGATGGAGTGAGAACCGAGCGTTCGGTAGATGAAATCGCCATGGACTTGTCTCAACTGCTCGGGGTCAACTACGGGGAGCTTGTGCTAAAGCTAGACGGCGATTCCGAGTATGCAAATCTCGCCAAGACTGTGAATGCTGAAATATACAACGCGATTCGGGACATGAGTGTCCCGTGGGTCTTTTTCGATCAGTTCGAGGATCGCCTTTACCCAATGGGGGCGGTAGCTGGGAACATTCTTGGGTTCGTCGGCAGCGATGGTGCGCCTTTGGCCGGTCTTGAGCGCCAATACAATACCTGCCTTGCGGGTATTGATGGCCAGGAAACCTTTGAACGAAGTGCCGAAGGAGTCCCTATTCCTTCTTCGAACCGGACTGCTCAGCCGACCGAAAACGGCGGAGCGCTGAACTTGACTATTGATGCGAATCTTCAATTCTTTGCCCAGCAGGTTTTGGCCGACACGGTTAATAAACTTTCGGCAGAGTGGGCATCTGCGATCGTGCTGGATGTGAAGACAGGGAAGATACTTGCCGCCGCTGAAGCACCAACTGTCGACCCCAATGATCCTGCCGCTGTAGATAGCTCCGACCGTGGTTCAAGAATCTTTCAGGCGGCTTTTGAGCCTGGCAGCATCATGAAGGCACTAAGCGCCGCGATGGTGTTGGATTCCGGAACTGCAGATGAATACGACACTGTGAATGCACCGGACCGGATGCAGTTGGATTTCGATAATGAGTACATCAAGGACAGCTTTTCGCACGAGGATTTCACGCTCAGCCTCGCGGGTGTGCTTCGCTACTCGTCAAATACCGGCATGACTAATTTTGCAAGTCAGATAGACAGAGAAATCAGACATGACTACCTGCAAAAATTCGGCTTTGGAGCTGTCAGTTCTCTGATGTTCGAGGGCGAGAGCTCCGGGATCTTGCATCCTGCGTCCGAGTGGGATGAAATGACCAACTTAGTGACCACATTCGGGCAGGGGATCTCTGTAACCAGCTTGCAGATGGCATACGCCTATCAGGCAATTGCGAACGGGGGAGTGAGGCTTGACCCGCTTTTGGTTGAAAGCTGCCTAAACGAAGACGGAACTGTCGCTTACAAGCCCACTCAACAAGCCACCAGGGTTGTTTCGACCGCCAGTGCAAACCTAGATTTAGAGCTTATGGAAAAGGTAGTCGAGTTTGGCGGAGTCGGTAAGACGGCAGCCATACCGGGATACCGAGTCGCGGGCAAGACTGGCACGGCACAGCTAAAAGATGGTTCCGGCTACGGCGAAGAATACGCAATCTCCTTCTACGGGATTGCGCCCGCGGAAGACCCCAAATTTGTAGTCGGCATCACCATCTATAAACCAGAGGGTGTTTCAAACTCCTCTCAGGCAACCCCGCCCTTTAAGGCAATAATGCAGCAGGCGCTAAAGCACTATCGCATACCTCCTTCGACTACTGAATCCAGGAGTGTTCCATCTAATAAATACGGTGAAGTAGATGAGAACGACTAGTGAAATAGCGGAGGCATTTGGCTTAGGGGTGCTCAGCGCCGATCAAGTCAACATCATTTCGGTTGCTATCAGCTCTCTCGATGTTGTACCAGGCTCGCTGTTCATAGCGGTGCAGGGAGAAAAATCTCATGGCATCGATTTTCTATCCGCAGCGATAGCCGCGGGTGCCTCGGCGGTCTTGAGCGACCGAGAGATTCAAGCGGATATTCCGGTTTTACTTCATCCGGAACCGAGGTCGATCGCGGGTGCCGTATCGGCCTTCGTTATGGGCACGATGGATCTGGGCCTTCAGGTCTTCGGAGTAACTGGCACAAATGGTAAAACCTCAACGGCTTTTTATCTTCATCAGCTGCTTCTTCAAATGGGAGTGAAAGCAGGGCTCTCGTCTTCTGCGTTTACTCAAATTGATAGTCACAGAGCTGAGAGTGCCTTGACTACGCCGGAGGCACCTCGCCTTCACCGTTTGCTTTCGGAGATGGCCGATTCTGGGGCAAAGGCTGCGGTCGTGGAGGTGTCGGCTCAGGCATTGGTTAGAAACAGAGTTGATGGCTTAGTTTTTGACGTGGCGGGCTTTACTAACCTCACCAGGGACCACCTCGATGAGTTCGGCTCAATGGCGAATTATTTATCCGCCAAAGCATCGCTATTTACGCAAAAGTTCTCAAGACGTTCGGTGATAAACGTAGAGGACCGCTTCGGTCAGCAAATGCTCGAGCTTGCTCGCGAGCAATCACCGGAACAAACGGTTAGCATCGGCCACGATCAGGACTACAGCTTTGAGCAAACCCCTACCGGTATCAAAATAACGGGTAAACAAGAGCTGTTCTTGGCCCGCAACCCTGGTCCGCTTATGGCCAAGAACCTTGCGCTCGCTGCAATAATGCTTATAGAGGCGGGCTACGGACCCAGAGCAATTGCCGCCGCGGCACTTGAGATCGAAACTGTAGTGCCGGGTCGTCTCGACTTAGTGAGTGATACCGAACCGCACATCTACATTGACTACGCTCACACACCTCAGGCGGTCGAATTGGCTGCAAAGGATTTACGTGACAAATATCCCCAAGTGCTAATTATGCTTGGAGCCTCTGGTGACAGAGATTCTGGAAAACGGATCGAAATGGGCAGAGCTGCCGCCAAATTTGCAAGCCACATCGTCGTAACTGACCAGCACCCAAGAGGCGAGGATCCCGCGTTAATAAGGGCAGCGCTCATGGCCGGAATTTTGGAGACGCGGACCGAGAGCTTCATTTCAGAGATCGACGACCCAGCTCTTGCAGTCTCAACGGCCGTTGATCTTGTCGGTGTCGGCGGGGCAATACTTTGGTGCGGTCCGGGTCACTTAAAGTATCGCGAGATAAAGGGGAAGAAGCTTCCCTTTGACGCTCACCTTGAAGCAAGAAAGGCACTGAACCTTGATTGAATTGACCCTTGCCGAAGTAGCGTCGGCGGTGAATGGCCAAATTTATCGCGGGGAGCCGTCGTCAGTTGTTTCCGGGCTATCAAGCACGGATTCCAGAGAGATTTCATCGGGGGATATTTTCTTTGCCAAGCTTGGAGCGAACGACAATGGTCATCGCTTTTTAGCCGAGGTTTCCTCTATGGGCGCAGCACTTGCGGTTGTTTCTGAGCCTTCTGATTCCGCAAAGATTGATCAGATAGTTGTTGAGGACACCGTCGAGGCGCTGAGTGCGCTGGCGGCGGATGTGCTTGCTAGGGTCCGATCTCGTTCATCTTTGACGGTCATAGGTATCACTGGGTCAAATGGAAAGACTTCCACTAAAAACATGCTTGCCGAGATCTTGAAGCCGGTCGCGCCAACTGTCGCGCCAAAGGGGTCGTATAACAACAAGGTTGGCCTTCCAACCACGGTCTTGCGAATTGATTTTGACACTCGTTACTTAGTACTTGAGTACGGGGCTGCCGGACCTGGCTCTATTTCTAAGCTTGCAGAATGGTCCAAACCTGACCTCTCAGTGATACTAAAAGTCGGCCTGGCTCATGCCGGCGTTTTCGGTGGAATAGAGGAGACCGCCAAAATCAAGGCAGAGTTGGTCCAACACACTTCGAAACATGTGGTTTTGAATTTTGATGATCCGATTGTCAGGGATTATCGGCCTGCAGCGGGTGTAAGTTTCTCCGGTTTCGGCTTTGATTCTTCGGCCAACACTCGAATCACTGATACCGAGATATCACTCGAGGGCACGGTCGTAAATCTTCAAATCGGAAAGTCCGATTCGGAAGTGCTTCGACTCAACATCTTGGGCGAACACCAGGCGATGAACGCTGCTGCTGCCCTAGAGGTTTCGGAATTGCTCGGGTTAGACCGCGTGCAAAGCTTTGAGGCCCTCGAGAAAATGGAACTTGCTGAGCGCTGGCGAATGCAACTCACGAGGACTCTCGAGGACGTATACGTGATAAACGATGCCTACAACGCGTCGCCGGACTCCATGCGGGCCGCTCTTCAAACCCTTGCGACTATCGGTCGTCGAGGGCATCGAACTCTAGCCGTCCTGGGGTCAATGGCGGAGCTTGGTGAAATTTCTGACCAGGAGCACCGCAGTCTTGGCTTGTTGCTGGTTCGATACAACATTGACAAGCTAATCGTCGTTGGTCAGGACGCCAAAATCCTGCATCTATCGGCAACAGCAGAAGGGAGCTGGGATGGCGAATCTGCATTTTACGGCTCGGTCGAGGCTGCTTTGCCGGCGATTCGTGGAATGCTATTGCCAGGAGACGTGGTCTTGGTGAAATCCAGCAACGTGTCTGGACTTAGATTTTTGGGCGATGATTTGGCGGGTGTCACATGAGAGCACTGCTAGCCGCCGGTGGTATTTCGCTATTCATCTCACTCTTTGCGACCCCAGCTTTTATCGCGTTATTTAGGTCACTCAATTGGGGTCAATTCATACGCGACGATGGCCCTGAAGCTCATCACACTAAACGCGGCACTCCAACAATGGGCGGCATAGTTATTTTGTTCGCGGCAATTGCCGGATATTTCACTGCGAAGTTGATAAATGGCGAGACGCCCTCTGCTTCGGCTTTATTGGTTCTTTTTATGATGGTTGGTTTAGGCCTCATCGGTTTCATTGACGATTACCTAAAGGTAAAGAATCAGCGCAGCCTAGGGCTGGGCGGCTGGGCGAAGATTGCTGGACAGGGGATTGTTGCAGTGGCATTTGCAATACTGGCCCTCCAGTTTCCAGATGAAAAGGGCTTGACTCCCGCCTCAACATCAATCTCACTCTTTCGAGATCTGCCGTTGGACTTGTTTTTTTGGGGCAGCTTCATCGGGATGGTCCTTTTCATCGGGTGGGTTTATCTGCTTGTCGCCTCAGCCTCGAACGGCGTGAACATTGCCGATGGCCTCGACGGACTTGCTTCGGGATCCCTGGTTATTTCGATGGGCGCCTATGTTGTAATCGGCTTTTGGCAATTCAACCAAAGCTGCGCAACCGTGACTCAGAACCTCGCATCCTGCTATCAAGTTCGTGACCCACTGGACCTGGCGGTGGTAGCCACTGCCATAGTGGGCGCCTGCATCGGTTTTCTTTGGTGGAACACCTCACCAGCTCAGATTTTCATGGGGGATACCGGTTCGTTGGGGCTCGGTGGAGGCCTGGCGGCTCTCGCCATTGTGTCTAGAACCGAGCTGCTGTTGGTTCTAATCGGTGGAATCTTCGTGATAGTCACTGGTTCCGTGGTTATTCAAAGAGTGTTTTTCAAAATAACCAAGAAGCGAACCGGGGTGGGTAGGAGGGTCTTTCTAATGTCCCCTTTGCATCATCATTTTGAGCTCAAGGGTTGGGCAGAAATCACAGTGGTAGTTAGGTTCTGGATAATCGGGGCACTTTGCGTGGTCTCTGGAGTGGGCCTGTTTTACTTTGAATGGATCTACGGAATATGATGCTGCCTGATTCCTGGCACGGTCCGTGGTCTGGGCTCAGGGCAGTAGTGGTCGGTCTAGGCAAGTCGGGGTTTTCGGTTGCAGACACGCTGGTTGAGCTGGGAGTACAGACTGCCGTTGTGGGAAAAGCGGCGAAGCCGGAGCTTGCGGATTTGGTGGAGGTCATTGGCTCCAAGTTTCACGCTTCCGAGTCTCCAGAAGTTTTATCCGAGCTCGGATTTCGGCCCGATTTTGCGGTTGTTTCACCCGGCTTTAGCCCTCGCCATCCGCTAGTAGTCGAGCTTGAAAAAGAGAGAATTCTTGTTATTGGCGACATCGAGCTAGCTTGGCGGCTTCGCGACAAGCACGACGTGGTTGCTAGGTGGATCGGTGTGACCGGGACCAACGGGAAAACAACGACCAGTGAAATGACAACGGCGATGTTGCTGGCGTCCGGCAAGAGGACCATAGCCTGCGGAAATATTGGTGTTCCAATCCTCGATGCCATTAGAGACCCGGTTGGCTTTGACTACCTTGTCGTGGAGCTTTCTAGCTTCCAGCTTCATTACTTGGGGCAGATTTCTCTTCATATCGCCGCTTTTTTGAACATCGCCGAGGATCACCTTGATTGGCACGGTGACTTTGAGAGCTACTTAGCTGCAAAGGCCAAGATTTATCAGAACACCGCGGAATTTATCGTTTTTAACGAGCAGGACCCCAAGACGCTTCAGGCGGCTCAGCAGGCAGAAGTTGCCGCCGGCTGCCGGGCGGTTAGCTTTAGCCTCGGAGCGCCCGCGATGTCCTCGGTGGGCTACGTTGAGGAATTTCTTGTCGACAGGGCATTCTTGAATGATCGAGCAAATACGGCGCTTGAACTGTCTGAAATTGCCGACATCGAGCAGATTTCACCTGCCTCCAGTCACCTGCTGGCGAATGCGGCGGCAGCAGCGACGATTGCGAGGGCTTGTGGGGTTGAGCCGAGCTTAGTCAAAGAGGCTCTGAGGTCTTTCAAGCTGGCACCCCATCGCGCGCAATTTTTAGGACAGGTAAATCAAGTGCGCTTCGTCAATGACTCCAAGGCTACGAACGCACATGCTGCTGAAGCCTCGTTGGGGGCATCTGACTCTATTATTTGGATTCTCGGGGGCTTGCTAAAAGGGGTAGACCCAGAACCGTTGATTATTCGACATGGAGCTAAGCTTCGCGGAGTTGTGCTGCTCGGTGCTGAAACCGAATTACTCGAAGGACTATTCAGCTCGCATTTGCCAGCTTTACCGGTTTTCCTGGCAGCGAAGAGCGACCCAATGGGCTCTGCTGTTCAGCTAGCGGTTGAAATTTCTAAGCCTGGCGATACTGTTCTGCTGGCCCCTATGGCCGCATCCATGGACCAATTTTTCGACTACGCCGAGCGTGGCGACAAATTCGTCGATGCGGTCAGAAAGTTAGGGGCGAAATGACCGATTTGAAACAGATGACCACTCAGTCTTTTCGCGCACAGTCCCGACAATTTTATCTACTGCTCGGCCTGACTATCTTGACCGTGCTATTCGGCTTGGCAATGGTTGCGAGTGCCTCGGCGGTGGATAGCTTTAAGGAAACCGCCAATGCCGGGAGTACTTTTCTAAGACAGGGCATGTTTGCAGTTATCGGCATGGTCCTAATGTTCATAGTTGCGAACCTCCCGGTTGGGTTATTTCGTCGAACGAGCCTGGTGGCTCTTTACATAACTTTGTCTTTGCAGTTGGTGACCGTTTTGTTCGGGGTTGAAATAAATGGAAACCGAAACTGGCTAGATATCGGGTTCACCAACATTCAGCCCTCTGAATTTTTGAAGCTTGGGTTGATTCTGGCATTCGCTAACCAGCTGGCGCAGTTGACAGATGACCCACTTAGAAATCGTCAAGTTTGGGCTCGCGTCTTCATGTTTTCAGCTGTGGCTTTGCTGCTAGTGGCAGTACTAGGTAAAGACTTGGGCACGGGTGTTGTCATGGCCGTAACCCTTATCGGGCTTTTTCTGATTGCCGGGATGCCCTGGGCATATTTTCTAGGAATAGCTCTTGCCGGAGTAATAGCTGCTTTCGCACTGGTGATGGCAACCCCCTCAAGACTTATCCGCTTCACCGCTTGGCTCAATCCCGGGGCTGCCGACCCAATGGGTGTTATGTGGCAGTACGAGAAAGGCACCTGGGCTCTGGCATCGGGTGGTATCTGGGGGACGGGACTCGGACGCTCCAAGCTCAAGTGGAGCTGGATTCCGGAAGTTGAGAATGACTTTATTTTTGCGGTAATCGGCGAAGAACTTGGGCTCATCGGCGCTTTATTTGTTGTGCTTTTATTCTTCGCTCTGGGGCTGACCATGTTCTCGATTGCCAAGCATCAGAACAATGCCTTTAGCCGCAACTTAGTTGTGGGGGTAATGCTTTGGGTGGTTTTTCAGGCTTTTATTAACATTTCCGTTGTTCTTGGCTTATTGCCAGTCTTGGGGGTTCCGCTGCCCCTTATTTCAGCTGGTGGCTCGTCCCTAATCGCTACTCTGGCTGGCATTGGAGTAGTGCTGGCTGTTGAGCGCGATAGAACACTAAAACTTGGCCGGAGTAACGGATGAGTAGGTTTTTATTGGCCGGTGGCGGCACTGGTGGGCACGTAAATCCCTTATTGGCTCTAGGTGAGCTTCTTCGGAACCGGAAACACGAGGTAATCGCGCTCGGTACCAAGGAGGGTCTCGAATCCAGGTTGGTTCCTAACCGCGGATTTGAATTGATTACCATTCCTAGGCTTCCTTTGCCCAGAAGGCTGTCCCTGGGCAGTTTTAGCTATCCGTTTCGCCTGATACTTGCGAGTCTGCAAGTCGCCAGAGTAATTAGAACGCGCAAGGTTGACTGCGTTGTTGGTTTTGGTGGGTACGCTTCGGCACCCGCTTACTTGGCCGCTTGGTTTACTAGAACAACACTGGTAGTCCATGAAGCGAACGCTTTGGCGGGCTTTGCAAATAAATTAGGGGCGAATCTCACCAAGTGGGTGGCCGTAACATTTCCAAACAGCAATCTGCAAGACGCGCGGGTGACCGGAATGCCGATTCGTGAGGAGATAGTGGCTTCAGTTTCGGCTTACAACCAGCAGCAGGCAAGAATTGAGCTTGGTTTAGATCCGATGTTGCCGACCCTCCTGGTTACAGGTGGCTCGTTGGGGGCAAAGAGTATCAATGAATCAATTGCCGCGAGCTTAGACAAACTGAATGCGGCAGGCATTCAAGTCCTGCACATTGTTGGAGATAGGGCAAACCTAGAGGACATCTCTCAAGCCGGATATAGTCGCATGGCCTACTGCAAGGCGATGGACGTTGCTATTTCGGCAAGTGACTTTGCTGTCTCCAGGGCCGGAGCTTCAACGGTTTCGGAGTTTGCGGCAACCGGGTTACCGGCGTTATACATCCCCTACCCGGTCGGTAACGGCGAACAGCGCCTAAATGCGGCCTCCATTGTTGAGGCGGGCGGCGGGCTGCTAATTGACGATTCGGAATTTAATTCCGATTATGTGTCCAGCACTCTAATCCCACTTATCTCTCATAAGAAGGGGCTTATTTCAATGTCTAAGGCTGCAAGATCCCAGGCCATTATTGATGCGACAGAGCGGCTTGCAGAATTTGTTCTAGAAGCCATGGATACTAATACTCGTGATTAAACCAGATTTCAGCCAGTCCATTCCTGACGACTTAGGAACCGTTCACTTCATAGGAATTGGTGGTTCCGGCATGTCTGGCATCGCGAGGCTGCTTGTTCAGATGGGCTCGCGGGTCACTGGGTCGGATGTTAGAACCAGCCCAAATATCGACGCCCTTGAGAAGCTCGGTGTGCCAATAACGATTGGGCATGATGCTTCGAATTTGGGCGAAGCTGACACCGTCGTTGTCACCTCCGCTCTCTGGGAAACAAACCCAGAACTGTTAGCGGCGATAGAGAGAGGCCTGCCGGTGCTGCACCGATCGGCGCTGCTTGCCCATCTGGCCTCTAAGTCTTCATTGATTGCAGTCGCCGGTGCCCACGGAAAGACGACGTCTACAGGAATGGTTGTCACAGCCCTCTCAAGACTTGGCGCTGACCCTAGTTTTGTAAACGGCGGGGTGATAAGAGATATTGGCGTATCCAGCGGATTTGGCGGCGGGCAGCAGTTTGTGATCGAGGCAGATGAGTCTGACAGCAGTTTTTTGCACTACAAAACGGCAATTGCTCTAATAACAAATGTGGATCCCGATCATCTTGACCACTTCGGCTCGTTGGAGGCTTTTCAAAAAGAGTTTGTTCGTTTTGCCGAAGCGGCCAGCGAATTTGTCGTTATTTCCGCTGATGATGTCGGTGCGGTAGAAGTGGCGAAAATGATTCAGGACAAAAAGATAATAAGCTTCGGAGTCTCTGATGACGCCGATCTCAAAATTAGCTCCCTCGACGCTTCCGGCGCGAATGTTCGCTTTAGCCTTAGTTACCAAGATCAGAGTGCCGAAGCCGTGCTAAAGATTCCAGGGGAGCACAATGCTCAGAACGCCGCCGGTGCCGTCGCTGTTCTAATGGGATTGGGATTTCTGCTAGGTGAGTCGCTTGCGGCGGTTGCCAATTTTGGGGGCACGGATCGCCGGTTCCAGCTGCATGGAGATCGCCGCGGGGTAAGCGTTTACGATGACTTCGCTCATCACCCAACCGAGGTTGCAGCGGCGCTTCGTGCGGCTAAGGCGAGCGTTGGCGGGGGTCGATTGATTACTGTTTTCCAGCCGCACCTTTACAGTCGAACTCGCATTTTTTATAAGGAGTTTGCCGAAGCACTCAAAATCAGCGATTTTTCATTGGTTACTTCTATCTATGCCGCAAGGGAAGATCCGGAGCCGGGTGTGACTGCCGAGCTGATAACGAATGCGGCTGACGCCACATCCGGAATCAGACTGGTTAGCAATTGGGACGATGTTCCCGCGGCGGCCGTGGAGATTGCAATGCCTGGCGACTTCATAATCACCATGGGTTGCGGTGACATCTACAAAATGGTGCCAGCTTTACTTGAAGCACTGGAGACCTAATTGAGGCGTCCTGAGCGCGAGCTGCTTGGCCAAGAACGCAGGCGAATCCGTGGCGTGAAGACCCCGGGCAAACGCAGCAGGCTAGGGGCGTTTGGGATGTGGGGGAGAATCCTGACAGTAGTGGCCCCAGTTTCCTTGACTGCAGTTGTCCTGGCTAGCTTTTTCACCCCCATGCTCGCGGTTGAGAAAATTGAGTTCGTTGGAAACGAACGAATAGCGGCAGCGGAGCTGGAGTCAGCGTTATCGGCGCTCTATGACAGACCAATGACAACCATTAGCGACGATGAAATAGCGCAACTCTTGAGTGGGTTTTCGTTGATCGAAACTTTTACTTCGCAGGCCGAGCCTCCCCACACTCTTCGCGTCAACATAAGAGAACGCCAGCCAATTTTGATACTCGTCCGATCGGGACAGAACTACCTTTATGACGCAGCTGGCGTTCGAATAGCGGCAACCGAGGAAATCTCGAATTACCCGTTTCTAGTGTTTGATGGCAACCCAATAGAAAGCCCACGATTCTCGACCGCAGTGAAAGTGCTGTTTTCCCTACCTTTAGAGACCTACAGCCACGTTTTCTCAATCGAAGTCTCCGAATCCCTTACTTCCAAGCTCGTGCTTCGAGAGGGTAATCTCACTGTCTTTTGGGGCTCTACGGAAGAGGGTCTTTTGAAATCAGAAGTGCTCGAGTCGCTTCTGGCAACCGGAGTAAAGGATGCGCTTACCGTCGATGTGAGTTCGCCCAATTCCCCAGTGGTCCAATACCCGAATTCGTAGGCGTAATCTTCGTTTCCGACACGCCCGAGCGCTTCGCGCCAAATCAGGGGATAGCAGCCTAATTTTTACGGGCAAAATGAATACCCTGCCAAAAGCTAAGCCTCAGCCTTAGCTTGAGGGTTTTCGCAAGGAGGCAGAATTGTCCGAGATCCCGAATTACCAGGCCGTCATAAAAGTTGTTGGCGTCGGCGGCGGTGGGGTTAATGCTCTGAACCGGATGGTGCAGTCTGGTTTGCGAGGCGTGGAGTTTGTTGCAATAAACACCGACGCTCAGGCACTGCTTATGAGCGATGCAGACGTAAAGCTAGACATTGGCCGAGACATAACTCGTGGACTCGGTGCCGGAGCGGATCCAGAAGTTGGACGTCGAGCAGCCGAAGAGCACGAGAGCGAGATCGAAGCAGCTCTCAAGGGTGCTGACATGGTGTTTGTCACCGCTGGTGAAGGCGGAGGAACCGGAACCGGTGGAGCGCCGGTCGTGGCAAGAATAGCGAAGCGACTCGGTGCATTGACAGTTGGAGTAGTAACCCGTCCGTTTAATTTCGAGGGTAAAAGAAGAGCTGTTCAGGCCGATGAGGGTATCAGTGCCCTACGCGAAGAAGTCGACACTCTGATTGTGGTTCCAAACCAACGATTACTGGAAATGACCAACAAGAAGATTTCAGCCCTTGAGGCTTTCATGACCGCGGACGATGTCTTGCGGGCCGGCGTTCAGGGCATTAGCGATCTAATCGTGGTACCTGGCCTGATCAATCTCGACTTCAACGACGTGAAGTCCGTCATGCAGGGCGCCGGAAGTGCTCTTATGGGAATTGGAACGGCCAAGGGCGAAGATCGTGCTGTTAGAGCCGCTGAGATCGCAGTTTCTTCGCCGCTTTTGGAGGCGACGATCGAAGGTGCTCACGGAGTCCTGCTTCTAATTCAGGGTGCTTCGGACTTGGGTCTTCACGAAATTGATGATGCGGCCAGACTCGTTCAAGAGGCAGTGCACCCAGAAGCCAATATCATCTTTGGAGCAACTATCGAGGACACACTAGGCGACGAGGTCAGAGTTACCGTCATTGCGGCCGGCTTTGATGGTGGCGAGCCTACGTACCGCAAGTTCGAGGCGAGCGCGCTGGGTGTTGCGGCCTTAGCCGCTGCCTCCGAGGCCGCAACTGCTTCTTCCGAGGTACAGGCGGACCAAGGCTCTGAACTCGAAGAAGTGGCTGCACCGAGCTTTGAGTTCAGCGACGATTCAGAAGAGGCTGCAGAGGTCAAGCAGAAAGTCTCTACCCCTGGATACTTCGGAGACGACCTGGACCTGCCTGAATTCTTCCGTTGAGCCAACTGGCGACACGTTACAAAGAGGTTCAAGAGCGGATTTCGGCGGCAGCTTTGTCGTCTGGACGTCAGGCTTCGGACGTAGAATTAATAGTGATCACAAAGACTCATCCGACTCTCGTTGTCGCTGAACTTGCGGATCTCGGTCACCGCAGTTTTGGTGAAAACAGGGACCAAGAGGCAAAGCCCAAGGCATTTGAACTTGAGAGCCTGAGGCCAGATTGCAGCTTCGATTGGCATTTTGTAGGGCAATTGCAGTCAAACAAGGTAAAAAGCGCAATGAGTTATGCCAAAACAATTCATTCGCTCGACAGGCCAAGCTTGCTCAAGGAAATAGCAAAGCAGCTTGCAGCAGGCGACGCTCAAATCGATTGCTACATTGAGCTAAATTTGACCGAAGATCAAAACCGCGGTGGTTTGGATCCTTCGGTGATCAAGCAGTTTGCGGATTCGGCTCTAACTGTTCCCGGGCTTAATTTACTCGGGGTAATGGCCGTTGCCGGTTTAGATGTTGACCCAAGGGTCGATTTTGAAAAAGTTATTCGAATAAGCCGCGAACTCAGAGAAATTGCGCCGGACGCCATGGCTTTATCGATTGGAATGAGCGCTGATTACGAAGTTGCAATTGAACTTGGCGCGACACACGTGCGGATTGGTAGCGCAATTACCGGTCCGCGCGGAAACAACTAATAGTCTTTAGATAACTTTAGGAGTAGTAAATGGGCATTCTCAGTTCGACGATGAATTACTTTGGCTTCGGAAGCGCAGAGAGCGCTAAGCCGGATTCGGCTAAGCCACGAGCAAGTGCTCCTCGGCCACGTCGCACCTCAGACATGTCTGAAATCATTACGCTTGAGCCTCAAACATACGCGGATGCCAAAGAGGTTGCATCGCACTTCCGCACGGGAGTTCCGGTAATCGTGAACATTGGGGCCATGAGCGAAGCAGACGCAAAGCAAATGCGTGACTTCATGCTGGGGCTGAAGGAAGGACTAGAGGGTCACCTTCGACGAGTCACTCCGAAGGTTTTTCTGCTGAGCCCATCTCACGTGATCGTGTCTGACGCCGAATCCGGAACTTCGGATTCGGATAACGTAGATATTTCCTAAAGGCATGTCAATAATTGGGCTCACTCTTTATTGGGTGCTACAGCTGTTTTTTTACGCGATGATCATCCGCTTCATAGCTGAGCTCGTGATGAGCGTCAATCGAAGCTGGAGGCCCAAGGGCCTGTTGCTGCCGGTATTTGACCTTTGTTACTCCGTTACCGATCCGCCTCTAAAGTTTGCTAGACGCTTCATTCCTCCTTTGAGGCTAGGTCCAATATCCCTTGATTTGGCTTGGACCGTGCTGTTGATTGCGGTTCTAATTCTTCAGAGCTTTGCAAGAGGGCTCTAACTGCCAATAACATAGGGGCAGTTCATCGTGTCGAAAAATTTTAGGAGAGGTTTAAAATGGCGCTGTTGCCCGAGGACATTCTCAGCAAGAGATTTCTAACTACTAAGTTCCGCGAGGGTTATGACCAGGACGAGGTCGATGACTTCCTTGACGAAGTAGTTCTTGAGTTTCGTCGTGTTGTCACAGAAAACCAGGACCTAAAGGCAGGCGGTGGTGAGTCTGATCCGTCTCTTGCCGCACCTGCTAAGGCGGTTCCTTTTCCCGAAGCGACCAATCCTGTCTCGGATGGCTCACTTGAGGGCACAGATTCCTCCAAGAGCATTATTGAATTGGCTCAGAAGCTGCACGAGGACCATGTTCGAGACGGTCAAGTAAAGCGCGATCAGCTGGTTCGAGACGGTCAAGAGCAGGCAGCCAGACTCATAAGAGACGCTGACGCTGAATCTCGAGAGCTACTCGGAAAGCTTGAGATCGAGCGAAAGAAGGTTCTCGAGGCAATTGAGGAGCTGAAACTCTTTGAGGCAGATTACCGAGAGCAGCTCCGTCGCTACATCGAAGACCAACTAGAGCAACTGACTCGCGAAGAGGCAACCTCGGTTGTTGCGTCCGTCGAAGGAGTTAGCTATTCGGACTCTTCGGGTGAGTCAGAAGACTTGAGCCCAAAGGAAGTTGACGATTCCGAGGGTGACAAGATCTAAGGGCGGAGCCAGGAAATTACTAATATTCCTTGGGACCGCTTTTAGCATTGTTGCGATCGACCAGGCCACGAAATTTTGGGCCGAAGCAAACCTAACGAACCAATCGGTTCAAGTAATCGGAGACCTTCTAAGGTTCCGGCTTGCCTACAATGACGCGGCTGCGTTTTCATTGGGAGTCGGGGCGACCTGGGTACTAACTCTTATCTCTACAGTGGCGGTGATAGCCATGCTTGTTTATGGCCCGCGCATAAAGACCAGTTATTGGGCACTCATTGGCGGCTTTATTCTTGGGGGAGCAGCCGGCAATTGGATCGATCGGGCGTTCAAGGCCCCAGAGTTTTTCAACGGTCACGTGGTTGACTTCATACAGGTTCCATTTAATTTCGCGATTTTCAATTTGGCAGACACTTTTTTGGTTGTCGGTGTGATCTTGGTTGTAATACAAACACTTCGCGGAGATGCAATAGGTGGCGGACGTGCAGCCTAAATTGCTTCCTGTCCCGCCGGACATGGCGGGCTCCAGAGCTGATTCCGGGATAGCTAAAATGTTGGGGATTTCCCGCAGTCATGTCGCCGACCTCATCGCAGCTGGCGCCGTCAGTCAAAACGGCAGTCCGGTTGCAAAGTCCGATCGGTTGGTGGCGGATGCAGTGCTGGAGGTCGTCCTTGAGGAGGTTTCCAGAGAAATCTCGGTGCAGCCAGAAGATGTCCAAGAGCTAAAGATTATTTTTCAAGATGAACACATAGTTGTCATTGACAAGCCTGCTGGCGTCGTCTCTCACCCGTCTCAAGGGTTCGTTGGACCGTCGGTGCCGGGCGTGCTAATGGCTAGAGGAATCCAGTTGAGCACCTCGGGTGCTCAAGAGCGCCAAGGTATTGTTCAGCGGCTTGATGTTGGCACCAGTGGCCTTATGGTGCTGGCGAAATCCGAAGTGTCATATTCGGTTCTAAAGCAGGCGTTTCGTGACCGAGTTGTAAAAAAGACCTACCATGCGTTAGTGCAGGGGCACCCCGAGCCGTCCCGTGGGACTATTGACACACCAATTGGACGCAGCACCAAACATGACTACAAGTTCACCATTTCGGCTGCGGGCAAGCCTGCAGTGACTCATTACGAGACCATTGAGGTTCTTCCGGCCGCGGCGCTGATGAAGGTCGGCCTAGAAACAGGCAGAACTCACCAAATAAGGGTTCATTTTTCTCATTTTCGCCACCCATTGGTCGGAGACCCGCTCTACGGCTCTGATCCGAAGCTGGCCGCATCTCTTGATTTAAACCGACAGTGGCTGCATGCAAAACAGCTTGGCTTTGATCACCCGGCGACGGGCGAATTTGTGGAATTCGAAAGCGAATATCCAGTTGATTTAGAAATCGCCCTCAATCGCCTTCGCGATGTCGACTTTCGCCTCTAACATAGGGGCTCTAAGAAAGGTGGAAAATGTCTGATAAGTCATTCGTCCACCTACATAATCACTCCGAATATTCAATGCTCGATGGGGCCGCTCGGATAAAGCAGCTTGTCGCAAAGGCAGCTGAACTCGAAATGCCAGCCATTGCCATTACCGACCACGGTAATAATCACGGCGCTTATGAATTTTGGAAACAGGCCAAAGCGCACGACATAACTCCTGTTATTGGCATTGAGGCCTATTTGGCCCCGGGCAGCAGAAAAGACAAGACCCGAGTCCGCTGGGGAGATGGCGGTGGAGATGATGTTTCTGGCGGTGGCGCATACAGCCACCTGACCATGTGGGCCACAAACAATGACTCCATGCAGAACTTATTTCGACTTTCCTCAGAGGCTTATCTTTCTGGCTACTACTTCAAGCCTCGCATGGACCGCGAACTTCTCTCTAAGTTCGGAAGAGGGCTTATCGCGACCACTGGGTGCCCTGGCGGTGAGGTCCAAACCAGGCTCAGGCTCGGTCAATACCAAGAGGCGTTGGACACGGCAGCGGAATTCCGGGACATTTTCGGCGAAGGTAACTATTTCGTAGAGGTCATGGACCATGGTCTTGAGATCGAAAAAAGAGTGAGAGACGACTTGCTTCGTCTCGCAAAGGACTTGAATCTGCCCCTGGTGGCAACAAATGATTTGCACTACACCGAAAAGGAAGACTCAGTTGCTCACGACGCTTTGTTGTGCGTGCAGGTTGGGTCGAATCTCGATGACCCAAATCGCTTCAAGTTCCAGTCCGAGGAGTATTACCTCAAGTCAGCTAAGCAAATGAGAGAACTGTTCGCTGAAATTCCGGAGGCAGCTGATAACACGCTTCTCATTGCCGAGCGGAGCGAAATTGATTTTTCGAAGCGCGACCTCATGCCCAGATTCCCCGTTCCCGAGGGCCAAACGGAAGCAGGCTTGCTTGAAAAGGAGGTTTGGGATGGCATGAACACTCGTTTCCCCAGCGGCTACTCCGATGAGCACAAGCGTCAAGCGGCCTACGAGATAGACGTCATAAAATCTATGGGCTTCCCGGGTTATTTCTTGGTAGTGTCCGACTTCATACGCTGGGCACGGGCCCAAGGAATACGGGTCGGTCCCGGTAGAGGTTCTGCGGCAGGATCACTGGCTTCATACGCCCTCGGTATAACCGAGCTTGATCCGCTAAAGCACGATCTGATTTTCGAGCGGTTCTTGAATCCAGAGCGTCTTTCCATGCCTGACATCGATGTCGACTTCGACGATCGCCGACGTTCTGAGGTAATCAAGTACGTAACTCAAAAATACGGTGATGATCGAGTGGCACAGATCGTCACCTTCGGAACCATCAAGGCCAAGCAGGCCCTCAAGGATGCCTCTCGAGTTATGGCGTTGCCATATTCAGTGGGGGAGCGACTGACAAAGGCAATGCCTCCGATGGTTTTGGGCAGAGATATAGCACTGAATGATCTGGTGGATCCAGATTCGGAGCGCTACTCTGAGGCGGCAGAGTTTCGGGAAATTATCGAGACCGACCCTCAAAGCCAGGAAGTATTCAAGCTCGCCAAAGGCCTCGAGTCTCTGAAGCGTCAGTGGGGTGTACATGCGGCTGGAGTGATTATGTCCGCTGAGCCGCTCATGGACGTGATACCGATAATGAAGCGCGAGGAAGACGGCGCCATAATCACCCAGTTCGACCAACCGCCTTGCGAAGAACTTGGTCTGTTGAAAATGGATTTTCTAGGGCTAAGAAACCTAACGGTGATAGAGGACTCGCTTCGAAACATTTTACAAAACCGAGGCCAGACCGTGGTTTTGGAAAACCTCGATTTGAACTCAGATCAAAATACTTTTGACCTACTGTCCTCCGGCTTCACTCTTGGGGTGTTCCAGCTGGACAGCGATAATATGCGAGCTCTACTGAGGCTCTTGAAGCCCAGTGAGTTCGAACACATTTCAGCCGTCATAGCGCTCTATCGTCCGGGACCAATGGGCATGAACTCGCACACTAACTATGCGCAGCGAAAAAATGGACTGCAGGAGATTGACGGAATTCACCCGGAGCTAGCCGAGCCACTCAAAGAGATCCTTGGCCCCACCTTCGGTCTGATTGTCTACCAAGAACAGGTGATGGCCGCGGCCCAGAAAGTGGCCGGTTACACGCTTGGACAAGCGGATCTTCTTCGCAGGGCAATGGGTAAGAAAAAGCCCGATGAGCTGGCTAAGCAATTCGAAATTTTTAGCCAAGGCATGGTTCTCAATAAGTTCTCCAAACCGGCTATCACCGCTCTTTGGGACACCCTCTTGCCATTTGCTGACTATGCCTTTAACAAGGCTCATTCCGCGGGCTACGGCGTCCTTTCTTACTGGACCGCTTACCTAAAAGCTAACTTTCCCGCTGAGTACATGGCGGCGTTGCTGACTTCTGTCGGGGACTCTAAGGACAAGCTGGCTATTTATCTAAATGAGTGCCGCAGGATGGGAATCAAGGTTTTGGCTCCCGATGTCAACGAATCCATTGGGGTTTTTGCAGCCGTTGGGGACGACATTCGCTTTGGTCTTGAAGCGGTAAGAAATGTTGGTCACAACGTGGTCGAATCGATCATCCAGGCCCGAAGTGAAGAAGCGTTCAGTGGCTTTGATGACTTCCTGACTCGCGTGGGCCAGCAGGCTGCCACCAAGCGAGTTGTCGAGTCTCTAATCAAGGCAGGCGCATTCGACTCCTTGGGACACACCAGACGGTCACTGACGGCGGTGTTTGAAGAGGCAATTGAAACCGCTAGCGTGAAGCGCAAGCAAACCGCCAATGGTCAAGTGGATCTTTTCGGAGGGGTCCTCGACGATGACCCTTCTGTAGTTCAAGTTCCCGATCTTCCAGAGTGGACTAAGCGAGATCTTCTTGCCAATGAGCGAGACATGCTTGGCCTTTACGTCTCGGACCACCCACTTGCCGGACAAGAGTCGATGCTGATGCGCAACAGCGATATGGGCACAATCGCTCTTAAGCAGAGCGACATACAGGACGGCGAGACTGTAACGCTTGCTGGCCTCATCACCCAGGTGCAGCATAAAGTGGCCCGTACGAGTGGAAATCAGTACGGTCAGATCACTCTGGAGGATTTTTCAGGTGAAATTTCCATAATGTTTATGGGTAAGACTTATCTTGCAAACCGAGAGCATTTAGTGGCCGACCAGACCGTCTCAGTCCGTGGAAGAGTGTCTCGCCGCGACGAGGAAATGATGATGCAGGCTTACTCGATCGACATCCTTGACGCAGGACGAGAGCAGGGCGGAGTGCTGAGACTAAAAATAACTGACAGCTTGGCGACCAAAGAGCGCCTGCTGAAGCTTGGAGCAATTCTTGATGCTAATCCTGGACCGTGCGAAGTACAGGTTAAGTTGGTCGGTGCAACGGATCGCCACTTTATGTTGCCGCAGCGAGTGTCGGTGGGACATGACCTTTTTGGTGAGCTAAAAGCTCTTCTTGGGACCGATTCGGTTAGTTAGAAGTTGTCCTGCAACCGGTCGCCTATCGTGTGATAACCGCGTTGAAAGTAGACAAGCGGCTGTTCGCAGATTCTTGTGACGTGAGCACTCTCTAGGGCCAAAATCACCACGGCATTAGACTCCACTTCAATTTTATTGATCACTCTTGCCATCATTACGCTGGAGGCCTCGGTGAAGATTGGGACCGATTCGGGGCCAATTTCAAAGTCGTCAGCGAGGAATCGGTCTCCCTTAGGCCCGGCTAGCTTCTGAGCAAGGCTCAAGAGTTGAGCGTCCAGAGTGTGAACGGCCACGAGCTTTCCAGTTGAGATATGAGGGTAGCTGGATGCCCCCTGAGATATGTTGAGAGAAATCAGCGGGGGAGTCGAGCCCAACGAGGTGACGGATGATGCGGTGAAGCCAATTGGGTTTAGTTCGCTGTCGGCGGCGGTAACCACGGCGATGCCAGTTGCGTGGTTTCGAAATGCAGCTTTTAGGCCGTCTGGCCCGGAAAGGTCAAAGTAATCAATGTCTATAGTCATGTCGGGATAAGGTTAGTTCATCCAGATTTATTTAGTGGGGTTCTAACGTGCGGAAAATCGAGATGTCGGGCCAGATAACACCGGCCCTGGTAGCCGAATTACTTCCGAGAGCAGCAGTCAGCATTGAGTCTGTGGCTGACACAGTTTCTCAAATCATTGCCGAAGTAAGGCAAAATTCGCTTGATGCATTAGATGCTCAAGCCGAACGCTTCGATGGGCTAAAAAACGTTTCGTTTCGAGTCCCCAAGACTGTATTAGCGGAGGCGCTAAACCAGCTGGATGCTCCTCTTAGGGCGGCCATCGAGACCGCAATCACTCGAGTGCGGGCCGTTTCAATGGCCACAATGCCAACAGCCGTGAGGGTTGAATTGGACGAGGGGGCAATTGTTGAGCAGCTCTTTATCCCGGTCGACTCGGTGGGCCTATATGTGCCCGGTGGGAAAGCGGTGTATCCATCCAGCGTGGTTATGAACGTGGTGCCGGCTCAGGTTGCCAAGGTTCCGAGGATTGCCGTTAGTTCTCCAGCCCAAGAAAACGGCCTTCCAAGTCCGAGCGTTATGGCGACCTGCGCCCTGTTGGGTATAGACGAGGTTTATGGCATCGGGGGAGCGAGTGCGATCGCGGCTTTTGCTTATGGCGTGCCTGAAATAAATCTTGAGCCCGTGGCAATGGTTACGGGCCCAGGGAACATCTTTGTTGCCGCAGCTAAGCGCCAGCTAAGAGGAGTCATTGGAATTGACTCAGAGGCCGGGCCTACTGAGATCTTGATAGTCGCCGATGAAAGCGCAAACCCCCGATTCATAGCAGCTGACCTGATTTCTCAAGCTGAGCATGACCAGAACGCTGCCGCAGTTCTGGTCACTGATTCCGCAAGTCTGATTGAGGAAGTGCAGGCCGAGCTTGAGGTTCAGGTGAGTCTTGCAAAAAACCGCGATCGCATCGAAGCTTCCTTGGGTGGTGTTCAATCTGCCCTAGTTCTGGTTCCCGACATGAGCACGGCAATGGCTGTAGCAAACGAGTATGCGACCGAGCACCTAGAAATCCAAACCGCTAATTCTAAAGAGTTGGCAGGTCAGGTTCGTCACGCTGGCGCCGTGTTTGTAGGGGCCTACTCTCCGGTTAGTTTGGGCGATTATTTGGCTGGATCAAATCACGTCCTTCCGACTGGTCAACAAGCGAAGTTCAGTTCCGGGCTTTCAGTGTTTACCTTTTTGAGGACTCAGCAGCATGTTACTTATTCGGCTGATGCTCTAGCAGCGGTGACGGACAGGCTCAGGGTTTTTTCTGAGGCGGAGAAGCTAAGTGCTCATGGTCGAGCTGGATCGATAAGGCTAGGGGAGTAAAAGTGCACTGTCCTTTTTGCAGAAATTCTGATTCTCGAGTAATTGACTCCAGAACCAGCGACGACGGCGTGTCAATCCGTCGCCGCCGTCAGTGTCCAGAGTGCCACAAGCGTTTTACGACGATAGAAACCGCCACTTTGATGATTACCAAGCGCAGTGGTGTGACTGAACCGTTTTCAAGAGACAAGATTGTTTCAGGTGTTAGGAAGGCTTGCCAGGGCAGGCCTGTGACCGATGCGGACTTGGCCTTGCTGGCTCAGCAGGTGGAAGAGGCCCTGAGAGCCACGGGTGCAGCATCAATCGAGGCTCAAGACATTGGTCTCGCTATTCTTGAACCACTCCGAAACCTAGACCACGTCGCTTTCATGCGATTTGCGAGCGTTTATCAGGCCTGGGATTCGCTCGATGATTTCCAGGCGGCCATCGAGAGCCTGAGGGACTGACAAGTTGTTGTATAGATTTTTCTTCAAGTCCTTTTTTACCAAGCTTGATCCAGAATTCGCACACGAGTTAGTAGTAACTGCGCTGAGATTCCTGAGTGGCGTGGGTGTCATAAGGGCCGGTAAGGCTCGCGATGACATCAACATATTAGGGCTCCAATTTGAGAACAGACTCGGGATGGCAGCGGGTTTTGATAAAAACGGAATTCTTATAAAGGCTTTGCACGCACTCGGTTTCGGCCACGTCGAAATCGGCACGGTGACGCCATTGCCGCAGCCAGGGAACCCAAAGCCTCGGCTTTTCAGGCTGCCAAAGAATCAAAGTCTGATCAACCGAATGGGGTTCAACAACGAAGGAGCAGTTTCGGTCGCTGCCCGAATAGCTAAACTGCGCAGAACCGAGCAGCGGCTCCCCATCATCGGCATAAACATTGGAAAAAATAAAACAACCAGTCAAGAGCTTGCTGCCCAGGACTACGGGCTTGCCGCAAAAACGCTTGCGCCCGTTGCGGATTACCTGGTTGTGAACGTATCCTCACCAAACACCGCTGGGCTTCGTGATTTGCAACAAGTCACTGAACTTCGTCCAATCCTTGTGGCCGTCTTGGCCGAAGCCGAAAATGTCCCAGTTTTGCTCAAAATAGCACCGGATCTTATCGATTCCGACATTGAAGCCATAGCTTCATTGGTTGTCGAATTGAACATGGCTGGCATGGTCGCGACGAATACCACAATTTCTCGAAGGAATCTGATCACCGAGAGCAATGAAGCCGAGCCTGGAGGCCTTAGTGGCCCCATTCTGGCAGATCGCTCTACCGAGATTTTGAAGCTCCTCGGCAAACTTCTTCCAAGTTCGATGACGGTAATTTCGGTGGGTGGAGTCATGACTAAATCTGACTATGCGGAGCGAATTTCCATGGGCGCCGATTTAGTTCAGGGGTACACCGGGTTTGTCTACGCTGGGCCGTTTTGGGCCAAGCGGCTTACTGCCCGGTAGGCCTTGGGTTCGGGCTCTTGGTCAAGCTCGGGTCGGTTACAACCGCGCTACCTAGGATTTCATCCACTTTCGTCATAGTCGCTGCTGGAATCTCAACACCGACCGCTGCGACGTTCGAGGCAATCTGTTCCGGCTTTGAGGCTCCGACAATTGCGGCGGCAACGTTTTGGTTTTGCAAGACCCACGCAATTCCGAACTGGGCCATTGTTAGGCCCAACTCCTCAGCTAGCGGCTTTAGTTTTTGGACTCTGGTCAACGTGTCTTCAGTCATGAACTTTTCCATGAAGCCCCCGATTTCAGAATCGGCGGCTCTTGAATCTTTAGGTAGCTCAGCATTAGGGAGATATTTTCCGGTCAGGACACCCTGAGCCAGAGGGGACCAAACGATCTGCGAGAGGCCTAACTCTTTGCTTGCTGGAACTACTTCACCCTCAATTATTCGCCACAGCATTGAGTACTGGGGCTGGTTTGAAATAAGTCTGTAGCCCATTTGGGTTGCTAGCGCTTGTCCTTGTCGTATTTGGTCAGCCGTCCACTCGGATACGCCGACGTAGAGAACCTTACCCATTCTGACTAGGTCGGCAAAGGCCTGCATTGTTTCTTCCAGCGGGGTTTCATAATCGAACCTATGTGCCTGATAAAGATCGACGTAGTCGGTATTTAGACGAGTGAGGGAACCATTGATCGATTCCATGATGTGCTTGCGGCCTAGACCCACATCGTTGGGACCTTTTTCGGCTACTGGCCAGTAAACCTTGGTTAGAATTTCGAGGCCTTCTCGGCGCTGCCCCTTTAGGGCAGTACCAAGAACGGTTTCCGCCGCCTGATTCGCATAGACGTCGGCGGTGTCAAAGGTCGTAATTCCGCCTTCGAGAGCCGCGTGGACTGTCTCAATGGCTTGCTTATCTTGGACCTGGGAGGCGTGAGTCAGCCAGTTTCCGTAGATTATTTCTGAAACTTTGAGTCCGGAAGTACCTAGGTGTCTGTGCTGCATTTTTTACTCCTTTTACTGGCGCCGGCGGTCTAAAGCTCTAATTTGGTAAATCTTGCGACCTGTGGTTTCGGTATCCGCAGTGTCCGCATCTGAATTGAACGCATTGCCCCGTACCAGGCCAAACCGCCGTCTAGATTCTCAGCGCCGAGTTTGTTGCCAAGTTTTCTCTTCACAGCCTTGCCGACTAAGAACGAATCCACCGCGACGACTGCAAACAGCCCCCACATGGCAAAAAGCGCGATGATTTGAATCTCGTAAGAGTCAATGAATGTCATAAGAACTACGACAAACAACATTGGCAATACAAGTTCTCCCGCGGTGAAGCGAGCATCAACCACGTTGCGAGCCAGTTTGCGCTGGGGTCCCTTGTCTCGGGCCCCCAGATAGCGCTCTTCACCTGCCATCATGCCTTCTCGCGCTTTTTGACGCTCAGCACGGTTCTTTTCCTTATCCGCGCTCTTGGCCTGCTTGCTGCGATCGCCAACCAGTGGGCGCTTGCGAGCGAGCTCACGGTCTTTTCTCGACGGGGTTGGGCGACCTTTGCCAGCCTGGGTGTTGTCCTCTTGAGTCATTGAATCCTCTTGTCCGATGTGCCTAAGATAACAGGCATGGCATTTTCTTATATCCCAATGAACCCTAAATGGTTTGAACCCGCTAGTAAATTCGTGGATTTGTCATTCCCGGCCGCTGTTGCCAAATTGGGACAGCTGGTCAAGATTCCGGGTATCGCTTGGCCGAGTTTTGATCAGGGCAATCTTGAGCTGTCGGTTGAGAAAGTTGCGGACGAATTCCGTCACCTAGGTTTTTTTGACTTTGTCGAAATTCGAAGAGCGGCAAGGCCCTCAGGGGATTCGGGGGCTCCAGCGCTGGTCGCAAGAAAAGCCGGTCACCCAGACGCGCCACATGTGCTGTTGTATGCGCACCATGACGTGCAACCACCGGGGGATAGGTCTCTGTGGGATACGGAGCCATTCGAAGCAACCTTGAAGGGCGATCGACTCTTTGGAAGAGGCGCCTCGGATGATAAATCCGGAATCATCACCCACTTGACTTCTCTCCGGGCTTTTATTGAGCTTGCGACTGAGGTTCGCATAGGCGTCACTGTATTCATTGAGGGCGAGGAGGAGGCTGGATCTGAGTCTTTCCCTGAGTTCCTAAGGGCAAACCATGCCGATTTAGCCGCCGATCTGATAGTTGTTGCAGACAGCGGGAACTGGAGCGAAGACGTTCCCGCCCTTACAAGTTCGCTACGAGGGATGGTTTCGCAAACTTTCACCCTGAGGACCTTGGATCACGCGCTGCATTCAGGAATGTATGGAGGCCCCTTACCTGACGCCACCACCGCCATGATTCGACTTCTTGCTTCGCTAACTGATGAAAAGGGAAATGTCGCTATTTTGGGTCTTGATTCGGTCTCAATTGATGGACCGGAGCTTTCAGATGCAGAATTTACTCAAGTCGCCGGACTTCTGCCTGGAGTAGAAAGGCTGGGAACTAAAACCGTAACCCAGCAAATATGGGGAGAACCAGCGGTAACAGTGATCGGTTTAGATCTACCGGCGGTAGATGTGGCATCTAATACCGCCCAGCCGGCAGTCCGGGCCAAGATCTCCCTACGTTTAGCGCCTTCCCAAAGCCCGCGGAGCGGACTTGAAGCTCTAAAAGACCATCTAACCCGCCACAAGCCTTTCGGGGCGGAGCTGGAGTTCGGAAGGCACGAAACCGGTCCCGGATACTTGGCAAAGGACGGCTGGGCGGCCAAGCTAGCCCACGAGGCCTTTTCCGCTGCGTGGCCAAACCCAAGTGTGAATATGGGGATCGGCGGCTCTATACCTTTTATCTCGCAGTTTGCCGAGGCTTTTCCGAGCGCAGAAATTCTTGTAACTGGCGTAGAAGAGCCAGATTCCCGGGCACATTCGCCAAACGAGTCACAACATTTGCCGACTCTGAAAAGAGCGATACTGGCTCAAAGTTTGATTCTGCTCAACGGGAATGACTTAGTCAGATAACTGTTAAACTAATCATCGGAGGTCCAAATGACACAGGTAATAGCACACGGAGTAAAGCTCACAGATTTCGCAGTATCCAAGGTTCGTTCCTTGCTAGAGGCCGAAGGTCGCGACGACCTTCGTCTTAGAGTTTCTGTGCAGCCGGGCGGTTGTTCAGGTCTGATCTATCAGCTTTTCTTTGACGAACAGCTGGAGGAAATTGATGCCATCGTTAGCTTTGACGGTGTTGAGGTGGTCGTGGACCCAATGAGCGTCCCATACCTTGACGGTGCGTCAATCGATTTCGAGGACACAATTCAAAAACAAGGTTTCACGATCGACAATCCAAATGCCGATGGCAGTTGCGCATGCGGAGATTCTTTTAGCTAAAGCGCGGTTTCCAGGCAGTTCACTGACTCTAACGGGTTAGAATTTAACAGTTCAAGCTAATAATTAAAGGATCAGTAATTGAGTAAAAATCGGACTCGCTTTAGTGCTGTAGCGCTTTTCTCAAGCCTTACTTTGGTTCTGAGCGGCTGCAGTGCGGAGCTCCAAAGAGGTTTTTTGCCGGACGCCTCCGGGGTTACAAATCACACAGATCGAATAATTGGACTCTGGACTACGTCTTGGATCGTTCTTCTGGGTGTCGGAGTTGTCTCCTGGGGGCTAATAGCCTGGGCACTTATCGTTTACCGACGCCGTAACGGCGCTACAGGCCTCCCATCTCAGCTTCGCTACAACCTTCCAATCGAAACTTTGTTCACAGTGATTCCATTGATTCTTGTAGTCGGGTTCTTTGCCTTTACCGCAAGAGACATGACTGCCATAGAAGCCAAGGTTGAAAACCCAGATGTTCACATTGAAGTTATAGCTAAGCAGTGGAGCTGGGATTTTAATTACGTGGATGACAATGTTTATGACAGCGGCATTCAGGCACAATTCACCGGCGTAGAAGAAAACATTTTTGAGACGCTGCCAACTCTTTACCTGCCGGTTGATAAATCCGTGCGCATAGAGCTGAACTCCAGAGACGTAATTCACTCGTTCTGGGTTATCGACTTCCTGTACAAGAAAGACATGTTCCCTGGGCACACGAACAACATGTACTTCACTCCTATGAAGGAGGGAACGTACGTGGGTAAGTGCGCCGAGCTTTGCGGTGAGTATCACTCGATGATGTTATTCAACGTGAAAGTTGTCTCACAGACCGAATATGACTCCCGAATGGGTGCCCTTGCCACACAAGGAAACGTAGGACAGCTTTCAACAGATTATGACCGAAACCAAAATCTCCCTGGCGGAGATCCGACTATTAGAGGCTAGAGATCATGGCTACGATCACACCAACTAGAACAAACCCTGCGACCTTCAAGCCGAGGCGAAGCAAGGGTGAGATAATTGTTGACTGGCTTACCACCACTGATCACAAGAAAATTGGGTACCTATACCTGATTACATCATTCTTGTATTTCTTGCTAGGTGGAGTCATGGCGCTAGTAATTCGGGCGCAGCTTGCATTGCCGGGACTCGAAATCGTTGCCACAAAAGAGCAGTACAACCAACTCTTCACTATGCACGGAACTATCATGTTGCTGATGTTTGCAACTCCACTTTTTGCAGGGTTCGCAAATGTTCTGATGCCCGTCCAAATCGGAGCCCCGGACGTCGCATTTCCTAGACTGAACGCAATTGCTTACTGGTTCTTTAGCTTCGGAAGCCTAATTGCGGTTTCCGGGTTCTTCACACCTCAGGGTGCTGCGAGCTTCGGCTGGTTTGCCTATGCGCCGCTTTCTAACACCACTTTCTCACCGGGAATCGGTGGAGATTTGTGGGTATTTGGGCTGGCGCTTTCAGGGTTTGGAACGATCCTCGGTGGAGTGAACTTCATCACCACAATCATCACAATGCGCGCTCCAGGAATGACAATGTGGCGCATGCCAATTTTCACTTGGAACACGCTGGTGACTTCAATCCTCATAATCATGGCGTTCCCACCCTTGGCCGCAGCTTTGTTTGCGCTCGGCGCTGACCGTCAATTTGGCGCTCATATCTTTGATCCGCAAAACGGCGGGGCTATGCTCTGGCAGCACTTGTTCTGGTTCTTTGGTCACCCGGAGGTCTACATCATTGCGCTGCCGTTCTTTGGCATCGTTTCGGAAATCTTCCCGGTATTTAGCCGTAAACCGATCTTTGGTTATAAGACTCTCGTTTACGCGACCATAGCTATCGCTGCATTGTCCATGACCGTGTGGGCTCACCACATGTATGTCACAGGACAGGTCCTACTTCCGTTCTTCGCCTTCACTACAATGCTTATTGCGGTGCCGACCGGAGTGAAAATTTTCAACTGGATCGGAACGCTCTGGCGCGGATCGATTACTTTCGAAACACCAATGCTTTGGAGCCTAGGCTTCTTGGTTAGCTTCGTCTTTGGAGGTTTGACCGGAGTGATTCTGGCGTCTCCCGCTCTTGACTTCATGCTTTCCGACTCTTACTTCGTGGTCGCTCACTTCCACTACGTTGTGTTCGGCACGGTCGTGTTCGCCATGTTCGCGGGTTTCTATTTCTGGTGGCCGAAATTCACCGGCAAAATGTTGAACGAGAGGCTTGGAAAGATTCACTTCTGGATCCTTTTCGTCGGCTTCCACACTACATTCCTGGTTCAGCACTGGCTTGGAGTCTTGGGCATGCCTAGGCGCTACGCAACTTACCTTCCGGAGGACGGGTTCACTGAAATGAATCTGATTTCCACTGCGGGAGCGGCTTTGCTAGCTCTTTCCATGATTCCATTCTTGTACAACGTCTGGGTAACTGCTCGTAAGGGCAAAATGGTGGAACTTAAGGATCCTTGGGGCTACGGCCGCTCGCTTGAGTGGGCAACTGAATCTCCGATCCCGAGGCACAACTTTCACTCGATTCCGAGGATTCGATCAGAGTCTCCCGCTTTTGACCTGAACTATCCTGAACATGCTGCTCCGGAAGCCAAGGCCTCCTACAGCAAAGAGGGCATTGCGTAATGCGCTCTAACATCGGGGTGCAAATGGTAATGGCCGCTTATCTTGCGGTCGCTACGATCGGCTACGTGATCGTGTCCTACCTAGTTTTTGGATACGTTGAGCCGATTGGCACCATCGTTATCGGGTTTTCTGTTCTTCTGTCCCTGCTAATTGCGTTCTTCCTCTACAGCGGTCTGAGCAAGGACTCAGCGCTCCCAGAGGACCGTCTCGACGGCGAGATTGCAGACGACTCGGGTGAAGTTGGCTTCTTCAGCCCATGGAGCTGGTGGCCGTTGGCCCTGGGCTTGGCTTGCGCGATGTTATTTCTATCGCTTGCTGTTGGTTGGTGGGTGACATTTATCGCTATCCCACTGGCTATCGTTGCGGTTCTAGGCTTCGTGTACGAATATTCGCGTGGAGCTCACGCTCACTAACACGCATCTTCTCCTACCAGTCGGACCTCTTCTAGCCTTACCTGTTATCCGCGATCATCGAACTGTCGCGCTCGAGCATTCACAAGAGGCTCTCGTTCTCTAACAATTCACTTCTCCTGCCAATCAGAGCTGCGCTGGTTAGATTGTCTAGCAGCCGCCACTCAATTGCTTTATCTCGAGCTGGTTGGCAGTTCGTGTTCCGGAACATTGATGGTGAGGCGATTGCATTCTTTGTAGCATCTAGGTTTTGATACACGGGACTCACCCCCTTATGTCTGGGTACTTATTCTTACTTGGCGCAAAGGTTCCTAGCGATAGTCCGAGGTGAGATTCGGCTGGCGAGTACCGGTTAAGAAACAAACCCCGAACCCTTGAAGGGTCCGGGGTTTGTCAGTGTTCAAGTAGCGTTTATGCGTCGATTGATTTCCGCTTGCGAGACGGCTTTTGTTCTACAGCCTCTGGCGCGTGGTCAGCATGTGCGAGCTCGTACTCTGCCTTTGACACGGGTGCAATTCGGTCTTCGAAGTAAATCTTGGAAACGGCTGAGCGAAGACGATTACTTAGACTGATCTTTCCATTCGAATCTGGACGGGCGAGCACGGGCTGGTAGTCCTTGTAGTCGATTAGCTTCCACAGTTCGTACTTGTCTACTGTTTCGTGGACCTCAATGTACTCACCGTGAGGCAACCTCACAACGCGGCCGGTTTCCCGTCCGTGGAGAACTACCTCTCGGTCCTTATTTTGAAGTGCGATACAGGCGCGCTTCGTGACGAAGTAGGCAATTCCTGGACCAATAAGAAGCATTATCTGCATTGCTACCAGCACCTGATTTAGGGACATCTGGAAGTTAGTTGCAATGAGGTCAGTGGAGGCACCTGCCCATAGAACCGCATAGAAGGTAACTCCGGCAGCACCAATTGCTGTCCGAGTCGGAGCATTTCTTGGGCGATCAAGCACGTGGTGTTCGCGCTTGTCCTTTGTTACCCAGTTCTCAATGAAAGGGTAGGCCGCAACTAGTGCCAGGAACAACAGCGACACAATCAGCGGCACCATTACTCCCATGGGGATCACGTAGTCGAAGATTGAAATGTCCCAGCCAGATGGCGCTAGGCGCAGGGCGCCGTCCAGCCATCCGATGTACCAGTCGGGTTGAGTACCTGCTGAAACGGGGGAGGGGTCGTAGGGTCCGTAGTTCCAAATAGGGTTAATTGTGAATGTGGCTGCGATAGCTGCCACAACTCCAAAGACCAAGAAGAAGAATCCTCCGGCTTTGGCAACGTAAACAGGCATTAGCGGATAACCGACGACATTGTCATCCGTGCGTCCTGGACCTGAGTAGTGAGTGTGCTTGTGAATGATGACCATCATTAGGTGGACACCGATAAGCACAATAATCAGCGCCGGAAGAATCATTATGTGCAAGCTGTAAAGCCTGGCAACTACCTCTGTACCGGGAAATTCACCTCCGAAAAATCCGGAGCTAAAGGCGGTACCGATTACTGGTATGCCCTTGATCATTCCGTCGATAATGCGCAGTCCGTTTCCGGAAAGTAGGTCGTCCGGAAGTGAGTAGCCGGTAAATCCAGCACCCATACCCATTAGAAATAGTAGGAATCCAACTACCCAGTTGAGCTCACGTGGCTTGCGGAATGCACCGGTGAAGAATACTCGGAGCATGTGGAGGCCGGCTGCTGCCACGAAGAGCAGGGCCGCCCAGTGGTGAACCTGGCGCATTATTAGGCCACCTCGAATGTCAAAGCTGATGTCCAGGCTCGATGCGTAGGCGATAGACATCTGGGCACCCTTGAGTGGCGCGTAGCTTCCGTCGTAGTGGACTTCGGCCATCGAGGGCTGGTAGAAGAAAGTTAGGAATGTACCGGATAGGACCAAAATCACGAAGCTGTAAAGGGCCACCTCACCAAGCATGAAGCTCCAGTGGTCAGGAAAGACTTTACGTCCAAAGCCCTTAAGGACTGCTGAGACGCTGAGACGCTCGTCTAAGTAGTTAGCTGCCCCTCCTACGAATCCAGGCTTGGCTTCTGTTGTGCTTGTGTCTGTTGTACTAGTCATTTGTTATTTCCTTATGTCCCAGAACGAGGGTCCTACAGGTTCCAAAAAGTCACTTTGAGCAATTAGGTATCCCTCAGCATCAACAGCGATTGGTAGCTGGGGGAGAGAGCGCGAAGCTGGGCCAAACACAACTTCGCAGTGGTTCGCCAGATCAAAAGTCGACTGGTGGCATGGGCAGAGTAGGTGGTGCGTGTGCTGCTCATAGAGCGCCACTGGACAGCCAACGTGAGTACAGATTTTCGAGTATGCAACGATGCCCTGATAGCTCCAGTCCGCCTTGGCCGGATCTTCATTTAGATCGCTTGGGTTCACTCGAACGAGCAATACTGCTGCCTTGGCCTTCTCCTCGAGCTTATGTTCTTCCATCTCACTTAGGCCCTCGGGGATTACATGGAAGACAGAACCAATAGTTACATCAGAGGCTTTGATCGGGATACCGGTTGGGTCCTTTGTTAGCCTTGTGCCCGCCTTCCACATGGTGTGCTTCAGGGTGTCGCCGACAACCGGGCCTAGATCGCCAAAAATAATGATTGCTGGTATCGGGAAGAAGACAAGAGCACCGTACATGCTCCTTCGGATTAGCTTTCTTCTCGAGAATCCAGATTCTCCGTCAGCAAGCTTTACAATTTCCAGGGCCTGAGCACGGGTTTCGTCCGAGCTTCTTGCCTGGTGACGCATTTCGGACACTTCATTGTCCGGCATCAACGTCTTTGCCCAGTGAACGGCACCAAAGCCGATACCGAACATGGACAAGGCCATACCGAGACCCATCCAAAGCGAGTTGTTTCTAGTTGCCGACAGGTCGCCATCCACGATAGGGAAAGCGAAAAAGCCCCAAATCGCTATGATCGCGCCAACGACGCTGACTCCGAACATGACCGCTATTTGCCTTTCGGCAGTGCGAGCGTGTTTTTCGCTCTTGTCAGTCATGCGAATACGATGAGGCTCGATTCCAGGGTTGGCAATCGGCTTCTCAATGTCCGTGGCTAGCCCAGGGGAGTAGCTCTTTTCAATATCGCTCATGCGCTATCTCCTAATTCGACTTTGCCCCGAGCCATACAGTGATGGCAATAATGAATCCCAACCCAAAGATCCATGTAAATAATCCCTCGGCAACCGGGCCAATGGAACCTAGTTCGAAACCGGCCACCGAGTCGTTATCTTCGATGTACTTTAGGTACGTGATGATGTCTTTTTTATCTTCTGGTGTCAGGTTTGCGTCGTTGAATACCGGCATGTTCTGAGGTCCGGTCACCATTGCCTCGTAAGTGTGCTTAGGGGTCGAACCTGCAAGAGCTGGAGCAAACTTACCTTCTGTCAAGGCTCCACCAGCTCCGACGGCATTGTGGCACATGGCGCAGTTGATTCTGAACAGCTCTCCACCGTGAGTGGCGTCTCCGTCCCCGCGAAGATATTCTTCATCCGGAATTGCTGGACCGGGGGCAAGGGATGCAACATAAGCCGCCATTGCTGAAATCTGCTCCTGAGTGAACTGAACTGGCTTGGCCCGCAGCTGCGGGCCGGAGCCCTGACCCGGCATGCGGCCAGTACCTACCTGGAAATCAACGGAAGCAGCACCAACACCGATAAGACTGGGTCCTCCGATGGCACCCTCGCCGTTGGTACCGTGGCAAGAAGCGCAATTGGCTAAGAATAGCTTTCGACCCTCTTCGACCTGAATGGGAGAACCGGCTTCTGCTTGAACTATGTTGGTAGCCGTGGCGTAACCTCCACCAGAGAGCACTAGGCCAAGGAACACCACTAATCCCGCCGCCCAAGGGCGCCGGCGCATCGGTTTTGCTGAACTCAACTTTTTCTCCATTTTGTTATTTGAGGATGTAAACAACTACGAAAAGACCAATCCAAACTACATCTACGAAGTGCCAATAATATGAAACAACAATTGCGCTAGTTGCTTCCCTGTGACCGAAATTCTTTGCCGCGTATGCGCGGCCGATAATGAGCAAGAACGCTACTAGCCCCCCGGTTACGTGCAAAGCGTGGAACCCGGTAGTGATGTAAAAGGCGGAGCCGTAGGAATTAGAACTGAGGGTAATGCCCTCAGAAATCAACATTGCGTACTCCCAGATCTGTCCTGAAACGAAAATTCCTCCAAGTACGTAGGTCAAGAAGAACCACTCGACCATTCCCCATTTAGCAGGGGATGCGCCTGTGCGCCTCGGTTGCAGCCTTTCGGCGGCAAATACGCCAAATTGTGCAGTGAAGGAGCTGGAAACAAGAATGAGCGTGTTTATCAGCGCAAAAGGGACATTCAGGATCTGAGCGTCGTTTGCCCAGAGATCTGGCGCGCCGGCCTTCAGGCTGAAGTACATTGCAAAAAGTCCAGCAAAAAACATAACTTCGCTGCCAAGCCAGACAATAGTGCCGACTGATGTGGAGTTCGGCCTATTGATTACCGGAGGTGCAATAGCTTCGGAAGTAGAGGTCATGTTTCAAGGATACCCGAGGAAGCCTTTCTGTGGCCCGGAAACCGCAAGGTTCCCAATATTTTTGAAGAATTTCTACACTTTGGGATAGCTAGACTGCTGTAATGACGATTCAGACATGGCCAAAGGTGCTGACATCCTTGGTTGCGGGTCAAGATTTGACCCGCGAAACTGCCAGTTGGGCTATGCGCCAAATTATGTCCGGGACTGCCACGGCCAGCCAGCTCGGGGGGTTCATGACGGCCCTTAGGGCCAAAGGTGAGACAGCAGCTGAACTCGGGGGGTTGGTGGATGTCATGCTCCAGAATGCCGAGAAACCCAACATTTCCAATGATGCGCTTGACATAGTCGGAACCGGGGGAGACCTAGTAGGCACCGTTAACATCAGCTCCATGGCTGCTGTGGTCGCCCGGGCCTCAGGGGTTCCAGTTCTAAAGCATGGTTCCAGGAGCGCGTCGGGAAAGACTGGATCGTCCGAAATGCTTGAAATGCTCGGCATCCGGCTAGATCTATCATCGGAGCAGGTCGCCAACGTTTTTGAAAGCCAGGGGATTACCTTTTTCTTCGCCCCGGTATTCCACCCGGCGATGCGCCACGTCGCAGCCGCCAGGAAAGAAATTGGTGTCCCAACAACTTTCAACTTTCTCGGCCCCCTTGCAAACCCGGTCCAGCCAATCGCCACCGCTCTAGGGGTCGCAGATGCCAAGATTGCACCGCTTATGGCGGAAGAGCTCTCAATAAGAGGCAGAACCGCAATTGTATTCAGGTCGGATGATGGCCTGGATGAGCTCAGCACCACTGCCGCTAACCGCATATGGGAAGTTAGCGACGGAGAAATATCGGAATTTGAATTCGACCCCGTTAGCATCGGCTTGGAACGGGTGAATCAGTCGCAACTGCTAGGCGGTGATGCGACACACAATGCTCAGGTCGCTGCCGCAGTTTTCGCTGGAGAAGAGTTCCCTAATTCGGAGGCGATTACAGCCATTGTTTGCTTGAATGCAGCCGTTGGAATCGTCGCTTACGAATTGGCCAAGGACCCTTTCCTAGCGGAGGTAAATTTTAACGATCGAATTCAGAGCGCCCTAAACGTGGCCATGAGCGCAATAGCGAACGGCAGTGCTTCACTTTTAGCCGCGAACTGGGCTGCCAGTACTCAGCAGGCCTAAGGTTCTAAAGAGCAACCCAGAGTCAAGCGGGGAGTCCTCAATAAGTGCTAGTTGACATAATGTTTATTATCGGCTATTTGGAGTCGTATCGAACCAGCTCGGAAGTGGCTCGTTTTCTAGACCCTTCCGCTTTTGTCAGCAAGGCCAAACAACCTCATGGCCAACTGATTTAGGTATCCGATTGAAACTGCAAACAATAGAGTGCCTTCTCTAACCTGCCCGCCAAGTAAGAAGCCGACCATCACAACGATTATCTCCACGGATGTTCTTGTGATCCAAAAGGGCTTATTGAACCTTTTCGCCAGCCCCATCATGAGGCCGTCCCGCGGGCCTTTGCCAAATCCACAAGAAATGTACAGGCCAGTCGCAAAGGAGATAATCAGCATTCCTAGAACAAAAAGCAATAAATTTTGCCAGTAAGCCTCGAAATCTGGAAGCAAGGGCATCGTCAGGTCAGCGAATAGCCCCACCAATACCGCATTTAGTACTGAGCCAATTCCAGGTTTTACCTTTAGCGGTATCCACAAAAGCATCACCAACAGGCTCACTGCGATGGTTGCTTGTCCGAAAGTTATGGAAGTTTGGAGCGAAAGTCCTTGAGCCAGCACGTCCCAGGGCGGTATTCCAATTCCGGCGTGAACCATCATTCCCAGGCCAGCACCATAGATGGCCAAACCAAAAATTAGTTTCGCGAAACGATAGATGAAATTAGACTGGGGCACTCCCAAAGAATAGGCCGTTGATCTAGAGAAAATGACAAAAAGTAGTTATTTTGAGCCGCCTATCCCCAGAGTTTTTGCCCACCGAGGTTTTAGTTACCTCGTCCCCGGGGTTGACGAAAATACGACTGACTCGTTTCGAAATGCCTTGGGTCACGGAGCATCGCACATTGAGACTGACACACAGGCCACACTAGATGGAGTCGCCGTGCTCTTCCACGACCCCACTTTGCTTAGGCTTATGTCTGTGGACGCCAAGGTTTCGGAGCTTACTTTTGCTGAACTTTCAAGCTATTCGCTACCGAATAATGGCAAAGTCCCTTCTCTTGACCAGGTGCTTCGAGAGCTGCCGGGAGTTCGTCTGAACATTGACATTAAATCTGCCGGAGCTATCGGCCCGACCGTCAGGGCAATTGAGGAAAATAACGCTCACGACCGAGTACTAATTTCCAGCTTTTCTAACACACGCAGAAAGCGGGCTTTGGCTTTACTGAGCAGACCGGTGGCGACCTCCGGGTCAATGTCTGAAGTTCTAAGAATTTGGTTGGCACATAAGTTTTTGGGTGGTTTTGGACTAAAGGCTCTAACCAAAGGTCTTGACGCACTGCAGCTACCCTGCAATTACGGGCCTATCTTATTCGCGGAGCAAAAGTTTATCGCCGCGATGACGGCCAACAATCTTGAGGTTCATTTTTGGACTATAAACGAAGTTGATCAAATGAATGAGCTTTTATCGATGGGGGCATCCGGTATCGTCACCGACAGGTGCGATCTGTCATCAAAGCTGTGACTGGTCTGTGAGAATGGCGCCTTAGGGAATTAGTCTCCCCCACTCCGGCTTGAATCCCAGCGGAGGCAAAAAAATGGCAGAAACTATGCGAGGAATGCGACTTGGTGCGCAGTCCCTAGAGTCAGATGTTGGAGTTCAGCTATCGGCGAGGCAGTCGGTAGGTTTCTTGTGCCCTAAAAACCACAGGTTTGACCTAGTTTTTTCGGAAGGCGTCGAGTTACCAATCGCCTGGCAGTGCCAGTTCTGTGAATCTTCGGCCAAAAGGCTTCTCGATGGAGCCGCTGTCGTCGACGATTCCGAAGCGGATAACGCTCCTCGAACTCACTACGACATGGTGAAAGAGCGCCGCTCCGAACAAGAACTTGAGCAATTGCTCGAGGAAATGCTCGTGAGCATGCGCAAGCGAAGGTCCCAAGGACAAGTCAGCGTCTAGCTCCCCACTTGGTGCAGAGCCAAAATGCTTCTAGAACAATTCCGTATGTCATTTTGCTTTTGCCCCTTACTCGCTCAACAAAAATAATCGGCACCTCTAGGATTTCAACCCCTCGGTCCTGGCAAAGTAGTGTCATTTCGACTTGAAACCCATAGCCCTGAGCCTGAACTTTTCCTAGAGGAAATGTCCTGAGTAAGGCGGTGGGGTAGCATCGAAATCCGGCCGTCATGTCCCTTACATTGCTTCCAAGCATTTTTCTTGCGTAGAAGTTTCCCGCCTTCGAAATGACCCGTCTGAACCACGGCCAATTTTCGACCTTTCCGCCGGGTGTCCAGCGAGACCCAATTACTAATCGATTCGAGTGTGCTTCGCGTGTTAGTTTTTCAAGATCGCCTGGGCGATGACTGCCATCCGCATCCATCTGAACTACGAAATCAAAGCCCTGTTTAATGGCCCAATCGAATCCAGCAATGTAAGCCTTCCCAAGCCCCTGCTTTTGGTTTCGATGTAGAACTGAAACTTGCTGGTGCTTGAGGGACAGATCGTCTGCCAATTCCCCGGTGCCGTCCGGGCTATTGTCATCGATTACCAGTATCTCGAGATCTAACTCCTGGGCCAGAACTTGTTCGATGCTCGACTCCAAAATGCCTACTTCGTTGTAAGTGGGCATTAGGACAAGAATTCTCATCGCCTTTTTCTTCTAATTCCGAAGGCAAAAAGGAAGCCAATGGCCGCGACCATATTTGCAATTTCGAACGTTTGGCCGAAAAACATTGCTGGCGTAGTGCCACTGTAGAGCGGCACTCTCTCGACCATCGCGCCCGCCTGGTACCAGGTGAGTTCGCTCAACACCGTCCCCGTTGGAAGGTAGATTGCAGAGAGCCCAACAGTTGAGATGTTGACCACGGCTCTACCTGTTTCAATTGACCTGAGTTGAGCAATGCCGGCCTGCTGATAGGTCTCATCGGAATACCCAAAGTCCGCATTATTGGTTTGCGAAAGTATTACCTCGGCTCCTCCAGACACGAGCTCACGAAGGATTGAATCCTCTGCAATTTCGAAGCAAATGAGCGTGCCAGCAGTAAAATCTTCCGAAACTTCATAGATTCCGTCTCTAGTTCCAAAGCTGAAGCCCTCGGGGACTAGATCGATAAGAGCCGGGGCAAACAGTCTCCAGAATTCTCTGTCCGGAACAAACTCCGCAAAAGGGACAGGCTGCTGCTTGTCATAGTAGTCAACAGCCCCGACTCCCGGCTCCCAGAGCAGGGTCGAGTTGAAGTTGTCGCCACCTCTGGTCGTTATTGTCCCGAAGCTAAAAGGAGCACCAACTCTTGTTGCGAGCTCATCGATCTTTCGAGCCGCCTCTTTGTCTCGAAGTGGATCTAGGTCGGATGCGTTTTCCGGCCAAACTAGTAGGTCAATCTCGCCGGCTAGCTCGGAGTCAAAAATTAGCTCCGAAGCACTCAAGTGATTTTCGAGGATTGAGCCTCGCTGCAGGTTTGAGAACAATCCTGCGTTGGCATTTCCCTGCACAGCGGCAATGGTTTTAGTTGCAATCGGTTCTGGGTTGTTTATGACGCCTGTAATCAGGGGTGTTATTACCAAGACAGAGAGGGCAATGACAGCCGAGGTTTTTCTCATTGCGTTTCTACCACGTCGGTGAAGAAACCAGATTGCCAAAATTCCGCCAATTAGCGCCAGTGCAAAACTCAGCAGTGACATGCCACCAAAATAAACCCATTGATTCATGAAGCTCGAAGGTTGGGTCATGGAAAGTCGCGACCAGGGAAAACCGCCGTAAGGAAAACTGCTCGCGAGGAATTCTCGGAATGTCCAAATCGATGCGCTTGCCACAGCGAAGACAAGGAGGCCGGACTTCTTGGGCTTCCATTTTTTATATAGCCACGCGGTTGCGCCAACACTCAATGCGAAAAAGAAGGACATTAGAGTGCTCAGCGCAATCAAAGGGACCGGCCCTAGATAAAGAGCTATCCACTCGATGTGGGAAATATAAAATACTTGGCTGGCGACAAATCCAATCAGCACTGCTTTCCAGAAACCCAGCCCAAGGGTCGCAAGTAAAATCAGCGCTGGAATCAATGGCGCGAGAATCCAAATGTTCTCGGTGGGGAAAGCGTAGAGAGCGAGCAACCCACCAAGAGCACCGAGCGGTATCCGCCACACCAATTGAGGAATCTTCACACCCATAGCTTAATTACTAGATGTAGTAGCTGTAGGCAACAATGCCTCTTTTGACCAAATCCATGGAGTTATAGGCAGTCTCCGCAAGCGCCGCATCCGCACCCTGAGCAAGCTGATCCAAAAGGTCTATGATCTGCTTTGACCAGCGTATGAAGTCTCCGGCAAGTAGTCCTGACACCTTCAGGACATCGTCGAGACGAGCGCCTGTCGCCCATCGGTAAATCGGCCAAGAAAGTCCGAGGTCCAACTCGGTTTCGGGCGCCAGTCCGTACTTAGTTTGAAGCTCCACCAGCTCTTCTTGAATAAGTTCTGTCCGTTCGAGGACTTCGCGGAATTGCCCCTTTGGCAACTTGGGCTCGTAGTCGCCATCGTCGCGGCGGTTCTCGTACACCAGTGCGGCGGCCATAGCCGCGAGCGAGGGGGCATCAAGGTCTTTCCAGGTTCCCTGGTTTACGCACTGAGCAATGAGCAGGTCTCGCTCGCCATAAATCTTTGCCAGCCGCTGGCCAGACTCGGTTATCTCTAGGTCATCATCCTCCGGTTGGAGATAGTCAAGATCCTGCAACAGGTCGCAAATTCGTGAAAACACCTTAGAGACTTGGTTCGTTCTTGATTCAATTTGATGAACGGCGGCATTTATTTCAGCGCGGAGCTTCTGATAGCGCTCGCCCCATCGCGAGTGGGCTTCGCGTTCGTTACAGCCGTGGCAGGCGTGGGCCCTGAGGGCTCGTTTTAGCTCGGCAATGTGCGATTCGTGTTGCCGCATGGACTTGGTCTCACGAATGTCCTTGCCGCCTCTAGAGCGCCAAGAAGCGCCCTTTCGTTCGAGGTCTGTAATTTCACGCCTGATGCCGGAGTACTCGATGAAGTTTCCCAAGTGACACTGGAGTGCGTCCTCATAACTTTCAAGCGATGCCTGCTTTTCTGCAATAACTTGGGCAAGTCCCACGACTGACCGATCAGCTTGGAACTGAGCAAACGATCGCTCTAGCATCTTGCTGGCCGTCTGGGCGCCAAAGGCTGAAATTAGATTCACTGCCATGTTATAGGTAGGACGGAATGAGCTATTGAGAGGGTAAGTCCGTTTTGAGGCCAGGCCCGCCACCATGTTCGGGTCCAGTTGCTGACCCCACAAAATTACCGCATGACCCTCGGTATCAATTCCGCGGCGACCGGCCCTCCCAGTCAGCTGCGTGTACTCCCCCGCGGTTATAGAAACTCTGGCCTCACCGTTGAACTTATCAAGTCGCTCAAGAACGACAGTCCTTGCCGGCATGTTGATGCCCAACGCGAGAGTCTCCGTGGCGAACACAACGCGAACTAGTTTTCTAAGAAAAAGCTCCTCCACGACCTCTTTGAAGGCGGGCAGCATTCCAGCGTGGTGGGCCGCGTAACCGCGCTCCAGAGAGCTGAGCCAATCAAAGTAACCCAAGGTGTCAAGGTCCTCGTCAGCAATGGAACCGCACCTTGCCTCCGCAATTTTTCGAATTTCCTTTGCTTCCTCGCTGGTGGTTAGTCTCACTCCAGCTCGCCTGCATGCACTTACAGATGCTTCGCATCCGACCCGGGAAAAAATGAAGAAAATTGCCGGAAGAAGCTCTGCTCGATCCAGAAGCTCAACAACGTCCGATTTTTCAAGCCTTGGGAAGCGGCGATCAGGCTGACCACGATAATTCGAGCGCGAATTATTCTTGGGTCCTCGATGCGGAGCACGCTGACGAGCCTGATGTTTTTGCAGTAGCTCCGGGTTCACACGCGTTTTATTGCTTCCGGTTTCGAATAGCTCAAGGAGCTCATCACCGAACATCACGTGCTGATGCAATGGCACCGGTCGAATTTCCGAAACAATAATTTCAGTATTTCCCCGAACCTCTGCTAGCCATGCTCCAAACTCTTCTGCATTAGAGACTGTTGCGCTTAGAGAAACCACCTTGACATCCTTAGGAAGGTGAAGAATCACTTCCTCCCAGACCGCTCCCCTGAACCTGTCAGCTAGGTAGTGAACTTCGTCCATCACGACGTAGCCCAAGTCCATAAGGGTGGTACTTGTGGCGTAGATCATGTTTCTTAGAACTTCGGTGGTCATAACAACAATCTCAGCTTCTGAGTTGCTGTTGCTGTCACCGGTTAGTAGTCCGACTCGATTTTTACCGTAACGGGCAGCTAGCTCAGCGAACTTTTGATTACTTAGCGCCTTAATCGGAGTGGTGTAAAAAACCTTCTGCCCCTTGGCCAGTGCCAGGTGAATGGCGAACTCTCCGACAATTGTCTTACCAGCCCCAGTTGGAGCGGCGACCAACACCCCCGCGCCGGCCTCGAGTGCTAGGCACGCTTGTTCCTGAAAGTCATCTAAGGGGAAACGTAACTCATGGGTAAAAAGCTCGAATTCGGGGAATTTTGATTTTGATTTAGCTCGCCGGTAACGATCGGCGAGGCTAGGCTCACTGGACTTCGATGTCGTCATCTACAAACTTCGATAGTTTTCTCGCTCGTCGCTTGTCGTTTGTCACTGCAATTCCAACCGCAGTAAAGAACAGCGCGGTGAGTGGCGCCATTAGCAAAAACATTGACATCGGCTCCGCCGTGGGAGTGGCCAACGCTGATACGGTCGCAATGATCAGCAGTGCAATTCTCCAGGCCTTGAGAATGCCCTTGCCTGTAACGAGACCGGCGAAGTTCATCAACACTAAAACAACCGGCATTACGAAGGCCAGCCCGAAGATTAGAAGGATCCTGATCGCGAACAATACGTACTCCGCCGCGTTTATGACGTTTGAGCTTCCTTCGGGAGTAAAGCCAATTAGAACCACGACGAAGCCGGGAAGCGATGTCCACGCTAGATAGGTACCGAGAAGAAAAAGCGGCAGAGCAGAGAACACAAAGCCGACCGCGTAACGTCGCTCCCTAAGTTTTAGACCAGGAGACACAAAAGCCCAGAGGTTCCAAAGCCACACTGGAGCAGTCATGAGCACGCCCAAGAAAATGGAAATTTGGATGCGAAGATCGAACGCTGAAACTACTGTTCCAAAGTTTACGATTGCATCTATGCCGCGCTCACGAGTTACGTCTAAAAGGGGGCCTTGTAGGACCTTGAACACCGGATCGAATAGAAACCAACCAACCACTGTTCCCGCTATCACGAAACCAGCCGACCATGAGAGACGAACCCTAAATTCTCTTAGGTGAGATGAAAGGCTCATTCGGCGCTCTTTGTTTTTGCGCCAGAGCATTAGTCCTTCTTCTTGTCGCCTTCACTAGGGGCTTCAGCCGCTACTTCCTCAGCTTTAGCCTCAGTAGTATCGCCGTTTTTGCCTATTTCTTTTCGGAAAATCCTCATAGATTGCGCTGCGCTCTTTGCCAAAGCCGGAAGCTTCGGTGCTCCCCATAGCAGAAGGACGATTGCGAGGATGATGATCCATTCCCAGCCTTGAAGTCTCATGCCTACCTCTTATCTATTTCGATGTCTTTAATTCTTTGCAATAGTCTACGCCTTCTGGACTTGCCGCGTTGCTCCTTAGCTTGCCCGATTCTGCGTCTTTCACCTAAGAGCGATACCAGGTCTGACCCGCTAGTTACCTGAGCCTTAGAGGGTATCGTGACCTCGAAGTTGTTCAGTTCCTCAATCAGCGCCTTGGACTTTATTATCTCGGTGCTGAGCCTTCTTGCCGAGAGTAATAATCGATATCCAAGTAACCCAAGTGCATAAAAAGAAGCTAGGGCAACAAAGAGAAGCATTAAGCCAAATCCAGTCATCAGTCTTGGTCCTCCGGGCCCAAAGTCCCCGATCGCGCGTTGAGAGCAAATTGCCTAACGGCCTCCACGGCACTCCTCGGTGACAACACTCTAGCTTGACCCGCGTAACGAGCGACATGTCTACCGAGAGCTTTTAGGCTTCCAACCTGAATTTTGCCAGTCACATTACCCTCAGGGTCTCGATGAATGTCTATTGCTGGAAAGTTCCAAAAAATTTCACTGGCCTCTTGGGTAGCAAAAATTTCAACCGTGGTTTCGTTTTCAATTTGACCGAAAACTTCCAGAGGTACATCAGCTAGCAGAGCGGCCTCAGAAACCGGCTTGTCGGTGTTCTCGATTTTTGTTATGCGATCCAATCTGAAGGATCTCACTGCTTGGTTCGTATGACACCAACCACGTAAGTAGTGTCTTCGCCCAACATAATCAACCCTAAGCGGGTCGATGTCGCGTTCGGATTTTTCTCCAAGCTGATTTAGGTAGGAAGCAACAAGCTGGGTCTTATCAAGGAGGGCCTGCTGAATCGCTTGCAACGTTTCTTCCCGTGCTGGCGCTGCCAAGATAGTTATCGGAATCGTCCCAGAGCCTATCTGACTGCGAATCTGAGACAGAGCAACGTTGCCAGCAAACTGCGGTAGAGCTGCTAAAAAATCAAGCCCGGCTGCCAAAGCGGTTGTTTGTCGCCTTGAAAGCAATGGGGGACGTCTCAGCGCCGCCATTCCTGCTGAAAAGTCAACCTCTCCTTTTTCAAGGAGCTCCTCATCCACGTAGAAGTGGGTTTCGAACCGACCGATGTCCTCACTGTTAGCAATTGTCTTGACTGCTCGCACGACTGTTTTCTCGCTGTACCCAAAGTGCAAGGCAAGTTCCTTTGAGGACATTGGCCCATCCCTGAGAACTAATCCAACGATCGATAGGGAGAGGTTGAATAGGTCCTCGGCATCGATTTCCTGCTTAGGCATGGGCATCCAATACTCGTTGCCAGCCGGAATCGATTCTTTGGCTAAGTGACAACGGCGATAGCACTTGAACTTCCGGCCCGAATTCCATCAGGTCCTCGGCAAATAAGGCCTCATCCATGAAATTGACTTCGACGGTTCCATTGTCCTTTGCGCCAAAATGCCACCAGGCCTCGCTGTCTTGTTCGACTTTTAGAACGGCGATATTTTTGGTCACGAATGCAACTAGTTCGGCTTCTGCTTCATCAACCTGTGCTGTCGAGACCGATTCTCCCGAGAGCTCTGAAGATCTAACCTCAGAAACGATTCTTCTGAGTAAAAAGTTTTTTATTTCCCGGGCCTGCTTGGCGAGCAAGACCCATTGGCCCTCGATAAACCGTAGCTTCAAGGGTGTTACCTCTCGAATCGAAGTCGTTCCAGTTGATTTACGGTAGCTAAATCTAACGAGCTTGCCTTCCGCGATGGCATCGGCAAGCGGCGCGAAGCTTTCTTGCTGTGCCAGCAACCGCGGGGTGAAGGCAGACAGCTGCCTTGAAGAGTCCACAACTCCGAGTGAACGCAGCCTTATAAGGCCCGACTGAGCAGACTTGGAAAGCAATTGGTTATTCCAGGCCTTGGCCGCCAATTCAAGAAGCGTCATGTGCTCATTGTTGATCTCAAACCCAGCCGGCCAATCAAAGCTACCTTTTGCAATCCGGTATCTGGCGCTCTCAGTTTCTTCGAAGCTATTGGAGTCAATTACCTCCAGCTGAACTCCCATTTCTCGAAGATCGCTTTTGTCTCGGTCGAACATTTTTTCTTTTGCTGAATCCGATTGCTGCTCGGCGTAAGAAACCACCGAGCGGAAAATATCATTCTTGCTAAGCCCAATTACTGGAGCCGCCATCAGGCAGCAGGTCAGAGTAAACAGCCGCTCGGCTGGGCTCTGCTTACTCACACCTGCAGACATAGTAAGAACTACTTTCCTAGGACGTCAATCACGAAAATCAGGGTTGAGCCCGCTGGAATACTGCCCTGTTCGCTGTCGCCATAGCCAAGCTCCGGAGGAATCACGGCAATGACTCGCGAACCGACGGTAACTTGATCGAGTGCCATTACGAATCCCTCTATGAGACCCTCAGGGGTGATAGGAAAAGTAGCCGGAGACTGTCGCTCCCATGAACTGTCGAACTGCTCTCCATCCCAGGTCCAGCCGGTGTAATGAAGCACCACGTTGTCGCCAATTTCTACTGGCTCTCCGCCGCCCTCAATTAGCACAGCACTCATGTATTCATCTGGCGCGTCAGTTGAAGGAATCTGGATACCAGGCTGTCCATCTGGCGCTGAAACCACCGTAGGCAATCCCGCTTTTGCGGGCTGAGCATTTCCATTGGCCCTTGGTAGGTAGGCCTCAATGATGTCAAGGACAAAAATGACTCCGTCAGAAGCGCCAATTCCAAGGCTTTGAATGCCAACATTGCCATGAGCATTTTCGGCATCTAACAGCACCGCAACGCGAGAGCCAACGGTCACGCCAGTGAGAGCGCTACAAAAATCCGGCACAAGGCCTGGGTACAGATCCTGTGGGGCGTAATCCTGTCCGGTGAAGTCGCTGGCTTGAAGCGTGTCTCCAGTAGACGCATTGAAGCCGGCGAAATGAAGGAGCACTTGTTGGCCACCGAGAACCTCGCCACCATCCCCCTCGATGATAACTGCGGTCTCAATGCCGGTTCCGCTCAAGGGAACCGGAAAGCTGACCTCCGGCTGAGTACCGAGATCTCCCAAGACGGTTATCTGTTCGGCTGCGTCACCAGTTTGGAAGCTCTCGCATTGAGTATCCAATCCAACGCTCAGCTGCGCGTAGGCAAGAGGTCCGGCTGGCTCACTGGTACAGCCAGCAAGAAGTAGTAATGGGATTGAAAGTACGGCTATTTTTCGCAAGTTAGTTCTCATTTCTGGGTATACCTAATTGTGCCTTGGTTTCAGGTTGTTCGTGACCTTGCGAACTGTTTTTCTAAGCTTTTTCTCGCTGAGTGGTCTTTGGCCCATGGCCTGGGGTAGCCAGATGTCCATGTCTTCATCGGTGTGCTCAGTCTTATTGCCTCTTCTGGCCTTAAAACTTGGAAGGACGGTGTCGGGAGCAAGGCGTCTAGCAGACAACAAGAACCCAGTGTGTGAAATCATTCTGTGCTCCGGCCTCACGGCCAGGCCATCTAGGTGCCAAGGTCTAACCATTGACTCCCAAGCCAGTGGAGCAGTAAAACCCTCATGAGCTTTGATCTCTTCAAAGGTCCGGCTCAACTGAGTAACGGTAGCCACGTAGATGATTACTAGACCACCTGGCTTCATTGCGGTTGCAACTTCATCGATGCATTCCCACGGGGCAAGCATGTCAAGTACGACACGATCGGCGCTCGCGGCTTCGCAGTGTTCGGAGAGCATTTCTTGCAAGTCGCCAATGACAACCTCCCAGTTAGGAGGTTCGGATCCCAAGAAATTCTCAACATTACCTCGGGCTATTTCTGCGAACTCGGCTCGACGTTCAAAGGACGTTAGTTTGCCGTGTTCTCCAATGGCTCTTAGCAAATAGCTAGAAAGTGCGCCTGATCCAACCCCAGCTTCGAGCACATTTGCACCTGGGAAAATGTCGCCTTCAACCAGGATTTGAGCTGCATCCTTTGGGTACACAATTGCTGCACCACGCGGCATGGAAAGGACGTAGTCACTGAGTAACGGCTTGAGGGCCAAATACTGGTCACCATTGTGATTTTCAATCACCGAACCCGAAGGCTTGCCGATGATGTCATCGTGCTGGATTTCACCCTTGTGAGACCCAAACCTATTTCCGGCCGCTAGCCGAATCGTGTTCATGATGCCCTTTGGGCCAGTCAGCTGGACTCTGTCGCCGGCTTCAAAGATTTCGTTCATTGGTCCTCATTGTCTACTCTCAAAGCGGATAGGTTCTCGATGGTCACCTCGGTTAGCGAGGCAATGATTCTCCTGTTGGGACCGGTTGGCAGATTGATGATGTTGGTTATTCCTATTGCGTGGCATCCGGCAGCCTCTGCAGAGGATAGACCTGTCGGAGAATCTTCGAAAGCGAGACAGTCCTCTGGCGCAACCCCCAGTAGCTCTGCTGCTCGCAGGTATGGCTCCGGGTGAGGTTTTCCATTTGTGACATCGTCGCCGGCCACCACTACATCGAAAGCCTGAAAATCAATCTGATCGACAACCGTGAGCGCCATGGTTCGCATGGACATAGTGACCAGAGCCGTTTTGATACCCGCTTTTTTTAGTTCAACAAGTAATTCCAATGCGCCCGGTCTCCAGGGCAATTTTTCCCTGAGCTGCTCAATTACCTCATCGGTCAGTCGATCGATGACTTCCCGGGTGGTCATGTCCTCGATACCGAACTTATTTCTCAAGAGGTCCGAAGCGTGAAATAAATCGTTGCCGATTAGCTCCAATGCATCCTTTTCGCTCCAGGTGCTGCCATATTGCTTAGCAAGGCGGGTCTCGGATACCATCCAGTAGGGCTCGGAGTCAATTAGAGTGCCATCCATGTCCCACAAGACGGCCTTTGGAAAGTTATTACTCGACATTTGTCCCAGTCTAGTTCCAGCTTCAATTAGAGTTTGTGGGTATAAAAGGAGTTCACTTGCTGACTGGTCGCATTCTTATTGTCGCCTTCGAGGGCTGGAACGATGCCACCGAAGCAGCGACTGGAGCACTAAAGGCGCTGTCCGAGCAGATCTCGGGTCAAATTTTAGAGGCAGTGGACCCTGAGGATTATTATGATTTTCAGTTTTCCAGACCAATCGCAGAGTACGACGATGACGGTCAGCGGTTTCTTAACTGGCCTACCACCGAGCTTTTACAGGCAAGTCCGGAAAAAGCGAAGGCCCAGCCCAGGCTTCAAGAGATTTTTCTCCTACTAGGAACTGAGCCGTCGAGACGCTGGATCACATTTGCTGCCGAGGTGATGGAAATGGTGCAGGACCGAGAGATTGACCACGTGATAATGCTCGGGGCGATGCTGGCCGATGTTCCCCACTCGAGACCGGTTCCGTTTTTCAAAAGTTCTCAAAACAAAGCGCTTCAAGAGTTGAATAACTTAGAGGCTTCTAGCTATGAAGGGCCAGTTGGTATTTTGGCGGTCCTTGCTCAAGCATTTGAGGCCGACAACATTCCTGTGATGTCACTCTGGGCGTCGGTCCCCCACTACGTTCACAACACCTCCAATCCGAAGGCGGCTTTGGGTTTCCTTAATCAACTGGAGGCTCTTACTGGTATTCAGTTCGAGGGTTCGTCGCTAGTGGAGGAGGCTTCCGAGTGGGAGCGATCAATCGACGAAGTCTCGGAGAGCGACGAAGAGCTCTCGGCCTACATCGAACAGCTTGAGACGAGCAGAGACGCAATGGACAGTGAGCAGGCGTCCGGTGATTCATTAGCAAGAGAATTAGAGAAGTACCTGAAGTCCAGACCTGAATCGCCTGAGGCGGGGAAGGCCTAAATCGCTCCTAAACCAAGAGCGATTAGCAAAGCCGATCCTACGCCCACCCTCCAGATCACAAAGGGCATGTACGAGCCCTTGATTAGGTAGCGAAGGAGCCAAGCTATGACCGCGTAGCCGACCACGAAGCTAACAATCGTCGCGGCAATTGTTGCTGCCAGCAAGCCCTCGGGTAAATCTTGGTAGCTTCCCAAAAACTGATATGCCCCGGCACCGAGAACTGCCGGTATTGCAAGTAAAAAGCTGTATCGTGCCGCAGTTTCTCTAGTAAAGCCAAGCATGAGGCCGACGGTTATGGACCCGCCTGACCTTGAAACCCCCGGAATTAGAGCCAAGGCTTGGCCAAAACCAAAGGCGAGTCCACTTCGAAGGTTCAACTCCCCCAGCTGCTTGGTTTTGGCGCCAATTCTGTCTCCAAGGCCCAGTAGTAGTCCAAACACAATCAACATCACTCCGATAATCCAAAGCTGACGCAACTCCGTTTCAATTGCATCCTGAAAAATTAGCCCGAGAGCCACAATCGGCACCGTCCCAATGATCACGAGCCAGCCAAGCCTGGAGTTTTGTTCCTGCTTCGACCACGGCCGAAGCCCATTTTTGAACCAAGAGCGAAGGATTTCAATTATTGACTTAGCGAAATAGCTGACCACCGCAAGCTCAGTTCCGATTTGTATGGTGGCGATGAATGCGGTCAGCTGTGGCTTGGTCAGGTCGCCGAAGCCAAATACCTCTTGGGCAATTTGAACGTGGGCGCTTGATGAAATTGGGAGGAACTCGGTTAGTCCTTGGATAAAACCAAGAATTACAGCCTCAAGCGGGCTCATTCTTCTTCGGCTAGTTCAATCGGCAGGAACTCATCGAAACTTGCCGACAGCGCCTCTTCATAGCCTAGAAAAGCATCTTCGACTTGTATGTAAGCCTGCTCAATTCCCGGGTCCTCACCCTCGCGCTGAGTGAGGATGGCATCGAGATGCCGCTCCAACGCTCCTATGAGCTTTTGGAGTGCGACCTGCGGCTCTTGATGCATAGTAATAAGCTACCGCTTTGTGCCAGTCTCGACAAACACCTGACTGTTCTGGAGTTGCGTGTTCATGGTAAGTTTGGCTCTTGCTCAACGACGTGAGCATTCACCCGTCCGGGTGGCGAAATGGTAGACGCGCTAGCTTGAGGGGCTAGTCCTCTTACGAGGGTGAGGGTTCAAGTCCCTTCCCGGACACTCGAAGTAAAAAAATCAACTTAGAATTGATACGTGATAGGTAGCTTGGACCCGGCAGTTGATTACGCAATAGCCCAAACTCGACAGATGCTTTTTGGCCTAAACGTCCTGGCAATGACCGGTGCCGGAGTTTCGACGGATAGCGGTATTCCGGATTACCGAGGCCAAGGTCGAGTAGTAAAGCATCCTTTGACTTTCGACCAGTTTTTGGCTTCGGAGGAGAATCAAGCTCGCTATTGGGCCAGAAGCTACGTTGGATGGAACCGGATCGCAAGTGCCGAGCCCAACCATTCTCACTTGGCCCTTGCAAAGGCGGAGCAGGCTGGCCAAATTCAGCAGCTAATAACTCAGAATGTCGATGGGCTTCATCAGAAGGCCGGATCGAAAAACGTAATTGAGCTCCACGGTCGTTTGGATCGAGTGGTTTGTCTTGATTGCACTGGTTCAATCTCGAGACAAGACATGGATGGTTTAATCCAAGCCTCCAACCCGTCAATGGACAGAAGTGCCAACATTGAATTCACCCCTGACGGTGACGCTGAAATCGATGTCCCGGAGGACTTCAAGGTCCCAACCTGTCAAAACTGCAACGGACGTTACAAGCCAGACGTGGTGTTCTTCGGAGAGCAAATTCCGCAACTAAGAGTCCTTGAAGCCAGGACTGCTGTGGAACGTGCCGAGGCTGTTCTAGTGGCGGGCAGCTCTCTGACGGTGAACTCTGGACTCAGGCTCGTGAAGCAAGCAAAGGAACTAGGACAGAAGATTGTGATCATCAACCGAGGTGAGACCAAAGCGGACAACATCGCAGACGTGAAGCTGAATGCATCGGCAGCCGATGTCTTGAGGGCGTTGTTTTTATGAGTGGAACAGTATTAGGCCTATTTCGTCACGGCCAAACCGATTGGAACGTGGATCTAAGGCTTCAGGGCACTGCGGAGATACCCCTCAATAGCCACGGTGTGCAGCAGGTAAGAAGCGCCACCAAGAATCTAGATCTACCTAGCTGGGACGTTTTGCTTACCTCTCCGCTTGGACGTGCAAAAGAAACAGCGAACATCATCCTGGCGGAAATGACTGGAACCGAGCTGCTGATTGAACCGATGCTAATCGAGCGCTCCTTTGGTATCGGCGAGGGAATGCTCTATTCCGAATGGCACGAAAAATATGGCCAGCTAGAAGAAATTCCCGGTGCAGAGTCAAATAGCTCGATCATTCTTAGATCAAGGCAGCTCCTGGATTTAATGCTCGAAAAGTATTCGGGAGCGAAAGTTTTAGCAATTTCTCACGGAGCACTGATTCGATACTTGCTAAACGAAGTTAGTAAAGGTTCTGTGCCACCGGCCGGCGAAAGGCTTCAGAACGCCTCGTTGCACATGTTGCGGCATGATTTGAGCTGGGAATTGGATGCGTGGGCGCCGGATCCGCTAGGCGATTTCACGCAGGCTAGCTAAGAGCTCTTGGGTGCTGCGCTTCCAGGAGAACCTCGAGGATTGCTGCAGAGCCGCTTTTGAGTAATTGGACCAAGTCTTTTCTTCCGAAAGCTTCATTACCCCGGCAACAAACTCCTCCGGCTTCGAGTTATCGAAAAACACCCCTGCTTTTCCCACCACCTCTTGAAAAATTGGAATGTCACTGACTATGACCGGCAGTCCTTGGGACATTGCCTCCACAAGAGGGATGCCAAATCCTTCATCTTTCGACGCACTCACTAAACCGAATGCTTTTCCCAGCCAGCCTAAATACTCGGCGTCGGTGACGCCGTTTTCAAACTGAACCTTCGCGCCCACCGAACTAGCGAGCTTGGTTAGCTTTCTCTGTTTTTTGTCACTCAGCCTGGAAAGAAGAACCAATGTTTTTTCTGGAAGCAGGGTCATCGACTCAATCAAAAACTCGACGTTTTTATAACGACTATAGCTCCCCATGTAAATCAAGTATTTAGAGTCGTGCCTGGGCCTTATTGGCTTTGAGATTTCTAGCTCAGACGCATTGTGGACAACCTCCAAAGGCCTCTTGGTCAGCCTGGCTTCCAAAATTTGCTGCCTGGAGGTGTCTGACACTGTCAGAACCAAATCGGCACGGTCAAGAAGGAACCGCTGTGGAAAGTACGAGAGGTGAAATAGTATCCACCCCAGCCGCACGGGCGCGGAGAACGCCCTTGGAGGCGTGCGGTGACGGTAATAGATAAGGTCATGAAGGGTCAGGACGAGCTTGAAGTTGCGTCCCAGCGACGAAGTCGTCTGCATGGGGCTGATTAGCACCCCAATACTGGCCTGATTCAGCCTTTTGGCAAGAGTGAGCTCCCGAAGCGAGGTTGGATCATTTACTTTTACAACTGAAACATTTTCTGGCATCAGATGCCGTTGAGCTTCCAAGTGAATCAAAACAGTCACAGGCATAAGTCGGCTGAGCTCGCCAACCAAACCTAGGCTGAAACTGGTTATCCCATCGGGCCTCGTGGGGTTTATAAACCTGCCATCGAACCAAACATCTCTCATTCGGTTTCCAGAAACTTGGTTATTGCGTTAGCGATGTCGACCGGCTTTTCATAATGAGACAGGTGCCCAACCTTTTCCAGGACCACCAAATTAGAGTTTGTCAGCACCTCGTTCAGGCGCCTTTGCTCTGCGATGGGAGCCACAGCGTCCTGGGAGCCGGCAATCAACAGCGTTGGACCGGTAAGTTTTTCTGCATAATCAAAAACTGATCCAGTGTTGGCGGCCTGAAAGCCCTCTATGGCCACCCTGGTGGATGTGAAGGTAGAAAAATATCTACTGTGCTGTTCGTGTATAAAACGTCTAGTTCGTTGATTTTTGGTCTTAGTGAGACCAATAGACATTGCTCTAGTTACCAAGGCGGATGACATTAGCCAAGAGCCCATGATTTTGTTCTTACCAATCCGGTAGTAAATTTCCGCGAACCTGTTGCCGAGCGATTTGGATGTGCTACCCCGAGTGGTAATCGGGTTTATCAGGCAGACCTTGTTGGTGGAAAGCCCATTTGAGATAGCATTCGCGACGATGAGTGTTCCGAAGCTGTGTCCAACTACAAGATCGTAGGGGCCCGTCGAGCGATAGAAATCAATTAGCCAGTCTGAGTATGAGGAAAGGCTGTGATGTTCAAGTTCAGCGCTCTTGCCAAAGCCTGGGAGGTCAGGGCTAACTACGTTTAGATCATGCAGGGAGCCGGCAACAGCCTGCAAGCCATGATGGTCACCCCTAAACCCATGAATAAAAAGCACCCTTTGCTTATTTCCTGACACGTTCCAGACTGCGGTATCGGATACATCAGACCTAGTTGAGCGGGTTTCAGCAAACGCGAAAAGCTCGGCTGGTGGATTGGTCAACACTGTCACCCATGCAGTCTAGGTTGGTTGCAAGCCGACTATCGTTTTAGACAGGAGATATTTTGCTAGATTTCGATTTTGAACCCGAGGCACCCGGCTGGTCCAAGCGGATTGCCGCCTTTGACCTTGAGACCACAGGGCTTGATCTAAAAACGGCCCGCATAGTTACCGCGTGCGTAGTTGTGCTGGGCCCGACTGGAGAAGTAGAAGATCTTCGTGAGTGGATTGTGAACCCGGGCATAGAAATACCTCAGGCCGCGTCTGATGTTCACGGAGTAACCACTGAAGTCGCCGTTCGAGATGGAATGGACCCGCTATCGGCAATTGCGGAAATTAGTCAGGAACTAAAAAAGCTAAATGCGACGATGCCTTTGGTTGCATTCAATGCCCCTTACGACTTTACAATTTTGGCTAACGAAGCTATCCGATATCAGCTGGAACCGCTGGGGCCGAAATCTGTAATCGATCCTCTGGTGCTTGACCGAAAGGTGGATAAGTTCCGAAAAGGAAAGCGCAATCTAGTTGTCATGTCTGAGCACTATGGGGTTGAGCTGACGGATGCCCATAATTCAACTGCTGACGCAGTAGCGGCAGGAAAAATCGCTCAACAGATTGCTAAGAGATTCGCTGAGCTGGACATCCCAATCGAAAACCTCCACGATGCTCAGGTGAAATGGAGCGATGAGCAGTCAGAAAGTTTCGCTAAGTTCATGAGACAGCAAAACCGCCCGGATTTCCAGGCGGAATTGGGATGGCCAATAAGGCTTTAGCTGAAGTTTTTGTAGCGATCGTTGAATCGCTCTACGCGGCCAGCGGCGTCCATGATGCGCTGTTTTCCAGTGTAGAACGGGTGGCTTTCGGAGCTGATTTCTACATCGTGTACCGGGTAGGTCTTGCCGTCTTCCCACTCGATTGTCTTATCGCTGGTGATGGTCGCGCGAGTCAGGAACGAAACTCCAGATGCTAGGTCGCGGAATACGATCGGCTCGTAGCTTGGGTGAATTTCTGCCTGCATGATGTCCTTCTAATAAATTCTGAGTTGCATTTAGCAACAGCCCAAGAGTTTAGCAAGTATTTTCCAACCCGTCTACGACGAAAAAGCTGAAAACCTCTGATTTTGATAGTTCAGGGTCAATGGATGATTGAAAGCTTCGGAGATACTCGCTGAAGTTAGCGTCATTCCAATCTCACCTCGCGCCATAACTTTGCCATCCTGCAAAAGCAACGCGTGGGTAAAGCCCGGCGGAATTTCTTCTAGGTGATGGGTCACCATCACCATCGCTGGGGCCTCTGTCGCTTGTGCATATCCGGAAAGCAGTTGCAAAGTTAGCTCCCTGGCTGCAAGATCTAGGCTGGCGACTGGTTCGTCTAGCAGAAGCAACTCTGGATCAGTCATTACAGAGCGAGCAATCTGGACCCGCTTGCGTTCACCATCGCTTAGAGTGCCGAAGGCCCTGTCCTCAAAGCTTGAAAGCTTCCACTCCCCCAAAACTCTTCTGGCTCTTCGTTCGTCAATCGAGTCGTATTCTTCGTTCCACCTACCGGTGATGCCGTAGCTCGCCGTCATGACGGCGTTTAGCACCGTCTCGGAATTAGGTATTTGGGCGGCTAGGGCACTAGAAGCAAACCCAATTCTTGTCCTGAGTTCAAAAACATTTACTTCGCCTAGGCGCTGGCCCAGAAGCGTTGCCGATCCACTGGAGGGCTGTATTTGGGCCGCCGCTAACTTTAGAAGGGTCGTCTTACCAGCCCCGTTGGCCCCAAGAACAACCCAACGCTCAGTCGGGCCTACTGCAAACGTGAGCGAATCAATGATGGACTTACCACCGCGCACCACGCTGACATTTTGAAGATCGATTACCTCGGACACGCCCATTAGCCTAGCCGCCAATGCCCCGTTGCCCCGCGTCTTTGGAGCGAGTCGTGCTGTATTTGGGCGTCGGCCTGAACGGCACGCTCCTGTCCGTGGAAAAATGGCTTGGAAGCCGCGAAGATAACGTGACCAACTAGCATTTGGTAATAATCAGTGAAAAGCTTTGATCAAAGCGTGCCAGGGAGAAAAATGAGTTTCTTAGTTGTGTTCGACGTTGACTCAACACTTATCGATCAAGAAGCGATTGAGCTTCTGGCGACACACTCCGGCACTCGAAAGCAGGTTGCCTTGATCACCGAGCGCGCCATGAAGGGCGAGATAGATTTCAGCGCCTCATTGGTCGAGCGGGTGTCCTTGCTAGCGGGCCTAGATGAAAGCGTTCTAAATAAAGTCGCTGAAGAACTTTCGCCAACCAAGGGTGCGGCTGAGCTCATTGAGGCAATCCATGCGATCGGCGGTTACGTTGCAGCGGTCTCGGGCGGATTCATTCAGTTGCTAGAACCACTAAAAAAGAAACTAAACCTTGATTTTGCCAAGGCCAACACTTTGGAGGTCGTCGACGGCAAGCTAACTGGCAAGGTAATCGGCGAGCTCGTTGATTCCAGCGTCAAGGCGGAAACATTAGCGGCCCTTGCCAAAAAACTAGAGATCGATCTCGCTCAAACCATCGCTATCGGCGACGGGGCGAATGATCTAAAGATGATGAAGCTGGCGGGCTTATCGATAGCCTTTTGTGCTCAGCCAATCGTTCGAGAAAGCGCTGATATCGTCATCGACACTCGGGATTTGTCGCAAGTTATCGCGCTGCTACCCAGCTAAGTTTTATTAGGCTCCGGTTGAGTGGAGTCCACCGTCGACGTGAATCATTTCGCCGGTTGTGGCCGGGAACCAGTCGCTTAGGAGAGCGACTAAGCCCTTGGCCGCCGCGTCGGTGTCGGTAAGGTCCCAACCAAGAGGCGCACGGTCCGCCCATACCTCTTCCATCGTCGCAAATCCGGGGATTCCCTTGGCTGCGGTAGTTCTAAGTGGCCCAGCGGAAATAAGATTTACCCGAATTCCCTTCGGTCCTAGGTACTTCGCTAGGTAGCGGGAAGTGGATTCAAAGGCTGCCTTAGCAACTCCCATCCAGTCATATACAGGCCAGGAGACGGTGGCGTCGAAGGTAAGACCGACCACGGAACTGGGGTTGTTCAGCACAGGCAAGCATGCGGTAGTGATCGACTTGAGAGAGTAAGCCGAAACCTCTACTGCTGTCGATACGTCCGACCACTCTGTCTCCAGAAAGTTTCCGCCGAGTGCGGTTTGGGGCGCGAAAGCGATGGCATGAACTATGCCGTCAATCATCCCGATCTCAGCCTTGATTTTTTCGGCTAGGCCGTCAAGGTGCTCCTTGTTAGTAGCGTCTAATTCGATTACCTTCACAGGCTTGGGAAGACGCTCAGAAATTTTCGTTGTAATTGGGAGCATCCTGCCGAAAGAGCTCAATATCACCTCTGCACCCTGTTCTTGGGCTAAACGGGCTGCCGAATAAGCGATCGACGCTTCGGTCAATACCCCTGTGATCAGTATTTTTTTGCCCTCTAATATTCCCAAAACAACTCCTTTGATTTTCTAAACAAACGGTACTACCTAGTGACCCATTCCGAGGCCGCCGTCGACTGGAATGACTGCTCCAGAAATATATGACGCCTCGTCAGAAGCAATCCATCGGACAACCTTCGCCACTTCCTCTGGAGAGGCGAATCGGCCGGCTGGAATTCGTGATCGATACGTGGCTGAAAGCTCCGCACTGAGGCTGGCTGTCATGTCAGTGTCAATAAACCCTGGCGCCACAACGTTAGCGGTGATGTTTTTGGCACCGATTTCTCGCGTGATAGAGCGCGCAATTCCAACCAGTGCGCTCTTGGTGGCTGAGTAGTTGACTTGCCCTGCGCTACCGAGCAACCCCACAACGCTTCCAATGAGGATTATCCTGCCAAACTTCTGGCGCAGCATCGATTTAGTTACTCTCTTTACCACCCGAAAAACACCATTTAGGTTTGTGTCTACAACGCTCTCAAATTCCTCGTCGCTCATCCGCATCAAAAGTGTGTCTTTTGTGATGCCGGCGTTCGCCACCAAAACTTCAATTGGTCCAAGCTCTGCCTCTACTGCGGCTATGGCCGTGTCAAGCGATGCGGAGTCTGTGACATCGGCCACCACGGTCATCGAACCATCTGGTCCCTGTCCGGATCTAGCTGTTACTGCAACTCGATATCCGCTTGCGACGAACTCTTTTGCGATGGCGAATCCGATGCCGCGATTGCCGCCGGTAACCAAAACAGTTCGCACAGTTTCCATTTTCTTTCTCCTAGCGGGAATACCATTGAGTAATGAGCGTTATTAGTATCACAGTCTAGTAATTACCTATCCCGAAAGAGCGGCAGCACTTGAGTAAGCGCCAGAGCGCCACCTCCATAAATCTCAGCCCCGAGGACGAGCGTCGGTCGCGAATGATCAAATATTCTGTGGCCATGTCGATAAGGATGGTTTGCATTGTGCTGGGCGTGTTCACGCAGGGAATTTTCATGTGGGTTTTCTTTGGCTTGGCCATTTTCCTGCCCTACTTCGCGGTGGTGCTTGCCAACCAACAGGGTGCACCAAAGGAGACAACCAGCAAGGCAATTGCTCCGAAAATGACTATCAAGTCGGACCAATTCAAGTTTGATGACTAACGCTAAATGCTCCCGCGCCGCCTGCTCTCATGAAGCAAGCTGGTTGATTAGCTGGCGAAATCCCAAAGTCCACTCCCCTGACAGGGTGAAGACTTGGGCCGCCTGCGACGATCACCGGTCATATCTGGTTGACTATCTATCAGCGAGAGATTTCTACCTGAAGGATGAAAAGTTTGACCCAAAGCACTCTTAGACGCTGGGGCCCCTGGTTGGCCTTAGTTGTGCTTTTTTCAATAGCGACTTCACTTTTGAGCTGGTGGCAATTTTCTAGGCGGGAAGAACGAGTTCAGAAAATAAACACCGTGATTGAGAATTACGACAAATTTGCGGTTCCATTCGCCGACTTGGACTGGGAGTTCTTCGAAAATGGAGAACCAATCAATGAATGGCGCCCCGTAACGGTTTCTGGAACGTATCTGACTGAAGAGGCCGTCCTTGTGCGAAACCGGCCTCTAAGTGGACAGGGTGGCTTCCTACAGCTAGTTCCATTGCTTTTGGATGATGGTCAGATCTTGATTATCGACCGCGGCTGGCTTGCGACGGGCGTTCGAGTAACTGAGCCGTCCTCTAACCCTTTGCCGGATTCAGTTGCTCACACTCTCACTGTTCGTCTTCGAGCCGCTGAGCCTGATCTGAATCGAGCTCCCGTTCGAGGGCAGCTTGCATCCGTAAACCCGGCCCAGCTGTCCGTTCAGCTGAGTGAATACGGGACTGTGGTGTCTGACAGGTACGGTCGAATAGACACAGAATCCCCCTCGTATGCAAATGCGCCGTTCCCGATGCCGATGCCCTCTTTGAATGAAGGAAACCACCTTTCTTACGCCTTTCAATGGATAATTTTCGGAATCATGGCATTTGTCGCCTTTGGTTGGGCCTTCAGAAACGAACGGCGCATTGCTCGGGAGGCGGCCGGACAGATAGCTCCAAGAAAGCCAAAAGAAAATCAGGCACTGGAGGACGCTGAGTTTGAAGACGCCAACCAATAGAATGACCGCAAGAAGCTAGAAAGGCTTAGAAGATGAGCATTGCGCAGGCAACAATTGTGGACCGTTTTGTCCCAAGGACATTAGTAAGTAACATTTCTCTGGTTTTCGGCGGTGCTCTAATTACTGCACTTGCGGCGCAGGTTCAGATTCCAATGTGGCCAGTGCCGCTCACCCTTCAAACCTTCGCAGTTCTCCTGGTGGGCGCAACGCTCGGTGCAGGACGGGGTGCCGCGTCACTATCTGTTTACTTGGCCATGGGCGCCGTCGGTTTGCCCGTGTTCGCCTCGGCTAAGACGCTGACGGGTGCCTTGCCAACCGTGGGTTACATAGTCGGCTTTGTGGCGGCTGCAGCTCTAGTCGGCTTCTTGGCCTCCAAGGGATTTTCTAAAACCCCACTGAAAGTGGCCTTTAGCTTCGCCGCCGGATCAGCGATAATTTACGGTTTTGGAGTTGCAGGCTTGATGATTACCCTAGGCCTCAGCATTTCGCAGGCCATTGCCGCAGGAGTTATTCCGTTTCTGATAGGCGACGTCGCCAAGGCAATCGCAGCAGCAGCAATGCTGCCACTTGCCTGGAAGATTGTGAATAAATAACAGATCATTTAAAAAAAATAGGACCCAGTTGGGTCCTATTTTTTTTATCAGTCTTGCTAGATAGAAAAGCCGATAGCTCGCATCATTTCTTTTCCATCATCCGTAATTTGTTCCGGACCCCATGGTGGCATCCAGATCCAATTGATTCTGAATGCGTCAACCACTCCCTCCAATGAAGCTGCCGTCTGCTCTTCAATAACGTCCTGAAGTGGGCAGCCAGCTGAGGTTAGTGTCATGTTGATAAGTAGTGCGCCATCATCGGACTCTTGGAGCCCGTAGACCAATCCGAGGTCAATGATGTTCACTCCAATTTCTGGGTCAATGATGTCTTTCATTGCCTCGATGACCCGGTCGTACTGAGCGGGCTCTAATTCCTTCGGCTCGCTCATGCTTCGGTCTTCAAGTAGCGATCGTAGCCCTCAGCTTCTAGGCGTTCAGCCAGTTCTGGGCCGCCCTGCTCCGCCACTTTTCCAGCCACGAAAACGTGAACAAAGTCCGGCTCGATGTAGCGCAGAATTCTTGTGTAGTGGGTGATCAGAAGAACTCCTAGGCCAGTTTCCTCTTTGGCTCTGTTGACGCCTTCTGAAACCACCTTCAGTGCATCTACGTCTAGGCCAGAGTCGGTCTCGTCGAGGATTGCAATTTTTGGCTTCAAAAGCTCCAGCTGAAGAATCTCGTGGCGCTTCTTTTCACCACCTGAGAACCCTTCGTTCACGTTTCGTTCGGTGAAATCTGGATCCATGCGGAGGTTTTTCATCGCGTGCTTTAAATCGCCGATCCACTCGCGAAGCTTTGGAGCTTCTCCATCAAGCGCGGTTTTGGCTGTTCTTAGGAAGTTCGAAACCGAAACGCCAGGCACTTCTACCGGGTATTGCATCGCAAGAAACAGACCAGCCTTAGCGCGCTCGTCCACGGCCATTTCAAGAACGTTCTGGCCATCCAGAAGGATCTCACCTTCGGTGATTTCGTACTTCGGGTGTCCGGCGATGGAGTAGGCGAGGGTGGACTTGCCGGAGCCATTTGGTCCCATGATGGCGTGAGTTTCGCCGGACTTGACCACAAGGTCTACTCCTCGAAGGATCTGCTTTTTGCCCTGGTCTGTATCGACCGAGACATGTAGGTTCTTGATTTCTAGGGTTGCCATTATTTGATCTCCTTTAAGCTTCGTACTCGATAAAAACTTCTTCATTTTCCACCAGTACCTCGTAGGTACTCACTGCCTCATAAGCCGGAAGACTCAGAGGGACTCCAGTGTTTAAGTCGAACTTAGCTCCGTGCGCCCAGCACTCCAGGGTTTCGTCCTCAACAAAGCCCTCGCTCAGTGAAATCTCACCGTGGGAGCACTTATCGTCGATTGCTCTGAAGTTGCCGTCGTTGAGCCTGACAAGAGCGATTGGGTGTCCCTCAATAGTCACTCTGAGAGCATTTCCCGGTTTAATATCCTCAGCGGCGCAAACTCTTACTGCCAATTTAGACTCCCGCCTTCTCGAGTCCTTGTTCGATCGAAGCAATTAGACGGTCTTCTACCTGAGAAATTCCAACCTTCTGAACTACCTCATTCAAGAATCCTCGAACGACGAGGCGCTTCGCCTCGGTGTCCCCAATTCCTCTAGCCATTAGGTAGAACAACTGCTCGTCATCGAAGCGCCCGGAGGCGCTCGCGTGGCCAGCACCTTCAATTTTCCCAGTTTCAATCTCTAGATTTGGAACTGAGTCTGCTCGTGCTCCGTCGGTAAGCAACAGGTTTCGGTTGAGTTCATAGCTATTAGTTCCAATAGCGGTCTCTCTAATAAGGACGTCTCCGACCCAGACCGTGTGAGCGCCTGCACCTTGGAGGGCGCCCTTGTAGGCAACATTTGAAACGCAGTTTTCTGCAATGTGGTCCACATAAGGTCGATGTTCAAAGTAGTTCTTCGAATCGGCCAGGAAAACACCATACATTTGGATTTCTGCACCCGGCGAATCTAGGGCAACGGATGGCGTGACTCGAACTAGGTCTCCCCCAAGTGACACCACGACATGCTTCAATGTCGAGTCTCGACCAAGTCTGGTGAATTGATTCGAAACATGTGATGAACCGTTATCCCAGTCCTGAATCGAGACAAAGTCAAGGTTTGCTCCGGGGTCCAGCAGGATCTCTACGTTCTCGGCAAGAAAGCCCTGACCGATGTGGTCTAGGACGATTGTCGCTTTGGCGTTCGCGCCTACCTTCACGAAGATGTGCAGGGCCTTGGCTGCAAGTTCTTCCAGTTTCAAGGTGAGAAATACTGGCTCAGCTATTTCCTGATCTGAGGGGACCTCAACCAAAAGAGTCTTCGAGGCGTTGGTCCAGGCGATTGCCGAAATACGGTCTTCGGGAAGTCCAGCTGTTCCGACAATCTGCTCACTGGAGTCAATCCAGTTGGCGGTGACTGCACCCGAAAGAGCGATGGATAGTTCACTCTGAGTAACTTCGCCTATAACTTCCGCATCTAGGCCTTGAAGGCGATCCATTGGCAAATATCGCCAGATCTCTTGCCTGTTTGAAAGCTCTGGAAAATCACTTATAGAGGTTGACCGTGGGCGTTCAGATCTTGTCTGGAGGGGTACGAGCTTGTGCTCGTGAGCCTCTATTCCGTGCTGCGCCATCTAGCCAACAGCCCCTTCCATCTGCATCTCAATAAGCTTGTTCAGCTCAAGTGCGTACTCCATTGGCAGTTCCTTGGCAATAGGCTCGATGAAGCCTCGGACAATCATCGCCATCGCTTCATCTTCGGCCATTCCTCGAGACTGCAAGTAGAACAGCTGCTCTGCACTGATGGCCGAGACTGTCGCTTCGTGTCCCATCGAAACATCATCTTCACGGATGTCGTTTGAAGGATAAGTGTCTGATCTGGAAATTGTGTCCACGAGTAGCGCGTCACAGCGAACCGTGTTTGCCGAGTGATGAGCTCCCGGGTTTACTCGGATCTCGCCGCGGTAGGAAGTTCTTCCTCCACCTCGGGCAATTGACTTAGACACGATGGAGCTGGTTGTGTAAGGAGCAAGGTGAATCATTTTGGCTCCTGCGTCCTGGTGCTGACCCTCTCCGGCAAAAGCGACCGAGAGCGTCTCGCCACGAGCGCGCTCGCCTGCGAGTATGACGCTCGGGTACTTCATGGTGACCTTTGACCCAATGTTTCCATCGATCCACTCCATGGTGGCACCTTCGTGAGCGATGGCTCGCTTGGTTACTAGGTTATAAACGTTGTTAGACCAGTTCTGAATTGTCGTGTAACGAACGCGAGCGTTCTTCTTTACGATGATTTCGACTACTGCCGAGTGCAGCGAGTCAGACTGGTAAATCGGTGCGGTGCAGCCCTCGATGTAGTGAACGTAGGAGTCCTCATCAGCGATGATTAGCGTTCTTTCGAACTGACCCATGTTTTCGGTGTTTATTCTGAAGTAGGCCTGAAGAGGGATGTCTACTTTTACACCCTTGGGGATGTAGACAAAGGAGCCTCCGGACCAAACCGCAGTGTTCAGGGCTGCAAACTTATTGTCACCGGCCGGGATAACTGTTCCGAAATACTCCTTGAAGATTTCAGGGTGCTCTCGAAGAGCAGTGTCGGTGTCCAGGAACAAGACACCCTGCTGCTCTAGGTCTTCGCGAATTGAGTGATAAACCACCTCTGACTCGTACTGGGCGGCAACGCCGGAAACGAGGCGCTGGCGTTCCGCATCTGGAATCCCAAGCTTGTCGTAAGTGTTGCGAATGTCCTCTGGAAGGTCTTCCCAGGTTTGAGCCTGTCGCTCAGTCGAGCGAACGAAGTATTTAATGTTGTCGAAGTCAATCCCTGACAAGTCTGCCCCGAAAGTAGGCATTGGCTTTTTCATGAAGAGTTCGTAGCCCTTCAGCCTGCGCTGCAGCATCCAGTCGGACTCGTCTTTTTTGCCCGAGATGTCGCGAACCACTTCGTCTGAGATACCACGCTTGGCCTCGTCACCCGCTTTTGACTTGTCGGACCAACCAAACTCGTAAGTCCCTAGGTCGTCCAGTTCTGGGCGATCGATAATTTTCTCTGCCATTGTGGCCTCCTTCTACTTAGTCAGTACAACTGATTTCGGTGAAACGTATTCCATCAAAGCCAATCATGAGAAACTTGAGATGTGATGTTGTAACAAGCCTACGTAGTTCTATGAAAATAAAACAGTAAGGCACACCTAAGTTAAGGCGTTTATGAAGACCCTCAAGGGCCTGTGGTTCGATGGCATTGTCTCGCCGCTTCGTTTGCGGTTGTTTGTGTGGCTTTCATTGGTTACCCAAATTTTGATCGTTGTGACTGGGGGTGCGGTTCGGCTCACTGGGAGTGGCCTGGGCTGCCCGACTTGGCCGAAATGTACAGAAGACTCGTTGGTAAGCACCCCGGAGATGGGCTTTCACGGTGTCATTGAATTTGGGAATCGGTTGCTAACAATCGTTCTGCTTATCATCGCGCTTTTGACCTTTATCGTCGTTGTGCGCATCAGTGAATCCACACGCCGCATAGGACTTTTGTCAATTGGTTTTTTCAGTGGCGCAGTCTTGCTGGTTGTGGGCTTGGCCCTCAACACCATGTTCGGACTTGTTCTGGTTACTTTGGCAACATTCGCGTTGGCCTTGGGCATGATGCTCTTGTTTGGGGTCGTCATCATTAGAACTGCTCGCTTGACAAACCGGTTTGGCTTGGTTGTGCCAGCTTTTGGATTAGGGGTCGGCATAATCGTGCAGGCCGTAATCGGAGGGATCACGGTTCTGACCGGTTTGAACTCGTGGATTGTGGGTCTTCATTTTGTAATCTCAACGGGTCTGATCGCATTGGCCTCACTCTTGGTTTGGCGGGCATTACCTAAACCGGTGAATTCCGTGGCCCGTTGGAATGCGAATCTCGCATGGCCGACGGTAGTAGTTGGATTTATTGCGATCTGCATGGGCGTGATTGTCACCGGTGCCGGCCCGCACGCTGGCGACGCCCTTACGCCACGAAACGGCTTCGATCTTGAAATCTGGCAGCATTACCACTCCTACCCGGGTTACACGCTGCTCGCCCTAATAACTTTGCAGCTGGTTGCTCAAGTTGTGAAATCCAGGTCCCTACTGAAACAACTTGAGTCTCGGATTCTGCTGCTGTTGTTCGTCGCGACTGTATTTCAGGCTGTAGTCGGAGTGATTCAGGCGCGAATGGGCGTGCCCGCGTTGTTGGTGGGGATTCACATGCTCGGTTCAGGTGTCTTGACAGCACTGATTACTTTTCAGGTATTGAGTGCCAGAAAAATCAATCGATGAAGACGATTTTCTGGTTTCGACGAGATCGCCGGCTTCAAGATAATCAGGCTCTTAGCTTTGCGGCCAGCTCCTCAAACGAACTACTTCCGGTTTTTGTTCTTCCGACTGCAAGCACTGGTATGTCGGAGCTGCGCAAAAGCTCAGTTCTTGCTTCAGTCTTAGCTTTAGATGACAGCCTGCCTAGAGGGCTTGAGCTGCTCCATGGGGATGCAAGTATCGAGCTTGGCAAGATGTCTCGGGAATTTTCTGCCGCGCGCGTGGTGGCGACAAGGGCGTTTGATACAAACGGCGTCATCGAGCAAGATTCAGTTCGTCATGCTCTCGCAGCGTTAGACGTGGAGCTTGTTTTAGTCGGCAGTTATTACGCAGTCGAGCCCGGAACAGTTGTCAAAGACGATCAAACAGCCGTGCGCGTCTACACGCCCTTTTTCAAAAGATGGCTTCAAGTGTCTGTCCCCGAGCCGTTTGTTCTTGATGTCCAGAACGCACCCTGGGCAGCAGCCAGCCAAAGAGTCGCCATAACCTCGGGAGTGAATGCGGGAGAAAACTTGGCCCTTGAAACATGGGCCAAGTTTCGAGCCTCTCGGATTTTTGATTACTCGGACCACCGAAATCGACCGGACATAAATGGGACCTCCAAGCTTTCTCACGCGCTGGCCCACGGCGAGGTTCATCCGCGGACTCTACTTGCTGGCCTCGGTAATACAGAGGGCGAAGAGGTTTTTCGCAAGGAGATAGCTTGGCGGGAGTTTTACGCAGATGTAATGCACCACCACCCGCGTACCTACGATGAGTACTACGAGCCTCGTTTCGCCGGGCTTGCCTACGATGACCCCAACGAGTTTCCCGAAAAACTAGCCGCGTGGAAAGCTGGCGCCACGGGATACCCAATCGTCGATGCTGCAATGAGACAGCTCGTTCAGTCTGGCTGGATGCATAATCGAGCACGAATGATTGTTGCAAGTTTTTTGGTGAAAGACCTTCACTTCGAATGGCAAATCGGGGCCAAGTTTTTTGAGGAGCACCTTACTGATTTTGACCCCGCCTCAAACTCTCACGGCTGGCAATGGACGGCCGGTTGCGGCACCGATGCAAGCCCTTTTTACCGAGTTTTCAATCCAATCCTGCAGGGCCCAAAATTTGACCCGGACGGCGATTATGTGAGGAAGTGGTTGCCAGAGCTTGCTCATTTACCGGCTGCAAGTGTCCACGAGCCTTGGAATGACATCGCCGGTTATCAGTTTGGGTACGCTCCCCCAATTTTGGATCATTCCCAAGAGCGAGATGAAGCGCTTCGTCGCCTCGAAGAAATAAAGCGCTGAAATCCTCTATAAATAAATCAGAGGGTCAATTGCGATTGCTAAGAACAAAATCGTCAGGTGGGTAATTGAAGCATGGAATAAGCGCATCGGGTTTTGAGGTATTTGAACCTTTGCCTCTTTGTAGAGCCGATGTGATTCCCAGGTGAACCAGATTCCAGCCAACACCGCTGCAACCGTATACACAGTGCCCATGTTCGCAACTGGAATCAGCAGAAGTGTCGCAGCAAAGTATGCGTAGGCATAAAGAATTATCTGTCTACCCACATGCTCGTTTTTTGCCACTACGGGAAGCATCGGAACTCCGGCAGCCTTGTACTCCTCTAAGTAACGCATTGAAAGTGGCCAGTAGTGCGGCGGTGTCCAAAGGAAAATAATCAAGAACAGCACTCCAGCTGCTAAAGAGAGCTCATTGGTCACAGCAGCCCAGCCAATCAAGGCTGGCATGGCCCCGGCAGCGCCGCCCCAAACAATGTTTTGTGGCGTGCGTCTCTTGAGTCCGAGTGTGTAGACGAAGACGTAGAACAAAATTGCAATTAGCGAAAGAACGGCTGCAAGCACGTTTATCAGTAGCGCAAACCAAATGACCGACAAGCTTCCAATTGACCACGCAAAAATCAGAGCCTCTTTGTGCGTGAGTTCCCCGGTCACTAGCGGTCGATTTTTCGTGCGCCCCATGATTTGGTCAATGTCGCGGTCTATGTAGCAATTAAATGCGTTGGCACTCCCAGCGCTGAGGGCGCCGCCAAAAACCGTGGCAATGATTAGCCAAATTGAAGGGAAGCCTCTAGCGGCCAGAATCATGGCCGGTACTGTCGCAATGAGTAAAAGCTCGATAACACGTGGTTTAGTCAGCAAAAAATACGCGCGGATCTTGCGCGAAAGCCGCGCTCCAGATGATTTTTCTACCGTAGACATTTGTCCAAGTCTAATCCAGTCGGGGCGGTCCTGCAGCCCACTCGGTATAGACTCATAGCTAAATGTCAGGCACCGCCGCCGGCGCAAATCCCTAAGTGGTAAAACACGTAATTTGTTAGGAATGATTCTTTGTTGGAATGGAATGAAATTGACGACTTGGCAGTCAAGACTGCCAAAGTTCTTGCCGCGGATGCAGTAGAGAAGGTTGGCAACGGTCACCCCGGAACAGCAATCAGCCTGGCGCCGGCTGCGTATCTACTATTTCAAAAAGTCATGAGGCACGACCCGCAAGATGACCGCTGGGTTGGCAGAGACCGATTTGTCCTTTCAGTGGGTCACTCTTCTCTAACTTTGTACAATCAGTTATTTCTAGGCGGCTTCGGCCTCGAGCTCACTGACATTCAGTCACTGAGAACCTGGGGTTCTCTGACTCCTGGGCATCCTGAATATGCTCACACCAAGGGTGTAGAAATTACAACTGGGCCATTGGGCCAAGGCTTGGCATCGGCAACTGGATTTGCAATGTCAACAAGATTCGAACGCGAATTGTTTGATCCTGCCACAACCGATGGAACCTCACCCTTTGACCATTTCGTATACGTGATAGCTGGTGACGGTGACATGCAAGAGGGTGTTAGCGCTGAGGCGGCTTCCCTTGCGGGACATCACGCACTGGGCAATCTCATTGTCATTTATGACGCAAACCAAATTTCTATCGAAGACGACACTGACATTAGCTTTTCTGAAGACGTCGCAAAGCGTTACCAGGCTTATGGCTGGCAAACCATTGAGGTCAACTGGCGCAAGGAAACCGGATATGTCGAAGACGTGGAGGCGCTTTACGAAGCAATCCTGGCAGCCAAGGAGAACAGAGATCAGCCGACGCTAATCACACTAAGAACTATCATCGGGTGGCCCAGTCCCACAAAACAAGACACCGGCAAGATTCACGGCTCAAAGCTTGGTACTGAAGAGCTTGCTGGCCTAAAGCAAGCGCTTGGTTTCGATGCTGAAGAGCATTTCGCTGTTGCTGAAGACGTCCTGTCTCACACCAGGCAGCTGGCTCAGCGAGGTAAGGAACAGCGTGCGGCTTGGGAAGCTGAGTTCAGCAAATGGCACCAAGAAAATCCTGATTCGGCAAAGCTGTTTGAGCGTCTTGCATCTGGAGAGCTGCCCGCAGATCTAGCGTCGTCACTTCCAGAATTTTCATCGGGCGATGAAATCGCAACCCGAGCGGCCTCCGGAAAAGTCATAAACGCAATTGCAGCGAAAATGCCAGAGCTGTGGGGCGGCTCTGCCGACCTTGCCGAGTCGAACAACACCACCATTGAGGGCGGCGGGTCATTTGTGCCTGCCAAGTGGCAAACTAAGGCATGGACCCCAAAAACTGCCGGGCGAATACTTCACTTCGGTATTCGTGAGCACGCGATGGGTGCAATTCTGAACGGCATCACTCTTTCCGGCCATTCGAGGGTGTTCGGCGGAACTTTTCTGGTCTTCTCTGATTACATGAGGCCCTCGGTCCGCTTGGCCGCCTTGATGGGCATAGCTCCGATCTATGTATGGACCCACGACTCTGTTGCACTCGGTGAGGACGGTCCAACTCATCAGCCAATCGAGCACTTGAATGCTCTGAGACTGATTCCAAATCTGGACATCGTGCGCCCAGCCGATGCGAACGAGACCTCTCAGGCGTGGCTTCAGGTCCTGAAAAACAAAAATAATCCCGCCGGAATTGTGCTTACGAGGCAGGGCCTTCCGGTGTTTGATCGCAGCGAAGGTTTCGGCCAGGCCGACCAGGTCAGCAAGGGTGCTTATGTCTATGCAGGGCAGGGAGATAAGCCAGATATAATTTTGATCGCCAGCGGAAGCGAAGTTCAATTTGCGGTTGAAGCGAGGCTGATCCTAGAAGCAGAGGGAATTTCAGTGCGAGTGGTTTCTGCGCCTTGCCTTGAGTGGTTTGATGCTCAGCCTCAGGATTACCAAGATTCAGTGCTTCCAAAGCGAGTTAAGGCCAGGGTCTCCATTGAGGCCGGAGTTACCGATGGATGGCGCAAGTATGTTGGGGACAATGGTGAGTCCATTGGAATTAACCACTTCGGAGCATCGGCTGATTACAAGACTCTTTTCACAGAGTTTGGAATTACCACCAACAAGGTGGTTGAGGCTGCAAAGAGAGTACTTGGAGGTAACTAATGAATGAAAACCTAAAATCACTGACTGAAGCCGGTGTTTCTATTTGGCTAGACGACCTTTCCAGAGAACGCATCGAATCTGGAAACCTCAAGCACCTAATTGATAATTTTTCGGTCAGGGGCGTTACTACTAACCCGACTATTTTTGCCGCGGCCTTGAAGGGCTCCTCATACCGGGATGCCATTGTTGCGGAAAAGGCCGCTGGCAGCAGTGCGGCTCGGGCAATTGCAAACATCACTTCGGACGATGTCGCGGCAGCCTGCGACCTGTTCCTACCTATTTATAACGAGTCCCATGGAGTGGATGGCCGAGTGTCCATCGAGGTCGAACCGGGACTGGCAAATGACACTGAGCGCACCATTTCTCAGGCACTGTCGCTTTATGAGCTTGTCGGTCGCAATAACGTCATGATTAAAATTCCGGCGACCCTAAATGGTTTAGCGGCTATCACTGCCGTTACAGCGGCAGGAATCTCAGTGAATGTGACTTTGATTTTCTCGCTCGATCGCTACGACAAAGTTATCGATGCTTATCTAGACGGGCTGTCTCAGGCGAAGCAGGCGGGCAAGGACTTGAGCAAGATTCATTCAGTTGCTTCATTTTTTGTTTCTCGCGTTGACACAGAAGTGGATTCGAGGTTAGAGGCACTTGGTAAGCCGGAGCTGAAAAGCAAGGCCGCTCTTGCGAACGCTCAGCTGGCATACGAGCTTTTCCAAAATCGATTTTCAACCCCTGAGTGGCAAACGCTTGAGGCGGCGGGAGCAAACCCACAGCGACCGCTGATGGCCTCAACGGGAGTCAAGGACCCAGCCCTCCCTGACACCCTGTATGTCACCGAACTGGTTTCTAAAAACATCGTCAACACCATGCCGGAGAAAACCATGATGGCAACTGCTGACCATGGCGTGATTCCAGCCGAATCGGTAATCGCCTCCTTTGAAAACGCAAAGGCAGTAATGGTTGAAATTGCTGCCGCCGGTGTCGATCTCGCGGATGTCACTGCGCAGCTAGAGCAAGAAGGTGTCGACAAATTCAAGGTTTCTTGGGCTGAATTAGTTGAAACTGTTGAACACGCGCTAGCTGGAAGCTAGATCATGCAGCTGAGGATACGAGAAAGCCTCAAGCCAGACCTGGAGCCCGAAGTTTCAAAAGTCATAGATGCCCAGATCGCTTCTAGGCTGGGCGATAAGGATGACTCCATTTGGGGGTCGGCTGCGAAAGCCGAGGCTTCAAAACGGCTTGGCTGGATAGATTCCCCCAAGACTTCGGTTGATTTGATTCCCGAAATCCTAAAGCTGAGAGACCATTTTCGGGACTTGGGTATCGACCGTATTGTGCTTTGCGGAATGGGCGGCTCATCGCTTGCGCCAGAGGTTATTGGGAAAAATACTGGCTATGAAATAGTGATTCTTGACTCAACAGCGCCTGATCAAGTGCTCTCCGCCGTCAGAGATCTTGAGCGAACGGCAGTGGTTGTCTCCTCAAAATCTGGAGCGACCGTCGAGACAGACAGCCAGAAGAGAGCTTTTGAGACCGGTTTTTTGGCAGCTGGCATCGAACCTGCGGACCGAATAGTTGTAGTTACGGATCCCGGCTCCCCCCTCGATACCGAATCAAGAGCCGATGGCTACAAGGTGTTTAATGCGGACCCAGACGTCGGTGGTAGGTATTCGGCGCTAAGCGCATTCGGGTTGGTTCCTGCTGGACTGGCCGGTGCTGATATCTCTTCGTTGCTGGCTAGTGCGTCGCGGGTGAGTTTTGGACTCAGTGCCGACTCCACCGATAACCCAGCTATTTGGCTTGGAGCCGCCTTGGCAGCGACTCCCGGAGTCGGTCGGGTTCGCGATAAGTTTTTGATAGAAACCGATGGCCTTCCTGGCTTTGGTGACTGGGTTGAACAACTGGTTGCAGAGAGCACCGGTAAACAGCAACGTGGCATTCTTCCTGTTGTTGTGACCAGCAGCGCTCCGGAAATTCAAGACGTACCAAGTGACACTATCTTCATCCGGTTTTCGGATTCTATGCCCGGAGCCGAGCACCTAACCTTCAGTGGCGGCCTCGGCGAATTGTTCCTGCTGTGGGAGTACGCCACGGCAATTGCCGGCTATCTAATGCAAATAAATCCATTCGATCAGCCCGATGTTGAGTCTGCCAAGATTGCTTCCCGAGCGCTACTGGACTCCCCCGGTGTCCTGGTGGCCCCGGGCCATGTCGATCGAGGAATCACGGTTGCAAGTTACGGTTTGAATGTGGTCGGCAGCACAGTGGAGGCTGCAATCGAAGAGCTACTAAGTCAAGCAAATGATCATAGCTATATCGCTGTGCAGGTTTATCTGAGTAGGCCAGAATATCCTCAGTTTGAGAAACTGAGAGACATTTTCGCGAAGCGAACCGGCAGACCAGTCACCTTTGGTTGGGGGCCGAGGTTTTTGCACTCGACCGGCCAATTTCACAAAGGCGGACCCAAGCAGGGGCTCTTTGTCCAGATTACCGGTGAGCATGGCATCGATCTTGAAATAAAGGATCGCCCCTTTAGCTTTGGAGAACTGATCCGAGCTCAGGCTGCCGGAGATGCGAAAGTCCTGTCCGATAATGGCCTTCCGGTTGTGTCTTTGTTCATGACTGAACCACTTCGGGACCTAGCGTTTCTAGAAAAGGTAATTGCTTCGTGACCAACAATCCGCTGAGAGATCCTCGCGACCGCCGAGTGCAAAAGATCGCAGGGCCTAGCGGCCTAATAATGTTCGGTGTGACTGGTGATCTTGCGGGAAAGAAGCTTCTGCCCGCCATTTACGACCTCGCCAATCGCGGCCTGTTGCCGCCGGCCTTTTCGTTGGTCGGGTTCGCAAGGAGAGACTGGAGCCCGGCCGACTTTGAAGCGGTGGTACACGATGCTTGTAAGGCGAATGCCAGAACCGCTTGGTCCGAAGAGGTTTGGAGTCAGTTAGCTAAGGGCATCCGATTTGTCTCGGGTAGACACGACGACCCTGAAGCATTTCTTAGACTCAAGAGGACAGTGGACGAGTTGGACGAAGAGCGTGGGACAGCTGGTAATCACACTTTTTATCTATCTATTCCACCGCGAGACTTTTCGCTGGTGATCCAGCAGTTATCCGACTCGGGGCTTGCAGACGCTGCCGAGGGGGAATTTAGACGCGTCGTCATTGAAAAACCCTTTGGGTCAAACTTTGAAACGGCTATCGAGCTAAACGACATAGTCGAACGCGTTTTTCCTCCGGATGCCGTGTTCAGGATTGATCATTATCTGGGTAAGGAAACCGTTCAGAACATCTTGGCTCTTCGCTTTGCAAACCAGCTGTTTGAGCCAATTTGGAACAGTAACTACATCGATCATGTTCAGATTTCAATGGCCGAGGACATTGGGATTGGAAATCGCGCCGGTTCTTACGCGGACATTGGCGCCGCGAGAGACGTGATTCAGAATCACCTTCTGCAGCTTCTTGCCCTGACCGCAATGGAGCAGCCGTTGAGCTTTGACGCGGCAGACTTGCGGGCGGAAAAGGAAAAGGTTCTAGCCTCCATTACGCTGCCCCAAGATCTTTCAAAGCACACTGCTAGGGGTCAATATAAGGGCGGTTGGCAGGGTGGAGAGTTCGTCAAGGCATATCTCGACGAGGCTGGCATGGACACCGAGAACAACTCGGAAACCTTCGCTGCCATGAGGCTCAACATTGATAATAGACGCTGGCAATCTGTGCCTTTTTATCTGCGTGCCGGAAAGCGTCTTGGACGACGAGTCACCGAGATTGCCGTGGTTTTCAAAAGAGCACCTCAGCAATTATTTGGAGAAAGCCAGACTGAACTTTTAGGCGAAAATGCACTGGTGATTAGGGTTCAGCCGAACGAAGGGGTCACGATTCGTTTTGGTTCTAAAGTCCCAGGACCCAGCATGCAGGTTCGAGACGTCACAATGGACTTCGGTTATGGTCATGCTTTTACCGAAGACTCCCCTGAGGCCTACGAACGCCTGATTCTTGATGTTCTATTGGGCGAACCACCCCTTTTCCCGCGGCAACGAGAAGTGGAGCTGTCTTGGAAAATTCTAGATCCCATAGTTGCGCACTGGAAAAGTAGCGGCAAGCCAGAATCATACGCCCCAGGATCGTGGGGCCCGGAGTCCGCTCATCAAATGCTGGCCGAAGATGGCCGAGTGTGGAGAAGACCATGATCGTCAACATGGAGAGGACCACCACCTCAAAGATTGAAAAAAAACTTCAAGAACTACGTGAAGACGGTGGAGTAGTTGCGTTAGGTCGTGTCCTTACTCTCATTATCGAGACAAGCTCTGATCACCTTGAAAAGGCTATTGAGGCCGCCAACGGGGCGTCTCGATTGCATCCGAGCAGGATTATTGTGTTGGTGAGCGATTTAGAGCAAGGAGAAAAGTCTTCTAGGTTGGATGCCGAAATAAGAATTGGGGGTGACGCTGGTGCGTCCGAAGTTGTCGTGATCCGTGCCTTTGGCGACGCAAATAGCAACACCGAGTCGATGGTCACAGGGCTGCTTCTTCCCGATGCACCGGTAGTCGCATGGTGGCCGTCAGACTGTAAAGCCAATCCTTCGAAGAACCCCATTGGCCAGATTGCAACCCGAAGAATCACAGATGCCGCAGCTCAACGGGATGAGGCTGGGTTTCTAAGGCAGCTGGCCAAGAATTATGAACCCGGGGATAGTGACATGTCTTGGACGAGAATTACGCTGTGGCGTTCTCAGCTTGCGGCCTTGTTCGATAACGAAAAAAACCGCCGAGTTGTCGAAATTCGAGTCCTGGGTTCGATAATTTCCCCGAGCGTAAGGCTGTTGGCCGGTTGGTTGTCGATGCAACTAGGTGTGGATGCAAAGATCATCCACGAGCTTTCGGGGATTGCCATAGAGGGCATTGCCGGGGTAGAGATTTCCTTTGATGAAGGGGAACTGGCCATCATTCGGTCTGGCGACGTAGCGAGCATCGGCCAAACTGGTGCACCGGATAGCTCGGTCCTGCTGCCCAAACGCTCGGATCAGGATTGCCTCATGGAGGATATGCGGTTCTTGGGAGAAGATGAAGTTTATGGTGCCGTGTTGAAAAATGAGCTGTCGAAGCGATGAAGCCACGAATCGTTGTCGCTGAGACTTCAAAAGAGCTTCTGAGCCAAGCTGCCGCGGATTTTTTGGCATTGGTTTCAGAAGTTTTAGAGTCAAAGCCCGTCGCGAACATTATTTTGACCGGTGGTAGCCTCGGCATCGCGCTGGTTGGAGAGCTCGCCAAGCTGAATCTCGATCTTTCAAAAGTAAGATTTATGTTTGGTGATGAACGCTTTGTCGACTTGGATCACGAGGACCGGAACGAACATCAAGGAATTAGTCTTTTCCCCGAGTTGGCCACTCGATCTTTGCTTCGTTACCCTGCTTCCGACACCGAACTTTTGGCGGGGCAGGCTCTGATGAATAGAGCCATGACGATTTCTTACGGTAGCGCCGAGGATACTGCTGAAATTTTTGATCTGGTTATTTTAGGCGTGGGGCCCGACGGGCACGTGGCATCTTTGTTTCCGGGACATCAGAGTAATGGGGAATGGATTACGGCGGAGTGGGACTCACCCAAGCCACCATCCGAGCGACTAAGCCTCAGCTACCGCGCGCTAAATCGAGCAAATCAGGTTTGGTTTTTAGCCTCCGGAGCACCAAAAGCGGCTGTAGTCGGTTCGGCTTTAGACGATCCATATTGCGAGTTGCCCCTGGCTAAGATCAAGGGGCTGCAATCAACCAGCTGGTACTTAGATAAAGAGCTTAGCGACGCGCTTTAGCAGCGTCGGCCGCACGCTGTCTGCGGTTGCGAATTGAATCTAGGGCCTCCGCTAAAATCTGCTCGGCCTCGTCGTCTGTTCTGCGTTCTTTTACGTACGCGAGGTGAGTCTTATAAGGCTCAATCTTCGCAACTTGAGGAGGATTTGCCTTGTCCATGCCAGCCGGAAGGCCGCAGTGAGGACAGTCAATCTCTTTGGGTAAGTCTTCCTCGTTGACGCTGGCTGCAAACAGTGGGTTGATCTCGTGGCCATTTGAACAGAAGAAGCTAAGAGCAACCTTCTCTACCTGATGGCCACGATCCTGCTCGCCCATTGGGCCAGCACCGACGCGTGCTCCGCGAATTGAAGGTGAGCTCGACATCATGCCCATCCGAATCTTGTAAAGAGGCCCAATATGATGATGACTGAAACCCAGACCAAGCCAAGAACGACTGTGATTCGGTTGAGGTTACGCTCGGCCACGCCCGATGAGTTCATAGAGCTTGTTACTCCGCCGCCAAACATCTCCGCGACTCCTCCACCTCGACCCTTGTGAAGCAAAATCATCAAGATTAGAAGCACACTGGTTATTGCAAGCAATACCAATAGCGCTGTTTGTAGGGCAGCCATCTATTTCCTCATTCTCTTTTCAAACCTTGTAAATTATAGGACTATGTGCTTTTTGAAGCGCGATATTCCAGAAAACTCTTCTGCATCCAGGGACGCACCTCCTACTAGCACACCATCAACCTGCTCAGATTGCAAGAAACCTGCGACATTACTTGCCTTTACGGATCCCCCGTAGAGAATTCGCGAGTTCGCGGCATCGTCTCCAAAATTAGCCTGGAGCGCCTGTCTGATAGCTGTTGCGACTTCGCTGGCCTCTTGTGCGGTTGCGACTTTCCCGGTCCCTATTGCCCAAACCGGTTCGTAGGCGATAACAAAATCCCCGAGAACCTTGTGGTTGCTGAGTGCATTGATGGTTTGAATTATCGGCACCGCGGACTGCCCTTGGCTCTCAAGTTCCTCAAGGGTCTCCCCTACACAGATGATGGGAACAAGATTATTCGCCCACGCAGCAGCAACTTTTTGCTGGACTACTGAGTCATTCTCTGCGTGATAGGTGCGACGTTCCGAGTGCCCGACGAGTACGTATTCGACGTTCAGCTTAGATAGCATTTGCCCTGATATTTCGCCGGTGTAGGCGCCGGAGTCATGCTGGGATATGTCTTGAGCGCCCAGCTTTATCTCGAATTTCTCGGCATCAATAAGGGTTTGAGCGCTTCTGAGGTCAGTAAATGGCGGGAAAACGGCTACTTCGACTTCGCCAAAGTCATGGTCGGCATCATTTAGAGTCCATGACAGCTTCTGCACCAGGGCAATCGCCTGAAGGTGATCAAGGTTCATTTTCCAGTTACCAGCAATCAGTGGTGTGCGATTAGTCATTAAGGACCTCCAGTCCTGGCAGTGTCTTACCTTCAAGGTATTCAAGGCTTGCACCACCACCGGTTGAAATGTGACCAAAGTTGGCCTCATCAAATCCAAGTGCCCTGACCGCAGCTGCGGAGTCCCCGCCCCCGACAACCGATAGTCCGGTCACGTGGGTTAGCGCTTCTGCCACAGCTTTCGTGCCGTGTGCGAAGTTCGGAAATTCGAACACTCCCATCGGACCGTTCCAGAAGACGGTTTTCGAGCTTGCAACGGCCTCGGCGAAAATTTTGGCGCTCTCTGGACCAATGTCGAGCCCCAAGACTTCGGCGCCTAGTTCAGAATCTTCGATGGCGTCTGCCTGCACGGTCTTGTGCGTGGCTTCGGCTGAAAAACTTGATGCAATTTCTATATCGGTCGGCAGAATAATTTGCACACCCAAGTCCGCGGCCTGCTTGAGAAGACCTCTCATGGTTTCGACTTGATCTTCTTCCAGCAAGCTTTTCCCCACGTTATGCCCCATTGCCTTCAGCAAGGTGAAGACCATACCTCCGCCAATTGCCAGCCTGTCCACCTTTGGTAACAGATGCCCTATGACAGCAAGCTTGTCCGAGACCTTTGAGCCGCCGAGCACGACCGTGTACGGACGGGATGGCGTTGTTGTTAGTCGGTCCAGAACTTTGAGCTCTGCCTCAACCAGTAATCCTGCGTAGCTGGGTAAAAGGCCAGCGAGCTCATAAACACTGGCTTGCTTCCGGTGAACAACACCAAAACCGTCAGAAACCATGATGTCTGCCATCGTCGCGAGTTCTCTGGCAAACGCCGCACGCTGCTGTGGGTCGCTGGAGGTCTCTGCAGCGTTGAAACGGAGGTTTTCAAGCAGTGCTACCTCTCCGTCCTTCAGGGAGGAGGCCAGAGCCCGGGCATGGTCCCCAGTGCATTCCGGGGAGAACTGTACTTCTTTACCCAGTAGTTCTTGGAGGCGTGTCGCAACTGGAGCAAGTGACAATTCGGGCTCGCGCGCCTTTGGGCGCCCTAGGTGCGATGCCAGTATGACCTTCGCGCCAGCGCCGACAAGTCTGCTGATGGTCTCCAGAGACGCTCGAATCCGACCGTCATCGGTGATCTGCGAATTAGACAAAGGGACATTGAGGTCGCAGCGAACTAGAACTGCCTTGGATCGAAGGTCTCCGGCGTCGTCGAGGGTTCTGAGCATTAGAGTTTGGACGCAACCAAGGCAGTTAGCTCAACAAGGCGATTTGAGTAACCCCACTCGTTGTCATACCAGCTTGATAACTTCACGGTGTTGTCGATAACTCGAACCAAACCGCTGTCGTAAATGGAGCTATGAGGGTCACCAACGATGTCGCTTGAAACAATTGGGTCTTCGGTATACATGAGGATTCCCTTAAGTTCACCCTCCGCCGCCTTCTTGTAGGCAGCGTTGATCTCTTCAACCGTCACCTTTTTCTCAGAAACTAGAGTCAAATCAGTTATCGAACCGGTCGGAATCGGCACACGCAAGGCGAAACCATCGAGCTTGCCCTTTAGCTCTGGAATGACTACACCCAAGGCCTTTGCTGCTCCGGTAGTAGAAGGCACAATGTTGATGGCCGCTGCGCGGGCGCGTCTTAGGTCCGGGTGAGGTCCGTCCTGAAGGTTCTGATCTGCGGTGTACGCATGAATAGTTGTCATGAGACCGTTTTTGATTCCAAAATTGTCCATGAATACCTTGGCTAGTGGCGCAAGGCAATTCGTGGTGCAGGATGCGTTGGAAATCACGTGATGGCTGTCCGGCTCGTAAAGATGTTCATTTACACCAATTACGAAGGTGGCATCTTCCCCTGTTGCAGGCGCTGAGATTATTACTTTTTTGGCACCAGCCTGAATGTGCTTGCGAGCATCGTCGGCATTAGTGAAAAAGCCGGTGGACTCGACGACTATTTCTACGCCAAGCTCCGCCCAGTCAATTTTGGCCGGGTCGCGCTCGGCCAGAACTTTAATTGACTTGCCGTTTACAACGATGCTGTCTCCATCAATAGAGACCGCAGCATCAAGTCGTCCTCCCACTGAGTCATACTTCAGCAGGTGCGCGAGCGATTTAGGGTCGGATAGATCGTTTACTGCGACTATTTCTAGATCTGAATTTTGCGCTAGTGCTGCTCGCAAATAATTACGACCGATACGTCCAAAACCATTAATACCAATACGAGTCACGGGGCTACTCCAAAACTTGTCAATGAATAAATTATTTGCCCGAGCACCTTTGGGCGAGCGTGGTCAGCCTAGCAGCAGCGAGGAACTGTTCGCTTTAACGGATGCGAAGCGAGTTGCTACATCGGCCCAGTTGACGATGTTCCAGAATGCCTTTATGTAGTCCGCTTTCACGTTGACATAGTCCAAGTAGAACGCGTGCTCCCACATGTCCAGCATTAGAAGCGGGATGCTTCCCATCGAAAGGTTGCCCTGCTGATCATAGAGCTGGCCGATAATCAGTCGGTTGCTCATGCTGTCCCAAGCCAGATATGCCCAGCCTGAGCCCTGGATACCCATCGCGGCAGCGGTGAAGTGCTTTGTAAATGCTTCGTAAGATCCGAAGTACTCGGAAATGGCCGCCAGTAGGTCGCCGGATGCTTCGCCGCCCTCTGCAGACAGGTTCTTCCAGAAGATACTGTGGTTCACGTGACCACCTAGGTTGAAGGCGAGATCTTTTTGTAGCTTCGGGAGAGTTGCAAAGTTGTCGTTAGCTCGTGCCTCTGCCATCGCGTCCAGCGCCGCGTTCGCACCCGTGACGTAGGCCTGGTGATGCTTAGAGTGGTGAAGTTCCATTATTCTCGCCGAGATATGAGGCTCTAGCGCCGAGTAGTCGTAGTTGAGATCCGGAAGTGTGTAGGTCATAATTTTTCACTTTCTATTTTTGGATTCGTCGGTTTAATCGTAGCCTTGTTACTAGTTCAGATCTGCGATGACAGATTCGGTATCTGGAATCCCCAATTCGCCCGCCCGCTTATCGGCGGTTGCAAGCAATCTGCGGATTCGTCCCGCCACTGCGTCTTTGGTCATGGGGGGAACAGCAAGGTGTCCTAACTCATCTAGAGAGGCATCTTTATGCTGGAGTCGGAGCTCTCCTGCGTATTTCAGGTGCGCAGGGGCTTGGTCGCCAAGAATCTCTAAAGCTCGCTGAACTCTAGCTCCGGCGGCTATTGCAGCTTGGGCACTCCTTCTAAGGTTCGCATCGTCGAAGTTTGCGAGACGGTTGGCGACACCTCTGATTTCGCGTCGACTACGAAGCTCATCCCATTTTTCGACTTGCTCCGTGCATCCCATCTGCCTTAGAAGTTCGGAGATCGCCTCTCCGTCTCTAACAACGACTCGATACACATTCCTGACTTCTCTTGCCTTTGCACTCACTCCCAATCTTCTTGCCACCCCGACCAGGGCCATTGCTGACTCGTTTCCGGGAGCAGTCACTTCAAGAGACGTGGACCTACCGGGGTCGGTCAAGACTCCGTGGGCCATGAATGCTCCCCGCCAGACCGCCCGTGCCTCATCCAGAGTCGAGCTAATTAGAGTGGCTGGTAGACCGCGAACCGGTCGGCCCCGGTTGTCGATAAGACCCGTTTGCCTTGCCAGGAGCTCACCGTCTTTGAGCACTCTAATTTGGTAGCCACTTGTTTTTCTGAGTCCTCCAGCTTGGACGACGGTTAATTCGGATTGAATGCCATAAAGCTCCGCAATTGCCCTTGCAAGCCTGCGAGCTAATGCTGCAGAATCAAGCTCTACTTCGATTGCGATTCGTCCAGAAATTAGCTGCAGTCCGCCACAGAATCGAAGGACTGTCGCGAGCTCTGCTGCACGCTCTAAACCCGTCCTTACCGGAACTCTTGCTAGCTCCTCTTTAATGTGTTGCGTCAGCGCCATCATCACTCCCTGCCCAAGTCGCGGTGAGAAATGGCGACTCGTATATCTGCGTCCTCCGCGAGGCGCGCTGCTATCTCGTTAGTTAGTGCGACCGACCTGTGCTTACCGCCCGTGCAGCCGATCGCAATTGTTGCGAATCTCTTATTTTCTTTTCGATAACCAGCTAGCACAACCTTCAAAGTCGCCAGGTAGCTCTCTTCAAAGTCTTTGACTCCAGGTTGGCTAAGGACATAAGCGGAAACTTCGCTGTCGTTTCCGGTCTTTGCCCTAAGGGACTCTTGCCAGTGTGGATTTGCGATAAACCTTGCATCCGCTACCATATCGGCGTCTGCTGGAAGACCGTACTTGAAACCAAAGCTCATCAGGTTCACCTTGAAACCCTTTGACTGACCCGCAAAGGCTTCGGCAACCCGGTTCGTAAGCTCGTGGACATTCGATTCTGAGGTATCAAAAACAATATCCGCAGTTTCACGAAGACTCAACAGCTGAGTTCTCTCGGCAGCGATTCCATCTAAAACCGTACCTTCGCCTTGAAGCGGGTGTGGTCTTCTAACTGACTCAAATCTTCTTACGAGCGCCGCATCATTCGCCTCTAGAAATAGGACTCTCACACTAATCTGGTGGGACCTTAGCTTTTGAATGTTCTGTTCCAAATCAGCGAAGAACTGACCACCCCTCACGTCCATTACAACCGCGACTTTGCTCAGTGACTCGATACTTTTGGAGAACAAATCGCTGATGGGAAAAAGTAGCTGGGGAGGGAGGTTGTCAATCACATGCCACCCTTGATCTTCAAGAGCATTGCCGGTCGTTGAGCGTCCAGCGCCAGACATGCCTGTTACTACAAGCAGTTCCGGTTTGTTTGAAGCGTCCATCTACCCCTCCATCCGCCTGAAGACAAGGTTACCGCTTCGGCGTGTCGCGGATAGGCGTTTTCCTTAATCCGCGAGGTGCTCAAGGACAATATTCGCTAATCTCTCGCTAAATCCGGGGAGCTGGGTGATTTCAGCCTCGCTGGCGAGCTTCAGCCTCTTTATAGATCCAAATTTGCGAAGCAGCAGTCTCGCTTTTTGCTCCCCCAAGCCCGGGATATCGACCAACGCCGAAGATATCGACTTGCTTCTAGCAGCGCGCTGGGCTGTAATGGCGAAGCGGTGTGCCTCGTCACGAATTCGTTGAAGCAAAAATAACTCCTCCGACGTCCTCGGAAGAATAAGTGGGTAATCGAGTCCAGAGACGAATACTTCCTCGAGTCGCTTTGCCAGCGAGGCTACTGTGAGTCCTTGAATCCCGGAATCATTCAGCGCGCGCTCGGCGGCACGTAGTTGAGGTAGTCCACCATCGATAACTAGTAACCCAGGGCGATAGCTGAATCGCTCATTGGGCTCGTCGGTCTTTAAGTACTTGAGCCTGCGCATAAGCACCTGATAGACCGACTCGGTATCGTCGGCTGTCTCCAGGTTAAATTTTCGATACTGGTCCTTGCGGGAAAGGCCGTCCTCGAAGACCACCATTGAGCCAACCGTGTTCGTCCCTGACAGATGGGAGATGTCGTAGCACTCGATTCTCAGCGGAGCATTCTCCATTGCAAGGGCGCTTTGCAATCCGGCTAACGCCTCGGCTCGTGCGCTGAAATCCGAAACACGCTTCAACTTGTAGTTCTGGAGAGCGTGGGCTGCATTTTGGCTTGCTGTGGCAAGGAGGGCTGCTTTGTCTCCTCGCTTGGGAGCAGAGATGCTGCAGCCCTTGCCGCGAATTTCCGAAAGCCAGAGCTCCAGGGCCTGCTTGTCAGTTGGAAGCTCAGTCACCATGATTTGCTTCGGGACTGCTGGAGGTTCCGACTTGACCCCGGCCGAATAGAGCTCTTGCAGCAAGTACTCCAGTAGTTCGGCGTTAGTTCTATCTAGCTCCAGGTCTACGACCAGTGATCGGTTTCCCCGGATACGCCCGCCTCGAACCATAAAGATTGACACGGCGGCTGACAGCTCATCGCGACTGAGACCAATGAGGTCGGCATCAACCTGATCATCAAGAACCACAGTTGATTTTTCCAGGACTCGTTCGAGTGCTCCGATGTCGTCTCTATATCGAGCGGCCAATTCGTAATTTTCAAGCTCACTGGCATTCTGCATTTTGAGCTTCAGGTTAGTTACATGTGAGTCATTTCCTGACCCTATGAAGTCCCCGAGCTCTTTTGCTAATGCCTTGTGCTCCGGTTGCGAGATGCGAGCTACACAGGGCGCCGAGCACTTGCCAAGTTCAGCCAGCAGGCATGGCCTGCCAGAACGCTTTGCTCTTTGAAAAATACCCGCAGAGCAACTGCGGACGGGGTAGACCTTCAGCAGTGAATCTAGGGTGTCCCTGATCGCCCAGCTTTGAGTGTAAGGGCCGAAGTACTTGACGCCTTTGAGGTCACGATTTCTGGTTACAAAGGCCCGAGGAACTGCATCCCCCATGGAAATCCCAAGGTATGGGTAGGACTTGTCATCGCGAAAGCGCACGTTGAAGGGTGGTTGAAACTCCTTGATCCAAGTGAATTCAAGTTGCAGTGCTTCATATTCAGTTGCGACTATGGTCCACTTGACATCGCTAGCACTGAGGAGCATTCGTCTGGTTCTCTCGTGAAGGCTGTCAAGCGGACCGAAGTAGTTTGAGAGCCTGGCCCTGAGGTTTTTGGCTTTGCCGACATATAAAACGCGTTCATCCGAGTCCAAGAATCTGTAGACCCCGGGCAGCTTCGGGATTTCTGAAGTTTTGGGTCGGAAGCTCAGCTCATTGGCCATGATTACAAGATCTCGGCTAGGAACCTGCCGGTGTGGCTGGCGGGATTTTTCGCAACCTGTTCTGGCGTGCCCTCTGCCACAACCATGCCACCGCCGGAACCACCCTCTGGTCCCATGTCGATGATCCAGTCTGCAGACCTGATTACATCTAAGTTGTGCTCTATGACGATGGCAGTGTTGCCCTTGTCGACCAGGTTGTTTAGAACCATTAGGAGCTTGCTTACGTCTTCAAAGTGCAGGCCAGTAGTGGGTTCATCGAGAACATAGATGGTCCTGCCCGTTGAGCGCTTCTGAAGTTCAGTCGCGAGCTTTACTCGCTGAGCCTCTCCTCCGGACAATGTGGTGGCGCTTTGTCCGAGGCGAACATAACCTAAGCCAACATCGACCAGGGTAGTTAGGTATCTTGCTATCGAGTTAATTGGGGCGAAGAATTCGGCAGCATCGCTGATCGGCATGTTTAGAACATCACCGATGGAGTTTCCCTTATAAAGAACTTGGAGTGTCTCTCTGTTGTAGCGTGCCCCTTTGCAATCCTCACAGGTCACATACACATCCGGGAGGAAATTCATCTCAATCTTGATTGTGCCGTCGCCTGAGCAGTTATCGCACCTTCCGCCCTTCACGTTGAAAGAGAATCTTCCCTGAAGGTACCCTCTGACCTTGGCCTCCTGGGTGTCGGCAAAGAGCTTCCGTATATTGTCAAATACTCCGGTGTAGGTTGCCGGGTTTGACCTTGGGGTGCGTCCGATCGGTGCTTGATCGACGTGAACCACCTTGTCTAGAAGCTCTACTCCTTCGATGCGAGTGTGCTTTCCGGCAACCGACTTTGCTCGGTTCAGTCGCTGCGCGAGTACTTCGTAGAGCACATCGTTTACCAAAGAAGACTTGCCGGACCCGCTCACACCAGTGACGGCAGTCATCACACCTAGTGGGAAATTGACAGTGACGTTCTGCAGGTTATTTTCTCGAGCGCCAACGACCTTTAGCTTGCCCTCAGTTTTTGGCTTCCGTCTCTTAGTCGGGGTCGCAATGGATCTTCTGCCGGATAAGTAATCGCCGGTTATCGAGCTGGTGTTTTTGAGTAGATTTTGGTAGCTACCTGAGTGAACTACCTCGCCGCCGTTGACTCCGGCACCTGGGCCGATGTCAACCAACCAATCCGCAGCCTTGATTGTGTCCTCGTCGTGCTCGACCACTATCAAGGTGTTGCCCAAGTCTCGAAGCTTCTCAAGAGTTTCAATCAAGCGCAGATTGTCTCGCTGATGCAGCCCAATCGATGGCTCGTCCAAAACGTATAGAACGCCGGTGAGTCCGGCGCCGATTTGGGTCGCCAGTCTTATTCGCTGAGCTTCTCCTCCAGACAGCGAACCAGCGGCACGCTCCAGAGATAAATAGTCAAGTCCGACTGCCAACAGGAAGTCCAGTCTCGCTCTTATTTCCCTGAGCACTTGGGCCGCGATGATGGCTTCTCGCTCGGATAACTTCAGGGAATCAAAAAATTCGTGGGAGTCGCCTAGCGAAATCTGCGCCACGTCATGAATTGATTTCCCATGGACTTTTACGGCCAACACTTCCGGGCGTAGCCTCGCTCCGTTGCAGCTCGGGCATGGTACTTCCCGAAGATAATCAGCCCACTTGCTTCTAGCCCAATCACTGTCGGATTCAAGGTATTTGCGCTCGATGTAAGGCAGTACACCCTCAAAGCCCGAGGTGTAGCGCATTTCTCGTCCGTAGCGTGAACGCCACTTAACTTCAACTTCAAAGTCGTTACCGTTGAGAATCGCCTGTTGGGTAGCAGCAGGTAGTTTTTTCCAAGGCGTTTTTAGGTCGAAGTCCAAGTCATCAGCCAGTCCTTGCAGCAACCGAACAAAGTAAGAGTAAAGACCCTTGCCTTGGGTTGACCAAGGGAGGATGACTCCGTCCTTGATGCTTGCTGCTGGATCTCCGATTACTAATTCGGCATCCACTGCCATCTTGGTGCCGAGTCCCGTGCAGGCCGGGCACGCTCCAAATGGTGCGTTGAACGAAAAGGTTCTGGGTTCAATCTCGGTGAGCACGAGGTCGTGTTCATTTGGGCAGCTCAGGTGCTCTGAAAAAACGCGTTGGGTCTTATCATCAATGAAGTCGACGACTATCCGGCCCGATGATAACTTCAGGGCAGTTTCGACTGAGTCGGTAATCCTCGACTGGGCATCGGGCTTCACGACGAGCCTGTCCACTACAACTGAAATGTCATGCTTAAAGCTCTTCTTTAGAGGCTTGGCTTCCGCGAGTATTACCTGCTCGCCATCGACTACCGCTCGGGCGTAGCCCTGAGCCTGAAGGGATGCAAATAGGTCTTGAAACTCACCCTTTTTTTGCACCACAATCGGTGACAGTAGCTGGAACCTAGTGCCTTCGGTCATTGCCACCAGTTGATCAACGATTGCCTGTGGTGTTTGCTTAGAGATAACCTCTTGACAAACAGGACAGTGAGGAACGCCTATCCTTGCCCAGAGCAGCCTTAGGTAGTCGTGTATTTCGGTGATTGTTCCAACCGTAGAGCGGGGGTTTCGGTTGGTTGACTTCTGGTCAATTGAGACAGCGGGGCTAAGGCCTTCAATGAAATCCACATCAGGCCTGTCAACTTGCCCTAGGAATTGCCTCGCATAGGCGCTAAGTGACTCGACATAGCGACGCTGTCCCTCGGCAAAAATTGTGTCAAAGGCCAGTGATGATTTACCAGAGCCACTGAGACCAGTAAATACGATCATGGAATCCCTAGGAAGTTCTAGGTCAAGGTTTTTAAGGTTGTGCACTCGTGCACCCTTGATTGAGAGCTTTTGGCCTTTGGGTTGTTGAATCGTCATTGTAGAAGTTTAGGCGTGCCCCGCAGCCTCAAAGGCCCGTAGTTCCTTTTTCAACTCCGAAATTTCATCGCGAATTCTGCCCGCAAGTTCGAACTTGAGCTCGCTGGCAGCGGATTTCATCTGAACGTCAAGCTCGATGATAGTTCCCATGATCTGCTTCTGACCGTCAGCCCCAATGGCGGGTCGACCCTTAGTTTTTTGCCTCGCTGTTTTCTTGTTTGAAATTTCTTTCATCTGCCTAATCAGCTGTTCCGTGTCTACCTCTTCGCGCTGCAGGGAATCAGTGATGTCAGCTATTTTTTTGCGCAATGGCTGTGGGTCAACTCCCATTTTTTTGTTGTAGGCCACTTGTTTCTCTCGACGACGATTTGTCTCGTCGATGGCTCTGGTCATTGAGGCGGTCATCACATCGGCATACATGTGGACTTCTCCGTTTACGTTTCTTGCCGCACGTCCGATTGTCTGGATGAGCGATGTTGTTGAACGAAGAAAACCCTCTTTATCAGCGTCCAAGATTGCCACTAGCGAAACCTCCGGAAGGTCTAGACCCTCACGAAGGAGGTTGATGCCCACAAGGACATCAAATACGCCCTGACGAAGCTCTCTCAGCAACTCAACGCGACGAAGAGTGTCAACATCGGAGTGAAGATACCGCACGCGTACCCCCATCTCGGTGTAGTACTCAGTCACCTCTTCGGCAAGCCGCTTTGTAAGCGTTGTGACTAGAACTCGCTCGTTACGCTCGGTTCTTGTCCTTATTTCATCGAGCAAGTCGTCAATCTGACCCTTGGCTGGCTTCACAATAATCTGAGGATCCACGAGTCCGGTTGGCCTAATGATTTGCTCGACTACGCCGTCGGATAGGGCCAGCTCGTATTTTGCGGGAGTTGCGGATAGATAAACAGTTTGACCAGTCCGCTCTAGGAACTCCTCGAATTTAAGTGGACGGTTATCAAGCGCCGATGGTAGCCGAAAACCGTGCTCGACTAATGTCCGCTTTCTAGATGAGTCCCCTAAGTACATTGCGCCGATCTGAGACACAGTTGCGTGTGACTCGTCGATCACCGTTAGGAAGTCTTCTGGGAAGTAATCCAGTAGGCAAGAAGGTGCCTCGCCTGGAAGTCGCTGATCGATGTGTCTTGAGTAGTTCTCGATTCCGGAACAAAAGCCGAGCTCGCGAATCATCTCTAGATCAAATGTTGTTCGCATTTTGATTCGCTGCGCTTCAAGGAGTTTGCCTTGAGAGTCCAGTTCTTTATAACGAACTTCAAGTTCGTTTTCGATGTCCTCAATCGCCTTACCCATACGTTCCACAGGTGCAACGTAGTAAGACGCCGGGTAGATCGCAACGCTTTCTCGTTCCATAAGAACCTCGCCGGTGAGGGGGTGTATTCGATAAATCTTTTCAATTTCATCGCCAAAAAACTCGATGCGAGTTGCTTCTTCGTCATAGACTGCGATGACTTCGACGGTGTCACCTTTCACACGGAAATTGCCTCGCGTGAACTCGATATCGTTGCGCTGGTACTGAATGGCAACGAGCCCTCTAATCAGTTCGTCTCTGTCAATACGTTGACCAACCTGTAGCGGCAGAGATTGGGCCAAGTACTCTTTTGGAGCACCCAGACCGTAGATGCAGGAGACCGTTGCGACCACGATTACATCTCTCCTGGAGAGCAAGGACATAGTTGCCGAGTAGCGCAGGCGTTCGACTTCTTCGTTTATGGACGAGTCCTTCTCAATGAAGGTGTCAGTCTGTGGGACATACGCCTCAGGTTGGTAATAGTCGTAATAGCTAACGAAATATTCAACCGCATTCTCGGGGAACATTTCCTTGAGCTCACTGGCTAATTGAGCCGCCAGCGTTTTATTGTGAGCGATTACCAACGTTGGGCGTTGAAGTTTCTCAATCAGCCACGCGGTGGTCGCCGATTTTCCGGTTCCAGTTGCCCCCAAGAGGACAACGTCTTTTTCACCGGCGGTCAGCCGGCCTGCGAGTTCGGCAATTGCGGTTGGCTGATCGCCGGCAGGCGTATAAGGGCTGATGACCTTGAATGGCTTATTATTTTCCTGCATCTCCGCCTAGTTCTCGAAGGAAGCGAACACCGCATCCGCCCTCGATTGAAGATCCGCAAGAGTGCAGTCTGACCGGATAACCGTGTCTGCTGAAGATTCGCGTTCAACGTCGGTCGCCTGGGCGCCAATCCTCAACTGAACTTCATCCGCCGTCATGCCACGGTCTTTCATTAGGCGTTCAGTACGCACTGCCTCTGGCGCACTAATGGTAACGATTCGGTCAAAAACAAGTGGGGAATTTGTCTCCACGAGCAGAGGGATTGTGTAGATGATCACGCCTTCTGTTGTAGAGATCAATTTTTGTGCCCTGGCCTGAATTAGTGGATGCAAGATGCCTTGCAGTGCAGTTCTTTTTTCCGGGGAACCAAAGACAATCCTCGCCAACTGACTGCGACTTAGCGTCTTATCCTCGTTCAGAATTTCATTACCGAAAGCTCTAACAACCTCAGCTAGCCCATTTGTTCCCGGTTCAACCACCTGTCTGGCCAGCACGTCAGCATCTATTTCCGTACCCCCGAGGGCAACCCAACGTCTAGCCACGGTAGATTTTCCCGAGCCAATTCCACCAGTCAAAGCAATAAGCATTGTTATAAGGATAAAGAAAAAGCGGGAACACCGTTGGTGTTCCCGCTCATCTAAAAGACTAGGTGTTACTTGTCTCCTGTTAGCTTGTCCCTCAAGGCCGCTAATGCCTCGTCGCCCGCTAGCGTGCCCTTGTCGGCGGAGTCGCCGCTTGAGGCCGAAGCCTCCTGAGCTGGAGCACCGTCTGGAATAGAAGCTAGGTGCTCGAAAGCAGCCTTGGCTTGAACCTTGTGCAGCTCCCATCGGGCGTTAGCCTCTGCGTACTCTGTCTCCCACTTGGCCCGAGCTTCTTCGAAGCCTTCGCGCCACTCGCTGGTAGCTGGATCGAAGCCTTCTGGGTAGCGGTACTGACCCTTGTCGTCGTAGTCGGCGCTCATGCCGTAAAGCACTGGATTGAAGTCCGTGCCAGCGTTTTCTACTTCTTCTAGTGCCTGCTTGAGTGATAGTGAGATTCTGCGGCGCTCTAGGTCAATGTCAATGAGCTTGACGAAGACCTCTTGATTCACGGTCACTACCTGATCGGCGTGTTCGACGTGCTTCGAGGAAAGCTCCGAGATGTGCACTAGGCCCTCGATGCCATCCGCAACGCGAACAAAGGCGCCGAATGGAACAATCTTGGTTACCTTGCCCGGGATGTACTGCCCGATTGCATGAGTTCGTGCAAATAGCTGCCATGGGTCTTCCTGCGTGGCCTTCAGCGACAGCGAAACGCGCTCGCGCTCTTGGTCTACTTCTAGAACCTCAACGGTAACTTCCTGACCTACCTCGACTACCTCGCTGGCGTGCTCGATGTGCTTCCAGCTCAGTTCGGAGACGTGTACTAGTCCGTCCACTCCTCCAAGGTCGATAAATGCACCGAAGTTAACGATTGACGAGACAACTCCAGTCCGAACCTGACCCTTGACAAGGTCGTTCAGGAACGTGCTGCGGTTCTCGCTTTGGCTCTGCTCAAGAAGAGCTCGCCTTGACAAGACAACGTTGTTGCGGTTCTTGTCTAGCTCCAAAATCTTTGCCTCGACCTCGGTACCAAGGTATGGGCCGAGATCGCGAACACGACGAAGTTCAATTAGCGAGGCAGGCAAGAAGCCACGAAGACCGATGTCAACAATGACTCCACCCTTCACAACTTCGATGACGGTTCCAGTTACAACACCATCGGCTTCCTTGATGCGCTCTACATCGCCCCATGCTCGCTCGTACTGAGCGCGCTTCTTGGAAAGAATTAGACGGCCTTCTTTGTCTTCTTTCTGAAGAACAAGTGCCTCAATGGCGTCGCCGACTTTTACAATTTCATTTGGGTCCGCATCTTGACGGATTGATAGTTCTCTGGAGGGAATAACACCCTCGGTCTTGTAACCAACGTCTAGGAGAACTTCATCGCGGTCAATCTTGACTACGGTTCCGGAGATCAGGTCTCCATCGTTAAAGAATTTAAGTGTTGCTTCGACAGCGGCCAGGAAGTCTGCCTCTGAACCGATGTCGTTTACTGCTATCTGTACTGGTTTTGCGCTTGCCTTGGATGCCATATTTGTGGTAACTCCACTTTGTTTACTCGGGTTGCGCCAAAAATAATGATTTCATTACCTGTTTAGTTGGCCCAACGAACGGACGGGATAAGTGCCCGAAGGCACCCGCGCAATACTAGCGCCTTTTCTAGTGACCCGCCAGCTCCCAATTGGCCCCAATGCCAACATGTACCTCGAGCGGGACGGTGAGGGTGACGACTTCCTGCATGGCGCTCACCGCAAGCTCTCTAAGGGCTTCGAGTTCACCAGGAGCAACGGCAAATACGAGTTCGTCATGGACCTGTAGCAGCAATTGAGAAGTCAGGTTTTGAGCATCCATTTTTTGCTTCACGACGATCATCGCGAGCTTCATGATGTCAGCAGCTGTCCCTTGTATGGGAGCGTTAAGTGCCGCGCGTCTCGCGTTTTCCCTTACCTGAAATATCTTTGAGTTGAGATCGGGGAAAGGCCTTCGGCGCCCATAAACAGTCGTCGTGTGGCCGAGAGCTTTGGCACGCTGGACAACTGTGTCCAAATAGCGCTTAACACCTCCAAAGCGATCGAAATAATCAGACATTAGTTGCTTGGCTTCTTTTCCAGTAATCCTTAGTTGCCTGCCAAGGCCGAACTCGCTTAGCCCATAGACAAGGCCATAACTCATGGCTTTGACTTTGGATCGCATTTGACCGGTGACATCGGAAGGTTCGACTCCATATAGACGCGCTCCAACAAAATTGTGCAGGTCTTCGCCAATTCGAAACGCTTCGATAAGACCCTCGTCCTCAGACAGGTGAGCCATGATCCGCATTTCAATCTGTGAGTAGTCGGCAGTCAGCAAGGTTTCAAATCCAGGCCCGGCAACAAAGGCGCTTCGAAGCCTCTGACCACGGTCGGTCTTGATCGGTATGTTTTGTAGATTCGGACTTTCGCTACTGAGGCGGCCGGTCGAGGTTCCAACCTGGGAATAATTTGTGTGAATTCGTCCGTCTTCCTGGATGGCTTTTAGCAGAGTCTCGGTCATCTGTCGTAATTTGGTGCTGTCTCGATGCGCAAGAAGTCGCTCCAAAAACGGGTGCTCAGTCTGTTCAAACAGCGTACTGAGGGCCTCGGCGTTTGTGGAGTAGCCAGTCTTTAGTGCTTTTGTTCCCTGCATACCTAGTTCCTCGAACAGAACCACCTGCAATTGCTTGGGGCTAGCCAGGTTCACTTCGTGGCCAATGATTTCGTATGCCTGTTTGGCGATTTGCTCTACCTCGAGCGTTAGTTCATCAAACTGAGTCTGAAGGGCCGAGGAATCCATTGCGATACCGGTTATTTCCATCTTCGATAAAACTTCGCTGGCGGGTAACTCTATGTCTCGGTAAACCCCGAGCTGACCGCTGTCTTCAAGATGAGGAATAAGCACTGCCGAAATAACCGCGTAGACCCATGCGTCCAAGGATGGATCCGACTCACTGAGCAGCTCATTCGGGTCTTGCCTAACGACGTCTATGCCGGCGTACTGCCTGATGATTGAATCTGGATGCAGGTCTTTGCTAATGGGGTCGACCAGGTAGCTGACTAGCAGCGCGTCGTCGGTGATGACGTCGGGCCAAATATCAATCGAGTGGAGCTTCTTCCTCAAGGCTTTGGTGTCCCAGCCGCCAAAGCCGCCATGCTTAAGTAGCGCGAGAGCAGAATTCTGATCCTCACCGTTCCAGTTGAGCCTTTCGCCAAGAGTCGCTATTCCGAGCCCAACAAGTCGGCCGTCAATGATCTCAACGTGCACAAAAGCTCCCCCGGAATTGACGAGCCCTTGAATTTCCGCAACTGAGGCGACTCGAGAATCCATCGGGGCGGAGGGAAGGTTATCGATGACCTTGGAAGCAGCTTCGGGCAATGGGTCTGTAGTTTCTTGGCTCTCCGAAGCGCTCTCGACGGCAAGCTTTGCTGCCTGAGCAATGTGTTGAGTACCATCGCCCCCACGAAGTTTTAGCACTCGCGTTAGCAGTGTTCGGAATGACAGGACTGCGAAAATTTCTCTGAGTGCGTTCTCATCTACGGGGCCCAAGACTAGGTCGTCCATCGTAAAGTCGAAAGTGAGATCCGTAAGCAGGTGATTTAGTCTGCGATTTCTGACCGCAAGGTGCTGGTTTTCCCGCAGGCTCTCGCCGACTTTTCCGGGAATCTCTTCGGAGCGCTTAAGAATTTCGTCCAAAGATCCAAACTGTTGTATCCATTTAGCGGCAGTTTTCGGGCCTACTCCCGGAACGCCGATGAGATTATCCGAAGTCTCCCCCACAAGCGCAGCCAGCTCCGGATATTGAATTGCGTGGATGCCATATTTGGCCAAAACAGCTTCATCATCCATTCGGGCAAGGTTCATTACTCCCTTGACGGGGTAGAGAACCGTTGTGTCCTCGCGAATCAGCTGGAATGTGTCACGATCTCCAGAGACCACAAGCACGCGCATCCCCGCCTGCTCGCCGAGATTAGCAAGCGATGCGAGTAGGTCATCGGCTTCGTAATTTTCACGGGAGACGCTCGTGATGTTCATGGCCGTTAGGGCCTGCACTAGCAATTCAGTTTGACCTAGGAACTCAACCGGCGTCTCCCCCCGGGTGCCCTTGTATTCGGGTAGTTCTTCGGTTCTGAAGCTGTGTCTAGAAACGTCGAATGCAACGCACATGTGCGTTGGCTTTTCACCCTCCAGGATGTTGAGCATCATGGAGATGAAACCGTGAACCGCGTTTGTGTGTTGTCCCTCAGCGTTTTTGAAGTTATCCACATTGAGGGCGTAGAAAGCACGAAATGCAAGTGAGTGCCCATCGATAAGGAGCAGAGTAGGCTTTTCGTTGGCGCTCATAGAGTTCAGCCTACTTCGTAGAAGGTGGTACCACAGTGACCGAAGACAATGTCGCAAAATCAGCTCGTGCTCTTGAAATTATGAAGCAAAGAGGCTTGGGTGACCTTGCTGACCGCATGGGTATAGAGCTCAAGGAGCTAAGTGCTGAAAGAGCTGTCGCCACCATGCCAGTTTCGGGTAACACACAGCCCCTGGGCGTACTTCACGGCGGTGCCCACGTGGTGCTGGGTGAAAGCCTAGGTAGCTTTGCCGCGAACGTTCACGCCCATCCTTGGGGGTATGCGGTTGGTATTGAAATAAATGCCAGTCATCACAGCTCTGCTCGAGAAGGGGTTGTAACCGGGACCTGCACGGCAGTGAAGCTAGGCAGATCTCTAACCAGTCACGAGATTAAAGTTACTGACGAAGCCGGCACTTTACTTTCGACGATTCGGATAACTAACTTCCTAAGAGCAAACGAGAGCTAAATTACTTGTCCCCGAGCTGCTCGAGTACCGCTTTGGCTACTTGGGACATTGAAAGCCTGCGGTCCATGGATGCCTTTTGAATCCAGCGGAAAGCCTCTGGTTCGCTTAGCTTCATTTTCGACTGAAGCAGGCCTTTGGCTCTGTCCATAAGCTTTCTGGTTTCTAATCTTTCGCTAAGATCAGCAATCTCTGTCTCCAGAGCGAAGAGCTCCTCAGCCCTAGAAAGGGCAATTTGTATTGCGGGCAGCAAGTCAGAAGGCTTGAAAGGCTTGGTCACATACGCCATAGCCCCAGCGTCTGCGGCTCGCTTCACCAAGTCCGCTTGAGAAAAGGCTGTCAGTAAAACAACTGGAATTTTATGCTCGGAAATCTTTTCAGCTGCAGATATCCCGTCGAGCTTGGGCATTTTGATGTCCATAATGATGAGGTCAGGCATCAATTCGACAGCCAGTCTCACTGCCTCTTCGCCGTCTGCCGCCTCACCCACAACCTCATAGCCGGCCTCTCGTAAAGTGGCGACGACATCCATCCTGATGAGGGCTTCGTCCTCTGCGACGACAACTCGAAGTGCTTCTTGCATGATTACAACTTTAGCGGCAACTTGAATAATCAAATCCGCTAGAGTGATACATCTAGCCGGAATGGCGGAACGGCAGACGCGAAGCACTCAAAATGCTTTGTCCTATGGGCGTGTGGGTTCAAATCCCACTTCCGGCACAAAAAAAAGAGCGGTGGATTCCCACCGCTCTTTTTTTTGCAAAATTTTCTGTTTAGCTCGCGTACCCGGGCACTGTTTCGTTGACGGCATCGCCGACACGGTGCACACGAAGCGAGTTAGTTGATCCTGGTATTCCTGGTGGGGAGCCGGCGACTACTACTACCTCGTCGCCAACGCGGCATTTTCCACTGGCCAGCACAATCTCGTCAACCTGTTTGATCATTTGATCGGTATGTGTTGCTTTTCCAGCTAGAAATGTGGTCGCTCCCCAAATCAAAGAGAGTCGTCGTCTAATTTCCTCATTTGGGGTAAAGGCGAGAACCGGAACCCTTGAACGAAGTCTTGCAACACGTAGGAGAGTGTCGCCCGATTCAGTGAACACGCAGACAAATTTTGAGCCCAGTAGTTCTGCGATTTGGAGAGCTGACTTAACTACGGCTCCAGAGTGAGTGTGTGGCTGTGTGCCCAACGCCGGAATTCGCTCCAAGCCGTTCTCTTCCGTCGATTCGATTATCTTGGCCATCGTCTCGATGGTCTCGATTGGAAATTGGCCCACGGAGGTCTCCCCGGAGAGCATCAGAGCGTCCGCACCATCAAGTACGGCGTTCGCGACGTCTGAAGTTTCGGCCCTGGTTGGCCTGCTGGCAGTGATCATGCTTTCTAGCATCTGAGTGGCTACGATAACCGGCTTAGCCCAACGCCTTGCAAGCTCCACGGCGCGCTTCTGGACGATTGGGACCTGCTCCAGGGGTAACTCGACGCCTAGATCGCCTCGTGCCACCATGACACCGTCAAAGGCGTCAATTATCTCTTCAAGGTTGGCAACTGCTTGAGGCTTTTCGATCTTGGCAATGACCGGTATAAATCTGCCTTCTTCGCGCATGATTTCGTGGACGCGAAGGATGTCTTTGGCATTTCTTACGAAACTCAATGCGATCATGTCTGCGCCGAGCTTGAGGGCCCATCGAAGGTCATCTTCGTCTTTTTCACTCAGTGCAGGAACGTCCACTGCAACACCTGGGAGGTTTATGCCCTTGTTGTTAGATACTGGACCGCCGATGACGACTTCTGTTGTGATCGTTGTGGCGTCTACTGCGGTTGCCCGAAGCGATAGTCGACCATCGTCAATAAGCAACATGTCCCCCACGGAGACATCGTTTGGAAGACCCTTGTGGGTAGTGGAGCAAATGTTCACGTCACCTGCGACATCATCGATGGTGATTTTGAAGGTTGCACCTACGACTAATTCGACGCCGCCCTCTGCAAACTTTCCAAGGCGAATCTTTGGTCCCTGAAGATCAACAAGGATCCCCACAGCCTTTTCGGCCTCTTCGCTAGCTTGACGAATATTCGCGTACACCTGTTCGTGAACCTCGTACGATCCATGGCTGAGATTCATTCTCGCCACGTTCACTCCGGCGGCTATGACCTTTCGGGTCATTTCCAAGTCGCCTATTGCAGGCCCGAATGTTGCAACAATTTTTGCGCGTCTCATTGGCTTCAGTGTCCTAGTTTCTTTTGACCTAGCTATAAACCGAAATTGGTTTATCAGTTGGCTTTACGGGGAATGGCAGCTGCGTCTCGCCTTCGAGGTGTTCATCTATCGCCGCGGCCGCTGCCCTTCCCTCGGCTATTGCCCAAACTATCAGGCTTTGGCCCCTGCCCGCATCTCCTGCTACAAACAAAGAATCCTTGCTGCGGTATTTACCGTCACGGGAAATGTTAGTTTGAGCGTCCAGCTCGGCATTTAGCTGGTTGGTTATTGTGCCCGATTCCGGTCCAGTGAAGCCGAGAGCGAGTAGAACTAAATCGGCCTTCATCACTCTTTCAGTGCCAACTTTTGGCACTCGTCGTCCGTTCACGAATTCAGTGTCCGCTACTTTAATGCCGGTCACCTGTCCGTCCTCACCAATAAGTTCAACTGTTGAGTGCAGGTATTTGCGATCTCCAAATTCTTCATGCGCGCTTGAGATCTCAAAGACTCTGGGGTCCATTGGCCATGGCTGGTCAGCTGTCCGCTGTTCTTGGGGTTTCTGACCGATCGCAATAGTTGTGACAGATGCCGCCATTTGCCTGGTGGCTGTGCCTAGACAATCCGCTCCAGTATCTCCGCCTCCAAGAATTACAACGTGCTTACCTTCGGCGCTGAGCTGGTTCTCGACTTTGTCGCCGGCCACGACTCGGTTTGCTTGCGTGAGGTACTCCATCGCGAAATGCACTCCTGCCAGCTCTGAGCCTGGAACATCCAAACCTCTAGGGGTGATTGAGCCGGTTGCAACCAGTACGGCGTCATAGCTGAGCTTTAACTCTTCCCAAGTAACGTCAACTCCGATGTTCACTCCGGTGCGGAACCTGGTGCCCTCGGCCGTCATCTGAGCGAGGCGTTTGTCGATGTGGCGCTTCTCCATCTTGAAATCCGGAATCCCGTATCTGAGCAAACCGCCGATGCGGTCGTCTCGTTCAAATACGGCGACGGTGTGTCCGACTCTAGTCAACTGCTGGGCGGCGGCTAGTCCAGCCGGCCCCGAGCCCACGACAGCAATCGTCTTTCCGGTCAGTCGATCTGGAACGTTAGGGGTAACAAAACCTGCGTCGAAGGCGTCATCGATTATCGACACTTCGATCTCTTTGATTGTCACGGCCGGCTGGTTTATGCCAAGAACGCATGCACTTTCGCATGGGGCTGGGCAAAGTCTGCCGGTGAACTCCGGAAAATTATTAGTTGAGTGAAGGCGATCTATTGCCTCCTTGTTCTTGCCTAAGTGAGTGAGGTCATTCCACTCTGGAATCAGGTTTCCAAGTGGGCATCCGGCGTGACAAAACGGAATGCCACAGTCCATGCAGCGCCCCGCTTGCTCCTTGACTACTCCGGAGTTCCGCTCTTCATAGACCTCTTTCCAGTCCTTTATCCGGACTGGAACCGGTCTGCGTTGCGCAGTTTCGCGATCGGTGACTTTCAGAAATCCCCGTGGGTCAGCCATTAGTTACCTCCAAGATTTGAGTCCAAACTTCTTCGCCGTCCAGGTCTACGCCCGTGGCCTGAGCGTCCTGTTGAATCTCGACTATCCGCGCGTAGTCCCTAGGCATTACCCTGACGAACTCTTGTGCATGGTCCGAAAAGTCATCGAGGATAACCTTCGCAAGTGGAGAACCAGTCAAGTCAAGGTGCTGCTCAAGAATTGCCTGGAGCTCGTCTTTTCCAGTATCATCGAGCGGACTCAGAGTGATTTCGCCCAGCTGGAGCGCTTCGCGATTTACTTTTGACTCTGACAGCCGGTGAACATAAGCGATGCCTCCGGACATTCCGGCACCCAGGTTGATTCCGGTTTTCCCGAGAATGACTACTCGTCCACCGGTCATGTATTCCAGAGCGTGATCTCCCACGCCTTCGGCCACCGCAACGGCCCCCGAGTTTCGAACCATAAATCGTTCACCGACGACTCCGTTGAGGAAGATTTTTCCCGAAGTAGCCCCGTAGCCGATAACGTTTCCAGCGATCACGTTTTCGGATGCCAAGAACCCAGCAGTTTCTGGCGGTCTGACGCTTATGATTCCGCCGGAAAGGCCCTTGCCAACATAGTCATTGCAATCACCTTCAACATCAATTTGAAGACCTCTAGGCATGAATGCTCCAAGTGACTGGCCGGCGCTGCCGGTCAGGGTGAGCTTTAGTGTTCCCGGCTCTAGTCCCTGTTCGCCCCATTTTTTCGTCAGCTCATTGCCAAGCATGGTTCCGATGGCCTGCATCGTGTTGTTGATTTGGCTTTTAATCTCCACGGCCTTGCCGTCTTTGAGGGCAAGTTTTGCGGTCTCAATAAGTGGGAAATCAAAGTGCTTGTCAAGCTCGTGGTCCTGCGAACTTGAGCAGTATTGGGTCTGAGTCGTAACTATGTCCTTGGCCGCAAAAATTGGCGAGAGGTCCAAGCCGTCCGCCTTCCAGTGACGAATTGCCCTGTTGACGTCCAGCACCTGCACTTGACCAATGGCCTCTTGGACAGTTCTGAATCCCAGTTCGGCCAGATATTCGCGAACTTCCTGAGCCAAAAACTCAAAGAAATTCACCACGTGATCAGCTTGACCGTGGAATCGCTTTCGGAGTTCTGGGTTCTGAGTCGCAACTCCAACGGGACAGGTGTCAAGGTGGCAAACGCGCATCAAAATACAGCCCTCAACTACGAGAGGGGCGGTTGCGAATCCGAACTCTTCGGCGCCAAGTAGAGCGGCGATAATGACGTCTCGTCCGGTCTTCATTGAGCCGTCCACCTGCACTACAACTCGATCTCGTAGTCCATTGAGCAGCAGAGTCTGCTGGGTTTCGGCCAAACCAAGCTCCCAGGGGGTTCCCGCGTGCTTCAAAGAATTGAGCGGGCTGGCGCCGGTGCCACCGTCGTGGCCAGATATCAGCACCACGTCGGCCTTTGCCTTAGCTACGCCGGCTGCGACGGTTCCAACTCCAAACTGAGACACCAACTTAACGTGGACCCTAGCGGCGCGGTTTGCCCGTTTCAGATCAAAGATTAACTGTTTCAAATCCTCGATTGAGTAGATGTCGTGATGAGGAGGTGGAGAAATTAGCCCTACGCCCGGAGTCGAGTGCCTAAGTTCGGCAATCCATGGGTAGACCTTGTTCGGAGGAAGCTGCCCGCCTTCGCCTGGCTTTGCTCCCTGTGCCATCTTGATTTGAAGGTCATCTGCGTGAGTCAAGTACATAGAGGTCACACCGAAGCGTCCGGAGGCGACCTGCTTTACAGCGCTGCGTCTCTCTGGATCCAGCAGTCGCTCGACTGACTCTCCTCCTTCTCCAGTGTTGCTTCTGGCGCCAAGGCGGTTCATGGCAATGGCAAGCGTCTCGTGAGCTTCCGGACTAATCGATCCCATGCTCATAGCCCCGGTTGCGAATCGTTTCACAATCGAATGCACCGGCTCTACCTCAGAGATTGGCACTGGAGTCCGTAAATCTTTATTTAGGCTGAAAAGACCTCGAATCGTCATTAAACGCTCTGCCTGGTCATCGACTGCATTGGTGTATGACTTAAAGATTTCGTAGTTCTTTTGTGAGGTGGAGTGCTGGAGCTTAAATATGGTCTCGGGGTTGAATAAGTGAGGAGGGCCGTCACGACGCCATTTCATTTCCCCTCCAACGTCCAGAGGAGTGCTGTCTTGATTGGCACTTTCGATCGGGTACGCGGATGTGTGACGCTGAGCAATTTCTGAATGCAAAATCGGGAGGGCTACCCCACCTAGCTTTGTGGTTGTTCCAGTGAAGTATTTGTCCACAAGCTCTTGGGAGAGTCCGATAGCTTCGAAGCACTGCGCTCCCGCGTATGAGGAAACAGTGGAGATACCCATTTTTGACATGACTTTAAGGACACCTTTTCCAAGCGCCTTGATCATGTTTTTGCTGCTTCGCTCCATGGTTATACCGGTGATGGTGCCATTGAAGACCAGGTCCTCGGCTGTTTCGAGGGCCAAGTAAGGGTTGATTGCAGATGCGCCAAAGCCAATTAGAGTTGCAACATGGTGAACATCTCTTGCATCGCCGGCTTCAACCACGAGGCCCGCCATCATTCTGGTCCCATTTCGAATCAAATGGTGGTGAACGGCCGAGCAGGACAGCAACGAAGGAATAGGAGCAAGCTCTCGATTTGAATCTCGATCAGAGAGCACTATAAAAGTCGCCCCGGCAACTAAGGCCTGGTCTACCTCCGCGCAGATTTCCTCAATCCGGACTTCGAGAGCCTCGGGGCCGTCGTCAACGCGGTAGAGGCAGGAAACTGTCACTGCCTTACCGATGTTGTTTGCTCTGTCTATGTGCTTAATCTTCGCAAGCTCATCGTTGCCAATAATTGGGTAGTCCAGAACCATCTGCTTTGCATGCTCGGCATTGGCTTCCAGTAGGTTTCTGACCGGACCGATGCTCGTAGTCATGGATGTCACGACTTCTTCGCGAATTGCATCAAGCGGTGGGTTTGTTACCTGCGCAAACTGCTGTGCAAAATAATCAAATAGAAGTTTTGGTCGCTCTGATATAGCCGCAATCGGGGTGTCGGTTCCCATGGCGCCGATTGGCTCCTGCCCCATTCTCGCCATCGGAGCGATAAATATTTTCAGATCTTCCTCGGTATACCCAAAGGCTCTTTGCCTGCGCTTGACAGACTTACTCGAATAGCGAACGTGCTCGCGGTCTGGAAGATCGCGCAGGTTAATTCGACTTGTCTCCAGCCACTCACCCCAAGGTTCCAGGGAAGCAACTTCGGATTTTATCTGCTCGTCCTCCACTATTTGCCCGGCCACGGTGTCAATCAGGAACATTTTTCCTGGCTGCAATCTGCCTTTTCTCACTATTTTGTCCGGAGAAATGTCCGCCACGCCGATCTCAGAGGCGAGAATTATAAAACCATCTTCTGTGACCACGAAGCGACCCGGTCTTAGTCCATTTCGGTCAAGAGTGGCGCCGACCAAATCTCCATCCGTGAAAACTACGGCCGCTGGTCCATCCCATGGCTCCATAATCATCGAATGGTATTCGTAGAAGTCTCTTAGCTGTGGATCAAGGTCCAGTTGCTTTTCCCATGCGCCGGGAATCATCATCATCATGGCGTGCGGTAGAGAGCGTCCCGAAAGGACAAGCAGCTCCAAAACTTCGTCAAAAGTTGCCGAGTCGGATGCGCCCTTTGAGACGATTGGCTTTAGCTGTTCGATGTCACCGAGTAGCTCCGATGAAAGCTGTGACTCTCTTGCCGCCATCCAGTTGGCATTTCCTTTAACCGTGTTTATCTCGCCGTTGTGGGCGATAAAGCGGAAAGGGTGCGCCAACGGCCATGATGGGAATGTGTTAGTTGAAAACCTGCTGTGAACCAGTGCGAGAAGAGACTCAAAGCGCTCGTCACTTAGATCCGGATAAAAAGGCTCGAGCTGCAAGGTAGTGACCATGCCCTTGTAGACGATTGTTTTAGACGAGAGCGAGCAAAGGTAGAGCCCAATGTCCCGTTCACTTCGGTTTCTTGCCCTGAATAACCTTCGCTCAAGGTCCATGCCTGTGATCAAGTCACTGGAGGAAACAAATACTTGTTCAATGAGAGGCATGGCCTCTCTAGCCAACTCACCAAGCACAGAGCTGTCGGTTGGCGGAGTGCGCCAGCCCAAAACAGTTAGTGACTCTTCAGTACAGATTGCTTCAAACCTAGCCTTGTCCTCAGATGCGGTAGCCGCATCTAGGAAAACAAGTCCAACGCCGTAAGTTCCTCGAGCTGGCAACTCAAAATCGACAATCGCTCTGAAAAAGCCGTCTGGCATCTGGGTGAGTATCCCAGCGCCGTCGCCTGTTCCGGCATCCGAACCAACAGCGCCACGGTGTTCTAGGTTTCTCAGAGAAGAAAGTGCCATGTCCACAACGTCGTGACCGGCATAGCCCCGAAGCGTTGCGACCATTGCCAAGCCGCAGGCGTCGCGCTCGTGAGCAGAGTCGTATAGCCCCTGGTTCTCGGGCGTGGTGGCAAACTTGTGGAAAGGTCCGTTGTCAAACATGTTTACTCCAATCGAATTCTTTTCGGAGCTTCGTTGGTCCGACCCTTATGTCTTTATTGTGAACTATTAGATTATTTGGCAGCGTCCTCGCTGGTGACCGGTAACTGATCGACAGGTTCTCTGCCGTCGAGCCAAACCGAAGGTTCCTTGCCGGGGTGACGGCGCTTCTGAACCAAGTAGATAACTACTCCGATTGCAATACCGGTCAGCGCCGACCAGATATTTATTCGTAGTCCAAGGATAATCTCACTTGGGTCGATTCTGATAGCTTCTATCCAAACTCGTCCCGTTGAGTAGACAATCAAGTAGAGGGCAAAAACTTTGCCCCATTCAAGTTGCAACTTCTTTCCAAGCCAAATAAGCGCCACGACGCCAGTAAGGTTCCATATCATTTCATATGCGAACGTGGGGTGAAACGTTAGCCCATCCGGCAGCCCCAGCGGGTAAGCAGGGTTGGAGCTTGGTATTTCTAGTCCCCAGGGAAGAGTGGTTGGAAGACCGAATAGTTCTTGATTGAAATAGTTTCCAAGCCTTCCGATGCCCTGGGCAAGGAGTATTCCCGGAGCTACCGCATCGGCGACTGACAGGAATCTAATCCCAGCCTGTCTTGAGCCTATGAATACTCCAACGGCTCCGAGGATCAGCGCTCCGTAGATAGCAAGACCACCCTCCCAGATCTTAAAGATGTCAAGAAGATCGGCACCCTCGTAGAAATAGTCGTTGGGGTGGGTCAGAACGTGGAAGAACCTACCTCCGAGTATTCCAAAAGGAACAGCCCAAAGTGCTATGTCTAGGAACAACCCCGAAGGTGTTCCTCTGGCCTTGAGCCTGGCGTCAGTAAGAATGGTGGCGATCACTATGCCGCTAAGAATGAATAGGGCATAGAAGTGAATTCGAAATGGACCCAAATCAATAAAGCTGATTTCGGGTGATGGGATGCCTAAGATTAATTCCATCGAATCATCCTAGGCCCGCAGCTAGCTCTTTGGTTTTCGCCACTAGGCCAGGGAGACCATCCTCACGGTAGGCCTTCACAAAGGCTGTTCCAACAATTGCACCGTCGGCATAACCATTTACTTCGCGAACCTGCTCGGCTGTGGAAATTCCTACCCCTACACAAGTCGGGGTTTTACTTAGACTCTTTACTCGGCCCACTAAATCTCGAGCAAGCGCGTCGAGTGTGGCCCTCTCCCCAGTTATACCCATGGTTGAGACAGAATAAACAAATCCCTTAGACGCATCCGCGTTCGCGGCGACTCTTTCATTGGAGCTTGAGGGCGCAACTAAAAAGACTCTATCCAGGCCCTTAGCCTGGCTGACCTCCAGCCACTGCGCTGCTTCGTCTGGGACAAGATCTGGCGTGATCATTCCCTGTGCACCCGAGACAAGCATTTCTTCGGCGAACTTTTCAACTCCGAATCGCAACACCGGGTTCCAATAGCTCATTACCAATAGCGGCGTGGATACCCGCGCTCTCACTCGTCGTATTACTTCGAACAGATCTCCGAGCACAAATCCTGCTGCTCGTGCTTCTTCAGTCGCGATCTGAATAACCAGGCCGTCCATCACAGGGTCACTGTAGGGAACCCCAATTTCAAGAACGTCACAACCATTCTCGGCCATGGCAACCAACGCATCGACTGAGTCCTTGACAGTTGGGTAGCCGGCTGGATAGTAACCAACTAGTGAGCCTTTACCTGATTCCCTATTGGCCAGGAGGGTGTCATTTACCGAACTCATTTATCGCCCATCAGACCGAAGTACTTCGCCGCGGTCTCCATGTCCTTGTCTCCGCGTCCGCTTAAGTTGACAAGTATGTGCGCGCCCGCGGGAAGGACTTTAGCTAGATGCTCGATACCCGCCAAGCCGTGAGCCGTTTCGATGGCTGGAATTATGCCCTCTGTTTGGGAAAGTAGCCTCATCGCGTTCATCGCCTCAGTGTCGGTAACACCGTGATAGCTAGCCCGACCCAGGTCCTTGAGCCATGAGTGCTCCGGACCAACTCCTGGATAGTCAAGCCCAGCCGAAATCGAGTGCGATTCCATTGTTTGACCATCGGCGTCTTGAAGCATGTAGCTCTTGGCGCCATGAAGAACGCCAGGTGTCCCCCTGGAAAGAGTCGCGGCATGCCGAAGAGTGTCAACGCCTTCTCCCGCGGCCTCAAAGCCCCAGAGCGCCACATCCTCATCGTCCAAAAAGGCGTGGAAAATCCCAATCGCATTAGAGCCCCCGCCAACACAAGCTGCCACTGCATCCGGCAGCCTTCCGGTTAGCTCAAGCATTTGTTCACGCGCCTCGTAACCGATGACGCTATGGAAGTCTCTGACCATTGTCGGAAACGGGTGAGGCCCCGCAACTGTCCCCAGAAGATAGTGAGTGGTATCAACGTTTGCAACCCAGTCTCGAAGCGCCTCGTTGATCGCGTCCTTAAGCGTTTTGGAGCCCGAGGTAACAGGAATTACTTCGGCTCCCAGCAGCTTCATTCTCGCGACATTTAGGGCCTGTCTTTCGGTATCAACTTCGCCCATGTATACAACGCAGTCCAACCCGAAGAATGCCGCAGCCGTGGCACTTGCTACACCATGCTGACCAGCTCCAGTTTCTGCAATGATTCGCTTCTTGCCCATCTTTTTTGCCAACAGTGCTTGGCCCATAACGTTGTTTATCTTGTGGCTACCGGTGTGGTTTAAGTCTTCTCGTTTAAGAAAAACCCTAATGTCGCCATAATTAGCCGCAAAGCGCTTCGCCTCGGTGATGATGGAGGGGCGTCCGGTGTAAGTCTTGTGCAGTTCGGCAAGCTCGGCGATAAACCCAGGGTCGATCCGCATCGCTTCGTAGGTGGCCTCGAGTTGATCGAGGGCTGCAATTAGTGGCTCTGGTACGAACCTGCCACCGTACTCGCCGTAATACGGTCCTACTTGTTCTGAGAGTTTCATTGAGTTCATAATCCTAAGTTGCGTTAATAAATTCCGGAATCAACAAGCTTGGATCACCTGTCACGAGGGCCTGTCCAACTAGCACTACATTGGCGCCGGCGTTCCAGTACCTGGTTACGTCCTGCGGCTTCTTTACAGACGATTCGGCGACCTTAATGGTCTGATCCGTCAAGAGGTGCGACATGGTTTCGAAAAGCCGCAGGTCGGTCTTGAACGTTTGCAAATCCCTTGTGTTTATGCCAACCAAGCGGCTGCCCGCGGCGTTGGCAATGTGTATCTCTTCCGCCGTATGCGTTTCAACGAGGACATCCAAACCTAAGTCCGCAGCGAACTTGGACAGCCTGAGAAAATCTGGCTCCTTGAGCCAACTAAGAATCAACAGAACGAATGATGCCCCGTGGGCACGAGCCTCTAAAATCTGATACTCACAAGATATGAAGTCCTTGCGAAGTGTTGGGATTGAAACGGCGTCGCTGGCATGCCGGAGGTCATCTAACGTGCCGCCGAACCCAGATCGTTCCGTTAGAACCGAGATTGCATGAGCTCCGCTTTGTTCATAAGTAAGGGCTAAAATGCCAGCATCAGGGATTTCGGCCATGTGCCCGACTGATGGGCTGTATCTCTTTATCTCGGCAATTATCTTGATCTTTGACGAAGGCTCGAGTGCCTTCAAGGCCGAAACCGCTGGCTCCATGTTCTGGACGAGCGCCTCTAATGACTCGATACTTACGCTTTTACTTCGAATGTCAGCATCATCGCTTGCTGTTGCGAATAATTCGTCCAGCACTAGTGGGACTTCGAGTGCTTGCCACTCACCCCGTAGCCAGATTTCCTAAGAGCGAGTCCAACTATCGGACCGAGGGCTGCAAGTACAGCCGAGGCCCAAACCATGGATGGCACATTCAACCAGAAAAACAGCGTTCCAATGGTGAAGGCAGTCAGAACGATAACCACGGTCGCCCAAGCCGCAACGGAGTTTCCATGCCCTGGGTCGGTTTTAGATTCAGTCATTGTGCCCTTCTCGGATGTTTCTCAATTCTAGCAAGCACTTCTACTGCTCATCCCACAGGTTCTCCGGGTCGTCGTTTGTATCAGTGACGGTACTTGATCTGTCCGATAGCCCTGAGCGCCCAGGTTGAAAAACTGCCAGAGCAAAAATCAATCCGGTTACTCCGGCCATCGTTAGGTAAACCCAATAGCCGATCTTTACCACTACGCCGAAACCTGCTGCCGTAGCCAGCCCCGTAGTGCTGGAGATCAACTCGATGACGGCACTAGCATCTGACCAGCTTGTGAGGGACATCACCACAATCGTGGAACCAGAGATTATCGAGGCAATCGCCGCCATCGTCCGACTTAGAAGACGGTAACGGGCGATTAGCGAAATCAGTAGGACGATCAGCGGAACCAGACTTGTCAGGGGATTAAGCTCAGACCCAATTAATGTTCCAATCAATGCTGATTCATCGGAGTGAAAGTCTCTAACGTCTACCCAGGCAAGAAGAGAGCTTGATAGCCACACGGCGGCGACTAGTGTGCCCACTGAAATAAGTCTGATCATTTTTTCATCGCATTCGCCGCAGCAACTGCGCGCAACACAACCGCGGCTTTTGCAAGAGTTTCGGCGTACTCGGTTTCTGGAACTGAATCGAGAACAATCCCGGCACCGGCCTGCACCCTCGCTACTCCATTTCTCAGAACTGCAGTGCGAATCGCGATGGCAAGGTCTGAGTTCCCCTGAAAATCGAAGTACCCAACAACACCACCGAACAGGCCTCGATAACTCTCTTCTAGGTCGTGAATTATTTCCAAAGCCCTTGGTTTCGGCGCACCCGAGAGAGTTCCAGCTGGGAAGGTGGCCAGCATGGCCTTGACAATGCTGGTGTCGGCGTTGAGCGATCCTTCGACAGTAGACACCAAGTGCATAATGTGCGAGAAGCGATGGATTTGCATAAACTCACTCACCCGCACTGTCTTGGGATCGCAGACTTTGAGCAGGTCATTTCTCGCAAGGTCAACCAACATCAAGTGTTCGCTGCGCTCTTTTTCATCCGCCAGCAGGTCTTCCGCAAGCTGGTTATCGGTGGATGTGTCTTGTCCCCTTGGTCGAGAACCTGCGATCGGGTGGGTGACCACGTTAGACCCCATCACCTTGACAAGTGCCTCCGGCGAACTTCCGACTATCGCAAACGGACCGTCCTGGTCTTGCCATCTAATGAGATACATGTATGGGCTTGGATTCAGAGCCCTGAGCGCTCGGTAAACATCCAGTGCATCAGCAGTCGTCTGGTGGTCAAAGCGCTGAGAAATAACAACCTGAAACACATCCCCCTTGCGAACATGCTCCTTGGCCAATTCCACCTTTTCGAGGAACTCATTCTTGGGAATGTTGGAGACCGCGTCCGGCTCCGGCCAATTTGGCTCGGACACCATCGCGGGTGTTGGCATTTCAACGATTTTCTGCATCTGGCTAATGGCATTAAGCGCTTGGCCGTAGCTGTCCTGAAGTGGGGTCCCATCGACGAACACCACACTGACCAGGAGCAATTCAGACTTTTGATGATCCATGACCACTAGCTCTGAAAATTGGTTGAACCCGTATAGCGGTATCGAGTAGTCGGCCGGCTTGGCATCGGGAAGCTTCTCGGTTAGGTTGACGGCTCCCCAGCTTAGAAATCCAACCAGTCCCGAACTCAGTGGAAAATCGACTGGACTCGATTTCCATGCCGTTTGAAGCTTCTCAAGCGCGGCTATCGGGTCCTCGGGCAGCATAGATCCATCTGGAAGGCACTTCGCATTCCCTATCCACGTTGCTTTGTCATTTGTTGCCGTTAGTTGACCCCTAGAGGACACTCCAATAAATGAGTACCTGCCCCAGACTCCCTGTTCGGCTGACTCCAACAAGAAAGTGTCCGCCCTAGAACCTGCGAGCTTTTGGTAGATCCCAATCGGGGTTTCACTGCCGCTAAATAGTCTTTTTACTATCGGGATTGCGTTGTACTGGCTACTGAGTTTCTCAAGCTGTTCAAAGCCGATCACTTAGACCTCCTCGAAGCAGCTGATGGTTCCGAGATGGCAGGTGGGCCCGGCTGGCCTGACCATAGCCAAAATAGTGTCGCCGTCGCAATCTAGCGACAAGGAGTCAATTGCCAAGGTGTTACCACTGGTTTCACCCTTATGCCAAAGCTGATTGCGGGATCGTGAGAAGAAATGCATTTCGCCTGTAGAGACGGATTTTTCTAAAGCCTCGAGGTTCGAATAGGCAAGCATAAGAACTCGCAGGGTTTGACTGTCTTGAACCACAACGGGTATCAGATGGTCGCCAGAAAATTTGACCTGATCCAACGCTAATTGCCTCATCTAGCCTCTATTCCTGCTTCTTCAAGTGCTTGCTTTACCTTTGCAACCGAGATTTCGCCGCTGTGAAAAACACTAGCTGCGAGCAACGCATCTGCGCCCGCCTGAGCTGCCTCGACGAAGTCTGATACTTTGCCGGCTCCCCCGGACGCGATGATCGGAACAGCCGATATTTTACGTACTTTCTCAATCAGCTCAAGATCAAAACCCGCTCTGGTCCCGTCTGCATCCATGCTGTTGATAAGCAGTTCCCCGGCGCCTAACTTTTGCACCTTCTCTATCCACTGCATCGCATCTAAACCGGTTTCCTGTCTACCACCGTGCGAGGTGACGACGAATCCCGAGTTGGTGTCACCACGCTTAATGTCTAGAGAAACTACCAAAATCTGATTGCCGTGTTCCTTCGCAATCTCGGCTAGAAGTTCTGGCCTGGAAATGCCCGCGGAGCCGATGGATACCTTATCGGTTCCGGCCGCCAGGAGCAGCGAAACATCTTCCAGGCTTCTGATGCCCCCGCCCACAGTTAGAGGTATAAATATCTCCTCCGCGCACCTGGTTACCATGTCTCTAGTTGTTGATCTATTTTCGCTGGCAGCCGTTACGTCTAAAAATGTAAGTTCGTCGGCTCCTTGAAGATAGTAATCGCGGGCTAAGTCAACTGGGTCACCGCTGTCGACGAGATTCTGGAAGTTGACACCCTTCACCACCCGTCCGTTTGCAACATCTAGGCAGGGAATCACTCTGATAGCTGGCACTATATTCTCGCTGCGTGAATGGCTGATACTAAAATTGCCCTAGCTCCCGCGGCGTACAGTTCATCCATTATTTGATTCATCTGTATCGCTGGCACTAGCGAACGAACGGCAACCCAGTCCAAATCGGCCATTGGAGATATCGTCGGCGACTCAATCCCCGGAGTTATTTTTGTTGCCGCCTCCAGCACTTTCTTGGGGCAGTCGTAGTCAATGATTACGTACTCCCTGGCAACCAATACGCCCTTTAGGCGCATCAAAAGCCCGTTTGCATCACTAGCCTTCCCAGGAGCACTAATGAGCCTGGCCGTAGAGGTCAAGATCGTAGGGCCGAAGATTGCGAGACCGGCTTTTCTAAGCGTGTTACCGGTTGAGACAACGTCGGCAACGGCATCTGCAACGCCGAGCTTTACGGCAGATTCAACCGCTCCGTCGAGCTTGATGATTTCACAATTCACGTTTAGCTTCGCCAAGTAATTCGCTATCAGGGTTGGGTATGCGGTCGCAAGCCTTTTACCTTCGAGTTGGCTCGGATCATCGAAACCAGAGTCGATTGGTGCTGCAAATCGAAAGGTAGAAGCCCCAAAGCCCAAATCGGCAATTTCTTCGGCTTCGGACTCCGAATCCATCAAGAGATCCAGCCCTGTTAGGCCAACATCTAGAGATCCTGACCCCACGTAAGTCGCTATATCCCTAGGCCTCAGGTAAAAAAACTCTATGTCGTTTGCTTCATCGACTAAGTGAAGCTCTTGGGTGTCTCGTCTTGTCTGGTATCCGGCCTCTTTTAGCATGGCAACCGCAGATTCAGACAGGATGCCCTTGTTCGGAATGGCTACTCGCAGCATCAGAGAACCTGCTCTACTGCCGACAGGGGCACGTTTCTGGAAATCAAAATAAGTTGTATGTAATAAAGAAGTTGCGAGGCTTCTAGTGCGACCTGTTCGTCTGACTCGTGTTCTGCGGCCATCCATAGTTCCGCTGCTTCCTCGACGAGTTTTTTGCCAATTGAGTGGACTCCCTTTGCCAATAACTCGCTGCTACCGGAGTTGTTATCGGGCATGCTGGCCGTGTTTACCAGCTCGTCATAAAGGGAATCGAATGATTTCATACCCCTAGATTACAGCGAATCACTTCGGATTCGAAGCTGCCAGAGCTAACCCTCGAAGTCGGAGTATTTGATTTGTCCGATCGGGGCTGTTGTAAATGGCAGAACCCGCCACAAATGAGTCGGCACCCAGCGATGCCAATTGAGCAATGTTTGACTCTGTCACTCCTCCGTCGACCTGCAGGGAAATGGTTGCGCCAGAGTCTCGAATGAGCTGACGAGCTTGGGCAATCTTTTCGAGGGTTTCAATCAGAATTGGCTGCCCCCCAAAGCCAGGCTCAACGGTCATTACCAGAAGCATGTCTACTTCTTGGATCAGGTGGGCTATTTCCGAAACCTTGGTGTCGGGCTTAATGGCGACGGCGGCTTTTACACCAGATGCTCTGAGCTTCCTCGCCAGGTCAATCGGTTCCTTTGCTGCCTCTAGATGAAACGTGACTGAAGTCGCGCCGGCCTGGGCATAGCCAATTGCCCACTTGTCCGGGTCTTCAATCATCAGGTGCACATCTAGAGGAATCGGAGAGACTTTGGCAAGTCTCTGCACAATTGCGGTTCCCAGCGTCAAATTTGGGACAAAGTGATTGTCCATAACATCAACGTGGGCCATGTCAGCCGATGCGATTGACATGAGCTCCGCCTCCAAGTTGGCAAAGTCGGCACTGAGTATTGAGGGATTAATTTGCAACGCCTAGTTCCCTTCATCTTTTTTCAGAAGTGCCATAAACATGGCGTCAGTTCCATGTCGATGTGGCCATAACTGAACAGTTTTCCTAGAGGTGTTCAACTCTAGACCTGGAGCTAACTCTTGCATTACTGGTACTAGGTCGACTAGCGAAATGTTGGCGTGGCGATCCAGTGCAGCTCTAATTTGGGCATTTGTCTCGACTACCAGTGGTGAGCAGGTTGCGTACATAAGAATGCCACCTGGTTCAAGCGCTAACACCGCGGCGTCAATTAGCTCGGCCTGCAATTTAGTGAGTGATGGTAGTTGCTCCGGCTTTTTTGTCCATCGAGATTCAGGCTTCCGACGAAGGGACCCAAGTCCGGCACAGGGGGCATCTAGCAAAATGGCCGCGAAGGAACTTTCGGGGGCGTCTTGCCCTCTCTTGACGAGTACCGGAGTGCTTTCTGGGTCCGCGAGTGCTGAGGAGACCAGCTTGGCCCTTTTTACATGTGGTTCGTAGCAAACAAGATTTCCAGATCCCGATACGGCATGTTCTAGCACTGCTGCCTTGCCTCCCGGGCCGGAGCACATGTCCAGCCAGGTTCCGCTCCTATCGGCAACCTTGCTAAGTGCCAACGCTACAAGTTGGGAGCCCTGGTCCTGCACCCTCACGCCAGGAATCGAAAGATATTCAAGTGGGTTTCCGATGCAGAGAAAGCCATTCGGAGATGCCGAGCCTCGCTGGAGCCCAAGAGCTTCAAGTTCAGCTGATGCAGAGCTTGTAATAGCGATGAGGTTCACGACCGGGGTTTGGTTGTTTGCTGATAGAAGTTCGGCCAGATCCGATGTTCTCCCATCGAGTTCAAGGGCCGATTTCATGCCGGAAATAATCCACATCGGGTGGGAGAATTCGATACTCAGCCGCGTGAGCTCCTCTTGGCCTTCGACGAGTATGTCAAGAAGATTGTCGTGTCCGGCTCGTTCGGCATTTCGAAGAACCGCGTTACATAGCCCTGCGGCACTGGCTTCGAAATGCTTTACAAGATCCACTGTCTCGTTTATGGCCGCATGGGTGGGGATTCGCATTCTGAAAAGCTGATGAAGACCAAGCTGAATTGCCGCCCTTAGGCCCGGGGATAATGTCTTGCCGGGAGTCAAATGATCGATGATGGCGTCGTACTGTAGCTGCCATCGAAGAACGCCGTAGCTGAGCTCCTGAACCAAGCCTCTGTCGGCATCCGAGATTTCATGCTTAGCAAGCTCCTTGGGAAGCAGCAGGTTAATGTAGCTCTCCGATGCTCGCACTCGGTTGAGTAGCTCGAGGGCTATCTGGCGCGCGTTAGTCAAATTGTGCTATCCCCTTAAGGCCATTCCACCAGTCAGTTGCCGCGATTTCACGCCTTCCGGCAGGTTGCACAAGCTCGAGCTTTAGTGAGCTAGCGCTGCCGCATTGCACATTGATTTCGTTGTTTTCGCTCTTGTATATTTCGCCGATCCCACGCTCTGTGCCTGGGTCAGAGCCGGAGATGACGGGATGCGCGAACAGGATCCTCACCGGTTCACCGTTTTGGTTTGCCCACGCCGTTGGTTCCGGATTCGTGGCCCGTATGAATCTCGTCAAATCTTCAGCGGAGTTGCTGAAGTCAAGCTTGGCTGCCGGGCGGGTAATCTTTGGTGCCGCCGAGGCTGTACCCTCTTGGATCTTCGGCGTCGGGTTTTCGCTCAGCGCCCGTATTAGAAAGTCTCCGCCTTCTTTCGTAAACCTGATCAATGCTTGGCCAGCAGTTTCGTTTGCTAAGAACCTTAGAGGCGCCTGAGAGATAAGTGCTCCGGTATCCAGGCCTGAGTCGAGCTCAAAAACGCTTATCCCAATACCAGTGTCATGGATCATTGAATGCTGCAGCGGAGTCGCCCCTCTCCATTCGGGCAGAAGTGAGAAATGCAAGTTCCACCAGGGGATTTCCGAAAGCGCCGCCTGTGGAATCATTGCTCCATAAGCGACAACCACCGCTTTCTCGGCGCCGCTTAGGCGAATCACTTTCAGGGCTTCGTCGTCAATTTTGTTGGTCTTGTGGACTTTTAGACCCAACTGTTCGGCCTTGAGAGTGACCGGAGATGGGGTAACGATACGCTTACGTCCAACTCGAGCGTCGGGGCGGGTGAGGACCAATACCACGTCATGCTTGTCGGCAATCATTTCAAGAGCCCGCGATGCCACCTCAGGGGTTCCGGCAAAAATAAGTCTCATAACTAGGTAACCTACAGCGCCTGCGGGTCGTCCATCACCACCCGCAAGCCCCTTCGCTTGGTTACACCCTGAGTTCGTGCCGTGGCTCCAATGGCTACCACCCGAAGCTCCTTGGCTATCGCCGGACCTTGATTATATGAAAATTTTATAAGCGCGCTTCCGGCTTTTTCATCTACCCAAAGAGCTATAGCCCCTTTTGACTTAGCGGCCGAAACAGCAGCTTCTAGAGTTTCCGGCAGAGCCTGTAGTGAGCAGATGCGCATCGCCGGAGGAAGTCCAAGTTCTCGGGCTTCCTCAAGCGCTGTCTTAGCCATCGGTATCAACTGACCAAGCGACAGCGCGTTTCCAAGATCGGCGGGCAGACCTGCAAAGGCAGCCCTGCCCGTCGGCGACAGGAGCTCAAGAGCTTCCATCCAGTCTCTTACGGCCATCTGCTGTGCACTAAGAGTCTGCCGACTGAGCCAGACATCGCTGTCAAGAATTAGGACAGCAGAGTATCCCTTAGGGACCCTTGGTGCTGAACCTGGAGTTGCAACGACTATTTGATTCTTAGTTTTTAGCCCTGTTGGCTTCTTATCTCCCGTGGCTTCAGATATTGCAGTGTTCGGAAAGGTTTTACCAAGCTCGGCGACGGTCCTGCTGCTACCTGTACGCCCTTTTTTCTGGTTTCTCGAACCGCAGCTAATACAAGCAACGAAGTGCTTGTTGCAGAGTCTGCATTGAGTGTTAGCTGCGTCGGGCTGCCAAAAATGGCCTCCGCAGGAGCAAGTCAGTTTGTCGCCACAACCTGCGCAGTAGACCGACGCTGAGTCGCCCTTGCGAGGAAGCAGAACAAGCACTGGCCCGCGATCCAAGTTTTCACGAACTATCTTGAACCCGGACTCATCCATGCGGAGGCCTGGTTCGGAATAAGAGATCCGAAGCGGTGCGTCAACGACTTTATGATCGGATAAGTACCCGATTGCAACTAATCTTTGAAGCTCGACGGACCGGTATGGAGCCGTGAACAGCAGCTCCACGTCTCCATTTGCTCGAATAAGAGCTAGGTCTCTTGTGTTTGTAAATGGGGAACCTTGGTCTCTCAAGCTGTCATCGGAGTCATCGTGCACAGCGATTAGGCCCAAGTTCTTGACGGGTGCAAAAATCGAGGATCTTGTTCCTACGACGATTACTTGACGAGACTCTTTGATTTGGTGGAACAGCTGATAACGGGAAGATTTTTTCTGACTCGGTTTTAGGAAAACAAACTGATCATCAATTCCCAGCCTGTGAGCCAGGTCGACGACGATGTCAATATCTGCCCTTTCTGGCACCACAATGATTGAAGACATACCCCTGGAATGGACGCCGAGAGCGTTAGCCAAGAGCAACAGTGCCCAGTCCGGCACAAGCGTTCCTGCCACCTCAAGTTGCCTTGCCGAAGTTAGGACTGCCGCGCGTGCACCAAGGGCTGCGTCCAGCTTTGGAACCAAAACATCTACCTCTAGGGCTCTTGGCTCGATCGCCGGGAGCCTTTGGACCGTTGACATGTAATCGGGCACCGCAAGTGCAATAAGTTCCCCTAACGCAACGCATTGACGATCTGCGACTGCCCTAAGAAAATCAAAGAGCTGACTGGAAAGCACTTCAGAGGCATCCTGAATACTCGTTATTGATGCGGTTGCATAGTCACTGGTATCGGAAAGCGCTGAGACATAGCCAACCTGCCTTTTTTTTGATCTCCCAAGCGGAAAAACCACTTCTTGGCCGATGGCAATTTCATTTTGCATGGCTTCGGGAATTAGATAATCAAAGGCCCGGTCAAGCTGAATTAAAGGGGACTTTGCCAATACTGAAGCAAAGCGGGACATCTAGCTTCCTGCTGCGTCTTTAAGGGCTTGGACTCGGTCCAAGTTCTCCCAAGTAAATTCGGGTAGTTCACGGCCGAAATGACCGTAGCTAGCAGTCTTGGCGTAGATTGGGCGCTTCAAATTCAGCTCCGAAATTATCGCCGCCGGCCTTAGGTCGAAGACCTGCCGAATGGCTTTTTCTATTGCCTCTACAGCAACGTTTTCAGTTCCAAAAGTTTCCACGTGAAGAGCAACAGGGGTTGCAACCCCTATCGCGTATGCCACTTGGATTTCGGCACGCCCTGCTAAGCCCGCCGCTACCAAATTCTTCGCAACCCACCTCATTGCATATGCTGCAGAACGATCAACCTTTGAAGGGTCCTTGCCACTGAAGGCGCCACCACCATGTCTGGCACTGCCCCCATAGGTGTCGACAATAATTTTTCTGCCAGTCAGGCCCGCGTCCGCCTGCGGGCCGCCAATAACGAATCTGCCAGTTGGGTTGATGATGAAACTCGTGTCGCTGGTGTCGAGGCCGGAGTCTAAAAGGACTGGGCGAATCACTCGGTCTAATACAAGATTCGCGAGGTCATCTTGCTGAACATCTGGATGGTGCTGTGTCGAAAGCACGACGGTGCTCACTGCCACCGGTTTGTTGCCCTCGTAGCTAATTGAAACCTGCGCCTTGCCGTCTGGTCGAAGCATGGAAGTGTCGAGCTCCCTGCGCACATGTGACAATCGCTCGGTTAGTCGGTGAGCGATGTTTATGGGTGCCGGCATGAAGTTGGCTGTCTCGTTCGAAGCGTATCCAAACATCATGCCCTGATCGCCCGCACCAATTTCGCCGAAGTTATTACCGGAGCGAGATTCTAGGGATGTATTTACGCCCTGAGCTATGTCCGGGGATTGGGCACCAATTGATACTGAAACTCCACAAGAAGCCCCGTCAAATCCGATGGCGGACGAGTTGTAGCCAATCTCCAGTAGTTTTTCCCTGACCAGATGCGGTATTTCAACGTATCCGCTGGTTGTGACTTCGCCTGCCACCTGAACAAGGCCGGTTGTGACCAGCGTCTCCACGGCCACTCTGGCGTCCGGGTCCTGCTCAAGTAGAGCATCCAAAATAGTGTCAGAAATTTGATCACATATCTTGTCGGGATGTCCTTCGGTAACGGACTCTGAGGTAAATGTGCGTAGCGTCATTCTGTAATTCTACTTAGACCTTGGACATGATCTTATAAATGGTTTCGACTAGCCACTTGCCTAGCTCTATCTTGGTGCCGGAGTGTTTTAGTGCGCCTAGCTTCGTGACCAGTGTTATTTCGCTTGATTCTGAGCCCAGAGAACTGATGCTGTTCCCTGCAACCGCGGACACTCCCTTTGTGGACAGCTTCTCTAATGAAGCGGCCTCCACATCGGCACCATCTTCGACTAGCGCGAAGGCTATGCAGAAAGTGGCCGAGTGATTAGCCGCAAAATTCGCAATCAGGTCGCTGGTAGGTATCAGATCGATTGTTTGCGCTTCACCTCGTGGAAGTTTGCCGTGAAATGGCTTATCGATTCGAAAATCTGAAACGGCGGCTGCCATCACCATGATGTCGCAGGGGCTTTCCATGGCCTGCTCCAACTCGGCGACACTAGATGCTCTTATTACTTCAACGCCCAAAGGCATTGGCATCTCAATGTTGCAGGCGATTAGTCGAACCAAGGCTCCTTGGTCCCGATAGGCGGACGCTATGTCAATGCCCATGCGTCCAGAGGATGAGTTACCTATAAACCGGACCTGGTCAATTGGTTCTCTAGTGCCCCCGGCGGTCACTGTCACAGTAATGCCGCTAAGCGGCTTTGTACCCATAACAAAACTGACAATGTCTTCGGTTTCGGGAAGCCTTCCCGGTCCAGTGTCTGAACCAGTAAGCCGGCCGGACGCCGGCTCCATAACGTTGATGCCGCGCGCCCTCAGGGTGGCAACATTGGCTTGAGTGGCCGGATTTTGCCACATCTCCGTGTGCATAGCCGGGCAAACATAAATGGCTGAAGTGGAAGCTAGGATCGCATTCATGAGAAGGTCATCAGCGATGCCATTGGCCAGTTTTGCTAGAAAGTTAGCTGTTGCTGGTGCTACAACTATTAGATCCGCACTTGCACCCAGCTCGACATGTCTAACCTCGTGGACATCCTGATACATGTCATTGTCTATCGCTGTTCCAGAAAGGGCCTCAAGCGTCGCCTTTCCGATAAAACGCAGTGCGTTTTGAGTCGGAAGCGCCTGAACGGCATGGCCCTGTTCGGTGAATGCACGAATCAGATTCGCTGCCTTATAAGCGGCGATTCCACCGGTTATGCCAAGCAGAATTCGCATTTACTACCTACTTATTTGGAGTCTTCTCAAGCTTGCCCAGGTGGATCTCCTTCATGGCAATGCTTAGTGGCTTGTCGTCAATGCTTGAGTCGACTAGCGGCCCAACGTAATTGAACAGGCTGCCTTCGTGCAGAGCGCTGTAGTACTCGTTAATCTGACGAGCGCGCTTTGACGCGAAAATGACAAGCTCGTAGTTTGAGTTGGCCCTGCCCAGCACTGAATCTATGGGTGGGTAAACAATACCCTTTAGGTTTTCTAGGTTTTCGTTCAACATTCTTATCCCTCTGACTCACTAACGATTTTCAGTATGTCTTTACCCGTCTGGGCCAAGTCATCATTGATTACTTCATAATCAAACTCTTCGGCTGATTCAATCTCAGCTCTTGCATTGATAAGTCTAGTTTGTATTTGTGATTCTGTCTCGGTCGCTCTTTCCCGAAGCCTCGATTCAAGTACCTCAAAGCTTGGCGGATGGACAAAAATAGTTATGGCTGTTGGTCTTGACTTCATCACCTGCCTTGCCCCTTGGAGGTCAATTTCAAGAAGCAAATGGAAGCCCTCGGCATCGGCGCGCGTCAGCTCATTTAGCGGTGTACCGTAGTGATTATCTCCATGCACAGTTGCCCACTCCAAGAATTGGTCATCGGCGATTAGCTGTTTGAACTTGGCCTTGTCGACAAAGTGATAGTGGACCCCATCCACCTCATCGGGCCGTGCCGATCTGGTGGTCGCTGACACTGAAAGTGAATAGCCATCCGCATTAGCAAGAAGCCAACGGACAAGAGTCCCTTTACCGACACCTGCAGGTCCGGCGAGAACAATTAGGCTCACAGTTCTAACCTCGCCTTATCAATTAGGCCGGCCATAGCGTTGGGGCCAGCGCCGGTGAGTGCGCGAGAAAGATTCGGTATCACTCGATGAGAGCTGTTACCGAATAACTTTTTTAGTTCCGATAATTCGGCACCCTGCGCTCCAAAGCCGGGTGCAAGAATCGGAACACCGACGTCGGTCTTGGTGACAGCGTCCAGTCCAAAGAGGTCAAAGTCTTGCGTTGCCCCTAGTACTACTCCGCAATCCCCCAAGCCGTTTGCCTGTGCCTGAGCGAGTACTCTCGCTGCAACAGTTTGGCCATCTACAAGAGCTCGCTGGAGTTGACCGGCTTCTTTGTTGGAGGTTGCAGCCAGAAGAAAAATCCCGCCGCCAACGTCCCTTGCGTGCTCGAGCATCTCGACCGTTGAGTCGGGGCCGAGATATGGACTAACTGTCAGTGCGTTTACCCGGAGCGGGGAATCATCTCCAAACCACGCTTGAGAGTAACCAAGCATCGTTGAGCCAATATCTGATCTCTTGGCGTCTGCTATAACAAAAAGGTCAAGGTCCCTTGCTGCCTGAAGTACTTCTTCAAGTGCAATAAAACCGCTGGATCCAAATCGTTCGAAAAAAGCGACCTGGGGTTTGATTATTCCGACTCGGCCGTCTGCTGCATCTATGCACCTAAGCGAGTACTCCTTAGCACCGTGGGCCGTATCCTCAAGTCCCCAGTTGTTCAGCTCTGTTTCGCTGGGGTCTATCCCAACGCACAGTCTTCCAAACTCTGCAATCTTGCTTTCAAGCGTGCTTGCAAAATTATTCACCGGTCAGCTCTATTCGTTGTAGTGCATACTCCTGAAGTGGCTTAACGCTAAACCGTCCCTCTCGAACAACTTCGAAGGATCCGATTGCCGCGCTTAGTTGAGCAACGGTTGTAAATATAGGCTTATCGGCGGCGGTTGTCGCTGCTCGGATTTCGTAGCCGTCGATTCTCGCGTCCGCACCAGAAGGGGTGTTCACCACCACATCTACCTTGCCAGCGGTAATCATGTCGACTATTGATTCCTGGTGCTCCCCTGCCTGAGAGTGTTTGGTTACCGCCTCCGATTTAATTCCATGCCTTTCCAGCATTGCTTGAGTCCCTTGCGTTGCCAGAATACGGAAACCGAGCTGGGCAAGGCGCCTTACTGGAAGAAGCGACTGCGGCTTATCGCGGTCGGCCACAGATATAAATACGGTTCCTTCGGTTGGCAATGCGGAACCGGAGCCGGCTTGTGCTTTGGCAAATGCGGTTGGAAAATCCTTGTCGATGCCCATGACCTCGCCGGTGGATCTCATTTCCGGGCCAAGTAGTGAATCAACGAATCTGCCGTCGCGAGTCGCAAACCTTTTGAAAGGAAGTACTGCTTCCTTGACAGAAATCGGCGTTCCGGGCGGCAGGTGGCGCCCGTCCATACGAGGAAGACCTCCCTCTGCTACCAGCTCAGAGATTTTTGCACCCACCATTACCCTGGCCGCCGCTTTGGCGAGGGTAATTCCAAGGGCCTTTGATACGAAAGGAACTGTTCGACTCGCTCTTGGATTCGCCTCGAGAACGTACAGAACATCTGACGCCATAGCAAACTGAATGTTCAAGAGGCCAATAACACTCAAACCCCTGGCGATTTTCTCCGTAGCCGCAGCGACTCGATCGATTTGGCTCCGGCTTAGAGTAATCGGAGGCAGCGTGCAGCTGGAGTCACCCGAGTGAATTCCCGCTTCCTCGATGTGCTCCATCACGCCGCCGATAAACAATTCCTCGCCATCAAAAATGGCATCGATGTCTATCTCTATAGCGTCTTCTAAAAAACGATCGACTAGAAGTGGGTGCGTGGCATCCACTAGCGCATGCTCGGCAATACGATCAAAGTAACCATCGAGCGAGTTTTGGTCGTACACAATTTCCATACCTCGACCCCCAAGGACAAAGCTGGGTCGCACCAAAACTGGGAATCCTATGCTTTCAACTACGGCGGTTGCTTCTTCGAGGTTTGTTGCCATTCCGTTCGCCGGCGCCAGTAATCCGGCAGCGTTAAGAATGCTTTGGAACTGACCGCGTTCCTCGGCCCGGTCAATGTTTTCTGGGGTGGTACCTAGAATCGGTATCCCTTCAGCGGCAAGACCGTTTGCAAGGCTTAGTGCAGTTTGACCTCCGAGTTGCACCATTACCCCGAGGAGCTCCCCTGTTTGAGATTCGGCGTGTATTACCTCGAGAACGTCTTCAAGTGTCAAGGGCTCAAAATAGAGCCTGTCCGCGGTGTCGTAGTCGGTAGAGACTGTTTCAGGGTTGCAGTTAATCATTACTGTCTCGATACCGATGTCGCGAAGTGCGAATGTCGCGTGAACGCAACTGTAGTCAAACTCAATACCCTGGCCGATACGGTTAGGGCCGCTTCCAAGGATGATTACTTTTTTCTTGTTGGACGGGACTACTTCGGTGAACTGCTCGTATGAGCTGTAGTGATAGGGAGTTTGCGCTGGAAATTCACCTGCGCAGGTATCCACGGTCTTGAATACCGGCCGAAGTCCGAAACTGTGCCTAAGGTTTCGAAGATCCTGCTCCGGTATGTTTCTCATTTCCGCTAATTGGAGGTCGGAAAAGCCATGCTGCTTGGCGCGCTTGAGCGAGTCCGTGTCTATGGTCTTTAGATCCAAGAACCACCTTGCTGTTTCGTTTATCAGAACTATCTGGTCAATAAACCATGGATCAATTTTGGTTGCATCAAAGACTTCGTCGGCACTGGCACCGAACCACAAGGCCTGCTGGACTTGCCCAATTCGACTCTCAGTTGGAGTGGTCATAGCGACCAATAGGGCGGCTGGGTCTTGACTTACCGTGGGAAAGCGAAATGAGCTCCCGCGCTTTTCTAGAGACCGGAGAGCCTTTTGTAGCGCTTGCGAAAAAGTACGCCCGATTGCCATTGCCTCGCCAACACTCTTCATTGTCGTCGTAAGTGTCGGGTCTGCTGCTGGAAACTTTTCAAATGCAAAGCGAGGTACTTTTACCACTATGTAATCAAGGCTAGGTTCAAAGGATGCGGGCGTGACCATAGTGATGTCATTTGGAATCTCGTCGAGTGTGTAGCCAATCGCCAGCTTCGCCGCAATTTTAGCAATGGGGAACCCGGTCGCCTTCGAAGCGAGTGCAGAGGATCGACTTACCCTTGGGTTCATCTCTATGACAATTACGCGGCCGTCTTTTGGATCGACCGCGAATTGGATGTTGCAGCCGCCAGTGTCGACACCAACATCTCGAATGATGCGAATCGAGATGTCACGAAGATTCTGGTACTCCCTGTCTGTCAACGTCATCGCCGGAGCTACGGTTATGGAGTCACCGGTGTGCACTCCAACCGGGTCAAAGTTTTCAATTGAGCAAACCACAACGCTGTTGTCGTTTTTGTCACGCATGAGCTCCAGCTCATACTCTTTCCAACCGGTTATCGACTCTTCGATTAGAACTTCGGTGGTGGGAGACGCCTGAAGGCCGGCCCCAGCTATTCGTATGAGATCTTTTTCATCGTAGGCAAAACCTGAGCCCAATCCTCCCATTGTGAAGGAGGGCCTCACAACCATCGGATAGCCAATGTCGCCTGCAATCGCAAGCACCTCCTCCATGTTGTGAGCAACTGCGGAGATCGCCACGTCTGCACCAGCATTTAGAACAACTTGCTTAAATTCGACTCGATCTTCCCCTGCCCTAATCGCCGCTACGTTTGCCCCAATAAGTTCAACCCCGTACTTCTCGAGCGAACCACGTTCGTAAAGAGCCATCGCAGCATTCAGGGCTGTCTGGCCGCCAAGCGTCGGAAGTATGGCGTCCGGACGCTCCTTTTCGATAATCGCCTCAATTACCTCTGGAGTAATTGGTTCGATGTAAGTTGCATCTGCAAAGTCGGGGTCGGTCATGATGGTGGCTGGGTTGGAATTAACAAGAATCACGCGAATGCCCTCTTCTTGAAGCACTCTGCAGGCTTGAGTACCTGAGTAGTCAAACTCACAGGCTTGTCCGATTACTATCGGGCCCGAGCCAATCACGAGGACAGACTTAATATCTTGTCGCTTTGGCATTACTTGGACTCCTTGATTGCGTCTAGAAATTTGTCGAACAAATAATGGCTGTCGTGTGGCCCAGCAGCTGCTTCGGGGTGATACTGGACGGAGAACGCTGGAATATCAACGCACTCAAGGCCCTCTACAACCTGATCATTGAGCCCACGATGCGAAACTTTCACTTCCCCGAACCCAAGCGGTGACTCGGCGCTGTCGGATTCTAATTTGACTGCAAAGCCGTGGTTATGTGCCGTTACTTCGACTCGTCCAGTCTCCTTGTTGATTACGGGCTGATTTATGCCGCGGTGGCCAAATTTCAGCTTGTATGTTTCGAAACCTAACGCTCGTCCAAGCAGCTGATTTCCGAAACATATTCCAAAAAACGGTTTTTTTGTACCCAGCAGCTCGCGCAGCATTGCGACCTGATGACCGCTCGCCTCGGGGTCACCGGGGCCATTGGAGAAAAAGAAGCCATCTGGTGATGACGCCAAAATTCCAGCTGCGCTAATGTCAGCGGGAAACACCTCTATTTCTAGGCCTCGCATCGCTAGGTGCTCTAAAGTCGATTTTTTTATTCCTAAGTCAAGCACTGCTACTTTGCCGACAGTTTTGCCTTGGCTAGGAATCAAGTAACTAATTGATGTTGAGACTTGACCAGAGAGGCTCTGGCCTTTCATCTCTGGGGCTGCACGAACTAGTGCGAGCATTTCATCTGCAGACATGTCTTGCTCACTGGAGAAAATTCCGGCTCGCATCGCACCAAGACTGCGAACATGGAGGGTTATCGCTCGAGTGTCAACGTTGGAGATGCCAATAATGTTGTTGTCTATCAGGTCCTGATCTAGAGTTTTTTCGGAGCGATGGTTACTGGCTATGCGTGATGGTTCCCGAACGATGTAGCCGGCCACCCAGATTTTGTTGGACTCGGCGTCTGTGGCATTGGTCCCGACAATGCCGACATGCGGAAATGTTTGCATAACAATCTGCCCAGCATAAGAAGGGTCGGTAAGGGTCTCCTGGTAACCGGTCATTCCGGTTGCGAAGACTAGTTCTCCAACACTCACGCCCGCTACTCCATAGCGTTCGCCATCGAATATTGACCCGTCTTCTAGTACTAAATGTGCTTTATGCAAAACTCACTCCCAATTTCTCAATCAAAGCTCTTTTTATCTCGTTATGTCTCTGTTTGTCCCGGAATCGAAGGTTTGTGACAAGGCCAACGTTGTTGTGGGTCCAGGAAATGCTAATTAGACCCTTAGCCTCGACGCCTCTGTCTATGGTCGCGTTCACTTCTGTTATTGACTCGATCGAGGAGGTGGGAATCGTGAAATCAACTTCGCCATTTCGGGAAAGTCCAATTCCACTCTTTCCGAGCCAGAGTCTTGCGTTTCCCCGATTGCCAAGCCCCTGAGCCCACACTTTCGCAAGCAAATCGGATGAAAACACGGTGCTCACATACAACACCTCTCCCAAGTCATCTTCGGCAAGGAATGCTGGCAAGTCGGTAAGAATTTTCTCTTGAGAGCGTCTCTTGGTTCGAATTCTAAAAAGAATAAATACGGCAATTGTGGGGACGATTAGAAGGGCAAGTCCTCCGATAAGTTCTCGCGTCATTTCTGGTCCCTAACTAATTGATCGATCATCGTGTATTGGCCTTGGTAAATGGTGTGCTGCACTCGACCAATGAATTCGAGCCCCAAGTATGGGTTGTTGTTTGACTTGGACTGGTTCATTTCGGCCACCCCTATTCTTTCATGGGGATTGAACACTGTGATGTTCGCCTGGTCGCCCACTTTGATGAAGCCATGATTGTTGAGTCCGGCCAATTTGGCTGGACGCTTGCTGATGATATTCTCGAAGAGTGCCCAGTCACCTGCGCCCGATTGAATAAGAACTTGGTGAAGAATACTCGCGGCCGATTCAAGGCCCAGCATTCCAAATGCCGCGTTCTCCCACTCGCAGTCCTTCTTTTCGCCTGAATGGGGAGCATGGTCGGTACCTAACATGTCTATTGTCCCGTCCACAAGCCCTGCTAAGAGGGCCCTGTTGTCATCGGCAGTTCTTAGTGGAGGATTCACTTTGTAAACCGGATCGTAGGTCCGGACCAAATCCTCGGTCAGTAAAAGATGATGTGGAGTGACTTCTGCGGTTATTTGAATACCCTTGGCTTTTGCCCATCTGACAACCTCGACTCCCCCTCCGGTGGTCAGGTGGCAAATATGCAGCCTCGAGCCAGTCTCCTCGGCTAGCTGTGCATCCCTCGCGATTATTTGCTCTTCCGCGATTGCTGGCCAACCAGTTAGACCTAGTTCGGTTGCAACTGCGCCTTGGTTCATTTGCGCTCCGATGGTCAGGCTTGGTTCCTGTGCGTGCTGAGCAACCACACCGCCAAACTTCTTCACCTCGAGCAGTGCCTGTCTCATTAGGTTTTCGTCGTGGACGCACATGCCGTCGTCGCTGAACATGGCCACCTTTGCTCGCGACCTAGACATGTCTTGAATGTTCGCAAGTTCCAGGCCCTTGAGACCCTTCGTAACAGCTCCGATGGGCTGCACAAAGCACAGTCCGGCTTCTGTGCCTGCGTCGTACACCCGCTCAATGACCGTCGAATTGTCTGCGACGGGCTCTGTGTTCGCCATGGCGCAGATGGCGGTGTAGCCGCCTGCAGCTGCAGCTTTAGAGCCGGAAAAAACCGTCTCGCTAGCCTCGAATCCAGGTTCCCTAAGGTGCGTGTGTGGGTCGACAAAGCCAGATAAGCCAATCAGATCTGTACAGTCGGTTCCGGAGTCTGCAATTCGACCAATCTCGACTATTTGGCCGGCGTCTATCCTTATGTCTTGAATGGAGCCATCGGACAGGGTTAGGTTTTTTAGAATGATCAATTGGTCACCTCTCCGGACAAAACTCGATGAAGTACTGCCATCCTCACTGCCAGGCCATTTTCAACCTGCCTCAGCACTGCGGATCGGGGATCATTTGCGGCCTGATTCGATATCTCGAGGCCACGGTTCATTGGGCCGGGATGCATAATTACCGTTTCTTTGCCTAGCTGCCCCAAGCGTGCCTGGTCCAGCGACCAATTCTTGACGTAGTCCCTCGTGGTAAAGTCCTCGTTTTTTTGCATGCGTTCCAGTTGCACTCTTAGCATCATCACCACGTCTGGTTGTTCTGCTAGTGCTTCATCAAAGCTTTTGTATACCTTTGCGCCCATGGCCGCGATTCCCTCTGGAACAAGTTCAGCGGGACCTGCGACACTGACCGTTGCACCCAGGAGTGAGAGCAAAAGTATGTTGCTTCTGGCGACCCTGGAGTGATCTAAGTCTCCGACAATCAAAACCTTGACGCCGGTAAGGTCGCTACCCGATAACTTCAACTGCCTGATTGTCAACGCGTCCAGCAGGGCCTGGGTGGGATGTTCGTGCCTTCCATCTCCAGCATTAATAATGCTCGCCGAGACCCAGCCTCTATTGGCAAGTGCATGGGCAGCGCCTGACATTGGGTGTCTCACAATTATGGCGGCAGCACCGAGGGCTTCTAAGGTCTGCGCTGTGTCTTTCAGCGACTCGCCCTTCGATATGCTCGAGGCCTGCGCGTCAAAATTGATTACATCCGCGCTTAGTCGCTTGGCAGCAATCTCAAAGCTAATTCTGGTTCTAGTTGAGTTTTCATAAAATAAATTCACTACTGTCTTGCCCCGGAGTGCGGGCAAGCTCTTGACTGCTCTCTGGTTTACTTGACTCAGCTGTTGCGCACTGTCGAGAAGCGCAACGGCAGAACCCCGCGAAAGATCGCGAATCGAAATTAGATGCTTCATCCAGAGATCACAACCTGATCGACACCGTCACTGCCCAACAGCTGAACCGAAACTCGTTCCGCAACCGAGGTAGGAAGATTTTTACCAACGAAATCTGGCCGTATCGGGAATTCTCGATGACCTCGATCAACAAGGACCGCAAGCTTTACTTGCTTAGGTCTGCCATAGCCAGTCAGCGCATCGAGTGCCGCCCTGACGGTTCGGCCTGAAAATAGAACATCATCGACTAACACCACGACTTTGTTGTCAATGCCTGAAATTGGCAAACTGGTTTCAAGAATCTCGCGTTCGGCATTTACTAAATCGTCCCGATACATAGTTATGTCCAGAATTCCGAACTCTATGATTTGATTTGGTTCAATGGCCTCGAGATTTTCTACAATCCGCTTCGCCAACTCGACGCCCCGAGTAGGTATACCTAAAACCACGAGATTTTCTGGGCCCTCATTGGCCTCTAGGATTTCGTGGGAGATGCGTCTCAACGCTCTGAGAATGTCCGGTCCGTCTAGGACTACGCGGTTTGACAACTTCTACTCCTTCTTCGCCTCGCAGGACGATTTTAAAGGACAACTTTTTCTAAATCATAACAGCCTCAAAGGGCCTGCGTGCCCTTTGCAAGTCGAGCCAGTACACCATTTACAAATTTTGGCGAATCGTCGGTAGAGTACTCGCTCGCTAAAGTCACAGCTTCCGCGATGGCGACCTCGTTAGGAACATCCTCGTTGAAAAGAATCTCCCATGCCCCGAGGCGCAAGATGGATCGATCGATGTTTGGCATTCTTTCTAGCGACCATCCATCCGAAATCTGCCGTAGGTCGTTGTCGATCTGGGCTAAGTTTCTGGTTACGCCGATCACGATTGCCTCGGCATAGTCAAAAATCGCTGCCTGATTCTGTCTGTCAGCTACGCCTGCCGCCGTGTCCTGCAAGAGCTCCGTGGCGTCACTGTTTCGAATTTCGGAGGCATATAGTGCGTCAAGTGCCCGCTTGCGAGACTTGCTTCGAGAACTCAACTAGTCGTTCACGCGTCCTAGGTAATCACCCGTTCTGGTGTCGACTTTAACCCTGGTGTTGTTCTCAATAAATAAAGGTACTTGGATTTGGTATCCCGTTTCCAAAGTAGCTGGCTTCGAGCCGCCGGTCGACCGGTCGCCCTGCAAGCCGGGCTCAGTGTATGTGATTTCTAGTACCACCGATGGTGGAAGTTCTACGTAGAGTGCGGAGCCCTCATGAAGAGCCACCGTGGCGCTCTGGTTTTCCAGCAGAAAATTAGCAACGTCGCCCACTACCTCGGCTGGAACTGACAACTGATCAAAATCAGAGGCGTCCATGAAGACATAGCCAGAACCATCGTTGTAAAGGTACTGCATGTCGCGTCTGTCAACGTTGGCGGTTTCAATTTTGGCGCCCGCGTTGAAGGTCTTATCAACGACTTTCCCCGAAATAACGCTTCGGAGCTTCGTCCGAACAAAAGCGGGCCCCTTGCCGGGCTTTACGTGCTGAAACTCGATGACAGCCCACAGCTGTCCATCAATTTTTAGAACCATGCCATTTTTTAGGTCGTTTGAGCTGGCCATTGTTTTCTCCTTAGCGCCTTGCAAATTCTAGCGGCGGGTTAGTTGTTCTAAAGCCAGTAGGTAACTATCGACACCAAACCCCGCTATGACACCCGAGGCCACCCCTGAAATAACGCTGTTATGCCTAAAGGTTTCGCGGGTGTGGGGATTAGTGATGTGAACTTCGATGAGCAGAAGACCTGCCCCGGTAAGCGCGGCACAAGCGTCTCTCAGTGCGTAGCTGTAATGAGTAAATGCGGCAGGATTTAGGACTACTGGTGATTTTTCTAGGATCGCCTCATGAACCCAGCCGATGAGCGTGTCTTCGCTGTTGGTTTGCAGCACTTTGATCTCCTGATCTCGGGAAAGTGCCCACTCCTGCAAAGAAGCCTCAAGGTCACCGACAGTAAAGTTTCCGTACACTTCGGGCTCCCGAGAGCCCAGCAGATTCAAATTTGGCCCATTTAGAACATAAATTACCGACATGACCTAAACCCTATTCAACTATTGCTTGAAAAGCCGTGAAGACAAGTTCGGGCGTGGGAGCATTTAGCATTGAGGGCTTACCGATTTTGTCGAGCACTACAAACCTTAGTGACCCAGCTCTTGCCTTCTTATCCTTTTGCATGGTGTCCAAAAGCTGTGGCCAGCGATCAGCCCGGTAAGAAGTTGGAAGTCCGAGTGCTTCAAAGACGCTACGGTGCCTAATGACATCGGCTTCCGATAGCTTTCCCGACAGCATTGATAGCTCGGCGGCGAATACCATGCCAATGGAGATTGCTGCCCCATGTCGCCACTTATATCTTTCGGCATGTTCAATTGCATGTCCCAGGGTGTGCCCATAATTCAGGAACTCGCGTTCGCCGCTTTCATTGAAGTCTCTAGAGGTAACGCCTTCTTTAATTGCCACCGAACGCCTAATCAGCTCTTCGAAGACGCTCGACGACGGATCCGTAGCAGCGGGGTCATGCTCCAAGGTCTCTAGTATCCATGGGTCAGCAATGAGGCCGTATTTAACTACCTCTGCCATTCCAGCCAAGAGCTCATTTCTTGCCAAGGAATGAAGGGTGTCAAGATCTATAACAACGCTGTGAGGCGAGTGGAAAGCGCCGACTAGGTTCTTTCCTTCCGTTGTATTAATTCCAGTTTTCCCGCCAATGGCGGCATCGACCATGCCGAGCAAAGTGGTTGGTATTAGCACTGACCGAATTCCCCTTAGCCAAGTTGCGGCAACAAAACCGGCTAGATCGGTAGTCGAGCCTCCACCAAGACCAATTACGGCGTCATTCCGGTTGAAATCCGACTTCCCCATAATCTGCCAGCAAAATGCGGCTACCTCTACGCGCTTCGCGTCCTCAGCGGCGGGGACCTCGGCGAGCAGGACCTCGAACCCGGAATCCTTTAGGTTTTCCGACAATGCTTCTGCAGTTGTCGCGAGAGGTTGTGGATAGACAATCAGGACTTTTTTAACTCCACTGAGAGTGCTAGGAATCTCATTCAATAAAGCTCGTCCAATCAAGATGTTAGACATATTTTCTGACCTCTGACTCTAAGTTTTTCATTATGGCGCCAACTGAAGTGTTTGCGGTGTTTACGGTAGCGACTGAGACCTCCCTGTAAAACTCGAGCCTGTCCCGATATATCTGTTCCCACATTTCCGGGTTATCTTTCAGCAGGGGCCGTTTGGAGACATTTAGCGAACGAAGAACAAACTCCATGTTCGTATCTAGAAAGATTGTCGCATTTTGGCTGAGTAGCGTTCTGTTTTCTTGAGACAAGACTATTCCGCCCCCGGTAGCTACGACGCCTTGATTATTAAGTGCTGTAACCAGGGCCGCTGATTCAAGATCTCGAAAATGAGCCTCTCCCTTCATTGCGAAGAGATTCTTAATTGAGCCATGGTCGGCAGCGACCATCTTGTCAGTGTCCACAAAAGGTAGATCTAAAACTTTTGCAAGGCGCTTGCCGAGCGTCGTCTTACCAGCGCCCATGGGGCCTACTAATACGATTGAGCCCATCACTAGTGTCTGACAATCCTCGATTGCAATGCCTCTGGGATGCTTTCGAGGTAAGAGTTCATGTTGCGAAGAACCTCTTTGACTGAATCCCCACCGAACTTTTCCAGTACGGCGTTGGCTATAACAAGAGCCACCATAGCCTCCACGACTACTCCAGATGCCGGAACGGCACACACATCGCTGCGCTGGTGGTGGGCGGTGGTTGATTCACCCGTGCCAGTGTCTATTGTCTGCAGCGCCCTTGGAACAGTGCTTATTGGCTTCATGCCGGCCCTAACGCGAACTATCTCGCCGTTGGTCATGCCGCCCTCGATACCTCCAGCTCGATCGGTTAGGCGCTGAACGCCCTGATCGCTATTCACGATTTCATCGTGCGCGACGCTGCCGCGACGTCTCGTGGTTTCGATCCCGTCGCCAATTTCTACGGATTTCATGGCTTGTATGCCCATAACAACCCCGGCTAACTGAGAATCTAATCGTCGATCCGAGTGGACATAGCTGCCCAGTCCTGGTGGGCAACCATAAACGAGAGTTTCACAAACTCCACCAACTGTGTCCCCGGTTGAATGACAGTCATCAATTTCGGCGACCATTGCTTCTGAGTCCGCCTTGTCGAAGCACCTGACCGGGTCGGCATCTAAATAGGCCAAGTCCTTGGGGCCAGGAAGAGCCTCAGCCTTTGAAATCGCTGAGCCGATTGCAACGGTATGGGTAACTAGCTCAATACCGAGTTCCGACAAAAACTTTTGAGCTATGGCTCCCAATGCGACGCGAGTTGCGGTTTCCCGGGCGCTGGCTCTTTCAAGAACCGGTCTGGCCTCATCAAAGCCGTACTTTTGCATGCCCGTGAAGTCTGCGTGACCTGGACGAGGACGTGTTAGGGGTGCAGCACGACCTCCGCTTAGTTGCTCAGCATCCACTGGTGCCGCGCTCATTACGGTTTCCCACTTTGGCCACTCGGTATTTGCTATCCGAATTGCTATTGGTCCACCCTGAGAAAGGCCAAATCTGATTCCGCTAGATAGCGAGATGAGATCTTGTTCGAATTTCATCCTTGCTCCTCGGCCGTAGCCGAGCCTTCTTCTGGCAAGGGCCTGTTGAAGGTCCTCGTCCAGAACTGGCACTCCAGCAGGGAGGCCTTCAATGACCCCAATTAGTTCCGGGCCATGTGATTCACCAGCAGTTATCCATCTAAGCATCTGTCTATTTTGCCATGTCTAGTGCTTGCTTGATGGCTTCTATCAAAAGTTCTTCATCTCGTAGAGGAGCATTTGGGCCAAGTCCCGTAAAAATCCTTTGCTGACCTACGGCCTGCCAGATAAGCATTTCCAAACCGGATACGAAGTTCTTGAATGACGCACCAGCTTCATGGGCTTCGAGTCCGTAATCGGCGCTGAATAGCGTCCCCGGGTACTCGGCGTCCTGTGGAATTAGCCCAGATAGTGCCCGACCAGGGATCGTGCTAACAACCAGGTCCGCTGAAAGAGCGGCCTCAAGGTCTGTACTTTGTGCATCAAATCTGCCTGAAAGTTCGCTTGCTGAATCTTGGTCACGACCCCAAAGCATCAAGGTTGAGTCCTGGAAGGCCGTTAGGGCTGATCTAGCGGTCGCCCCAGTTCCAAGCACCGAGACTGATTGAAAAGTCAGGTTACTGGCGGCCTGACGAAGTCCGAAGACGTCGGTGTTGTAACCGGCCCACCCAGATTCGGTTTTTTTCAGAGTATTAACTGACTCTGTGCGCTGCGCCCAAAAATCGAGGTCATTAGCAATTGCGAAGGCCTGATCCTTCAGCGGCATGGTGACGCTGAGGCCAGAAAGCTCGCGGTTACTTTTCAAAAAACCTGCCAAGTCGATTACGTCATGAGATGTGTAGTCGGCATCGGTAGTCAGGTGACTAAAGATCGTGCTGTGTATCAACGGTGACTTAGAGTGAGAAATCGGCGACCCAAGAACCGCGTAGTGATTAGTCATAATCGGGGCTATCCCGGAGCCATTGCCTGTAAACCTCAGCAGCAATTTCGTGCTCACGTAATGTCTCTGAGAAAACGGTTTCCCCGGTGTCAAGGTTTATTGCTACGAAGTAAAGCCAAGCGCCCTCAGCGGGTCGAAGCGCAGCCTCGATGGCCAAACTGCCTGGATTGGTTATCGGCCCAATTGGTAATCCGGAATTACTGAATGTGTTGAACAGTGATTCGGTATCCCTGAGACCCTCCTGGAATGACTCGAGGTTTCCCTCGTATCGGTACTTCACGGTTTGGTCGGACTGAAGCGCCATACCTATGTCGAGCCGGTTTAGAAAGACCCGGGAGATCTTGAATAGGTCCTCCTTGAATCTGCCTTCGCTTGCGACCATCGAGGCCAGAGTGAGCGTAGGCAAAGAGTCGGCTAGTGGAATCTCGTATTTCAAGAGCTCTTGTTCCATGCGGTCAACCATTGCCTTGATCACTTCGCCTGCGTCCGGATTTGGGTCAAAGCTGTAAGTTGCTGGAAATAAAAAGCCCTCGATGCTCGGTGCCTCAACTGGAATTCTCGACAGCTGATTCGCAATTCCCTGCTCGAGCTCTGCGAGGGAAAGACCCAAGTCCTCGGACAACCTAGGTAAAATCTGGGCCACGCCGAGACCCTCGGGGATGGTTGTTGAAATACTAAGTCGATTAGCTCCAGACATCAAAAGCTCTAAGGCCGCGGAGCCCGATAGTTTGGTAGGAAACTCATAGCTGCCCGGGAAAATTACCAAATCAACGTTCAGCATATCCCGATAGATCGCGTCGAAGCTCTTGATGATATCGGCCTCGACCATTTTTTTGGCAACGTCCTCGCCAGTATCCCCCGGTGAAATTATTAGCACCGTGCTGGGGCCAGCTTGCTCGTCATAATCCTCTACTTGGAAACGAGACAGAAAATCCTGAACATTGGCGCTTGCGACAAATAAACCGCCGCCGACTATCGCCCCGACTATGACAATCGAAATAATGGCAGCGAGCCAAGAACGCTTCGAGCTCCCCTTTGGTGGCATTGGCTCCAAACCATCAGTCATCCAAATTATCCAATCCTCTTCCGGCTAACTCCCCGTGCTTCTCTGAAGCAAGTGCGAACTCCAATATAAGACAAGCAGCCGAGGCATCGATTATTGCCTTTTGCTGCTTTGCATTCTTGCCGGCTTGTCGAAGAGATTGCTGTGCGGTTTTCGAGGTGAGTCTTTCGTCGATAAGTCTGACTGGAATACCTTGTAGGGCAATGAGTTCGGCGAAATCAATTGCCATTCTGGTGCTGGCTGTATGACCGCCTCGAAGAGAAAGAGGGAGGCCGACGTAAATGCACTCGGCATGCTTCTCGTTGTAAATATCCACAAGCTCTGCAATTGCAGTCTGGCCTTGACCAATAACGGAATGCGGAATTGCAAGCGAGTCAACAGAAATGGCAACTCCGATGCGAGCTAGCCCAACATCTACGGCAATTTTTCTCATCACACCGTTGCGGCAGCCGCCGCGATTGCCTGAGAAAGCTTTTCAACGTGAGCCCCGCCGCCCTGGGCAAGCTCAGGCTTTCCGCCACCGCCACCACCTAGGACTTTTGAGGCCACCGAAACTAGTTCGCCAGCCTTATAGCCCTTTGTCACTGCTGCGCTGCCAGCCACAACAATTACCACGGCCGAGCCAGTTGCCTTGCTGCCTAAAATTACTATAGAAGCCGCACCAAGGTTAGACCTTAGGCCCATTGCCAGAGTTCGAAGCTGATCTGCGTCTGAAATGTCCACCTCAAGTGCGAGAAGATCAATTCCGTTTACTGGAGTCGAAGCTTTAGCCATGGTAGGTATTTGACTCTGAAGCTTTGCCGTTTCCATGTCTGAGACTGCCTTGTTCGAAACTTTTAGCTCCGCCAGCGACTCGGCGACTCGAGCCTCGACCTCGCTAGCCGGAGCTTTCAACTGAAGCGCCAGTCTTCTAACTAGATCGCGTTCGGCCTGAAGTGAAGTTAGTGCGTCCATGCCAACGAGCGCCTCTATCCTTCTCGATCCGGAACCGACAGACGCCTCAGACAAGACGCTCACCAAGCCAATTTGAGCAGTTCTTGAGACGTGTGTGCCGCCACAGAGTTCTCTCGACCATGGGCCACCGACTTGAACAACCCTTACCTGTTCGTCATAGGTTTCTCCAAATAGGGCTATTGCCCCGAATTCTTTGGCCGACGCCACCGTCATGAATTGCGCGGTAACTGACAAATCTGATCTGATAGCTAGGTTCGAAACCTCTTCGATTTCGCCTTTGGTGGCCTCGCTTAGCCCTTCGCCCCACGCGAAGTCCAACCTCATGTAACCCGGGCGGTTAAAAGACCCCGATTGCAATGCCTGAGGTCCCAGCACCTGCCTGATTGCTGCGTGGACGACATGAGTGGCACTGTGCGACTGGCACGCCCCAAGACGCCAATCTGCATCAACAATGGTGGTCGCTGCAGAATCTACTGCAACCTCACCGAAAGAAACTTTTACCTTGTGGGCGAATAGACCTTTGACTGGTTTCTGAACATCCAAAACCTCGAGTGTAAAGCCGTCGCCAGTTATGATTCCGGCGTCGGCTGCCTGTCCGCCCGACTCTCCGTACAGGGACGTCGAGTTCAGAAACACTTCCCCGATTTGCCCTTGGCTCAGAGCTTTGACAGAGACGCCATCCCTAACAAGACCAATAATCCTCGCGGAGCCCTCTAAAGAGTCGTAGCCGGTGAATTGCGTCTCTCCCCGGGAGCGAACTTCGCTATAAACCTGAAGTGACCCTCCGCCCATTTTCTTGTCCTTGGCGTCCTGCTTGGCCCGCTGCTTCTGCTGATCCATGAGCTCAGCGAAACCTTCTCGATTTACTTCGAGGCCCGACTCGGCAGCAATTTCGACGGTTAGGTCGATAGGGAAACCGTAGGTGTCGTGCAATTCGAACGCTGTGGCGCCTGACAGGATTCCATTTGCCTCAACAATTGCCTGCTCAAGCACTAAAGTTCCGGTTTCTAAGGTTCGGGCGAATCCCGTCTCTTCGGAGAGAGCACTTCTAAGAATTCGTGGAAAGTTCTCTTCTAGCTCGGGGTATGCCTCGACCATGGCATCCTTGCTAACCGTAAACAGCTTCTCGAAACTGCTCTCGGTTACACCGAGAAGCCTCAGGGCTCTAATTGACCGCCGCAACAGCCTGCGAAGCACATATCCGCGTCCTTCGTTGGAGGCGCTTACGCCATCGGACATCAGCATTAGAGAGGATCGAATGTGGTCAGCGATGACCCGCATCCGAACATCGTCAATTTCAAGGGCTCCGTATTTTTTCCCACTTAGATGACTTGCTAGATCTATTAGTGGACGTATCTGATCAATTTCGTATATGTTCTCGACTTCTTGAAGCAGGAATGCGACCCGCTCTAGTCCCATTCCAGTGTCGATGTTCCTTGCCGGTAGGTCACCTATGATTTCGAAGTGGTCCTTGGTGCCGCCGTCCGCTCGCTCATACTGCATAAACACAAGGTTCCAGATTTCAATGTAACGATCCTCGTCGGCAGCCGGACCACCCTCAACCCCATAATCAGATCCTCGATCAAAATATATTTCCGAGCACGGGCCGGCGGGTCCTCTTTGACCAGTTGACCAGTAGTTATCTGCCATTCCGCGCTTCTGAATTCGCTCCATGGGTACATTTGTGTGGTCCAACCACAACTGAATCGATTCTTCGTCGTCTTCATAAACCGTTACCCAGAGTTTCTCGGGTTCAAATCCATACCCACCAGTCTCGACTGACGAAGTCAGTAATTCCCAGGCGTAACTAATGGCTTCTTTTTTGAAGTAGTCACCGAAACTGAAGTTTCCGTTCATCTGGAAGAAGGTACCGTGGCGGGTCGTCTTCCCTACTTCATCAATGTCAAGAGTTCTGACGCACTTTTGAACCGAGGTTGCCCTCTTATACGGGGATGGCAAGACGCCTGACATGAAAGGGATGAAAGGTACCATCCCGGCGACCACGAACATCAGTGTCGGGTCTTGGCTTATGAGGGGAGCACTGGGGACAATCGTGTGCCCTTTGCTCTCGAAGTAGGAAAGCCACCGACGCCTTATTTCGGCAGTCTTCATTTGCTACTTCTTAGTTTTAGCTGAAGTTCGAAGTTCAGCTTCGCGCTCTTGGTAACCCGCGGCGATTGAATCCGAAAAATCTTTTGCGGCTATCCGTATTTCATCTACGGCACCTTGTGCCCTGGGGTTATCCCGAAGTTGCTGCAACGCGAGTACACCCATTCCAATGCCTGCTAAAAACCAACCTAGTTTTGACATAACTACCTCCGTTTGCCGAACACTTTAGCCGCGCCCTGAACGACGCCGAATAATTTTGTCAGCGGTCCACCGATCGAAGCAGTGAAGACTGCAATTAGTGAGCTGATGTTTGTCGTTACTTGCTCTACATCTCTTGTTATGTTGTCAACGCGTTTTAGCTGCTTATTCGCCTCGGCCATGGTCGTTTTAGCCTCGGCTAGAATGGGTTCAAATTCAGCATTGAAGGTGGTGACCGTCGCAGCTGTTTGATCCAGTAGCTTACCGAGCTTGACTAGAGGGAATCCCAACAGAATGACCAACAGCCCGGCGCTAGCGGCCAAAATCACCACTGCTATTTCGCCGCCTGTCATGTCTCTAACTACCTAGCTGCGTAGAACTCAACTACAAGCTGAACTTCACACGTCACAGGAACCTCTTCGCGCTTTGGGCGACGAAGAAGAGTCACCTGTAGCTTGTCGAGGTCGACTGCCAAATACTCGGGAGTCTTGGCCAAAACATCGGAGTTACCTCCGGCTGCCGCTACCTGGAAAGGTTCGGTGCGCTCTGACTTGTCATGAACGTGAATCATCTGTCCAGGCTTGACGCGGAAAGACGGACGGTCAACTCGTTCGCCATCCACAAGGATGTGACGGTGAACAACCATCTGGCGTGACTGAGCAATCGTGCGAGCCATACCCGAACGAAGAACTAGGGCATCAAGTCGCATCTCTAGTAGCTCAACCAGGTTCTCACCTGTTAGTCCAGCAGTGCGCTTGGCTTCCTTGAATGTGTTGCGAAGCTGAGCCTCGCGAATTCCGTACTGAGCACGTAAGCGCTGCTTCTCGCGGAGACGAACTGAGTAGTCAGAGTCGGTCTTGCGCTTCGTGCGACCATGCTGACCTGGACCGTAAGGTCGCTTTTCCATGTACTTTGCAGCTTTTGGCGTCAGCGCGATGCCCAGGGCACGCGATAGACGGGTCTTGCTGCGGGATCTAGTTGCCTTTGACAAAAAGGTACCTTTCAAATCAAACTTAAGATTGGATATTTCGTAGTGTCCGAATTACAGCCGCTGAATCCAGATAACCCAGAAATACTACCAGAGCGAACGGGCGAGTGTCACTATCTGGGAAGGATTTTTCTAATCATTTCCACTCGTTTAGCCAATTCTGCTTCAAACCCGTGCTCAGAAGGCTGATAAAAGATTTCATCGCCGTCGCGATATGTTTGTGAGAGAACTCCTCTGGGGTCATCGTGCGGGTATTTGTAGCCAACCGCTCCGGTGGACCTCAGTGTCGCTGGAACTGGCTTGGTGTTGGCCGCTTCAACGGCAGCCATGGCCATGTTTATAGCCTGGTAAGCGCGATTTGATTTCGGGGCGAGAGCCAAATATATGGTTAGTTGCGCCAAGGGGATCCTCCCCTCAGGCATTCCAATGCGTTCTACCGTCCCAGCAGTCGCCTCTGCCAGCACGAGTGCGTGTGGGTCTGCCAAGCCAACATCTTCGCTCGCAAGAATCATTAGCCTGCGCGCGATAAATCTCGGATCCTCGCCGCCCGCAATCATTCTTGCCAAGTAGTGCAGTGCACTGTCGGCATCTGAGCCACGAACAGATTTGATAAATGCGCTAATCGTGTCGTAGTGCTGATCTCCTGCTTGGTCATAGACAATTGTCGACTGCGCCGCCAACTTGGCGGATTCTAGGCTGACTGAATTGCTTGAACCATTGGCCGCCGCCTCCATAAGAGTGAGAGCCCTTCTGGCATCACCCGAGGAAATCTTTGCCAGATATTTCAGCGCATCTGTTTCGAAGGTTGCATTGGGCAAACCACTGTCTAACTCCAGAGCGCGGTTCATGATCGATAAAACATCGGCGTCATTCAACGCCTCAAGCTTCACCACCACAGACCTTGAAATAAGGGGCGTGATAACGCTAAAGGACGGATTTTCGGTAGTAGCAGCAACCAGGGTGATGATTCCGGACTCGACAGCGCTTAATAATGAATCCTGCTGAGATTTGGAAAACCGGTGTACCTCGTCTAAGAACAGAACAGTTGGGCGATCGTAGAGGTTCTTCAGCTCTTTAGCCTTTGCGATCAGCTCCCTTACCTGCGCAACGGATGCACTTACCGCACTTAGCTCCAAAAAGTGCGAACCCTCATTGTTTCCAATGAGTCGAGCGATCGTGGTTTTGCCACTACCCGGAGGTCCCCAAAGGATGACGGACGGCCAACTACCGGACTGGTCCCCGGATATGAGCCTCGCCAACGGCCCGTTTTGGATAAGTGCCCTTGACTGACCTATCACTTCGGTAAGCGAATTTGGTCTCAGTCTGGCAGCAAGAGGAATTTCAACCACACAGTAACTCTAAGCAACACCTAGAATTACGGGGGCGATAAAAGGGTGAGTTATGAAATCAAACAGCAAGCTAGAGAATTACCAGGCAAAGCAAGACCTAATCAGCAATAGAGCGATCAGGTCTAAAAGAGATAACCGGGTCTTTTTAGCGGTTGCGGCCGGAGCGGTTGCTTTGGCATTCGCGGGTCAGCTCGCCTATTTTTCATTCGGACTGGGGGGCCAGGAGGCTGACATTGCTTCGACGGCCGATCAGGCTGAGACGCCTGCCGCCGCCACGGATGCCGATCCAACCGGGGTCCCAGATCTAAGACTTGCCGAGGGAAGGGCCTGGAATGGGTCTCTAGACCTGAACGGCAAAGAGCTCTCCTTCGAACTTGCGGGAGACCTTGCCCCACAAGCAGTAGCGAACTTTATTTCACTTTCCAAGAATGGCTTTTATGAAGGTGTCAGCTGCCACCGACTTGTAACTTCTGGTATTTACGTGCTTCAGTGTGGCGATCCAAGCGGCGACGGCACCGGCGGTCCCGGCTACAACTGGGGGCCAATCGAAAATGCACCCGAAGCCGACTTATACACGGAAGGCGTATTGGCAATGGCTCGTCGCGGTGGTGACGATAGCTCAATGGGCTCTCAATTTTTCATCGTTTATCAAGATTCGACCATCCCCTCTGATGCAGTTGGCGGCTACACCGTCTTTGGCTCTATTACAGGCGGGCTGGATGGGGTAAAGGCGATCGCAGAGGCCGGGACAACTGACGGCTCTTCGGACGCATCTCCCCTAGATGAGGTTTTGATAAGTTCTGTTTCGGTAGAGTAAGACAAAACCAGTAGGAGCATCCCTTGACAAGCAGTGAATTCGGCCGCGTAGATGAGGCTAACAACGTCTACTTGATAGACGGTGGCCAAGAGCGCATCGTCGGTCAATATCCAAATGTCCCAGCAGAGGATGCGCTGAGCTATTTCACGCGAAAGTTCGACGACCTAGCGGCCCAAGTCCGAACCCTAGAGCAGCGACTAGCCTCAGGAATAACGGATGCCAAGAGCTTGAAAACCACCCGTGAACACCTGAAGGCCGAGCTGGTTGAGCCAAAGGCAGTCGGCAATGTTCAGAACTTGCGTGATCGGGTCGAGGCAGTCACTGGGCTAATTGATGCCACTAGTGCCAAGGCCAACGAAGAGCGGGCTGCAGCAAATCAGCTCGCGATGGCGGCCAAAGAAGAAATTGCCGCCAGAGCAGAAGCGCTAGTAGCCAACCTCGGCGGCATTAATTGGAAAAAATCCGCCGTCGAAATGTCCGAGTTGTTTGAGCGTTGGCAAAAGCTTCAGAAGGAAGGCCCGAAGGTTCCGAAGGCCAAGACCGATCCGATTTGGAAGCGATTCTCCCAGGCCCGCGCTAAGTTCGAACAGGGACGCCGCGCTTTTTTCTCCAACCTAGATGGTGCCTTCAAGGAAGCTAAAGCCGAAAAGACATCTCTTGTGGAAAGCGCAAAGGCATTACTGGCAAAGGGTGCTGGCGCAACGGACCAATACAAAAAGCTCCAGAATCAATGGAAACTGGCTGGCAAGGCCGGGAAGGCAGAGGAGGCTCTGTGGAAAGAGTTCCGGGCCGCTGGCGACGCTATCTTTGCTGCAAAAAAAGCCGAGGATGCCGAGATTGAAACAAGCCAGAGGGCGAACCTTGAAAAGAAGACTGCACTGAACCTCGAGATTGACGCGCTGAACTTCGATAACATCGAGTCAGCTAAAAAGGCTTTGGCCAACATTCAAGGGCGCTGGGAAAAAATCGGGCACATCCCGCGTGACCAGGTCAGGAAAATTGAAGAACCACTAAGAAAAGCAGAGAAGAAGATCGCGGATGCTGCTGCTGAAGCATGGCGACGATCCGACCCAGCTGCAAAAGCACGCTCGAATTCCTTGGTCTCACAACTCGAGGAGGCAATTGCTGGGCTTGAGAAGAGCCTTGAACTTGCCAAGCCTGAGAAGAAAAAAGAAATTGAAGAGCAGATAACCGCCCGTAAGGCTTGGTTGCTAGCTGCATCTCAGGCTGTTGATTAGCCTTAATTGCTTTTGACTCTGTAGACGTCGTAAACGGCTTCAACTCTCCGGACTTGGTTAAGAACGTGGTCCAGGTGCGACGGGTCCGCCATCTCAAAAATAAACTTGCTAATGGCCACTCTGTCCTTCCCGGTTGAAACCGACGCGTTGAGAATGTTTACATGGCTCTCGGTCAACACTCGCGTTACATCACTTAGTAGGCCGGAGCGATCCAAGGCCTCAATCTGAATCTGAACCATGAACACTCCCCTGGCCTCATCGGCCCAGGAAACTTCAACAAGCCTCTCTTTTGCCAGGGATTGAACGTTTTTACAGTCCGTTCGGTGCACCGAAACCCCTTCGCCTCGAGTGATGAATCCGGTAATTTCATCTCCAGGCACCGGGGTGCAGCATCTAGCCATCTTCGACATGACATCTGGGTCCCCCTTGACCAGCACTCCCTGAGATTCGTTTCTTCTTTGACGAAGGGACTTAGGAACCTGTATCGGTAGCTCCTCTGTAATAGCCTCTGGAGCCAGGCCTTCAAGTTGCTTGAGCCGATCAATTACAGTGCCGACAGTTAGCTGCCCTTGACCTATCGCGTTGAATAGGGCTGGAACCCCGACCAGACCATGCTCTTCGGCGAGCTTTGTAAGCGAATCAGAGGACATAAGCGATTGAACAGGAAGGCCTTTCCTCCTGAGTCCTCGCGCCAATGCCTCCTTGCCATCCTCGGTCGCGATCTCTTTCCGCTCTTGCGCAAACCAATGCTTTATCTTCGCGCGCGCGCCCGGGGAGGCAACGAAATTCAACCAATCCTTGCTCGGCCCGGCGGACTCTGATCTCGAGGTCAGAACCTCAACTGAATCGCCTGCCTGCAGTTTGCTCTCGAGTGGCACCAATCGACTGTTGACCTTCGCGCCAATTGTCTTATGTCCAACCTCTGTATGCACCGCATAAGCGAAGTCCACCGGTGTCGATCCGGCTGCCAACCCGACAACCTTTCCCTTTGGCGTAAAGACATAAAGCTCTTTGGCGCCAATTTCAAATCGCAAATTATCCAGGAACTCCCCTGGGTCGGCAGTCTCCTCCTGCCAATCGGAGAGTTGCTTCATCCACGCGAAGTCGACCTCCTTTTCGCTCTTTCCGGACTGAGCCTTATATTTCCAGTGGGCTGCGACACCAAACTCAGCACGCTGGTGCATCTCTAGCGTTCTTATCTGTATCTCAACTGCCCTACCGTCCGGGCCAACAACTGTCGTATGCAGCGACTGATAGAGATTGAACTTCGGCATCGCTATGTAGTCCTTGAACCTGCCCGGCAACGGCGACCAGCGCGCGTGTATGGCACCCAGGGCGGCATAGCAGTCCTTTACGCTTGCAACTATCACTCGCACGCCCACAAGGTCGTAGATGTCGTCAAACTCTCGTCCGCGCAGCACCATCTTCTGGTAAATCGAGTAGTACTGCTTAGGGCGTCCGTCAATTTTTGATTTGACCTTGCCGTTTCGAAGTTCGAGGGATATTTCGTCTATCACGTTCTGCGTATAGTCAGACCGCAGGGGATTTCTCTGACCAACCAGAGAGACAATCTCTTCGTAAACCTTCGGATAGAGCACACTAAAGCTAATGTCCTCGAGCTCAACTTTCATCGTCGAAATACCCAAACGGTGGGCTAGTGGCGCATAGATCTCCAGAGTTTCCTGGGCCTTTTTCCTTGCCGACTCGGGGCTAACGAAACCCCAAGTTCTCGCATTGTGAAGTCTGTCCGCGAGCTTGATGACAAGAACTCTCACATCCTTGCTCATGGCGACCACCATCTTGCGCATGGTTTCAGACTGCGCGCTGTCTCCAAACTTAACCTTGTCCAGTTTCGTGACTCCATCGACCAATAGAGCCACTTCGGGACCAAAGTCCTTCTCAAGGGCCTCTATGGAGTAATCAGTGTCCTCTACGGTGTCGTGCAGTAATGCCGCGGCTATTGTTGCCGGGCCTGAGCCCAGGTCAGCGAGGATCCTGCCGACCGCAAGCGGATGGGTTATGTACTGCTCCCCGCTTTTTCTCAGCTGGCCGCTGTGATACTTCTCGGCATACTGAAAGGCCTTATCGATAGCAATAAGGTCGGCTTTGGGGTGGTTTGTTTTGACCACCCGAATGAGGGACGCCAGGTCAGTGCCGTAAGAAGTCGAGGACTTCGTAAATATTTTAGGCAGACGAGAACGAAGTGAACTGCTCTTCGCATCCGTCATGTTTCCATCCTCTTCTGAATGGACTCAAGTCTACGCTCGGCTTGCGAATACTTTGTCTGCAGCCTTTTTCAAAGTCGGCTCGGATTCGCGCAGATGAGCATAAATTGGGGCCGCCAAGAAGATGGATGAGTAGGTTCCGACGATGGTTCCAACAAACAGAGCTAGGGCAATGTCCCTCAAGGTTCCCGCGCCAAGCAACAAAGACCCGACGAACAGGATCGAAGCCACCGGTAGAACGGCGACAACCGATGTGTTTATTGATCGAATTAGTGTCTGGTTAACTGCGAGATTAACCATCTCACCAAAGGTTCGAGTTTCCGAATACTCCACTTCGAGGGTATTCTCACGAACTTTATCAAAGACCACGACCGTGTCATAGAGCGAGTAGGCCAAAATTGTGAGGAATCCAATCACAGCAGCTGGCGTTACCTCAAAACCAACAGCCGCATAAATTCCGGCGGTAAGAATCAAGTCGTGCGCAAGAGCGAGAACCGCAGCTACCGACATTTTCCAGCTTCTGAAGTAAACAGCTATCAAAAGAGACACCAGTATCAGAAACACGACAAGACCCATCAGGGCCTGGTTGGTAACGTCAGCGCCCCAGTTGGGACCAATGAAGCTCGAAGCAACAGCAGAATCCTCTAGTCCGTAAGCCGCGGCAAGAGCCACACGAGCCCGCTCTGACTCTACGTCTTCAAGCTGCTCGGTCTGAATACGAATGTCAGCGAGCCCAACGTCAGTTACGTTTACCTGCGAACCTGGCGCGATGTCGGCAATTACGTCTACCGCAAGCTGGTGCGGTAGCTCCTGAGAGTTCGTAAGCCTAAATTCAGAACCACCACGGAACTCAATACCAAAATTGAATCCGCCTCTTGCGACAGGCAATAGCAATGCCAAAATTACGGCCACAGCTCCGATGATGTACCAAGTTTTTCTTCGGGCTACAAAATTAAAGCTTCGCTCACCCGAGTAAAGCTGGTTTCCGAAATCTCTTGCCCTACTCATCTTGATCTCCCTGACCCGCCAAAGCTTTTCGCTCGGCAATTGTCTGTCGTTTTTGTGCTTCCTTTGAAGACTTTTCCGCCTTGCCTCCGGCTAGCGACTTGGCCACCCTGAATTCACCGCGGCCCTTGTAGGAAACCTCTCTAGCCGAAAGGTCAAATCCAGAGAATCGGTGACCCGAGGCGAAGAACTTATTTCTCGCCAATAGCTGCACGAGTGGATGGGTAAACATGGTCACTACTAGGAGGTCGATCAAAGTCGTGAGACCCAGAGTAAAGGCAAAGCCTCGTACCGAAGAGCTTGTTAGCAGGTAAAGAACTACCGCAGCAGTGAAGCTAACAGCGTCCGAGATAAGGATGGTGCGAATTGCTCGCTTCCAACCGGCTTCGACGGCGCTTTCTAGATTTCGACCGTCCCGAAGCTCATCTCTAATTCTTTCAAAGTAGACAATAAACGAGTCAGCAGTAATACCAATAGCTACGATCAGACCAGCTACCCCGGCAAGTGAGAGCCTGTAACCCTGTCGCCAAGACAGGAACGCAATTGCTAGATAGACCAGTAGCGCTGCCACGATAAGAGATCCGAGAACTACAGTGGCGAGACCTCGGTACTGGAAAGCCATGTAGATAATCACAAAGATAAGACCGATGAGTCCTGCTATCAGTCCCGAACGCAAAGACTCTGAACCAAGGGTTGCGGAGATGTTCTCCTGTGATTGAACTTCAAAGCCAATAGGTAGCGCACCATATTTCAGCTGATCAGCCAAAACAGTTGCGGATTCCTGAGTGAATGATCCCGTAATTTGTGCTTGCCCGTTGGTTATAACCGCATTGGTAGACGGAGCTGTAATAACCAGGCCGTCCAGAGTAATCGCAAATTGATTCGCGGGGCTCTGCAGCCCGAACAACCTTGAAGTCACCAAACCAAAGGCGTCGGTGCCCGTTCCATTGAACTCCAAGTTCACTGCCCAGGTATTAGTGCTTGCACCAGTTTGGGTGGTAACTGTTCCAGCACTGGCGTCGGAAATGTTAGCGCCCTGTACTTCTACGGGACCAAGAATGTACTTGTACAGCGACGACTCGTCGCAAGTCACAAGTCCCACAGTCGGATCATCCACCTGTCCAGGCGCCCTAAAGGGCGAAGTGCAGTCCAGGTTTTCAAATTGAGCCTGAAGCCGCTCGGTTATCCATGCTGTGTCGCTGGCGTTGACGGGCGTAGTAGGAGTCGTGTCACTAAAAGTATCTAGGTCCACTGGCAATGCGCCCTCGGCTGCGGGTGTAGAAACGCCCTGAACAATGACGGGCCTGAACTCAAGCAGCGCACTGGCCTTAATCAGCTGAAGGGTCGTCGGGTCTGGAGTTCCGGGGATTGCAACAACGATGTTTTGATTCCCCTGGATTGAAACCTGTGCTTCTCCGACACCGGATCCATCGATTCTTTGTCGAATAATGGTGACGGCTTGAGTTAGCTGCTCGGAACTCGCCTGATCACCCTCCGCAATCGTTGGAGTCAGAATAATCTGGGTACCACCCTGGAGGTCAAGACCCAACTCGGGGGCGAACGCGGCTCCAGGCTGAACTGTAGCCACGCCCCAAATCATGAGCCCAACGAAAAAGACTGCAATGCCTGTGAGCCATGAGAGCTTTCGTCTCGAGGTTCTCGTAGTGGTGTTCTCAGCCAAAGCTAGTTCTCCTCAGAAGTTTGGATTGCACGCACTGCCTGCTTCAGCACTTTGAGCTTCGTGCCTGGCGTGGTCTCAATCTCTAGGTCATCTTCGCCTATGGCGATGACCGTGCCTTTGATGCCTGCGTGAAGGATGACGTTGGAGCCGACTTGGAGAGTTTGAACCAAGTTCGCTGCGTCACGCTTTCGCTTTCTGTTCTGATTTACCAACAACAGAATCATGGCGGCAAGAACCGCTAATAGTATTAAATCCAAGGTATTCCTAACCGATTGGTACCCCGAAATTATAGGGCTTAGATGAAAAACCTGCTCTACTGAATCCCTAAATGCAATAAACCGTGACTTGTTATCTCTCTGCCACGCGGTGTTCGCTGCAATAAACCCGCTCTTATTAAGAAGGGTTCGATCACTGCTTCGATGGTCTCGGGCTCTTCACCTAGCGCGACAGCAAGGGTTGAAAGGCCAACCGGCTTGGCGCTGAATTTAGTAGCCAGCATCGTCAAAAGAGTCCGATCCACTCGATCGAGTCCTAACTTGTCAACCTCAAAAAGCGCCATTGCATCCAAAGCGATCCCGTAGTCAATAGCGCTGTGTTCATTGACACTGGCGAAGTCCCGCACTCGCCTAAGTAGGCGATTTGCTATGCGAGGCGTGCCCCTAGATCTGGTGCTGAGTAAATCAAGCGCCTCGGCGTCGAGGTTGACGCCGAGTTTCAGTGACGAAGCTTCTAGTACTCGTGCAATTTCGCGGGCCTCGTAATACTCAAGGAAAGCCGTGAAACCAAAACGGTCTCGAAGAGGAGTGGGCAGCATCCCGCTCCTAGTGGTTGCGCCAATGAGTGTAAACGGCTCAATGTCAAGAGAAATCGATGCGGCCCCCGGACCCTTGCCAACCATCACGTCAACCCGAAAATCTTCCATTGCGAGGTACAGCATCTCTTCGGCACTTCTAGACATTCGGTGGATTTCGTCAATAAACAGCACGTCGCCTGCCTCTAAAGCAGAGAGTATTGATGCCAGATCCCCTGAAGACTGAATTGCTGGGCCGCTCGTCAGCTTGAGTGTTCGCTCGGCCTCGTGCGCAACGATCATCGCGAGCGTGGTTTTACCAAGGCCTGGAGGCCCCGCGAGCAAGATGTGATCCGCGGTCCTTCCACCAAGTTTTGCGGCCTTGATTACTAGAGAAATCTGTTTGACAACCTTGTCTTGGCCTACGAACTCTCCTAGAACTTTGGGCCTCAAGGCCGCTTCTAGGGCCCGCTCCTCGGGTGCGGAATCCATCATGAGATCAACTTAGAACGGCCAAGTTCAGCCAGTGCCTGCTTGAGTAACGCGGATTCGGATAGTGACTGGTCGAGGCTTGAGAGAAGCTTTCTGGATGCCAGTTCATCTCCACCGAGTTGAAGCATCGCCTGCAGCACGTTCTCGTTAACTCTGACGCTGGAGGAAAGACCAACCTTGCCGCTCAAAGTGATCAGTACAAGTTTTGCAGTCTTAGGCCCAATTCCCGGTATCGCACGAAAAGCATTTTCGTCCTGGGAATTGATGGCATTGACTAATAGCTCGCCGGTTAGGCCAGACAGCGTGGTCATTGCTAGCTTGGGTCCAATCCCATTAACCCCGCAGAGCAAATCAAATAATTCGGCCTCATGGTTTGTTTGAAAGCCAAACAAAGACAGGTCGTCCTCTCTGACAACGAGTTTTGTTTGGATCAAGATCTCTTGGCCGAGGGCAAGTTTGGCTGAGTGACGACTGGTTATTTGAATCGAAAAACCGACTCCGGACACAACCAAGGTAAGACGATCTGCGCCCAAGTGGCCGATGGTTCCCTGCAAGCTCGATATCACGTTGCTAACCTAATCTGCGGTTGGCACTCTTGGCAGCTGCGACCCACTTCTGTTGGGCATTCGTGCCCAGCCCCTGCGCTCTCTTAGATGCGCAAATCGCGACCGCCAGGGCGTCGGCAACGTCGGCCGGTTTGGGGGTTTCTTGCAAGTTGAGCGTGCGCTTAACCATTTCTGACACCTGCGCCTTGTCGGCCCTCCCACTCCCAGTAACTGAAAGCTTGACCTCGCTTGGCGTAAAGAACTCAAGCGGTATGTCGTGCTTGTAGGCCAAAGCCATTAGTGCGCCCGAGATTTGAGCGACCCCCATCACACTTCTAAGGTTGGCCTGCGCGAAAACTCGCTCTATCGCGATCAGGACTGGCTTGTGGACGAGGATGATCTTGTCCAAAGAGTCGGCTATAGAACCGACCCGATCTCGTGGATCCTGTGTTGGTGATGAGGTAAAGTGACCATAGTCGATCGCCTTATTGCCGGTTATTAGGCCGTATCCGCAGCGCGTAAGTCCAGGATCGACTCCGAGAATTAGCTCCACTAGCTCATGGCTTCTAGCTCGGCCATCACGGCTTCTGAAATCTCCATGTTCGTGTAAATCTCTTGGACATCGTCCAGCTCCTCCAGCGCTTCTATAAGGTCAATGACCTTCTTGGCACTCGAGGCATCAACTTCGACCTTCAGAGAGGAAACGAACTCTACGTCAGCCGATTCGTAATCGATGGCTGATTGCTGGAGAGCGGTCCTGGTTTCCGTCATCTTGCTTGGGTCGCAGGTGAGCAAAAAATTATCGCCTATTAGCTGCAGATCTTCGACTCCGTGCTCAATGGTGGCTTCAAGAATTTCATCCTCGCTGTAGGAGCTTGGAACCGAAATAACACCCTTGCGCGCAAATTGGTAGCTAACCGAGCCAGGGTCGGCCATGTTTCCGGAATTTTTACCAACCGCAAGCCTGACTTCGGCGGCAGCGCGGTTTTTGTTATCAGTTAGGCACTCAATCATTACAGCTACCCCAGCCGGTCCATAGCCCTCGTAAATAATGTTGTGATATTCAACGCCATCGCCTAGTTCGCCTGCGCCACGCTTGACGGCCCGATCAATGTTGTCACCGGGCAAGGAGAGCTTCTTGGCCTTATAAATGGCCTCGTAGAGTGTCGGGTTTCCTTCAAGGTCAGAGCCGCCCAGGCGGGCAGCGACCTCAATATTTTTGATAAGTTTCGCAAACAGCTTTGCTCTCTTGGAGTCATTAGCTGCTTTTTTATGTTTCGTTGTTGCCCATTTAGAGTGACCTGACATAGTTCCTCTAAATTACTAGCTTTGGTGCTCTTCGACGAGCGAAATGAACAACTTATGCAAATATGTGGCTCCAGTCAGCTCCGGGTGGAAGCTTGCGCCAATGAGATTTCGGAACTGAACGGCAACTGGTTCCAAATTATATGTTGCCAAAATTTCGCAATTACCGGCCTCGAGAATTCTCGGTGCTCGTATAAAAGCAACGTTTTCTGTGGTGCCATCCGCGAATAACACTGAAGATTCAAACGAATTTAGCTGACCGCCATAAGCATTGCGTTCTGTCTTGACCGGCAGTCCGGTTATTAGCTGCTGATCCGGAAGAGCCCCGATTACTTCATCAGAAATTAGAATCAGCCCGGCACAGGTGCCTAGCACCGGATTTGATTTGGCAAACTCTCTAACCTGCGGCATTAGATCAAAGTTCACAAGAAGCTTCGATATGGTCGTTGACTCTCCCCCAGGGATTATCAACGCATCGACCTCTGCTAAATCGCTAGCTGTTCTAACTGCAAGACCTTCTACCCCTAATTGTCCTAAGAGTAGAAGGTGCTCTCGGCTATCGCCCTGAAGAGCGAGAACGCCTATTCGCAATTACCAGCCACGCTCCGAAAGTCGGTGAGGTGCAGGGAGGTCACTCACGTTTATGCCGACCATCGCCTCACCTAGACCGCGGGAAGCATTTGCGATCACGTCTGCGTCATTGTAAAAAGTGGTCGCCTTGACAATTGCCGCAGCGCGAGCCACTGGGTTACCAGACTTGAACACTCCGGATCCAACGAAAACGCCGTCGGCACCCATTTGCATCATCATTGCTGCGTCCGCAGGAGTAGCAACTCCTCCGGCTACGAACAGGACTACTGGCAACTTTCCTTCTCTTGCTACTTGCTTCACAAGCGCATAAGGAGCCTGCAGTTCTTTGGCGGCGACGTATAGTTCGTCATCGCTTCTGGATGAAAGAGCTCGGATTTCGCCAAGAATAGTTCTGATGTGCTTGGTGGCTTCCGAAACGTCGCCGGTACCGGCTTCGCCCTTTGACCTGATCATCGCTGCACCCTCGGTGATGCGACGAAGCGCCTCGCCCAAGTTAGTAGCACCACAAACAAATGGGATGTCGAAATTCCACTTATCAATGTGGTTTACATAATCAGCAGGACTTAAGACCTCTGATTCGTCAATGAAGTCAACCTTGAGGGACTGCAGAACCTGTGCCTCAACGAAGTGACCGATGCGAACCTTGGCCATGACGGGAATCGTCACGGCTGCTCTGATACCGTCGAGCAAGTCCGGATCGCTCATTCTTGCTACGCCACCCTGAGCGCGGATGTCTGCTGGCACACGCTCTAGAGCCATCACGGCAACTGCACCAGCATCTTGCGCAATAATTGCCTGTTCCGCGTTGACAACGTCCATAATGACGCCACCCTTTAGCATTTCTGCTAATCCAGATTTAACTAAGGGCGTTGATTCTGTCGTGTTATTTGTCATGATGTAATCCTAAACTCCGTCTATCCAGTTGGTAGCAATTGTTTCCCTAACTTCACCTAGAAGTTTTGGAATGGCTTTGGTCTGAGCAATAATCGGAAAAAAGTTGGAATCATTCCTCCAACGAGGAACTATATGTTGATGAAGGTGTTCTGCGATGCCTGCGCCAGCAACTTGGCCTTGATTCATCCCGATATTAAACCCGTGGGCCCTCGAGGTCGCCTCAATCGTCGCCATCGCCTGCTGGGTCAAGAGCGCAATCTCGGCAGTCTCTTCAAGGGTTGCCTTGTCATAGGTTGCAACGTGCCTGTAAGGGCACACAAGCAAGTGTCCTGCGTTATAGGGAAACAGGTTCAAAAGAACGTACGCGGTGACTCCGCGCTTAACTATCAGCCCATCTTCGTCTGACTTATTCGGTGCATCGCAAAAAACGCAGTCATCGGTTGGGGGCTTCTGCAGATCCTCAATGTAAACCAATCGATGCGGTGTCCACAGCCTCTCGAAGCCATCCTGCATCCCAGTCATGTTGTCTAGGTATTCACTCATTAGACCTGTTCCTTGTTTCCGATCGCATCTCGAATGAGTTGCCTGGCTTCCTCAAGCGGAATGTCATTGCGCTGATTCCCGTCCCGGAATCTAAAAGCCAAAGTCCCAGCCTCGACATCTCTGGCTCCAGCAAGAATTATGAACGGAACCCTGTCAAGGGTGTGGTCTCGAATCTTTTTTTGCATCCGGCTGTCAGAGTGGTCGACGTTTATACGCATACCCTCCTTCTTCAGCGAACTGGCAAAGATGTCTAGGTAGTCTGCGAATTCGTCTGCAACGGGTATACACACCGCTTGAACGGGTGCTAGCCATGGCGGAAAGTGACCAGCGTAGTGCTCTGTTAGAACCCCAAAGAATCGTTCAATGGATCCAAATAAGGCCCTATGTATCATGATCGGCTGATGCCTCGCACCATCTGAGCCAACATATTCCAAATTGAATCGATCTGGAAGATTAAAGTCCAGCTGAATTGTGCTCATTTGCCAGGTGCGACCGATAGCGTCTCTTGCCTGCACAGATATCTTTGGCCCGTAAAACGCTGCGCCGCCGGGATCTGCAACTAGTTCCAAACCGGAGTCATTTGCCACCTGCTCAAGCGTTTTCGTTGCGGATTCCCAAATGGCATCCTCACCGACAAACTTTGGATTTCCTTCCTCTCTGGTGGATAACTCAAGGTAGAAATCGTTCAGTCCGTAATCGCGCAAAAGATCAAGCACAAACTTCAAAACGCTGGTTAGCTCCTGCTGCAATTGATCTTGAGTGACAAATAGGTGGGCATCGTCTTGTGTCATGCCACGAACTCTCGTGAGGCCATGCAGAACGCCGGACTTCTCGTAGCGATAAACGGATCCAAACTCGAACATGCGAAGCGGTAGCTCTCGGTAGCTTCTGGAGCGAGACTTAAAAATCAGAATGTGGAATGGGCAGTTCATGGGCTTTAGGTAATAATCAACGCCCTGCTTGCGTACCTCTCCGTCCTCGCCGACCTCTGAGTCCAGCTTCATTGGTGGAAACATCCCATCGGAATACCAGTTCAGATGTCCGCTTTGTTCAAAAAGATTGGATTTAGTTATGTGCGGTGTGTAAACGAACTCATATCCGGCCTCCTCGTGCTTAGCACGCGAGTAGTCCTCCATGACCTTTCGAATGATTCCACCCTTTGGATGAAATACCGCAAGCCCTGATCCGACTTCCTCGGGAAAACTGAATAGGTCAAGCTCTACGCCAAGTTTTCTGTGGTCACGCTTCGCAGCCTGTTCAATTCTGTCCAGGTGCTCCGCTAACGCCTCTTTAGTCGCCCAGGCGGTGCCGTAAATTCGTTGAAGTTGTTTATTGTTTTCATTGCCTCGCCAGTAGGCTGCTGCGCTTCTGGATAGAGAGAAACTCTTGCCGATTTGTCTTGTGTTTGGCAGGTGGGGCCCCCTGCAAAGGTCTCGCCACGCCAAGCTACCGTCTGGGTTTGTGTTTTCATACACGGATAGGCCACCGGCTGAAACCTCAACCGAACCCTCTTGGACATCCTCAGATTTCAGCCCGATTAGTTCTAGTTTGTAAGGCTCGTCGGCCATAAGCCTCTTGGCTTCCTCGTCAGAAACTTCAATGCGAGTAAACCTCTGCGACTTACCCACTAGTTCCTTCATGCGCTTCTCTACCCGCTTTAGGTCATCCGGGACGAATGGTTCCGCAACATCAAAATCGAAATAGAAGCCGTCGGTGATATACGGCCCGATACCCAGCTTGGCATTTGGAAAAAGCTCTTGCACGGCTTGAGCCATGACGTGAGCCGTGGAGTGCCTAAGTATCTCCAGACCCGCTGGAGAGTCAATAAGTATGCCCTCGACCTTATCTTCGGCGACCACAACGTGTGAGAGGTCCCTAGCTTCACCATTCACGTGCATCGCAATGACCTCACGCAGTTCGAAAAGATCAAAACCGGTGGCTCCCTCACTTACCTGGTGAGTCTTCCCTGCTAATAATATATTCACTTGTACTCCTTCACATTGAAAAGTCTACCGACCGAGTTAGGTATGCCTTGCTAGTAATGCCTCAATCAACACTGCAAAATTAGCCAATGAGCAAAAACAACGAACGTGATCTTGAGCGCAAGCTGAACTGGCTGAGGGCTGCAGTTCTCGGTGCAAATGATGGCATCGTTTCGGTCGCAGGCATCGTGGTTGGTGTAGCCGCCGCGGGAGCAAGTTACGAGGTTATCCTCCTTGCTGGAGCCGCGGCGATTGTCGCGGGCGCCATCTCAATGGGCGGAGGAGAGTTTATAAGTGTGAGCGCTCAGCGCGACACCGAGATTGCACACGGTCGAAAAAAAGGCAGCATCAACGCAAGGCCCTGGTCCGCTGCTTGGTCATCACTTCTGGCTTTTATCTCCGGGGCTGCGCTGCCTTTTCTGGCTATCACCGGACCGTGGCAGGCCATTAGCATTCAGGCGACTTTTGCAAGTGTCGCTCTAGCCCTAGCGCTTACTGGATGGTGGGCGGCGTGGGCCGGTAGCACGCCAGTTCTGAAATCCGTCGCCAGAAACGTCGTGATAAGCACACTGACGATGGGAATTTCCTATGCGATTGGTGCACTTTTGGGCGTAACAGTCCTCTAGACCGATTACCCTCTAAGAGTGAGTGACATTGAGAAATACGACTTTGCCCTAATTGGCGGCGGAATTATGTCCGCAACCCTAGGCGTCCTCCTAAAAAAGCTCGACCCGAGTATTTCTATTGTCATGTACGAGCGGTTGGGCGAAGTTGCAGAGGAAAGCTCGAACCCGTGGAATAACGCTGGGACCGGGCACGCGGCACTATGTGAACTCAATTACATGCCCGACTCTGTAGATGGGTCTCTGCCGGATCCTGCCAAGGCAGTCGCGATAAACGAACAATTTCAGGTCTCCAGGCAATTCTGGTCAAGCCTCGTAGGTCTTGGTGCACTCGATGACCCAAAGACTTTTATACGCTCAGTCCCCCACGTGACTTTTGTTCGTGGCGACTCAGATGTCGACTACTTACGGAGAAGGCAAAAGTCGCTTGATGCTCAGCCGCTATTTACCGGCATGAAGTTCTCCGAGGATGTCAAAGAGCTCGCGGAGTGGATTCCCTTGATGATGGATGGCAGAGGCGACGAAAAAGTTGCTGCGACATTTACCAATCAGGGCACAGATGTCAACTATGGCTCCATGACCAAGCAAATGATCAACTGGCTAGTCAAAAATGGCATGCGACTTGAAACGAACACTGAAGTTAAATCGGTACATCAGTTTGAAGATAAAAAGTGGCAGCTATGGTTCGGGGGCTCCCCAGGTCGCATTGTCCACGCGAATAAAGTTTTCGTGGGTGCAGGTGGATATGCGTTAAAGATCCTTCAAAAATCCGGAATTCCAGAAATAGATGGCTACGGTACCTTCCCGGTTAGCGGTCACTTCCTGAGAACCGATGATCCTGAAATAGTCGCTAGTCATCAAGCCAAGGTTTACTCCCAAGCCGATGTCGGTGCCCCACCAATGTCGGTACCACACCTCGACACAAGAGTTGTAGATGGCAAAACCAGTTTGCTGTTCGGGCCATTTGCCGGAATCAACCCAAAGTTTTTGAAAAACGGTTCAGTGCTTGATCTTCCGTTGTCGATCAGGATAAAGAACATCACCTCTTATCTCTCAGTTGCCCTAAGAAACTTAGACCTCATGAAGTACTTGCTCATGGAAGTAACCAAGACGAAGAAAAGCAAGTTCGAAGCTCTTCGAGTTTTCGTACCAAATGCCACTCCGAAGGACTGGTCCTACTACGAAGCCGGCCAAAGAGCCCAAGTCATCAAGCCAAATGGCCGTGGTGGCACACTTCAATTCGGAACTGAAGTTATCTCCAGCCAGGATGGAACCATTGCGGGTCTTCTGGGTGCCAGCCCGGGAGCATCGGTCAGCGTGAGCGTAATGCTAAACGTGCTCGAGCGGATGGCCCCAGATGATTTCCCAACATGGACAAAAGCCATCAAGGAGCTAATACCAACCTTTGGCAAACAGCTAAATGAGAATGCTGGGCTTGCAACAAAGACAATGAAGCAAACAGCGAAGTCGCTGAATCTAATAGCCTAAGTAGCAAGCTCCTGTAGCATCACAGCATGAAAACATGCACAGTAGTAGCCACTTTCACGCCGAACGCCCAAAACCTGATCGAAGTCAAAGAGCTTCTACTCGATGTCGCAAAAGACGTGAGGCTTGAGCTTGGTTGTGTCTTCTATGACCTTTACGAGGAAGTCTCCGGAAAGCTGATGTTCATAGAAGCCTGGGAGTCCAGAGAACTTTGGCAAATTCACAACGATGCACCGACCGTCGCAAGAATCTTAGAATGTATAGAGGGAAAGCTATCGGAACCAGTTTTAGTTCAGGAAATGTACGCTGCAAACTAGCTGATTACTGAAAACCCGAAGAGCTCTAGCCATCTGGACCGTATCAATTACCTGATTGATTAATTGACTTCTTTTCCAAAGATTGAAGAGAACGAAAGATGGGCGAACATGCCCAACAGCGCAATGATGCCTGTCGCCGAAAGTGCCATTAGGACCGTTACCTCGTTTAGTACTAGAACCAAGTCGTGGCTTTCCATCAGGTAATCCTTTTCTCTTTGTTTTATAAGAGTTTAGCTACTTTTGCTCTGAGGTAATCCATGACACAGTCCTTGCAACTTTTTCTCGGGACTAAACCAATGATGCGCCCGGGACCTAGTTTCCGCTGAGGCTTAATCTCAAAGCACCCTCACCTGCTTCTGTGATTTTGACTGGAATACCCCAATCTTGTTGATGAATGTGGCAAGTGGCGTGCTCAGGGTGTGAATCACAGGACGCACCCTTCGCGGCAACATGAATAACTCCATCTTGAACCTCAGGGTTTATCTCGATAATTCTTGTCAGCTCAGTGGAGGAAGCTTCAGGTGTCAACATCGGAGTCAATGTCGGTTTCGATTGAACGTCAGCGTTGGAACAACCCGTCAAAATGAAAGCTAAAACTACGAACATTCCCAACACGCCTGAGCGCTTACCCCTGCTACCCCACCCCTAGGTCAAGTCTAGGTTCTGTGAATGAATCGAGCTCCCGATCCGCTCTTTACGAGGATACCCTAGAGCGCACTTGCAATCTCAGTCACGTGCAACTGGGAGATTTGATGTCCTCCCGGATGGCGCAACCACTTGACCTCGGCACCAAAACCTTGGAGCACCTCAACCCAAGCTTCGCTTACTTGCACTGGCGCGTAAGGGTCTTGATCGCCATTTGATAGCCAAACGCGCTTTCCCTTGAGGTCTACTCTCTCAACTTCACGGTATGGCTTGGTCGACCCAAACAGAGCTGCTCCAGATAACAGTGCTGGATGCTTGATCATCAAAGCCGACGCGGTATTAGCTCCGTTACTAAAACCAGTGCCAAAGATGTTCGCCCGATCAAGCTCATACTCGACAATTGCAGCCTCAATAAACTCAGCCAGTTCTGCGACTCCCTGGTCTATGGACGCTTCGTTGAAGCTGCCATCCGGGTAGCGCTCAAAAAAGCGATTCATTCCGGACTCTAAGTGCATGCCCCTCGGTGACAAAACAGATGCTTCCGGGTCCAGGGCTCTAGCTAGTCCTAGAAGATCATGCTCGTCAGCACCTGTGCCGTGGAGTAGGAGCAAAGTTCGAGAAGAACTCCCTTTCTGGAATACATGTGGTCTTGCAATATCGTTATTTGTCATGTTTCTAGACGTTGATCTCGGTTAGGGACTGCTGGATTTGATCTCGTGATGGCTCTAGCCATGGTGGAAGCTTTAGCTTCTTACCAAGTTCCAGAAGCGGTTCGTCAGTGTCAAAGCCAGGATCATCCGTTGCAATTTCAAACAACACTCCACCTGGCTCCCTAAAGTAAATGCTTTTGAAGTACTGCCTGTCCTTGATTTCAGTGACGGAAACTCCGCGATTCATTAGCTCCTGCTGCCAAAGCTCCATGGTCGCTAGATCAGGAGCCCTAAACGCCACGTGGTGAACCGTGCCGCCGGCTTGGAGGCCGCGGTTGCCCACTCCCCCGAGAATCTCTACCTTGGTGCCGGAGGCCCCCTCGGCCATCTGGAAGTTTGCCCTACTGGACGACTCTGAGAAAAGGCTCATGCCCAGAAGGTTTTGAAGCATGCCTGCGGTTGGATCGATCTGAATCTGTGATAGCTCAACGGAGTGAAGACCGCGGACAGCATGTTCGGCTGGAATGTCTGCCACCCCGTCCCATCCACTTCTGGAGTCACCCACAGTTCCGACAAGCTGCAGGCGCATGCCGTCATAATCGCGCACCTCGATTAGGTCGTATCCGGATGAATCCTTGCCCCATGACCAATCGATGTTGAGCCCGGCCAAATGCTTGCTCCAAAAGCCAAGCGATGTGGCTGGAACTGAAAATGATGTTGCCGTAGTTAGGCCAGAGCCCTCACGGCCTGGTGTAACACCGGGCCATGGAAAGAACGTCAAGATCGAAGCAGGAGAGCCGTGCTCATCCCCGTAATAAAGATGCCAAATGTGAGGCGCGTCGAAATTTACGGTTTGTTTTACCAGCCTCAATCCGAAGACCTTTGTATAAAAATCGACGTTGCGCTGTGGGTCTCCGGCAATAGCTGTTACGTGGTGAATACCGTGTGGGGTCACACTCATTTGAATCTCCAATCCATAGGGGGGGTAAGCATCCCCGCTACTTAGAAATTCCCCGAGGCCAAGAAGATGTTCTAGTTCTTGGGTTTGCGCCCAAAGATTTTCTTTATGCGAGCAACTATTTTTTCAAGACCCTGAACACCCTGCTGGTTCAACTCCCTTGCCCACTTGATTTCCAATGCCAAAATTGAGAGCCCAAAGAAGATAAACAACAATCCAGGTCCTGGAGTGACAAGCATTACCAACCCGAGAATCAGGAGCGCGAAACCGATCAGCATGATTAAGGCCCAGCGAATTGGGTGTGGCAGATTTGCCAAGAGCTTTTTTAGCTTTTCCATCTAATCCCCATCAGCTTTCACTCAATAAGTATTTCAGGTCGCATGGTCAGAATGCGGCCTTTCAGTAACTTTGGAACAAAGTCCGCGGCTAGCCTAAGATCTCTCGAGAAAACTTGAGAACTTAAGACGCCTGCGATTGAGCTTCGGGGGACCTCTCCTGGCGCAACAACCCCTGGCACACGTTGCCCACTTGAATGAAGTCAAGTTTGGTTTGTTCTATCTGTTCCAGCATGCCCCCTTCCCAAATTGGGTAGTCAGTGATTTCTGCTAATAACTTGACTGCATCTATCATCGATTGCCTTGCCATTAAGGGATCAACCCCGTCCTCCACAAGTGCGACGCGATGGTAGTCAGAGGCCATAGTGCACTTATGGCAAAGGTCTATTGGGAATCTCCACTCAACCACAGATTGCAAATTGGGTGGAGCTGTTTCACCGCAAACTTGGCACGAGACCTTGAAGTAATGCTCACAGATGAATGAAATATGACTTGTTCAAATCTCCGCGCACCGTCCGGTACTG